>NZ_JAATJA010000002.1:0-600000 GCF_011927665.1 Desulfobaculum xiamenense
GCGATCCGATTTTATCGAACCGCAAAGCTGACTTTTAAGGCAATTCGTTCAAGATCGACACGACTCGCTATTTAATTGTCAAAGACCAAATCCGCCAACGCCGTTTGGCGTTGCGAGAGGCGTTTCTATCGGAGCGCGTTGGCTCCGTCAACCTCTTTTCAAACTTTTTTTTCAAGTGCCGCGGAAGCTTGCGCTTCGTGCGGCGGGTTGCGGTCTCTAACCCGTGGGTCAGCGTCCGTCAACCTCTTTTTTCAACTTTTTTTCGGCGCCGCGTCGGAAGATCCTTCCGTGCGGCGGGGTGGCAGAACTAACCGGCTTAGCCGTCGTCGTCAACCCGTTTTTTCACCTTTTTTCAAATTGCCGTTTCGGAGTGGCTGTTGCCTTTTCCGTGCGGCGGAGGGCGGTTCTAGGCAAAACAGCCCCTGCCGTCAACAGGTTTCAGAAGATTTTTTCAACATTCACCGATCTTTTCACCAAAACCCGCGCCAAACAAGGCTTCCCTGCCATCGCGCCTTCCCGCGCACCATGGCGAAATGACAGGACATCGCCCGCCATCCGCCACGATACCGCGAGGCTAGGCGTCCTCTTCGGTCAGGGCTCGCGTATACTTGCAGTCCTTATTGGGACAGGCCAGGTGCTCGCCGCGTGCTCGGGTGTTCTTGCGCTCCAGCACGGGGAAGCCGCAGTCCGGGCATGCCTCGGCCACGGGCGGATTCCACTGGGCGTAGTCGCAATCCGGGTAGCGGCTGCACGAGAAGAACAGCTTGCCGCGCCGCGAGGACTTCTCCACCAGCTCGCCCTGTCCGCACTTGGGACAAGTGATGCCCGTGGTAAACGGCTCCGTATAGGTGCAGTCCGGGTAGTTATCGCAGGCGATGAAGCGGCTGCCGGTCCGCGCACGCTTGAGCACAAGCTCGCCGCCGCATTCCGGGCACTTGCGACCGAGCTTCTCGGATTCGGCCTTGGCCTTCTCGATGATCTCGATGTCGCCCTGTTCGTTGCGGGTGAAGTTCTTAGTATTGGTGCAGCCCGGATAGCCGGAGCAGGCGAGGAAAGTCCCCGCGCGCCCGAACTTGATGACCATGGGCTTGCCACACACCTCACAGGGCATCTCAGTCTGGAGACCGGTCTTCACACGGGCCATGTTGTCCCGCGCCCGGTCGAGGGTGGGGTAGAAGTCCGTGGTGAAGTCCTTGAGCAGGGCGATCCAGTCCTGCTCGCCAGTGGCCACGCGGTCGAGGCTCTCCTCCATGCTGGCCGTGAAGCCGACGTCGAGGAGCGTCTCGAAGTGCTCGGTGAGCAGGTCGCTGACCACGGCACCAAGGTCCGTAGGAATGAAACGCTTGTCCGTGAGTTGCACGTACTCGCGCGCCAGCAGTGTGGAGATGATGGCCGCATAGGTCGACGGACGGCCGATGCCCTTCTCCTCCAACTCCTTGACCAGTGACGCTTCGCTGTAGCGCGGCGGCGGCTGGGTGAACTTCTGTTCCTTCTGGAAGTCTTCGAGGGTGAGGTCCTGTCCGGCCGCGAGCTTGGGCAGTTCCGCCTCGGCCTCGCCGTTGCCCGACGGGCTGTACACGGTGAGGAAGCCGGGGAAGAGCATGCGCTCGCCCTTGGTGCGCCACAGGGTCTCCATGGACGCATCCACGCCCTCTCCGGCGGCGCGCACGGTGACGGTGGTATCCCAGAAGGTCGCCGCCGCCATCTGCGACGCCACGAAGCGCTCCCAAACGAGCTTATAGAGCTTGAACTGATCGGCGGGCAGCAGGGCCTTCACGTCATCCGGAGTGATCTCCACATCGACGGGACGGATGGCCTCGTGGGCGTCCTGCGCGGAGGCCTTGGTCTTGAACTGCCGGGCCTTGGGCGGATAGAAGTCCGCACCGAAGCGCTCGACGATGAAATCCTTGGCGGCGTCGCGGGCATCGTTGGCGATGCGCACCGAGTCGGTACGCATGTAGGTAATGAGCGCGGTGGTGCCTCGCTCGCCGAGGTCCACGCCCTCGTACAGACGCTGAGCGGTGCTCATGGTGCGCTTGGCCGAGAAGCCGAGACGGCGGTTGGCCTCCTGCTGCAGGGTGGAGGTAATGAACGGCGGCAAGGGCTGCCTGCGGCGTTCCTTCTCTTCCACGGACTCCACGCTGAACGCGCCGGAACGCACGGCGGCCTCCACGGCCGCTGCCTGATCGCCGGAGCCGACCTTGGCGGGCTTGCCGCCCACCTTCCACAGGTCGGCCTCGAAGGGCGGGGGCGTGTCTCCGGCGAGACGGACCTTGAGCACCCAATACTCTTCGGGCTCGAAGGCCCGGCGTTCCTTCTCGCGGTCCACCACCAGCCGCAGGGCCACGGACTGCACACGCCCGGCGGAGATGCCGCGCTTCACCTTCTTCCATAGAAGGGGAGAGACCTTGTAGCCCACGAGGCGGTCAAGAACGCGCCGCGCCTGCTGGGAATTGAAAAGATCCTCGTCGAGTTCGCGGGGATGTTCCAGCGCCTCCTTGACGGCACGGGACGTGATCTCGTTGAACTGGATACGCTGGATGGTCGCTTCGCCGTTGCTGTCGCGCAGGATTCTGGCGACATGCCACGCGATGGCCTCTCCCTCGCGGTCCGGGTCGGGCGCGAGATAGATGGTCTCGGCCTTGGCGGCGGCGGAGGTCAGCTTGTTCACGACCTTTTCCTTGCCCGGAATGATCTGGTACTCCGGCTCGAAGGATTCCTCGTCCACGCCGAGCTTTTTGTCCGGCAAATCGCGGACGTGGCCGACGCTGGCCTCGACGGCGTACTGCCGTCCGAGGAACTTCTTGATGGTCTTCACCTTGGCCGGTGACTCGACGATGATTAGATTCTTGCTCATATTGACGAGGTTCCGTAGCCGAACGGCTCGGGCAAGGCAACCCTTGCTTTTCGGATTGAATTGGTGGACGCTTCCGGTGCCGGAACATGACTGATTAACGTATACTATCTTTCCGGCGAGTCAACCTTGGACGAGAAAAACGCCCACAACAGGGCGAAACAGAACAGTATTCATTGAAGGAGAATCAAAACCGCATGACGCACCGTTTCGGAACCGTGGTCCTTCTTGGCCCGCCCAACGCAGGAAAATCCACCCTGCTCAATGGCATCCTCGGCCAGAAGGTGGCCATCGTCAGCCCCAAACCCCAGACCACCCGCAACCAGATCACCGGCATCCTCACCGATCCGGACGCCCAGATCATGTTTCTGGACACCCCGGGCGTACACCGCCTGTCCGGCAGGATGAACCGCTTTCTGCTGCAGGCGGCCTGGAACGCGGCGGAATCCGCCGACGTGATGGTTGTCATGGCGGATGCGGATCTCTACGCCAAGAAGCCGTATCTGCTTGAAAAGGAGATGCAGCCGCTGGTCAAACGCGTCGCCGGCACGCAGCAGCCCGTATTCCTCGCCCTCAACAAGATCGATCTGGTCAAGGACAAGGCCGCGCTGCTGCCGCTCATGCAATTCTTCTCCTCCACATGGCCCAACGCCGAGATCATCCCGGTGAGCGCCGCAACGAACGAAGGCGTAGACCGGCTGCTCGCGAGCGTCAAGCAGTGCCTGCCCGAGTGCCCGCCCATGTTCCCCGAGGATCAGGTCTCCACCGTGCCGCTGCGTTTCATGGCCTCGGAGACCATCCGCGAGAAGCTGTTCCTCGGCCTGCGCCACGAGCTTCCGTACACCACCGCCGTGGAGATCGAGGAATGGAGCGAAGACGACCACATGGTCACCATCTCCGCCGTGATCTACGTGACCAGGGACAACCACAAGGCCATGGTCATCGGCAAGGGGGGTCAGAACCTCAAGGACATCGGCCAGAAGGCCCGCAAGGAGCTGAAGACGCTCATTGAGAAAAAGGTTCACCTCGAACTGTGGGTCAAGGTCCGCAGTGGCTGGACCGAGGACGTCTCCTTCCTGCAGGCCATCGGGCTGACCGGCGGCATGGAGGACTAGGTCCCCCACGGCCAACGACGATTCACCACGGGGCGGAGCTTCTGCGGAAGTCCGCCCCGCATACGTATCAGGCGGGAGCGCATCCGCGATGCTCCGCCGATCTTTTGACGGCGCGGCGTCCCGGCACACGGGGCGCACGCAGACCAACGAGGACACATCCCATGATTTCCGATATCGAGGCGCAGGGCATCCGCGATCGACTGGCCGGAACACTCGACGCCGTGGCCGAGGCGGCACGCGTTTCCGGGCGCAGGCCCGAGGACGTGGCGCTGGTGGCCATCTCCAAGTTCCACCCCGCTGACGCGGTGCGTGCGGCCTACGAGGGCGGGCAGCGCCACTTCGGCGAAAACTACATTCAGGAAGCCCTGGCCAAGCAGGACGAGTTGGCGGATATCGACATCTCGTGGCACTTCACGGGGCGTCTGCAAAGCAACAAGGCCAAGTTCGTGCCCGACCGCTTCGGCCTCCTCCATACGCTGGACGGCTCCAAGCTGGCCCAAGCCTTGCATAAACGCCTTGCGGCAACATGTGCCCCCACGCTGGACGTGCTCATCGAGGTCAACCTCGGGGGCGAGGGCCAGAAGGCGGGAGTGGAGGAGAGCGAGCTTTCCGCTCTGGCCGAGGAGGTTCTCGGCCTGTCCACGCTCCGGCTACGCGGGCTCATGCTGCTGCCGCCCTTCGACCTGACGCCGGAGCAGCGCCGTCCGCTCTTCGCGCGGCTGCGCGAACTGCGGGACAAGCTGGAGCCCAGCCTCGGCGCGAAGCTGCCGGACTTGTCCATGGGTATGACCGACGACTTCCCCGAGGCCGTCATGGAAGGGGCGACCATCGTGCGAGTGGGAACGCGCATCTTCGGGCCACGGCCCGTCAAACAGTAGGAGCCGGCGAACGCCATGGATCTTGCGACGCTCATCGGAATCGTGCTTTCCTTCGGACTGGTGGCGGCGGCCATCGTCACCGGAGGCAGCCCCCTCATCTTCGTCAACATCCCCTCGGTGCTCATCGTGGTGGGCGGGACCATCGGCGCGACCATGGTCAACTATCCGCTCAGCCACATCCTCGGCGTGATGGGCGTCATCAAGAAGACCTTCTTCGCCGGCATGGAAAGCCCCGCCGAAATCATCGAAAAATTCATGGATTACGCCAACCGCGCACGGCGCGAGGGCATCCTGTCGCTGGAGCCGCTCATCAAGGAAATCGACGACCATTTCCTGAAGAAGGGCCTGCAGCTCACGGTCGACGGTCTCGAACCGCAGACCATTCAGGAAATCCTCGAAACGGAGATCTCCTATCTGGAGGACAGGCACAGCATCGGCGCGGAAATCTGCTCCACCCTCGGCGCATTCGCCCCAGCCATGGGCATGATCGGCACCGTCATCGGTCTGGTGCAGATGCTCCAGACCATGAGCGACCCGAGCACCATCGGCCCGGCCATGGCCGTGGCGCTTCTGACCACGTTCTACGGCGCAGTGCTCGCCAACCTCGTCTTCAACCCCATGGCGGGCAAGCTAAAGACGAGAAGCAAGGAAGAGGTGCTGCTCAAGGAAATGGTGATGCACGGCATCCTTTCCATCTCCAAGGGCGAGAACCCCCGCATCATCGAGGAAAAGCTCAACAGCTTCCTGCCGCCCAGAGATCGCCGGCAGGAGGGTTGATCCACGGACCACGGAGCCGCGCATGGCACGAGAGAAGAAGGAGCAGAAGCCCGAAGGCGTCCCCGCATGGCTGGTCACGTTCTCCGACATGATGACCCTCATGCTGACGTTCTTCGTGCTTCTGGTGAGCATGAGCGTCATGGACGAGCGCCGCAAGCTGGTGGTGCTCGGTTCCATCGTCGGCACCTTCGGCCTCGGGCGCGACAGCTACGAGGTGCTCTCCACGCAGGACAAAAAGCGCTCCGTGGAACCCGGCCCCATCGAGACCGAAAGCACCGACGACCTCGAACCGCTCAAGGCGCTCATCTGGGAAGACGCCAACGAGGACCTGAACTTCTCCTCCAACCGCTTCGTGCAGGTGTTCTCCATCGCGGACGACGTGCTCTTCGAGCCGGGAGGAGCCATCCTCAAGCCGCAGGGGCGGCAACTGCTCGAACGCGCCCTGCCCGTACTCTTTTCGGTGGAATACCCCATCCTGCTGGCCGGGCACACCTCGTCCCTGCGCGACGAGGAGGGCACGAGCTACCGCGTGGAAGATCGCGGCAAATCCATGGACGATTCGTGGCGGCTGTCCTTCGCGCGGGTGATGGGCATCTACCGCTTCCTCATTGAGGCGGGCATGGACCCGGCCATGCTGCGCGTGGAGGCCTTCGGGCGCTACCATCCGCGCTACAGCGAGCTCACGGCCAAAGACCGGCGTAAGAACCGCCGCGTAGACATCATCCTCGACAAGCGCAACGCCAAGTGGCTCGACAGGCTCGGCCCCACGCGCAAGGACGCGCCCTCGGACGAATTCCGCTACAAGGACTTCATCTTCCGCTTCGAACGCCGGGGCATGGGACAGTAGGGGAGAGCGCGCATGGCCAAGAAGAAGAAAAAGGGCGGCGGCGGAATGTCTGGCGACGAATGGCTCATCACCTTCGGCGACCTCGTCACCCTGCTTTTGACATTTTTCGTGCTCCTGCTCAGTATGGCGTCCATGGATCGCAGCACACTGTCGAGGATCACCATCTTCAGCGATGACATAGGATTCTTGTCCTATCGTAGCGCGGGCAGGGTGCCCCAGCACATCAAGTTCATCATCGATGCGCTGGACAAGCCATGGGAAGTGCTCGAAAAGCAGCAGCGGATCAAGGATCTGCTATTCCCGGACGACATTCTACCCGAGGAACTGAGCCGCAGCACCCTCAACGAGAACCTGCACGTTCTCGAACGCCCGGAAGGCGTGGCGCTGGTGCTCACGGACAAGCTGCTGTTCTCCACGGGCAGCGCGCAGCTCGGTCCGCAGGCACGGCCGATCCTCACCGCCATCGGAGAGGTGCTGCAATACATGAGCGCCCCGATCAACGTCTCCGGCTACACAGACAGCGTGGGCGGGGATGCGGCGGGCAACTACCGGCTGTCCGGCGAGCGCGCCCTCGCGGTGCTGCAACACTTCCTGTCGCAGGGCATCCCCGGCGAGAGATTTTCCGTATCCGGCTATGGCCCCAACTGGCCCATCGCCGACAACGCCAGCACGGACGGCCGCGCCCAGAACCGGCGCGTGGAGATTCTTCTCAAGACGACCCCGTGGCTCGGCGCGTACACGCAGTAACAACCAATCTCCCCAAAGGAGCACACCGTGGCCGACGAACAACTCGAAGCCCCGAAAAGCGAAAAGAAAAAGGGCGGCATGCTCAAGTGGATCATCATCCTCGTGGTCCTTCTGGGCCTCGTGGCCGCTGGCTTCTTCGCATGGCCCATCATCAAGAACCAGCTCCTCGGTGGTGAGGCCCCGGCCAATGCCACGCAGGAGACCGAGGCGCAGCCCATGGCCCCCGCCGCCCAGCCCGGCGAGACGGAACTCGTGACGCTGCCGACCTTCGTGGTCAACCTCGCGGACCCGCTGGGCAGGCGTTACCTGAAGCTCACCCTGTCCGTGGAGGTCGCCAACAAGGAATCCGCCGAAGTCCTCGGCAAGTCCGAAGCCAAGGTCCGCGACGCCATCATCCTGCTCCTGTCCAGCAAGACCTTCTCCGAGCTTTCGAGCATCGACGCGAAGCTGGAGCTGAAGGACGAAATCGTGAAGCGCCTGAACCAGATCATGGGCGGCTCGTCCATCCTGCGCGTGTACTTCACGGAAATGGTGGTCCAATAGCTGCAAGGCGACCTGGCAGGCAATCTCTCATCCGCACAAGGGGATAGGCATGGAAAAGGAACTCGATCAGGATCAACTGGCTGCCGAATGGGCCGCAGCGCTTGAGGACGACGGCTCGTCAAAGCCCGCAGGCGGCGGAGATTCCGGCGTCGACGACGATGCGCTGGCCGCCGAATGGGCCGCAGCGCTGGCCGAGGACGAGGCGGCGGGCATGCAGCAGGAGCAGGCCCAGCGCCAGCTCTCCGCTCAAAGCTCTGACGCGGTGTTCAAGGATTTGACGGACGAGGCCAAGGCTCCGCGCCCGGACCGCACCAAGCGAGACCTCGACTTCATCCTCGACATCCCGCTGGACGTCTCGGCGGAACTGGGCCGCACCAAGTTGCTCATCAACGAACTTCTCCAGCTCGGCCAGGGTTCGGTCATCGAACTGAACAAGCTGGCTGGCGAGCCGCTGGAAATCTACGTCAACGGCAAGCTGGTAGCGCGCGGCGAGGCCGTGGTCATCAACGAGAAATTCGGCGTGCGCCTCACCGACATCATAAGCCCCATCGAGCGGGTCAAGCAGCTCGGCTAGCGCCATGACACGCACTTCCGGCACATCCCCCATCGCGGCCTGCGCGCTACTCGTCGCCGTTCTCGCCCCTGTGGCGGCTCTGGCGGCGGGCGAGAGCGCGGCCGCCGTGCCCGTTCCCGGCACCGACCTCGGCGCGGCGTCGCTTCGCGCCGTGGGCGGGCTTCTGCTCGTGCTGTCCATTCTGCTCGGGGGCTTCTGGCTCCTCAAGCGGTTCGGCGCGCGGGCGGGCTTCGGCATGCAGGCCCGGGGTCTGCTCAAGGTCGAAGGACAACTGCCCATCGGACCCAAGAAAAACATCGTCGTGGTCCGGTTCTTGAATAAGCATCTGGTGCTCGGGGTCACCGACTCCAGCATCAATCTGCTAACCGAAACGGAAATCGGCGATGACGACACTCAGCCAGACTTCTCGCAGACTCTCGACAAGGCGCAAGGCGACCCTCGCTAGCGCGGCTGCCCTTGTGGCGGCGCTCCTCGTTCCGGCTCTGGCCCTTGCCGAGCCGACCATCCCCCAGCTCACCCTGAACCTCGCCGCAGGACAGGCCGAACCCGAAAAGGTCTCGGTGCTGCTGGAAATCCTGTTCCTGCTCACGGTGCTCTCGCTGGCTCCGGCCATCATGATCACCATGACGTCGTTCACGCGCATCATCATCGTCTTCTCGTTTCTGCGTCAGGCCATGGGCACGCAGCAGATGCCGCCCAACCAGGTCATGGCCAGCCTCGCCATTTTCATGACGATCATCATCATGATGCCCGTGGGCACGCGCATCAACGACGAGGCGCTCCAGCCCTACATCAACGAGGAAATCGGCTTCAACGAGGCGCTGGACAAGGCACAGGTGCCCGTGCGCGAGTTCCTGTTCAAGCACACCCGCGAGAAGGACCTTTCTGTGTTCTACGCCGTCACCGGCAAGGAACAGCCGCAGACCAAGGCCGACGTTCCCACGCCCATGCTCGTGGCGGCCTTCGTTATTAGCGAACTCAAGACCGGCTTCACCATCGGCTTCCTCATCTACATCCCGTTCCTCATCCTCGACATGGTCGTGGCCTCCATCCTGCTGGCCATGGGCATGATGATGCTACCGCCGGTCATGATCTCCCTGCCGTTCAAGCTGCTCCTGTTCGTCATGGTCGACGGCTGGAACCTGCTCACGGCGTCACTCGTCAACAGCTTCTACTACTGACGGAGGCCAGCCCCATGACTCCCGAATTCGTCATCGGCTTCGCCCGGCAAGCCATCGAGATGACACTGCTCATCTCCCTGCCCATGCTCGGCATCGGCCTCGTGGTCGGCATCGTCATCAGCGTCCTTCAGGCTGCCACGCAGATTCAAGAGATGACGCTGACCTTCATCCCCAAGATCATCGCCATCTTTGTGGCGCTGCTCGTGGCCTTCCCGTGGATTCTCGACAAGATGACCACCTACACCACCAATCTCTTCCTGAACCTTCCCCAATACATCCGCTGAATACGACGCGGGGGCGGAACCTTCCGATTCCGCCCCCGTGAAATGCCTCAATGGCGCGTCTCCGCGCCGCCCGCATCCTAGAATCCGAACTGCCGACAGTATCCGTCCTTGCGGTTGATGAGCTGCATGTAGCGGTAGCTGCCCTTGACCTGCGCCTCCTCCCACAACTGAAGCCCCTTGCCGTGACAGCGCTCGCACGCGGTGATCGGAATCTCGATCCCCACGGACAGCGGATTCACCGAGGACCACGACTCGATCTTGAGCACGCCGGGACAGTTGTCGCAGACCATGACCGACTCCACCTGCGATTCGCTTATGCCGTCGGTATCGTAGAAGATATCCTTGTGGCGCACGAAGAAGCCGTCAGCCATGTCGCCCCTAAGCGAACTGCGCGGCGGATTGAAGTACAGCTCACGCATGCGGTCCGAGAGGCTCTTGATGTAGTCAGTGACCTTCTGCGGCTGACGCAAGCGCTCGGGATCATAGTCCGGCTCGCGAACGCCCGAGGAATCCAGCCCGGCCATGGCGAGGCAGATGCCGAGGTTCACGTAGGGCAGCGCACCCTGAATGGAGTACCCGCCTTCGAGCACGGCGATATCCGGGTTGAGCTTCTCGTTGAGCAGGGCGTAGCCGCGCGCCGAAAAGTTCATGTTGGTGATGGGGTCGGTGAAATGATTGTCCTGCCCGGCGGAATTGACGACGAGATCCGGCTTGAAGTCGTCGAGGATGGGACGCACCACATGGTCGATGACGTGCAGGAAGCCTTCGTCGCTGGTGTGCGGCGGCAGGGGGATGTTGATGGTCCGACCAAGCGCGTTCGGTCCGCCGAGGTCCATGGGGAACCCGGTGCCGGGGTATAGGGTGCGCCCGTCCTGATGCAGCGAGATGAACAGCGTGTCTGGATCGTGCCAGTAGATGTCCTGCGTGCCGTCGCCATGGTGACAGTCCGTATCCACGATGGCCACGCGGCGGTGGCCGTAGTGGGCACGGATGTGCTCCACCATCACCGCCTCGACGTTGATATTGCAGAATCCCCGGTTGCCGTGGACGAACTTCATGGCGTGGTGTCCCGGCGGACGCACGAGGGCAAAGGCCTTCTCCTCCTCGCGCTCCATGACCAGCCGCGCGGCCTTGATGGCCCCACCGGCGGAGATGAGGTGGCTCTTGGTGGCCACGGAGGTCACGTCCGGCAGGCAGAAGTGCACGCGCTCCACGTCCTCGTGGGTGGCGATGTCCGGCTTGTGCTCGGTGATGCCGTCGATGTCGAACAGCCCCTCCTCGCGCAGCTGGTCCTGCGTGTAAAGCAGGCGCTCCTCGCGCTCGGGGTGGGTGGGGCTTATGGCCCAGTCGAAGGCCGGAAAGAAGATGATGCCGAGTCTGTTCTTCGCTTCAAGCATGGTGTTCTCCGGTATCGGCACAGGCGCCGCGCCCGCGCATCCTCGCATGAGACGACGTGCACCGGAAAATGTCAACAATTCCGGCGAAGGCTATACGGGTGGAGAAAGGGATGGGGCGGGGCGTCACAACCCAAGGGCCGCGCGCCGCGCCGCGATGTCGTCGAGGACCACGGCGAGCATCTGCCCGCGCAGGAGGTCCATGTCGGTCATGGCGTGCTTACGGTAGAGCTTATAGATGTTGCCCGCCGGGCCGTAGGGCATCTCACCGCTACGCGAGAAGACCGCCGCCGCAGTCCCCTGCTCGTGGGCCACGCGCAGGTGCCCCTGATAGACAGCGTAGCCGCCCATACGACCAAGGCGCAGATCGAGGTCAAGGTCGTCGAACTGCGAGGGCGAGAACTGGAGATCGAAGCCCCCGGCGGAAACAAGCGTCTCGCGCCGGAACATGTGGCAGCAGCCCGTCACAGAGGTGCAGGGACGGACGTAGGCGAACTGGCCGAAATCCGGCTCCTCGGCAAAGGGACGCGAGAGGGCGAAGGTGGCCGTGCCTGGCACGAGGTCCAGTTGCTGCGCGGCGGGAGCAGGCAGGATGTGCATGTCCGCGTGCTGCACATGGTGGGGCGCATCCGCGCAGACGACCCGGCAGCCCCATGCCGATGCGGCGGGGTGCAGCTCGCTTCCCGCACCGAGCCTGCGCAGCCAGTCGCGCGGCAGGCGCACGTCGTCATCGAGGTAGACGAGAAATTCGCAGTCCGCCAGTTCCGGGGAATGGAGCAGCCAGTTGCGCGCCGCCGGAGCGCCCACGTTGACCGGGGCGCGAAGGAGCGTCACACCCTGCGTCCCGAGACTACCCACGGCCGAGGCGATGACGCCGGGGGTGGCGTCGGTACTGCCATTGTCGAGGATGACGACCTGCGCGCCGCACAGGTCCGTGCGGGCGAGGGAATCGAGGGTGCGCCGCAGGCTCTCGGCCTTGTTCCACGTATAGAGGAGCACCGCCGTACGCCCCTGCGGCGCGCACAGGCGCGATGCGCTGCCCGTCTCCTCGGCATGCAGGCGCATAAGGAGCGTCACGTCCCACGGCCGCGCCCGCACCGTGTCGCGCCACAGGGCAAGGGCCTCGTCGCGCCGCCCCATGCGCAGCAGACATTCGCCGCGCCGCAACTCCAGCCCCGGCCACGGCAGGGCCGCATAGGCCGTGAGCGCCGCGTCATCATTCCCGGCAAGAAGGGCGACATCCGCCCGTGCGAAGCGCCGTAGCGCCGCGCCGATGACATCCCCGTCATCCGGCTCGGGCAGGGCGAGAAGCCAATCCCAATCCGCATCCTCGATGGCCGCCTGTCTGGCCTGCGCCCACCAGAAAAGGTTGCCGCCCTCGGTGGCGATGCCGCGCCCGATCATGGTCCGTAGTTTCTCGCGCTCCCCGAGGCGGTGCAGACGGGCGACGTAGGCCGCGCCCTGCGGTTCGGCCGCGTGCGCGCACACGTATTCCAGAATGGCGGAGAGATCAGGCGAAAGGCGCGACAGCCGCGCGTCCAAAGCCAGAAGATGCCCGGCGATAGCGGCGTCGCAAGGGGAGAGCGCCCACGCCTGAAGCTGGACGTCGAAGCCCAGTCCGAAGAGCCACGCATACGCGGGAGCCTTGGCCGCCTTGTCGTAGCAGCGCTGACCGACGCCAAGCAAATGCGCGGTCCCGGTTCCGGCCGCAGCAAGCCCGCTGGCGATGTCCGGGGTCAGGGCGGCCCAGTCGAAAGACTGATCGGGCATCACCGCTCTCCGCCGTGCAGCCAATCGGCGTAGCGGGCTTCCTCGGCCTTGAGGAAGGAGCGCACCGCGCCCTGATCGAACTTGTAAAGCAGCTTCACTACGTTGCCGAGGCTGTTTCCGGCTCCGGCGCGGTCCGTCCCAGCAGCGCGGCCCATGCCGCGCAGGTGGCGGAACTCAATGAATCCGTTGAACACGATGTCGTAGCCGTGCACCCGCGCCCGCAGGTGGTGCTCAATGTCCACGAGTTGGCAGGGGGAAAAGCGCAGATCGAAGGGGCCGACTGCCTCCAGCGCCTCGCGCCGGTACAGGTGCAGACAGCCTATGACGTGGTCCACCAGATCCACCACGGCGAACTGTCCCCGGTCCGCCTCCTCGCACTCGTTGGTGATCTCCAGCCGATCCGGCCCGAAGGCCGTCACCCGTCGGATCCCGCCATGCACGACGCGCGGCAGGCCGGGGTTCAGGGCCAGCCCGCCCACGGCGGCGGCGCGGGGGAAGAGGCTCATGGTGCCGATCATGTCGGACAGCCACGAGGGCGCAATCTCCACGAGGTCGTCGTCGGCGATGGCGATGTAGTCCGCCTCGGCATGGGAGAAGCGCGAAAGCAGCCAGTTGTGCCCGGCTGGACGCCCGATGTTGGTGGGCAGGCGCTCCATGGACACGGGCACATCCACCGGGAAGCACTTCACTCCGGCGCGCATGGCCTCCCATGTGCCGTCGGTGGAACCGTTGTCGGCCATGTACACGGCGTAATCGCCATACCCGGTGGCGGCGAGCTGTTCGAGGGCGCGACGGACGTACTCCTCACGGTTGTGGGCCAGAAGCAGCACATGCACGCGCCCCGTGGCCTTCGCCGCAGCCTCGGCTATGGCGGGCAAGAGCTGTGCGCTCCTGCGTCGCAGCAGCACATCCGGCGTCTCGGGCAGGGCGGAGAGAAAACTCACAGCCTCGTCGAAACGCCCCAGCCGCAAGAGCGCCCCACACAGGGGGGCCAGCATGGCGGGGCTGCGCTCGTGCGCGCAACGCTCCGGAATTTCGTCGAAACGTTCCTCACCGTAGAGCCTCGCTGCACACTCCGCGGCGGCCATGGACGCTTGGAAGCTCCCGGAGTCCCCGTCGGCGGCTTCCTCCTCGCGGAGCCGTTCGGCGTAGTAGCGGGATTTCTCGTGGTCACCGCGTCTGCGGTAATGTTCGGCCAGATTGGCGAGGGAATCGCGGTTGCTGTGCGGCATCTGCTCCTCCGGCCCGAGCGCTTGGAATGAGAGGGAATCCAAGCATACCACAGGGTTCGCGGCGCAGACAAACATCTTCGCGTCATTTCTCCAACCCGCCGCCACGCCATGAACTTTTCACCTGCGTGGCACCCTGCGGCATGGACGGCCCCGGCGCACCTGCGCTATGCTTCCGATATGGCGACACAAGTTTCCATGCATGCACACCCCCTGCGCAAGGACATGCGGGCGGTGGCCATCATCCCGGCGCGCGGCGGGTCCAAGGGGCTTCCGCACAAAAACGTGCGTCTGCTCGGCGGACGTCCGCTCATCGCGTGGACCATCGCCGCGGCGCTGCGCTCACGGCGCATTTCGCGGGTCATCGTGTCCACGGACGATCCGGACATCGCCGCCGTGGCACGGGAGTGGGGAGCCGAAACCCCGTTCCTGCGGCCGGCGGAACTCTCGGGCGATACGGCGCGCCTCGGTGCCGTCACCCGCCATGCGCTGGCAGAACTGGCCCGGCAGGGCGAGCATCCCGACGTGGCCGCCACACTGTATCCCACCCATCCCTTCCGGCCCAAGGGTCTCGTGGATCGTCTCGTGGAGCGCAACATGGCGGGCTACGCCGTGGTCGTTCCGGTGCGCCGCATCAACTGCGGCCCCTGCGCCCACGTCGCGGCCGGGCGATTTCTCCCGGCGGCCGAGCAGCCCGTGTACCGCCAGTACGGCCTGTACGACGGCACCTGCGTCAGCTTCGAGGGCAGGGGAGTGTGGTACGAAATCCTCGACGATCCCGTGCACTGCACGGACATCGACACCGCAGACGACCTGCGCCTCGCCGAGGCCATCCTCGACGCAGGGCTCTTCGCGTGGCCGGGGGACGAACCATGATCGCCGCCATCTGCGCCTGCCTGTCCCCGGACGACATCCTTCGCAAATCGCCACTTCTGGCCGACTGCGCACGCCGGGCCTGCATGGCCGTGCGCGACACGCTTCCCGCCGCACAGCACATTGCCATTGCCGACACCCCGGACGTAGCGGACATGCTGGCGGCCCACGGCATGGACGCGCACATCGCCATTCCCAGCCCCGAGGCACCAGGCTTCCTGCCCCCCGGCGGACACGAGGCCCTGCGTCTCGCCACCGGGCAGGATATTCTGGTGACAGACCTCCGCAGTCCGCGCCTCGACGCCGCGCACGTCGCGCTGGCCCTTGAGCGCTTCGCCGCCATGGCCGACGAAGCGGACATGCTCGTCAGCGCGACGCAGCCGGAGGACCACCCCTGTCAGGGCTTCACGGCCCGCATGGCCGACGGTTCCCCGGCACTCGCACCGAGAGGGCAGGGCGGCTTCGGCTTCGACATACGCCGCCACCACGTCCCACAGGGCGCACCATGGCGCGAGGACGCCGCGACAGGGCTCGTCCTCAACGCCGAAACGGGCGAGGTCGTCGCCGGTCGCCAGCAGTTTCCGACGATTCACGCCCCGGACGGCGCACTGGTCATCATCCGCGCAAGCGCCGTGGAGCGGGCCATGGCCGCGCCGCACACGCTTCGCGTGGCCGTCATCGAATTTCCCCGCGCCTGCCGCCCCCTGCGCACGCGGCTAGATCTCGTGCGGCTACGCCTCGGCCTGTGAAGCCAGCCGGAGCACCCCCCGGCCACGCATTCCACATCGCAATGAATGCTGCTACGATGCGCGGACCACGACACGGATAACGACCCGGAGACACGCTCATGCTGCTAGGTATCGACGTTGGCGGAACACACACGGACGCGGTGGTCGTGGACGGCCCCCGCATCGTGGCCTGGACCAAGACGCCCACGGACCACGACAATCTGCTCAAGACCATCCGCACGGCTATGGAAAGCGTGCTCGCGGACGTGGACTCCTCGCAGGTGCGACGGGTCAATCTGTCCACCACCCTGTCCACCAACGCCATCGTGGAGGGCAAGATCGAGGACGTGGGCGTGCTGCTGGCGGCGGGTCCGGGCCTTGATCCCGAATACTACCGCACCGGCGCGCACTACTATCCGCTGCCCGGCTCCGTGGACCATCGCGGCACGCAGATCACCCCGCTGGACGAGGCCGCGCTGGACGAGGCCGTGGCCGCCTGCGCCAAGGCCGGAGTCCGCGCCTACGCCGTGGTCGGCAAGTTCTCCACCCGCAATCCCGAGCACGAACGCCGCATGGCGCAGGCCCTCACACAATCCGGACAGGCGGACTGCGTGACCATGGGCCACACCCTTTCCGGCATCCTCAATTTTCCCCGGCGCATCGCCACCGCCTACTTCAACAGCGCCGTGTGGCGCGTGTACAACGACTTCGCGTGGGCCGTGGAGGAGAGCGCCAGAGACTTCGGGCTGAACGCCGAAATCAACATCCTCAAGGCCGACGGCGGCACCATGCCCCTTGGGGTATCCCGCGAGAAGCCGGTGGAGTCCATCCTCTCCGGTCCGGCGGCCAGCGTAATGGGCATCGTGTCCCTGTGCGACGTGCGCGAGGACGCCGTCATCCTCGACATCGGCGGCACCACCACGGACATCGCCGTCTTCGCCGACGGTGCGCCCATCATCGAGACCGAAGGCATGACCGTCGGCTCCTACCCCACGTTGGTGCAGGCGCTTCGTGTCACCTCCATCGGCATCGGCGGCGACAGCGCACTGCATGTCTCCTCCGACGCGGTGACCGTGGGGCCGGACCGGCAGGGCCCGGCGCTGGCCGTGCGCCCGCGCGACAACGGCACGCCCACCCTCACCGACGCCCTGAACATGCTGGGCATCTGCGCCTATGGGGACGTCGCGGCGTCGCGCGAGGGCATCGAGCGCCTCGCCCGCCAGCGGGACATGCAGCCGGAGCGCCTCGCCCGCAAGGCCATGGCCTACGCGGTGGAGCGCATCGCCCACGCCGTGAACGACATGGTAGACGCCATCAACGAAAAGCCCGTGTACACCATCTATGAGCTGCTCAAAGGCAAGAGCATCCACCCCGGACGCGCCTACGCCATGGGCGGACCGGCCGAGGCCCTGCGCGAGCTGCTTGGCGCGGCGCTTGGCTACGAGGTGCGCCTGCCCCGGCACTACCCGGTGGCCAACGCCATCGGCGCGGCACTCACCCGCACCACGCTCGACGTGGAACTCTTCGCCGACACCCAAAAGGGGCGCATGTACATCCCGTGCCTCGACGTAAACCGCGAAGTTCCGCGCACCTACAATCTCGATCAGGCCAAGGCCGATGCGCGAAGCGCCCTGCTGGAGCACCTGCGCGCGCAGGGCGTTGGCGTAGCCGACGACGAACCCGAGATCACCGAGGCCGAATCCTTCAACATGGTGGACGGCTCCGTGACCACGGGGCGCAACATCCGCGTGAAGTGCCAACTGCGCCCCGGCGTGGACGGCCCGCGCCCGGACTGATCCTGTGGAGAACATCTTGACCAACGAATTCGACAGTCCCTTCGAAGGGCAGGAAATCCTGCCCCGCCTGAAGCACAAAAACATCACCGTCGGTCGGCGCAGCTACTATTCCGGCTACTATCACGGCCACGGCTTCGAGGAATGCGCCCGCTACCTGCATCCCACCCGCGACGACGTGGATAGGCTGATCATTGGCAGCTTCTGCTCCATCGGCTCCGGCGCCAGCTTCATCATGGCAGGCAATCAGGGACACCGCCTCGACTGGGCTGCCACGTTTCCGTTCCACTACATGCCGGACCTCGCCGAAGCCCGCGACGGATGGAAACCCAGCGGCGACACCGTCATCGGCAACGATGTCTGGATCGGCACCGAGGCCATCATCATGCCCGGCGTGCACATCGGGGACGGCGCTGTCGTGGGTTCGCGCGCCGTCGTCACCAAAAATGTGGAACCCTACGCCATCGTCGGCGGCAACCCGGCCTGCCTCATCCGCCACCGCTTCGACGAGGAGAAAAGACGCATGCTCCTTGAAATCGCATGGTGGAACTGGGACGACGAGACAATCAGGGCAAACCTCGACCTGCTGTGCAGCGGGGAAATCACGGCCCTCTACAAACGAACCTTCGCAATGCGGCCCGATGCCGCATCCGGCACCCACCCCGCAACCGGGGAGCCGCCATGCAGATAACCGTCACCACCCCGGCGCTCCTGTTCCCGGCCATCTCGCTCCTGCTCCTGGCCTACACCAACCGCTTCCTCGCGCTCGGCGCGCGCATCCGCCAGTTGCACGACACCTACGCCGAAAGCGGCGGAGAGCACCTGCGCGAACAGATCGACAGCCTGCGAAAGCGTGTCATCCTCATCCGCAACATGCAGGCCATGGGCGTCTTCAGCCTGTTTCTGTGCGTGGCGTGCATGCTGGTGCTCTTCGCGGGGCAGGAGCCGCTTGGCCGGGCGCTCTTCGGCGCAAGCCTCCTACTGCTCATGCTGTCCCTCGTGTGGTCGCTTCGCGAAATTCACATCTCCGTGCAGGCCCTGAACATCCACCTGCGGGACATGGAAATCGGCGCGCCAAGTCTGCGCAAGGGCCGAAAGGCCGCGAAGCGCAAGCCCTCCGACGATTCCAACGGTTCGTTCTGATTTTGCCCCCCGGCGGCTTCCGCCTGACCGGAGACATAGCGGCAGGGAAATTTTGCCATGAATGCCAAGGCATTCCGAATGGAGCAAGGCGTCGTCGTCCGGGCAGGGGTTTATTTGTCGCCGACGCTGGTGTAGGTTCCCCAGTCATGGACATTTCCCCGGTCCCGTTCCCTATCGACCTTTCCATCGAAATTTCAAACTGTTGCCGAGCGAATCCACATGAATATTCCTTCCATGCCGGACGATCTAAAGCCCGTTGTCGTCAATGAGAATGCCCACGTCGTCCTGGAGAAGCGCTACTTCCAGAAGGACGAAGAGGGCCTGCCCCGCGAGAACGCCGAACAGATGTTCTGGCGCGTCGCCTCGGTCATCGCGGCCGAGGAGGCCAAGTACGAGAAATCCCCGTACGCCGACGTCGCCACGCTGGCCAACGAGTTCTACGAACTCATGACCTCGTACCGCTTCCTCCCCAATTCCCCCACGCTCATGAACGCCGGAACGCGCCTTGGCCAGTTGGCCGCGTGCTTCGTGCTGCCCGTGGGCGATTCCATGGAGGAAATCTTCGAGTCCGTGAAAAACGCGGCGCTCATCCACAAGTCCGGCGGCGGCACGGGCTTTTCCTTCTCGCGCCTGCGGCAGAAGGACGCCATGGTCGGCTCCACCGGCGGCGTGGCCTCCGGCCCGCTGTCGTTCCTGCGCATCTTCAACACCGCCACGGAGCAGGTGAAGCAGGGCGGCACCCGCCGCGGCGCGAACATGGGCATCCTGCGCATCGACCATCCGGACATCATGGAATTCATCGCCGCCAAGGAACGCGACGGAGAACTGAACAACTTCAACCTGTCCGTGGCCCTCACCGAACGCTTCATGAAAGCGGTGGAAAAGAACGAGGACTACGAGCTGGTGGCCCCGCATACCGGCGACGTGACCGGCACCCTCAAGGCGCGCGACGTGTTCAACCGGCTGGTGTGCAAGGCGTGGGAGTCCGGCGACCCCGGCATCATCTTCCTCGACCGCATCAACAGGGACAACCCCACCCCGGCGCAGGGCGACATGGAGAGCACCAACCCCTGCGGCGAGCAGCCGCTTCTGCCCTATGAGGCGTGCAACCTCGGCTCCATCAACCTCGGACTCATGGTCCGCGAGGGCGACGAGCCGGAAATCGACTGGGACGAGCTGAAGCGTGTGGTGCACATGTCCGTGCGCTTTCTCGACAACGTCATCGACGCCTCGCGCTACCCCCTGCCCGAAATCACGGAGAAGGTGCGCACCAACCGCAAGATCGGCCTTGGCGTCATGGGCTTTGCGGACCTGCTCTTCCAGTTGCGCATTCCCTACGACAGTCAGGAGGCCCTGATCCTCGCCGAGCGCGTCATAAAATTCGTGCGCGAGCAGGCGCGTAGCGCGTCCAAGGCACTGGCTGCGGAGCGCTCCCCGTTCCCGGCCTACGCGGAATCGGTCTTCGGCGAGCAGAATCTCGGCCCCTACCGCAACGCCACGACGACGACCGTTGCCCCCACGGGCACGCTGTCCATCATCGCCGGATGCTCCTCGGGCATTGAGCCGCTGTTCGCACTGTCGTTCACCCGCCACGTCATGGACGGAGCCAAGCTCACCGAGGTCAATCCTCACTTCGAGAAGGCCCTTCGCGACGCTGGCGCGTGGTCCGAAAACCTGATGAAGGACATCACGCGCAAAGGCTCCATCGCGAAGATGGACCATCTGCCCGCCGAAATTCGCAGGGTGTTCGTCACGGCCATGGACATCGCCCCCGAATGGCACCTGCGCATGCAGGCCGCCTTCCAGAAATACACGGACAACGCCGTGTCCAAGACCGTGAACCTGCCGAACTCCGCCACCAAGAAGGACATCCACGACATCTACTGGATGGCCTACGAGCAGGGCTGCAAGGGCGTGACCGTCTACCGCGACGGCTGCAAGGCCGTGCAGGTGCTCTACACCGGCGAAGGCGAAGCGGCCAAGGCCGCCGCCGCGGATCAGAAGGTCCGCCAGCGCCCGGACGTGGTCTACGGCTTCACCCAGAAGATCGACACCGGTCTCGGGGCCATGTACCTGACCATCAACGAAGTGGATGGCAAGCCCTTCGAGGTCTTCGCCACCATCGGCAAGTCCGGCCGGTCCATCACCGCCAAGGCCGAGGCCATCGGACGGCTGGTGTCGCTGGCACTGCGCTCGGGCATTTCCGTGCGCGCCGTCGTGCAGCAGCTCAAGGGCATCGGGGGCGAGCACCCCGTGTTCCGCAAGAAGGGCATGATCATGTCCATCCCCGACGCCATCGCGTGGGTGCTGGAACAGCGCTACCTCGGCGGAGACCTGCCCGTGGCCGCCGCCCCGCAGGATCTCGGCGCGCCCTGCTGCCCGGAATGCGGTCAGGAGCTCGCCTTCCAGGAAGGCTGCTTCCTATGCCCGGGCTGCGGCTACACCAAGTGCGGCTAACCCGCGCGCAATCACTGCATATGCCGACGGGCGGGGGTATCATACCTCCGCCCGTCTCTTTTTTGACACCACCAGACGCACTCCTTAATCGCAAAATGCGCAACATGCGAAATTCATTGCATTAGACGGCACATTTGTCGTATAGAGGTGCAGTCCCTCCTCACACCTTTCATACGGCACACACGCAATGGAAACAGAAAACTCGCCAGAGCTGATGCCCCCCAGCATTGCCGCAGAGCTGACGGAGCTGCAACGCCTTCGACAGCAGAATGAATCTCTACGGCGCGAACTCGCCGCCCTGCGCAATCTCATCCGCAACGAAACCGTCACCCCCAACATGCCGGAATGGCTGCCAAGCGTCGTGGAGCGCTGTCCCGCGCTGGTGGTGGCGACGGACGCCGACGGCCTCATCGAATATGCCAATGCCGCGTTCTTCGGCGCGCTGGGCCTGCCACGCGAGGACGTGACCGGCCAGAGCATCTTCGAATACGCCGCGGACAACACCCTCACGCAGGTGGAACGACGGCGCATGATGCGCACGCTCCACTCCGGGCGGCCATGGCGGGGCCTGCTACGCTGCAATGCCGCCGACGGCACCTGCCACTGGCTCGACGCGGAGGTCATGCGCCACGACGATGGCGAGGACGGCATGCGGCTGGTGGGCGTGATGGAGGACGTGACCGAACGTCTGCGCACGCGCAGCGAATCCGCCCGGCAGGAGCGCAACATCGCCATCCTCTACCGCATCGCCAACGCCGTGAACATGTCCGGCGACCTCGGCGAGCTGTTCCCGGCCATCCACGCCATCCTGCTGGAGTACATCGACACCCCGAATTTTTACATCGCCCTCGTGGACGCCGAACGTGACCGGCTCTCCTTTCCGTACTTCGCCGACGAGCGCGACACCTACTACGAAATCGGCAACATCAGCGATCCCGAGACGAAAAGCCTCACCCTCGACGTCATCCGCAGCGGCCGTCCGCTCATCGTGCGTCGAAACGACGTGGACGAGCAGGGCGTGGGCCTTCGCGACGGCATTTCCGGCGTCATCGGCACCATGTGCGCCCAGTGGCTCGGCGTCCCGCTCATGGTGGAAGGGCGCATCACGGGGGCAATGGTCGTGCAGGACTACGAGGACCCCGAACATTTCTCCGAGCGCGACCTCACCATCCTCTCAGCCATTTCCGGACAGGTGGCCCTGTCCATCGAACGAAAGCGCATGGAGGACGCGTTGCGCCGTTCCGAGGCGCGCTACCGCATGGTCTCCGATTCCGCGCACGACCTCGAAACCTGGGCCTCACCGCAGGGGCGTCTGCTCTACGTCTCCCCGTCCTGCGAACGCATCACCGGCTTCACGCCGGATATCTTCATCGACGACCCGGCCTTCGTCGAATCGCTCATCCACCGCGACGACCTGCCCCTGTGGCGCAGCTACATGGAATGCCGCCACGAGACCGGCTCGGATTCCCTCGATTTCCGCATCTTCCGCAAGGACGGCCGCATGCGTTGGCTCTCCGTGGTCTGCCGCGCCGTGGCCGACGACGACGGCACGCCCATGGGCGTACGATGCAGCATGCGCGACATCACCGACCGCAAGGCCCTTGAGCTCCGCCTGGGCTACGAGGCCCTGCACGACCTGCTGACCGGCCTGCCCAACCGCGAGCTGTGCCTCGACCGCATGCGGCAGGTGCTCGAACGCGCCAAACGCCGCGAGGACTACTACTTCGCCGTGGTCTTCCTCGACATCAACCGCTTCAAGGTCATAAACGACAGCCTCGGCCACGCCTTCGGCGACGCCGTCCTGCGCGAGGCGGCCATGCGCCTTCTGCACTGCGTCCGCAGCCTCGACACCGTGTCGCGCTTCGGCGGCGATGAATTCATCCTCCTGCTGGACGAATTGGAGTCCCCGCGCGAAGCCATCAGCGCCGTGCGCCGCGTGCGCGAGGCACTGGCCCGGCCGCTGGCCGTGGGTGACAAGGAAGTCCGCCTGAGCGTGAGCTGCGGCGTGGTGCTCAGCCCCACGGACTACTCCGAACCCGAGGAGCTGCTCCAAAACGCCAACATCGCGCTGCACCGGGCCAAGGAATCGCGCCACAACCGCATCAAGGTGTTCACCGAACGCATGCGCGAACAGGCCGTGGCCATGCTCCACCTCGAAAACGACCTGCGGCGCGGCATCGACAATCGCGAATTCTTCGTGCTCTACCAGCCCATCATTTCCCTGCGTAGCGGCCACGTCATCGGGTTCGAGGCCCTGTGCCGCTGGCGGCATCCCGTGCGCGGCATCGTCGGCCCCGGCGAATTCATCCCCTCGGCGGAACTCACCGGCGACATCATCGACCTCGGCCTCTGGGTGCTTCGCGAGGCATGCGCCACCATGGCCGCATGGCAGAAAGCCTACCCGCACCGAAATGATCTCGTCATGTCCGTGAACATCTCAAGCAAGCAGTTCGCCCAGCCGAGCCTCGTGGACCAGATCACCTGCATCATCGAGGAAACGGGCATCGTCCCCTCCAGCCTGAAGCTCGAAATCACCGAAAGCGCAGTCATGGAAAATGCCGAAAGCGCACTGGTCATGCTGCGACGGCTCAAGGCGCTGGGAATCCAGCTCTCCATCGACGACTTCGGCACCGGCTATTCCTCCCTGGCCTACCTCCAGCGCTTCCCGGTGGACACCCTCAAGGTGGACCGCTCCTTCATCGCCGACATGTGCTCCGGCACGCAAAACACGGAAATCGTGCGCGCCGTACTCGTACTGGCCCGGACCCTCGGATTGGACGTCATCGCCGAGGGAGTGGAGGAGTCGGACCAGATCAACGCGCTACGCGGTCTGGACTGCGAATACGTGCAGGGATTCTTCTTCTCCTGCCCGCTGGAGCGCGACGCGGCGTCGGCACTGCTGGCCTCGGCCAACGTGGGCTGACCGGTCCCGCCCACTCCCATCGGCTCCATCCGCCCCACAGGTCCGCCCGCCCGTGCAAGCCCCCCCCGCGCGCGACGCAAACACTCGCCTATATATTAAGGAAATGATGAAAATTCCCGCGCCACAGGCATTTTCGCGGACGATTACATGTCGGACGCCAGCGAATCCGCTCGGCACTCGCCAGCGGCAGGGCAGGGGTGTCCCCCTGTCTGCGAAGGGAAGAAAAGAAGAGAGGATCAGCCGGGCAATTCGTTCCAATCCACGGGCAGACGCACCGCGTTTCCGGCCTTGTTGGTGAAGAGAAGATAGCCGTTGTCGCGACCGAAGGCGTAGAGGTCACGGGTCACAGCCACGTCCTGCGTGCAGTAGGCAATGATGTCGTCGATGCGGCCCTGCTTCCACCATTCGAGAGCCTTCAGGCCGTCGGCTGATTTCTGCGCACCAAGGGTGGCGCGAGCCAGATGGTCGAGGGACAGGCGGTAGCCCAGCCTGCGATGCACGTGTTCCAGCATATCCACAGTGGGCAGGGACCGGAAATCGAAATCCGAATACCCGGACAGCACCTCGTAGTCGAAACGCCGAATATTGAAGCCCACCACCAGCGGCACTGCGCGCAAATCATCGATCAGCGCGGGGATGTCCGCCTCCAGATAGGCCCGCGTGGCGTCCGTGGCGGAATCGTACACGCACACGCACGATACGCGCATCCGCCGGGCATTGCCCCAGCCGCCAACCTCCTGCGCCGAAAGCTGGGTTTCGAGGTCGAGCACGGCGAAGCGTTCCACATCCGCAATGCCTCGCCCGGCGGCAGAACTTCTTTCTACGCCAACAGCCGCTCCCTCGCCCGCGACCTCGATACGGTTCGTATTACGAATCGTATCAGGGCTATTCCCTGTCGAATTCTCCCTCGCAACAGGCAGTTCGGGCGGCGTCAGATCCTTCGGCCTCGGCGCGGCCTTGATGGCGCGCAGCAGGTAGAGGGCCGCACCCTTGTCGATGGGGCGATTGCCGGAGCCACACTTGGGCGAGTGTACGCAGGACGGGCAGCCCAGTTCGCACTCGCAGGTCTCGATGACGGTGAGGGTGCGGTCAATGAGTTCCTCTGCTGTCTCGAAGGCCTGACTGGTCAGCCCCACGCCACCAGGCATGCCGTCGTAAATGAACACCGCCGCGCAGCCCACCTGCTCGTGGTAGGGGATGGAGATGCCGCCAAGGTCGTTGCGGTCTGTCATGACCAGCAGGGGCAGGATGCCGATGGCCGCGTGCTCCACGGCATGGATACCGCCCATGAAGTGCAGAAATTCGTCCTCCGCCCGACGCTGTATTTCACGTGGAACCTCGATCCACAGGCCGTCGGTCTCAAACGTCAACTCCGGCAGGTCCAGCGGGACCACGGTCATGAGCTTGCCGCCCCGGATGCGTCGCTTCTCGTAACCCTGAATCCGTTGCGTGACCTTGAGCCGCCCCCGGAAGACCCGGCAGCCATACGCCGCGCGAACGCCCGTGATCTCCAGAATCTGTGTGGATTTCTCGCTTCGCACGCGGGTGTAGTAGTCCACCCGCGCGGGCCGCGCACGCACCACGCCTGCCGCGATGTCGAGGTCCTCCACCACGTAGGTCCGCCCGCGATGCAGGTACACGGCACCGGGATAGGTCTCGGTGTAGGCGCGATGCTCGTCCACGTCGCCCACGCTCGTCTCGCCCTCGCCGTTCTCGTCGTCCAACCGGTCGCTGCCGGTGACAATGGAGAATGTCCGGCTTGATCCCCGAAGGCTCACCTCGCGATGCGGACGCTTGCGCGAGGAATGGATGTCGCGCCCGTCGGCGCTGCGCAAAAGCCGCCCCTCGCGTTCCAGCCGCGCCACCTGCTCGGGCATGCCCGGCTCGCGAAGCCACGGTTCGTCCGCCGACAGGGTCAGCTCCGCCGCCGCGCACACCAGATGCTTTTCCACGATGACCGGATTCACGGGATTAAGCACCGCGCATTCAGGCGGTCTAACGAAGAAATCCTGCGGATTCTTCATGAAATACTGATCCAGCTGGTCCTCTCCGGCCACCAGCGCCACGGCGGACTCCTGTCGCGCGCGCCCCACACGGCCGCCGCGCTGCAAGGTGCTCATCACCGTACCCGGATAGCCCACCAGGATGCACAGATCGAGGCTGCCAATGTCGATGCCCAGTTCCAACGCGCTCGTGGACACCACGGCCAGTAGCTCGCCGGAAGCCATGCGCGCCTCGATGTCGCGGCGTTCCTCGGGCAGGAATCCCGCGCGGTAGGCGCTTATGCGCTCGCGGTACGGCCCGGAGCGCTCCGCCGCCCACATGGAGATGAGCTCCGTCATCTTGCGGGACTGGCAGTAGACGATCGTTCTCAATCCACGTGCCAGCGCGGCCTTCAGCAATTGAATGGCCACCTGCGACGGGCTTTCGGCCATGGTCAGCGCCGGATTGATGAACAGGAAATGCCGCGTCCCCTGTGGCGCTCCGGATTCGGTAATGGCCTGTGCGTCCACGCCTGTCAGATCGTGCGCCAGTTGCGCCGGGTTGCCCACCGTTGCGGACAAAAATGCGAAGTTCGGCGATGCGCCATAGCGGGCGCACACCCGCCGTAGCCTGCGAAACACCTGCGCCATGTGCGAGCCCAGAACCCCGCGATAGGTATGGACCTCGTCCACCACCACGTGCGTCAGCCCCGCCCAAAACGCCGACCACTGCTCGTGGTAGGGGAGCATGGACAGGTGCAACATCTCCGGATTCGTCATCAGCACATGCGGCGGATTCTCCCGAATCTTCTTGCGGAACCACTGCGAGGTATCGCCATCGTAGATGCGCGCCTCGGGGCGGTTGGCGTCCGGCCACGGGGCAACAAGCTCGTTGAAGCCCCGAAGCTGGTCCTGCGCCAGCGCCTTGAGCGGGAAAAGATAGAGCGCCCGGCTGTCCGGGTTCATCAGAATCTGTTCGATCACCGGGAGGTTGTAGATGAGCGTCTTGCCGCTGGCGGTGGGCGTCGCCACCACCACGCTGCGGCCGCTGCGCAGAATGTCCATGGCCCGCGCCTGATGCGAATACAGTCCGTCGATGCCGCGCCACGACAAAAGGCGTTCCACCGTCACCGGAAGAGGACGGCGGCACTGCGCCACCTCTGCCTCGCGGCCGGAAAGCTTCTCGTGATGCACCACCAGATGCCCCAGTTGTCTGGAATCCTTCAGCGCATCAATGTATTCACGTATGTCAGCCATGAACCCTCCACCCGGACACAAGGCCGGGCCACATTCACTACCGTGCCGCGCCAAGCCTTGCAACCGTCGCGCGGCACTCGCCACTCGCGTGGGGCGAGAGGAGAAGAGAGGCCTCCGGCGGCCGGGGCTCTGCCCCGGACCCCGGTCAAGGAAATGATTTCCTTGACAATCCTCACTAGGGCTTCGTCGCGCAAAGCCGCGCGGCTCGCCAAGGGCACCCACGGTTATCGCAAATCGGGGTTCCAAGGGAGCCGCGCTCCCTTGGCCGGCGGAGCCTACGTCTTGCACCCATCGACGAACGATACGCCAGGCCCATGCGACAACGCCCGGCCTCGCGGAAGCGGGGCCGGGCGTCATGGTCGTACGAAATCACAAAAGCGCGCAGCGGGGACTAAGCCTTTCGCAGAGCGGCTCCGTAGAAGAATTCACGCAGAGGGGTGTCCTCGGGAGTCCGCCATGTGGTCTCGATGGAAGCATCGCTTGTGCGCTGGACGAAGGCGTCGATCTGCTGCTCGTTTTCCTGCGGGGTCATGGTGCAGGTAACGTAGGCGAGCAATCCGCCGGGTTCGAGGGCGCGCCATGCGTTATCGAGAATCCGGGCCTGAAGAGCGGCGAGTTCGGTAACGTCCTTGCGGGTGCGGCGATACTTGGCGTCAGGACGACGGGAAAGCACGCCAAGGCCGGAGCACGGCGCATCGAGGAGGATGACCGGGAACGTCCACTGGAAGGGTGCAGGCTCGTCAGCACGCGCGCGAACCACGGCCACATCCTCGGTGATGCCACGCTGGGCGAGCAGGGCGGAAAGCCCACGCAGGCGTTCGGCGTTCATGTCGCTGGCGGTGATAGGCCCGCCGCCGAGGCCGTGCAGGAGGAGCGTCTTGCCCCCGCGTCCGCAACAGGCATCCCACAGGGGGCGTCCCCAGTTCTCGGCGCCGAGGGCGAGCAGGGCTTCCTGCCCGGCAAGGCTCTGACGCACGGCGAAGCCGTCACGTTCGGCGGCCATGCTGATGGGGGTGGAGGCCGCAAGAGCGACGCCGGTTGCCGTGGACGCCTTGCAGGACTCGTCGAGCAGGAGCTGGCGATGGGCCTCTCGCGCGCCGGGGCGGGAGAAGTCGAAGCGCAGCCCGAGCGGCGGAGCCTGCGTGGAGGCATGAAGCAGCGCAACGGTCTTGCGTTCGCCATAGGCCTTGCGCCACAGCTTCACCATCCACACGGGACAGGAGTAGTAGCGCGAAAGAAATTCGTCCCGGTCCGGCTTGTCCTGCCTGTAGTAGTCGTGACGATTGGCCTCGGCACCGAGGCGTGCGACGGAGCGCAGCACGGCGTTGGCCACGCCGGACAGGCGGGAGCTAATGTCGGACTTGATGTGGTGGACGCACCAATCCACGGAGGCGTACTCGGGCACGCGGTCGAGATAGAGGATCTCGAAGGCGGCAACGCCAAGCGCGAGCCGCATGGCGCGCGGCAGCTTGTGCGGCGCCTTGAGGTGCTCGTTCAGGACGTAGTCGAGCCGCAGACGCAAGCGGAGATAGCCGTAGGCCAGCTCGGTAGCCAGCGCGGCATCCCGTTGGTCGGGTACGTCGCCGTCATCTGTGGGGGTGAGTGCCGCATCGAGGGCGGCCTGAATGTCCACGCCTCTATCGAGGCAGGAGGCAAGAGCTTCGATGGCCGCCAGTCGAGCCGGCGGCAACTGTGGTCGGTATTTGGATCTTTTCCTGTTCATGTCGGTGGTTTCAGATTCCCGCCTGCGCGTGGGCCTTGATGGGCCGATGCGAGACGGCTGGTTCGGGAGGTGTTGCAAGGAAACGCCTGAGCGCCTTCTCGACCAGTTCCGTGGATACCTGCGTATCCAGACACGGACCGTGGGGTCGCTCGTTCATGACTCCGTACGTGGGAATGGGATACGTGTCCTGGATGCCGCTGGCAAGGTCTCTTTCGCAGGCCACGGCCAGAATGAGCTTCGGACGCGTCTGGACCACGATGCGTCGGGCGATGGTTCCGCCGGTGGCAATGGCCATATTCACGCCGTAATGCTCGGAAAGTTCGAGGAGCGCCTTGATGGGGCACTTGCCGCAGCGCTTGCAGTTGTTGATGTCGTAGGTCAGGCGCATCTCGCAGCGGCTGTTCTGGAGGCAGTGGGGCAGAAGGAGCAAAATGTCCCGCGCCTCGTAGCGCCCGGCCTCGTGCAACACAAGCTCGTTGTTGACCTTGATGAACGAGGAGCGCACGCGGCGCTTGGAGATGCCGAGCGCCTTGCCGAGCAGCACCATGAGCGGCAGGAAGAGCTTGATGGTCAGCCCGTGCAGGCGACGCGCTCCGGGCAGGCTACGGCCGACGAGGATGTTGAGCACCAGCCCGAGGGCCGCCCAACCCACGCCGCACACGGCAAGGACCACCACCGCGCCAAGCAACCATGGCGCCAGCGGATGGATGGTGGTCAGCCCGATGTAGGGCACATACCACAGAAGGAACAGCAGGCCGCACACCAGCACCGAGGCCAGGGTGATAAGGCCGATGAACAGCCGCTTACGCTCGCGCAGGACGGTGATGTCTAGCGCGTCGAATTCGGCCAGTCTTTTACTGTCGTCGCTCATGGGGTGTCCGGTTCTCGCTCCGTCGCAATGACGGCAAGGGCATGAATTGTCATGCATAACATCAGGGGACGTGCGCAATGTCAAGCGCCCGCCCCCATGGAAAGAACTAGTCCCGGCAGCGGCTCATGTAGCCGCAACTGAATGCGGCGGCATCCATGGCCTTCTTCCCGGCGGGCTTCACCGAAGGCACGAGGTAGTAGCGATCCGCGCAGGCGATGGCGAGGTGGCCGTCCATCTCGCCGACGATGGTGCCGGGCGCGGGGCGGTTCTCCTCGGGCAGTTCGGGGCCGATCTCGCCGGGAACCACGGTCAGCCGCAGCGGCTCGGTGCGGCCATCGGGGTTCCAGAAGAAGTAGGCACCGGGCCACGGATGCATGGCGCGGGCGCGGTTGTGCACCTCCTGCGCAGGGCGCGTCCAGTCCAGCTCGCCTTCGCTCTTTTCGAGCTTGGCGGCGTAGGTGGCCTTGGATTCGTCCTGCTTCACGCGCAACAGACGCCCATCGCGCAGGCGTTCGAGGGCCTCCACGATGAGACGGCCGCCAAGGGCGGCAAGGTCGTCGTGCAGGGTCTCGGCGGTGTCGTTCATGTCGATGTAGGTGGCGCGGGCGAGGAGAATGTCTCCGGTGTCCATGCCCTTGTCCATCTGCATGATGGTCACGCCCGTGAAGTCGTCGCCGCTCAGGATGGCGCGCTGGATGGGCGCTGCGCCGCGGTACTTGGGAAGCAGCGAGGAGTGGACGTTGATGGCGCCGTTCGGCGCGATGTCCAGCACGGACTGCGGCAGGATGAGACCGTAGGCGGCCACAACCAGCAGGTCCGGACGCAGGGCGGCCAGTTCGGCCACGGTGTCCTCGTTGCGGAAATTGAGAGGCTGGCGGATCTCCCAACCCTTTTCAAGGGCGAAGACCTTGACCTCGGAAGGCTTGCAGACCTGACCGCGACCGCAGGGGCGGTCGGGCTGGGTGTAGACGGCCACGATCTCGCAGCCATCAAATCCGGCAAGAGCTTCGAGAACCACCCGAGCGAACTCGGGGGTTCCCATAAACACTACTCGGAGCGGCGCTGTTTCTGTTTGACCCATTTTCGCACTTTTTTGTCGTAGAGGGAGCGCTTGAGGCGGCTCACGTAATCAATGAACAGGACGCCGTCGAGGTGGTCGATCTCGTGCTGGAGGCAGATGGCCAGCAGGCCGTCGGCGTCGATATGCACGGGATTTCCGTCGAGGTCCGTGGCGTCCACGGTAACCTTCTCGGAGCGCGTGATCTTGGCGCGCAGGCCGATGACGCTCAGGCAGCCTTCCTCGGACTCCACCTCGCCCTCACGGGAGGTGATGACCGGGTTGACCAGAACGCGCAGGTCTTCGCGCAGCTTGGGTCCGGTGATGTCGATCACCACGAGGCGGATGCTTTCGCCCACCTGCGGCGCGGCAAGCCCGATGCCGTCGTCCTCGTACATGGTCTCGACCATGTCCTCGACGAGCTGTCGCAGCTCCGGAGTGACTTCGGTGATCTCGGCGGCCTTCTGGGCCAGAACCGGATCGGGATAGGCGAGTATTTCTCTTTTCATGTGCTGATACCCGGGGTGCCGAGCCGCCCTGTGGGCGAAGCCCCCGCCGCCGCATGGCGACGGCGGGGGCGGAAACCGGCTAGGTCGTGGGATTCTCGCGCAGCCGGATGCCGAGCTCGCGGAGCTGGGCATTGGCGACGCTGCTGGGAGCCTCGGTCATGAGGCAGGAGCCTTTCTGCGTCTTCGGGAAGGCAATGACCTCCCTGATGGACTTCGCGCCCGTCAGGATCATGATAAGTCTGTCGAGGCCGAAGGCAATACCTCCGTGCGGCGGCGCACCGAATTCCAGTGCGTCGAGCAGGAAGCCGAACTTGCTGCGGGCGTCCTCGGCGCTGATGCCGAGCGTCTTGAACATGCTCTGCTGGACCTCGCGGTTGTGGATGCGGATGGAACCGCCGCCCACCTCATAGCCGTTGATGACCATGTCGTAGGCGTTGGAGCGCACCTTGCCGGGATCGGTCTCCAGCAGGGCCACATCCTCGGGATGCGGAGCGGTGAAGGGATGGTGCAGGGCCACCCAGCGCTTCTCCTCGGCGTCGTACTCCAGAAGCGGGAAGTCCGTGACCCACAGGGCGTTGATGCGATCCTCGTCGATGAGGCCGAGCTGTTCGCCGATGCGCAGGCGCAGGTTGCCGAGGGCCGCGTTGACCATGTCGGCGGGGCCGGCCTGGAAAAACACGATGTCGCCCACTTCGAGGCCCAGACGCTCAGTCAGGCCAGCACGCTCCTCCTCGGAGAGGAACTTGGCGATGGGGGACTGCCACTCGTCTTCCTTGATCTTGATCCACGCGAGACCCTTGGCGCCGTAGATCTTCACGAACTCGGTGTGCTCGTCGATCTCCTTGCGGCTCATGGTCGCGCCGCCCTTCACGGGCAGGGCCTTGATCAGCTCGGCGGAGGCGAAGAGCTTGAACTCGGAGTTGGCCACCACGTCGGTGACGTCGGTGAGCAGCAACTCGAAGCGGGTGTCCGGCTTGTCCACGCCGTAACGGTCCATGGCCTCGGCGTAGGTCATGCGGGGGAAGGGATTGGGCAGCTCGACGCCGAGCACCTCGCGGAACATGCCGCGGGCAAGGCCCTCGCCCATCTCCATCACCTGCTCCTGATCGACGAAGCTCATCTCGCAGTCGATCTGGGTGAATTCGGGCTGACGATCGGCGCGCAGGTCCTCATCGCGGAAGCAGCGCACGATCTGGAAATAGCGGTCCATGCCAGCCACCATCAGAAGCTGCTTGAACAGCTGGGGCGACTGGGGCAGGGCGTAGAACTGACCCTGATTCACGCGGCTGGGCACGAGGAAGTCGCGCGCGCCCTCGGGGGTGCTCTTGGTCAGGATGGGCGTCTCGACCTCAAGGAAGCCGAGGCCGTCGAGGTAACGGCGCACGTTCTGCGCGGCCTTGTGGCGCACGATGAAGTTCCGGGCCAGCTTCGGACGGCGCAGGTCGAGGTAGCGGTACTTGAGCCGCAGATTCTCGGTGGCGTCCACGCGGTCCTCAATGGCGAAGGGCGTGGTGCGGCAGGTATTGAGGAGCTTCCACCCCGTCACCACCACCTCGATCTCGCCGGTGTGGAGGTTCGGATTGGCCATACCCTCGGGACGGGGACGCACGCGGCCCTTGATGGCCAGCACGTACTCGGTGCGCAGGATGTGCGCGCTCTCGTGGGCCTCGGGGCTTTCGTCGGGGGAGAACACAACCTGCGTCAGGCCTTCGCGGTCACGCAGGTCGATGAAGATGAGCCCGCCGTGGTCGCGGCGGAACTGCGCCCAGCCCATGAGCAGCACGTCCTCGCCGACGTTGGCGGCGGTCAGCTCGCAGCAGGTGTGCGTACGGACCCAGCCGTCCAGCGGCTCGAGGTATTTCTGATGCTCCATCTGGATGTCAGATGTCTCTTGCATTGGAGATTTCCTTTCCCTCTTATCGTGAAAAAACATCCGCCGAACCGTCGGCGGCGTGAAAGCTTCCGTCGCCCGGACTACTTCCGGGATTCGATGTACTCGCGCACGGAGCTGAGCGCCACGCGCTCCTGCTCGCCGCCAGCGAGATCCTTCACCGTCACCTCTCCGGCGGCAAGCTCGTTCCCGCCCATGAGCAGGCACCAGCGCGCGCCAACCTTGTTAGCCGCCCGCAGGCGGCTCTTGAGGCTGCCCGCACCGAAAGCGGCCTCGCCGGTCAGCCCGGCGGAGCGCAGCTCCTGTGCGAGGGACAGGGCCGGAGTGGCGCAGGAATCGTCCAGCACGGCCACGTAGAAGTCCACACCGGGGTGTTCGAGGTCGCCAAGCAGCAGGGCGAGACGCTCCATGCCAATGGCGAAACCCGTGGCGGGTACGTCCGGACCGCCCAACTGGGAGATGAGTCCGTCGTAACGGCCACCACCAGCGACGGCCGTCTGCGCGCCGATATCCGTGGAAGTGACCTCGAAGGTCAGGCCCACGTAGTAGTCCAGACCGCGCACCAGACGCGGATTGTGGACGTATTCCACCTTCATGGCGTCAAGAATGCCGAGAATCACCTCGAAAGAGGTGCGGCAGTCATCGCAAAGGTGGTCGGTGATCTTGGGAGCGTTGGCGGTCAGCTCGCGGCAGCGCTCGACCTTGCAGTCCAGAACGCGCAACGGGTTGGTGTCCACGCGGCGACGACAGTCATCGCACAGCTCGTCGCGGTTCAACCCGGCGAAGAAGTCCACCAGAGCCTGACGATGGCCGGGACGGCAGTTGCGGCAGCCGAGGGAGTTGATCTCGAAGCTCAGCTGGCGCAGGCCCAGACCGCGCAGGTAGGTGTAGAGCATGAGCAGCAGTTCGGCATCGGCCTGCGGCTCGTTGGCGCCGATCATCTCCACGTCCAGCTGATGGAACTGGCGCATGCGGCCCTTCTGCGGCCGCTCGTAGCGGAACATGGGGCCGAAGGTGAACAGCTTGGACACGTTCTGCGCCGCGTAGAGCTTGTTCTCGATGAACGCGCGCATGAGACCGGCAGTGGCCTCGGGACGCAGGGTCAGGGAGCGGCCCTTGCGATCCGGGAAGGTGTACATTTCCTTCTGGACCACGTCCGTCTCCTCGCCGATGGACCGGGCGAACAGCTCGGTCTTCTCCATGATCGGGATGCGCACCTCGTTGTAGCCGTAGCGCGAGAAGACCTCGCGTGCGGTACGTTCCATGAAGGCGAACTTGTCGCTCTCGGGCGGAAAGAGGTCGGCAACGCCTTTGATTTTCTGAATGTTGCTCATTGCTTTGACGTCGATGCGTTCAGGATTTCGTGGGGAGCGCGCGCGTCCGATGATGCACGCGGGCTAAGCCGGTAGGAGTTAGTCCATTGATGGGCAAATGTCAAAAGCACGCAAAGCCGCCGCCTGCGACATGTCCCCGCCATGCAGTATTGCATCCCTCACGGATTGGAATGGCAATCGAATCATCCCGTTCCGCACGGGCGGGCACTGAAGGCCATAAGCGGGGTCAGCGGTTTGCCGCCGGATAAATCGATGCGCACGGCGCAGTAGGCACCGAGCTCGAAGGGATAGACCAGACGATTACACAGGCCCCACGGCCTGTCGCCGCGCCATGTCCACACCGGCCCCGGCAGCACGGATGCGCCTTCCTCCACGCGAAGACCAATGGCGCGGCCCACCATGCGCCGGATGTCCAGCGGACTGAACCAGTGCGCCGCCGCCAGCCGCCCGGCCTCGGGCGACTTGGCCCCCGCGCGGCCCACGGCCCACCAATATAGGCTCCAGCGGTTGAGGAAACCAATGATGAGTCCGTGCCGGGCCACCCGCGCGGCCTCACGCAACACGGCCTCCGGATCGTCGCAGAACTCCAGCACGGTCATGAGCACGGCGAACTCGAATTCGTTCTCGTCGAAGGGCAGATGATCGGCCTGACCGATGTGGTAGGACGCGTGCGGCCCCAGCCTGCGTCGGGCGGCTCCCAGCATGTCGGGGCTGCTGTCCAGCCCGCTGACGTCGAAGCCCGTCTCCCACAGCGCCTTGAGGAACATGCCCGGACCGCACCCTATATCGAGCAGGCGCTGCCCACGCCGGGGCCACGCGGACACCAGACGTTCGAGCAGACGACGCTCCTGCGTGAAGGCAAACGCCCCCTCGCGCGTCTCGAACCACTCCTCGTATCTGGCTACCGATTCGCCGTCCCATCTCGTGGACATGTCCGAAGCGCTCCTTTCACCACTCGGCCGCTACACGCTGATCCAACCCAACCACTGCATATCTATGACAACCACTGCGCAAGCGCAATGCACACCTGCCGCGCAGCCGTTCGAGAAGACCGCCGGCCCGCCTTCTGGCGGACCGGCGGTCCCTGTGCAGCCCCGTGGGCAGCCTAGATATTCTTGCGGTACACCCCGCCGCTGGCGGCGGAGGTGACCAGGCGGCTATAGCGCCGGAGCACCGGCGAGGTCACCGTCTTCTCCGGATGACGCAGCTCGGCGCGGCGCCTGTCCAGTTCCGCCTCGTCCACCAGCAGCTCCATGCTGCGGGCGGGGATGTCGAGGGCAATGGTATCGCCCTCGCGAACCAGCGCGATGGTGCCGCCATCTGCGGCCTCGGGCGAGACATGGCCGATGGCCGCGCCGCGCGTGCCGCCGGAGAAGCGTCCGTCCGTCACCAGCGCGACGCTATGCCCAAGCCCCATGCCGTTGATGTTGGCGGTGGGGGAGAGCATCTCGCGCATGCCGGGCCCGCCGCGCGGACCCTCGTAGCGGATGACGATGATGTCGCCAGCGGCAATGCGTCCGCCAAGAATGGCCTCGTTGGCGGCCTCCTCGGAATCGAACACTCTCGCCGGGCCGGAGCGCTTCATCATCTCCGGCGCAACGGCGGACTGCTTCACCACCGCGCCCTCCGGGGCCAGATTGCCACGCAAGATGGCGATGCCACCCTGTGCGGCGTACGGCTCGTCCACGCTGCGGATGACCTCGTGATCGCGCACGGCCGCCTTCAATTCGTCCAAATTCTCGCCCACCGTGTGCCCGGTGACGGTCATGGCGTCGCGGTTGATAAGCCCCTTGCGGTCCAGCTCGGCCATCACGGCCGGGATGCCACCAGCGCGGTGCAAATCCTCGACATGGTGCGGTCCGGCAGGGGACAGCTTGCACAGGTTCGGCGTACGGCGGCTCACCTCGTCGAAAATCGAAAGATCGAGATCCAGTTCCGCCTCCGCGAACACCGCGGGCAGATGCAGCACCGTATTCGTGGAGCAGCCAAGCGCCATGTCCAGCGTCACCGCGTTGGCCACGGCCATCTCGGTAACGATGTCGCGCGGGCGCAGGTTGCGCTTCACGAGGTCCATCACCCGCATGCCCGCCGTCTTGGCCAGCCGGATGCGCTCCGCCGTCACGGCCGGGATGGTGCCGTTGCCGGGCAGGGCAAGGCCGATGGTCTCGGACAGGCAATTCATGGAATTGGCCGTGAACATGCCCGCGCACGAGCCGCAGCCCGGACACGCGCATTCCTCCAGCCGCGAAAGCTCCTCCTCGGTAATCTCGCCCCGCTTGGCGCGTCCGACCCCTTCGAACACGCTGATGAGGTCCGTCCCGTCCGGACCGGCCATCATCGGCCCGCCCGACACGAGAATCGCCGGAATGTTCAACCGCAGCGCCGCCATGAGCATGGCAGGCACGATCTTGTCGCAGTTGGGAATGAGCACCAGCGCGTCAAACGGATGCGCACTGGCCATGATCTCGATGGAATCCGCGATGATCTCGCGCGACGGCAGCGAATAGCGCATGCCCTCGTGATTCATCGCCAGACCGTCGCACACGCCGATTACCGGAAACTCCATGGGCGTACCCCCGGCCATGCGCACTCCGGCCTTCACCGCCTCGGCGATGCGGTCCAGATGGATGTGTCCGGGAACGACCTCATTGGCGGAATTCACCACGCCCACCAGCGGGCGCGACATCTCCTCGCGCGTCAGCCCCAGCGCGTGCAGCAGCGAACGGTGCGGAGCCTTCTCCAGCCCCTCGGTCATCTTCTTGCTTCGCATATGCGGTATCCTTCTCCATGCGTGAAACAGATTGGTTGCGTAACCAGGAGCCTAGACATCTTGCGCCCGCATCGCAAGCACCTTCGTACGTGGCGCAGGGCGCGGTGCTGTGGGCTGGGCACTGGGCTGTGGCCTGCCGTATCGTTCGAAGCCGCATGCGAGACGTAGGCTCCGCCGGCCAAGGGGCCGCTGGCCCCCTGGACCCCCGACATGCGATGGGCGTGGCTGCCCTTGGCGAGCCGTACGGCTTTGTGCGACGAAGCCCTAGTGGGGATTGTCAAGGGTGTCACACCCTTGACCGGGTCCGGGCAGAGCCCGGCCGCCGGAGGCTTCGCCCGCGCAGCGGCCAATCGCGCCAACGCGTGCCCGAGCCAACTATTCGCGAACGGCGACCCAGCCGCTGAACATGCAAACAAGGGTCAGCGCAGCGACGACGGCCACGCACTGCTCGGCGGGGAGAAAGGTGATGTCGATGGAGAGGGGCGCAGCGGCGCAGAAGCGCGCGAGGGCGACCTGCGCACCGCGCAGGAACGCGAGGGCGAGGCTTCCGGCCACAAGGCCGATGAGCGCGCCCCCGGCCACGAGGGGGAGCCGGATATACCAGCGCGCCGCGCCGACGAGGTGCAAAATGGCGACCTCGTCACGCCGAGCAAGCATGGAAAGCTTCATGGTATTGCCCACGAGCAAGGCGACGGCGAGGGCAAGCAGGGCCACGACGGGCCACAGCACGCTGCGGGAAAAGACGGCCCATGACCGGGCAAGTTCTATCTGAAGGGCGTCGTAGTGCACATCGGCCACGCCGGGCAGGGCCTGCAAGCGGGCAAGCATATCGCGCGCAAAGGCGTCGGCCTCGTCGGCGGGCGGGGAGAAGTGCAGAAGCGCCGTAGGGGGCAGGGGATTTCCGGAACCGAGGCGGTCGAGTCCGCCCACGCCGGACAACGTGCGGGAGAGGTCCTTGAGGGCCTCGTCCGGGGTGAAGGTCTGCCACGACACGAGATGCGGCAGGGACTGCAGGCCAGCCCACGCTGTGCGCACCCCGTTCATGTCCGCCCCGGCCTCCCAGTAGACCTGAAAGGCAAAGCGCCCCTTCACGTCGAGAAGTTCGCGGTCGAGGTTGTCCACCACGAGCAGGAACAGCGCCCCGAGAAAGGCGGCGAGGGTCACGGCGGCGAGAGTGAGCAGCCGGGAGAGCGGATGGCGCAGCGTATCGCGAAGGCCACGCAGGACGAGTCGCAGAATGACGCCGATCATTCGCCGCCTCCGCACGCCTGGTCCTGCAACGATCCGCCGCAGTCACGCGAAGCGCCGCGCGGCTCCCAGCTTCCCACGACCTGCCCGTCGGCCAGTTCCAGCCGCCGGGCGGCGGGCACAGAGCGCACGATCTCGCGGTTGTGGGTGGCGAGGATGATGGTGGTGCCGAACGTGTTGAACTGCTTGAACACGTCCATGAGGTGCAGGGCGAGGTCCAGATCGAGGTTTCCTGTCGGCTCGTCGGCCAAAAGCAGCTTGGGATTGACGACGATGGCGCGGGCGATGGCCACGCGCTGCTGCTCGCCGCCGGAAAGGCTACCGCACAAGCTCTGACCTCTGTTGGACAGGTTCAGGCTGCGCAACACCGCGTTGACGCGCCGGACGATGACGCTTTGGCGTTCGCCGCGCACCTCAAGGGGCAGGGCGACGTTTTCCGCCACGGTCCTATCCGGCAGAATCTTGAAATCCTGAAACACGACGCTGACCTGTCGCCGCAGGTGCGGCACCTGTCTCGGCTTGAGGGTCTTGAGGTCGAACCCGGCGACTTCGGCCGCGCCGCGCACCAGCGGCAGCGACCCATACAGCAAACGAAGCAGGGTGGTCTTTCCCGCGCCGGAAGGGCCCGTCAGAAACAGGAAGCCGCCCTTCTCAAGGGACAGGCTCACGTCCTTCAGTGCCCAATGGGTGCCAAAATTGTGCGACACGCGCCGCACCTGCACCATGCTTCCGTTGGAATCCACGCTCATTCCCGCTCCGTTTGCAGACATATTCATGGATGGGGAACCTATCCGGTTTGCCGAGGAAGGGCAATCGCCGCACCAGCCTTGCCAGCGCCCGACGATGCCCACCGTTCCACGGGAAACATCAGGCACTTAGCCGCGCGGCCAGAAGCCGCCGCGCCGCGTCGATATCGAAGGTCTTGCCCGTCCACAGGCGGAACTGTTCCACGGCCTGATGCACGAACATATCGAGGCCGTCGATGACGTGGCAGCCCCGCGCGGCGGCCTGTTCCAGAAATACCGTGCGCAGGGGGTTATACACAATGTCGTAGGCGATCTGGCGCGACGACAGGCGCATGCCCTCCGGCAGGGGAGATAGCCCCACGCCGTCACCACTCATGCCAAGCGGCGTGGCGTTGACCAGAAGCTCGGCGTCGATCCGGTGCCGCTCGTCCCAGTCCGCCGCAGAGACATGGAATTCGTTGGCCAATTCCATGGCCTTGTCCGCGTTGCGGTTGGTGATGATGATATCCGGCACGCCAAGCTGCAACAGCCCGGCCACCACCGCCCGCGCAGCGCCGCCCGCGCCGAACACCAGTGCGGATTCCACACGCACCGGCAGCTTGCGCAGCGGAGACACGAAGCCGAACAGGTCCGTATTCTCGCCCATGAGTCGCTTGCCGTCCCAGTACACCGTGTTCACCGCGCCGACGGCCAGCACGCCATCCGAAAAGCCGTCCAGATACGGCTTCACCGCCAGCTTGTGCGGAATGGTCACCGATAGCCCGGCAAGGGGCGCTTCCCGCACGTGCGCCATGAAGAATTCAAGATCCTCCGGCGGAAGCGGATAGGCCTTGTACACCGCGGGAATCCCCATGGACTCGAAGGCCCAGTTGTGCAAAACCGGACTCATGGTGTGCCCAAGCGGCCAGCCGATGATGCCATGCACCGCCTTCTCGGGCGCCGTCGAATTCGTCTCCATCATCCCTCCTGCGCAGGCCGCGCGCACGCGCGGTCAACTGCCTATCAGCCAGCGTGGTTGCTGGGTTCCCGAGATTTGCCTTCGCCACGCGACGCATGGCGAAGAATGGCCTCCGGCGGCCGGGGCGCTGCCCCGGACCCCGCTCAAGGGAATGATTCCCTTGAGAATCCTCACTAGGACGTTGTCACGCAAAGCCGCACGCCCAGCCATGGGCACCCACGGTCATCGCAAATCGGGGGTCCAGGGGGCCAGCGGCCCCTTGGCCGGCGGAGCCTACGGCTTGCATGCGGCCATGAACGATACGACTCGCATATGGCCGTAAACGATACGGCCAGCCTCTACGATAAAAAAAGGGAGGGCGCTTTGGCACCCTCCCTTTGAGCATCCCGTGAAGGGTGCGTCCGCTAGGCCATGGCCTTGGCGGCGACGTCCGCTCCGGCCTGCAGGGCCTCGGCGTTCTTGGGAATGAGCTTCGCGTAGCTCTTGGAGATGACGCTCGGCAGTGCGTCCTGCACGGCCTTGACCGACATGATGCCCGTGGCCTGCACGTATGCGCCGAGGGCGACCATGTTGGCCATGCGGGTGCTGCCGATCTGGTCGGCGATCTCGTTGCAGGGCACGAGGATGGAGCGGATGCGTCCGGTCTCCACCAGCTCGGCGTCGATGAGCGACGAGTTGACGATCTCAATGCCGCCGTCGGCGAGACGGGACTGGAACTTGTCGAGCGACGGGCGGTTCATGAGGATGAGGCTTTTCGGCGTGCGAATGATGGGCGAGCCGATTTCCTCCTCGGATACGACGACGGTGCAGTTGGCCGTGCCGCCGCGCATTTCAGGGCCGTAGACCGGAATATAGGTCACGTTGAAGCCCTGATGCATGCCCGCGTAGGCGAGCAGGTTTCCGATAAGCATGACTCCCTGCCCGCCGAAACCCGCCATGATGACGTCCTGATACAGCATAGCGGCCTCCTTATTCCTCTTCCGCCGTGCGGTCCTTGAACACGCCCAGCGGGAAGTAGGGGATCATTTCCTCCTCGATGCGCTTGTTGGCATCGATGGGGGTCATCTTCCAGTTGGTGGGGCAGGTGGCGAGGAATTCGACGAAGCCGAAGCCCTGACCGTTCAGCTGAACCTCGAAGGCCTTCTTCACTGCCTTCTTGGCCTTGGCGATGTTGCCCACGTTGTTGACGGCGACGCGCGCGCAGTAGGCGGTGCCGCCGAGCTGGGAGATGATTTCGGCCATCTTCATGGGCATGCCTTCCTTGTCCTCGCAGCGTCCGGCGGGGCAGGTGGTAGTTGCCTGTCCGATCATGGTGGTCGGGGCCATCTGACCACCGGTCATACCATAGACCGTGTTGTTCACGAAGATGATGGAGATCCGCTCGCCGCGGTTGGCGGCGTGCATGATCTCGGCAAGGCCGATGGAGGCGAGGTCGCCGTCGCCCTGATAGGCGAAGACGAACTTGTCGGGACGCGCGCGCTTGGCGCCGGTGGCCACCGCCGGGGCGCGGCCATGGGGCGCCTCGACGGCGTCAACCTTCAGATAGTTGTAGATGAAGACGGAGCAGCCGATGGAACCGATGCACACGGCATTCTCGGCGAGGCCCAGCTCTTCGAGACATTCGGCGACGATGCGGTGCGCGGTGCCGTGCTGGCAGCCCGGGCAGTAGTGCGTGGGCCTGTCGACGAGCACCTCGGACGGCTTGAAGACGAGTTTTTCCTGTGGCTGCATGCTACTTCCCTCCCAGCCGCTCAAGGATGGGCTTTTCGAAGTCGTCGGGGTTGGGCAGGGTGCCGGGCATCTGGGCATGGAAATCGGAATCCCCATGCTTGCGCACGGCAAGGCGCACGTCGTCGACCATCTGGCCAAGGTTGTGCTCGATGGTCAGAAAACGCTTGCCCTGCGCGGCCAACTCCGCCAGCGCCTCGCTGGGGAAGGGGTAGAGCGTGATGGGTCGGAACAGGCCGACCTTGTGCCCACGCGCCCGCAGGCTGCGCACGGTGCTCTTCACGATGCGACCGATGGAACCGAAGGCCACGACCACGAGTTCCGCGTCGTCGCACTCGAAGGTCTCGTAGCGCACCTCGGCCTTCATGGCCTCGTACTTGGCCTGCAACACAAGGTTGTGCTCGGCCAGAGCGCCCTCTTCGAGGAAGAGTGACTTGATGAGGCGGGGATCGCGCCCCTTGCAGCCGTCGAGCTGCCAGGACTCGGCATGATCGTTGTGCCCTTCGGGCTTCCAGCAGGTGACGGGCTCCTTCATCTGACCGAGGATGGCGTCACCGAGGATCATGACCGGGTTCTTGTACTTGAAGGCGAGATCGAAGGCCTCGATGATGAGATCATAGGCCTCCTGACAGGTCGCGGGCGCGATGACCAGCAGGCGATAGTCGCCGTGACCGCCGCCGCGCGTGGACTGGTAGTAGTCACCCTGACTGGGGCCGATGTCGCCAAGGCCCGGCCCGCCACGGCTCATGTTCACGAGCACGGCGGGGAGCTGGCTGCCAGCCATGTAGGAAATGGCTTCCTGCTTGAGGGAAATGCCGGGGCTGGAGGAGGAGGTCATGGCGCGGATGCCGCAGGCGGCGGCACCGAGCAGCATGTTGGCCGCGGCCACCTCGCTCTCGGCCTGAACGAATTCGCCGCCCGCCTCGGGCAGCGCCTTGGACATGAATTCCGGAATCTCGTTCTGCGGGGTGATGGGGTATCCAAAGAAGCAGCGGCAGCCCGCCGCGAGTGCGCCATGGGCGACGGCCTCGTTCCCCTTCACGAAAATTCTTTCAGGAGCAGTCTTCGTCATCGCTCACTCCTCGTCCTTGTGCTTCGGGGTCTTGTAGACCGTGATGCAGAAGTCCGGACAGATCTTCGCACAGGACGCACAGCCGGTACATTCCTCCATCTTTTCGAGAGGAACTTCGACCACCTTGTACCCCTGTTTGTTGAATCTGTCGGACTGCTGGATGATCCCCTTCGGGCAGACCGTCGTGCACAGGAGACATCCCTTGCACCGCTCTTCCCGAATTTCGATTCTCGACATACGCAGCTCCTTGCTGATTCAGAGGTCGTCGTGACAAAAACGCCGCCCGCTCTGCACGGCTAAACCCGTGCGGCAGACGGTCCTAGAGTATGAGCATGGCGTCGCCGTAAGAGAAGAAACGAAACTTGTTCTCCAGCGCTGTTGCGTACGCAGAGAGCACGGCATCCCTTCCAGCGAACGCTGAAACCATAATGAGCAGCGATGATTCTGGCAAATGGAAATTGGTCAGCATACGGTCGCACACATTGAAGGAACGGCCCGGATAGATGTAGATGTCGGTCCACCCGGTGTAGGCGTTGATGCCGCCGGTCGCCGCATAGGCTCCCTCAAGGGAACGCACGCTGGTGGTGCCCACGCAGACCACGGGGCGGCCCTGCGCCTTGGCCTCGCGCACGGCGGCTGCGGTGCGTTCGCTGACCTCGATGTACTCGCCGTGCATTTTGTGCTCGCGGATGTCCTCGGCGCGCACGGGGCTAAACGTGCCGTAGCCCACATACAGCGTAACCTCTTCCCACTCGACGCCGCGTGCGGCCAGTCGCTCGCGCACCTCGGGGGTGAAGTGCAACCCGGCCGTGGGCGCGGCCACGGAGCCGAGCTTCTCGTCCTCGGCGTAGACGGTCTGATAGCGCTTGGCGTCCTCGGGGGTGTCAGGCCTGCGGATGTAGGGGGGCAGGGGATAGTGCCCGTGATCGCGGAACAGCCCGGCAAGGTCGCCCTTCCAGAACAGTCGCACGGTGCTGTGCCCGAATTCGCGCCGCTCCACGACCTCCAGCCGGAAGCCGTCACACACGGTGATGACCTGTCCGGGCTTCGGGGCCTTGGACGCGCGCAACAGGCCCTGCACCTCGGCGGTGTTCCAGCCGTCGGCGGCGGGGACCACGGCGTCGAGGACCAGCGGTAGCGGCGTCAGCAGCAGAAATTCCACCTTGCCGCCCGAGGCTTTGGAGCCATAGACGCGCGCAGGCAACACTTTGGAATTGTTGACAATCATGAGCGCGTTTTCGGGGATGCGCTCCACGATGGACGGAAAGCTATCGATCTCCACGGCACCGGTTTCGCGACTCAGGACCATGAGCTTCGATCCGTCGCGGCGCTCGGCCGGGGCCTGCGCGATGCGGTCCTCAGGCAGCTCGTAGGTGTAGGAGGACAGCCTGTATTCGATTGGTATCTCTTTCATTTGTATTTACGACTCTGGGAGGGAACCTGTATCAGCCGCATTCCGGCACGCCGACACGACACCGTCCCGCACCTTCGCAAAGGAGCGGGAACGCCCGCCGGGCATGGCTGGAGGCCCCGTCTTTATTGATGTTTGGCTTCTGGTCGGTTAGGGTGTACGACTGGCTTGCAAGAGACCGCCCTTCGAACGTCACACCGCAATCACCGATACTCTGGAGGCAACATGCATAGAACGTTTCTCGTGATCCTGGCAATGGTTTCCTTGCTCACCCTGTGCTCGTGCGAATCCGCCCTGCAGCAGCGCGGGAGCACCTCGCCCGAGCAGACGAGAACCTCCGCCGCCAAGGCCATGAGTTCCTATCAGGAGTTCGACGACGTCCTCATTCCCAATGATCTCAAGCTGGATCAGAAGAACTCCTTCGTCTTTGAAACGCCCAACTTCAAGACCGGCATCGTCACCTACAAGGGCAGCGTGGACGCCGTGGACCTCGCCAACTTCTTCGAGCGCAACCTCACCAAGGACAACTGGCGCCTGCGCAGCAAGATGAAGTACAGCCGCACGATCATGGTCTTCGAGAAGCCCGACAGGGACTGCATCATCAACATTTTGGACGGCACCTTCGACACCGTGGTCGAGGTCATGGTCGCCCCCCGTCAGGATGGCGGCGACGTTCCCGGACGTCCGATCTCCTCGCCCCTTGAGGAAAACCTGGCCCAGTAGGGCATGGCATTCATGTATCCACATCTCGCCTTCTCCGGCCTGCGCGGCAGGCGCGTCCACGTCGGCGTGTGCGGCAGCGTCGCGGCCTTCAAGACGCTTGAGCTGATCCGCGACCTCGGACGCTGTGGCGTCCACGTCGGCGCGACCCTCACCGAAGGCGCGCAGCGCTTCGTCACGCCGCTCAGCTTCGAGGCCCTCGGCGCTGTTCCCGTCTATGGCGGCGTCCACGACGTGGCCTCCGGCACCTTCGGGCACCTCGAACCGGGGCAGGACGCCCATGCCTTCGCGGTGGCCCCGGCCACCGCGAACATGCTGGCCAAGCTCGCCTGCGGACTGGCGGACGACATGCTCTCCTGTCAGGCGCTGGCCTTTCCCGGCCCCATCGTCATCGCCCCGGCCATGAATCCGCGCATGTGGAATGCCGCCGCCACCCGCGAGAACTGGCAGAAGCTCAAGGATCGCGGAAACATCTGCATCGAACCCGGCTGCGGCGAGATGGCCTGCGGCGACGAGGGCAGGGGGCGCTTCCCCGCCATCGAGACCATTCACCTCGAAATCCTGCGCGCCCTCAGCCCGCAGGACATGCGCGGCCGCAAGGTGCTCGTCACCCTCGGCCCCACGCGTGAATACTTCGACGCCGTGCGCTTCTGGAGCAATCCCTCCACGGGCACCATGGGGGCGTCCATCGCCGTGGCCGCATGGCTGCGCGGAGCCGAGGTCACCGCCGTGTGCGGTCCCACCTCCCTCTGGCTGCCCGAGGGCATCCGGCGCATCGACGTCACCACCGCACGCGAGATGTTCGAGGCCGCCACCGCAGCATGGCCGGACTGCGACACAGGCTGCCTCACCGCAGCCGTGGCGGACTTCCGTCCCGTTCCCTTCGGCACCGGCAAGTTCAAGAAGGAAGGCTCCACAGGTCTCGAAGTTCGCTTCGAGAACAATCCGGACATTCTCTTCTCCCTCGGGCAGAACAAGCGCGAGGGCCAGCGCCTCATCGGTTTCGCCGCCGAGGCCGCCGATCTCGAAGCCAACGCGCAGGGCAAGCTCCGCCGCAAGAACCTCGATATGATCATCGGCAACGACGTCACCAAGGCGGGCTCCGGCTTCGGAACGACCACCAACGCCGTCGTCGTCCACGACGCCACAGGCCGCACCGAGTGCTGGGACACCATGCCCAAGCCCGACGTCGCATGGAGGATATGGGATTGGATGCTCGCGCTCTAGACATCCGCGAAAGCCTGCGCCCATGGTACGAAGCCGGGCTTCAGCTTGTCTTCCGCTCCGCCTTTCCCGCCGCCAACACGGTAGAGCAGGGCGGTCATCCCTCTGTCGCGCCCGATGCGCAGACCGAATGGTCCCGCCCCGAACCCCGCGTTCGCGAGCGCAGTGCCGCGCCATCCGTGCACCACGGCCCCCGAAATGTTTCCCATGAAACATCCGCCACGAGATCGCAGGCCCCCGTGCGCCCCCAAAAGCTCACGCGCAAGGAAATCGCCGCGCAGACCGAGCAGCCCGCACCGCAGCCAAGCCCCCAGATGACCGGCCCGCAGTTCCCGTGGGACGAATTCATCACCCGGCTACGCGTCCCGTGCCGCACAGTGTGGACCTACTGGGAACTCGGCACCGACTTCGGCAGCGCCCCCAGCGCCCCGCGTCGCGGTCTCTTCGCAAACATCATCAAGCACCTCGGCTGGCCCGGCGGCTCCATTACCTTCTGGCCGCTGTCCGCCGAACATCAGGGCATCCTGCTGCCCCACGTCGGCCACTTCTGGCGCGGTGTGCGCGAGGCACAGGCCGAAACCGTCTTCTGCTTCGGCAGGCAGGCTTTCGACGTCCTCTTCCCCGGCGAGCCGCACAACTTCGGCATCCGCGAGAAGGGCGGCGTCAGCATCTACATCCTGCCCGGCCCAGCCGAAATGCTCGACGGTGACATGCAGGCCAAACGCACAGCATGGGCCGCCCTCAAAAGCTACCACTTCGCAGACTGACCACAGCCCCACGACAAACGACACACAAGGGGAGGAGCACGCCGCTCCTCCCTTTTTTTGCGTCTGATGTCGCGCACAGCGCGCAGCGCGCAGCCCCGGCGCAGTGGACGGCCGGGTCGGTCACGGCACATGCAAGCCGATGGCTCCGCCGGCCAAGGGGCCGCTGGCCCCCTGGACCCCCGACATGCGATAAACGTGGGTGCCCTTGGCGCACCGTGGGGCTTTGAGCGACGAAGCCCTAGTGAGGATTGTCAAGGGGGTCACCCCCTTGACTGGGGTCCGGGGCAAAGCCCCGGCCGCCGGAGGCCATGCCCCGCGCAGCGGCTTCTCGCTGATGGCGCAGTGGACGGCCGGGTCGTTCACTGCCATATGCAAGCCGTAGGCTCCGCCGGCCAAGGGGCCGCTGGCCCCCTGGACCCCCGATATGCGATAGACGTGGATGCCCTTGGCGTGTCGTGCGGCTTTGCACGACGAAGCCCTGGTGAGGATTGTCAAGGGGGTCACCCCCTTGGCTGGGGTCCGGGGCAAAGCCCCGGCCGCCGGAGGCCATGCCCCGCGCAGCGGCTCGTTCCATGGCGTCGCACAGACGGGAAACGCACCATAACTGTTTGTGTTCACAACGCGTCCTCTGGTAGGATTGAGCGCAGGATTCGCACCCAACGCACGGGAGGAGCCATGCGTCGAACCGTCTTCGCGCTTCTGTTCCTGCTTGTCTTCACACCGCCATTGTGGGCGAACGAGACGCACCCGAACGGCGCGCCGTTCCGCATCCTGCATGCCCGCATTGAGGGCACCATCAATCCTGCGCAGCGCGATTTGCTGGAGGATGCGTTGAGCGAGGCGGGGCTGAAGCGCGCCGGGCTTCTCCTACTGACCATGGATACGCCGGGCGGCCTTGGGGACAGCATGCGCGAAATGGTTCAGGCCATTCTGAACTCGCCAATCCCCGTCGCCATATGGATCGGCCCGGCGGGCGCGCGTGCCGCCTCGGCAGGGATGTTTCTCGTTGCGGCATCGCATGTGGCGGGCATGGCACCAACGGCGACCATCGGCGCGGCCAGCCCCGTATCCATTGGCGGTGGCGACATGAACGGCACCATGGCCGCCAAGGTCAAGAATGACGTCCTGAGCCTGATTCGCGGCATTGCGGCACAGCGCAAGCGCAATGTCGAGTGGTACGAGGAGGCGGTGGAGAAGAGTGTCAGCATCACGGGTGAGGAAGCCGTCCTCAAGGGCGTGGTTGAAATCGCCGCCACGGACGTGAACGACTTCATCGCTCAGGTTGCGGCACGCGGCATTCCCCACGAGGGACGCACCATCCGCTTCGACCCCGCGCGAACCGACATCATCACTTTCACACCCGGCGCGCGGCACACCATCCTCTCGTGGCTGCTCAACCCTCAAATCGCCTATCTGCTCCTGCTGGGCGGCCTCGCCGGACTCTTCTTCGAAATGACGACACCGGGGGCGGTCTTCCCCGGCGTTTTCGGCGGGCTGTGTCTTCTCCTCGCGCTGTATGCGCTCTCGGTTCTGCCCACCAACGCGGCTGGCATCCTCCTCATTCTCTTCGCCATGCTTCTCTTCATCCTCGAAATCTTCGTTACCAGCTACGGGCTGCTCTCGATTTCCGCGCTGCTGGCGCTGTTTTTTGGCTCCACCATTCTCTTCCGCGTGGACTACGGCTTCACGGGGCTACCCATGGCAACCATCATTTCCACCGTGGCCGGAGCAGGCATCATCATCGGCGCGGGCCTGTATCTCATCGCCCGAGCGCAACGCCTCGCTCCACGACTCGGACCGCAGACGCTGAAGGGACAAACAGGCACCGTGCGCACCTGGCACAGCACGGAAGGGCAGATACTCATCCGAGGCGAAATCTGGAGCGCACATTCCGCGTCCGCGCAGGATCTTCCGCCGGGCCAACGCGTCACCGTCGTCGACCTCGACGGTCTGACGCTCATCGTGGAACCAAAGGGAGAAGAGGGCGAGGGCGTACAAGAATGATGGCCTCCGGCGGCCGGGGCTTTGCCCCGGACCCCAGTCAGGGGGATGATTCCCTTGACAATCCTCAATAGGGCTTCGTCGCTCAAAGCCGCACGGTGCTCAAAGGGCACCCACGGCCATCGCATGTCGGGGGTCCAGGGGGCCAGCGGCCCCTTGGCCGGCGGAGCCTACGGCTTGCATGGAGCAATGAACGACACGGTCCGCCAACTGCGGCCATAACGACAGACATGGAGGAAAGACGATGCTTCAAGCGTTACCGGCGATTGGACTGATTCTGCTGATTCTGCTGGCCTCGCTTCGTGTCCTGAACGAATACGAGCGCGGAGTGATCTTCCGGCTGGGGCGGGTGATCGGCGCAAAGGGGCCGGGGCTGATCATCCTAATTCCGATCATTGACCGCATGACAAAGGTCAGCCTGCGCATCCTCGCATTGGACGTTCCGAATCAGGACGTCATCACGCGCGACAATGTCAGCATCAAGGTCAACGCCGTGGTCTACTTCCGCGTTGTCGACCCGGTGCGCTCCATCCTTGAGGTGGAGGACTACCTGTTCGCGACGTCGCAGTTGGCGCAGACGACGCTTCGCAGCGTGTGCGGCGGGGTGGAGCTGGACGAAATCCTGTCGCACCGGGACACGGTGAACAACCAGATTCAGTCCATCCTCGACCAGCATACGGACCCGTGGGGCATCAAGGTCAGCACGGTTGAGCTGAAGCACATAGACCTCCCGCAGGAGATGCAGCGAGCCATGGCCAAGCAGGCCGAGGCCGAGCGCGAGCGCCGCGCCAAGGTCATCAACGCCGAGGGCGAATATCAGGCGGCGGATCGATTGGCCGAGGCTGCGGAGATCATCAGCAAGCATCCGGAAGCGCTCCAGTTGCGATTCCTGCAAACCATGCGCGAGATGGCCGCCGAAAGTCACGCATCCACGGTGCTTCCGCTGCCTCTTGATTTTTTTTCGTTTAACTGGAAGTCTCGCAACCGCTCCGAGGACGAATGACCCTCCGCATGTTTCACGGGAAACATGCGGGCACGTCAAAACCGACGCGCCACGCTGCGCGGCTCTGCGCCGTGTCCGACACAGGATGAGAACGGACACAGCTTCATCCGTCCGTTCACCACACAACCACGCGAGACGCATCAATGAAAATTCTTGTGACAGGTGCAGCCGGCTTCATCGGCTCCCACCTCAGCATGCGCTTCCTTGCCGAAGGGCACACCGTTGTCGGCCTCGACAACCTGAACGACTATTATTCCGTCCAGCTCAAGAAGGACCGCCTGGCCCGTTTCCAGGACAACCCGAACTTCACCCTTGCGCAGATGGACCTTGAGGACGAACAGGGTGTGGCTGAACTCTTCAAGCGCGAGAAGTTCACCCATGTCATCAACCTTGCCGCTCAGGCAGGTGTTCGGTACTCCATCGAAAACCCCAAGTCCTATATCAACTCCAATACGGTCGGCTTCCTGCATATCCTTGAAGGCTGCCGCCACAATGGTGTCGAGCATCTCGTGTTCGCGTCGTCCAGCTCCGTGTACGGCCTGAACACCACCATGCCCTTCAGCGTTCACGACAATGTGGACCATCCCATCAGCCTGTACGCCGCGACCAAGAAGTCCAACGAGCTGATGGCGCACACCTACGCCTACCTCTACGGCCTGCCGTGCACCGGCCTGCGCTTCTTCACCGTGTATGGCCCGTGGGGCCGTCCGGACATGGCGCTGTTCCTGTTCACCAAGGCCATCCTCGAAGGCAAGCCCATCAACGTGTTCAACCACGGCAAGATGCGCCGCGACTTCACCTACATCGACGACATCGTCGAGGGTGTGGTCCGCGTGACCAAGCACACTGCCGCCCCGAACCCTGAGTGGAACGGCGCGAATCCCGATCCCGGCACGTCCTGCGCACCGTACAAGATCTACAACATCGGCAACAACAACGTTGTAGAACTCGGCCGCTACATTGAAGTCCTTGAAGAGTGCCTTGGAAAGAAGGCCGTCAAGAACTACATGGACATGCAGCCCGGCGATGTTCCCGCCACATTTGCCAATGTTGACGACCTCATCAAGGACGTCGATTTCCGCCCGAATACGCCGATTGAAGAGGGTATTGCGAAGTTTGTGGAGTGGTACAAGGAGTATCACAACATCTAATTCGCATTGACAGACAACCATGCCTTCCAGTATCGCAACTGGAAGGCATGGTATTCGTTTTGTCACACAACGGAGGAACCTCGAGGCTCGACATGGACTTCTTGACACTCAAACACGATCTCGACACGAATTTTGCGCTCATCCTCGACAGCACGACCCACGGCGAACTGCCCGGCTCAGACGTCGTCGCCGAATTCGTCCGACTCTGTCGGACCCTGCACATTCAGGCAGAAGAAGATTGGAATGCCGAAGCCGAGGATTTCGCCCACCTCGCGGTGAAACTGCAGCAGGCAGTCAAGAGGGGCAACGTCCAGGAAGCGGTCATGATCGTTGATTCGCTCGACGCCGCCAAGGATTATTGCCACCGCACGTTCAGCATGTAGCCCGTTTTTTCGAGGCTATGTTTCCCGTGAAACACCGGGGAGGAGAGTATCCGCGTGTCGCGTATCATAATTGTCGCCAACCAGAAGGGTGGCGTGGGCAAGACGACCACGTCCATCAACCTTGCCGCCAGTCTGGCCGTGATGGAAAAGAACGTGCTCGTCGTGGATTGCGATCCGCAGGCCAACGCGTCCAGTGGCGTTGGCATCTATCAGGATGACGTTCAGGCCAGCACGTACAGCGTGCTGCTCGATCCGTCCTCTGCGCGGGACGCCATCCAGAAGACGTCCATTCCGTACCTGTCCATCATCCCCGCACATCAGGATCTAGTTGCTGCGGAGTTGGAGCTGGTGAGCAAGCCCGCCCGGGAATACTTCCTGCGCGAAGCGCTGCTCCCGCTCAAGGACGAGTACGATTTCATCATCATCGACTGCCCGCCGTCGCTCGGTCTGCTTACCCTCAACGCCATGTGCGTGGGCGAGGAAGTGCTCATCCCGCTCCAGTGCGAATACTTCGCGCTGGAAGGCATCGCCAAGCTGCTCCAGACCTACGGCCTCGTGCGGCGTCGACTCAACCCGGGCATCCGGCTGCTTGGCGTCGTGCTCACCATGTACGACGCGCGCAACCGCCTTTCCCGGCAGGTTCGAAACGAAATCCGCAACACGCTTCCCGAGCACTTGCTGGAAACCATCGTTCCGCGAAACATTCGCCTGTCCGAGGCTCCGAGCTTCGGCAAGCCCGTGGTGGGGTACGACATCAAATCCAAAGGTGCCGAGGCCTACCTCCAGTTGGCCAAGGAAGTCGTGCTTCGCAGGCCGCAGGCCTAACGAATACGCATTCCAAAAGAAAAGCCCCCACCTGCGGCGGGGGCTTTCTGATGGAGCCTCTTCCGGGAAGACGCTCCACGTGTACGGACATCGGCATCATTTCTTGACGGCAGCCTTGAACTCGAACGTGATCTTGTCCTTGAAATGCCGCTTCGTGACCAGCGCCTTGCAGTGCTGACACTCGAAGGTGGCCAGTCCGCCGAGATTCGCGGACTTCAGACGGAACACGCGGGGCTCGTCCGCCTCCCAATCCTCGGTGGAGGCACCGCACAGATCGCAGTGAACCATTGTGTCGATGGGGTAGGGGAAATCCCAGTATTGCTTGAGGGTCTCCCATTCCTTGATCGGCTCGGGCTTTACGGGTTCCTCGACGCAGCCGGGGTAGATACGCTCGACGAGCGGCATGATGTCCGAATCGAGACGGTTCCACAGTTCGGGACTGATCCAGACGCCAAGGCACTCACCCTTCGCGTCGAAAACAAATTTCAGATTGTCATCAAGTCGGGACATGGTTCCTCCATAGGGATCTGGTTTGACCGGACATTTCTCCGGCTACCGCCCAGAGATGAATTGCAACACCCGCAATGTCAAGGAGTACGAGAATGGCGGCACTACAGAGAGGACTCGGACGCGGCCTGGACGCATTGCTCTCCGGTTTTCAGGATGATCTGGAAGCTCCGGAGGTGGTGCTCGTTCCCATCGGGAAGATTCGCGCCAATCCCAATCAGCCCCGTCGCGACTTCGACGACGGCGCGCTGGAAGACCTCGCCGCATCCATCAAGGCCAACGGCGTGCTCCAGCCCGTACTGGTCCGGCCGCTTCAGGGTGGCCCGCACATGTACGAACTCGTCGCCGGAGAGCGCCGCTGGCGGGCCTCGCAGCTCGCCGGGCAGGCCGACATCCCCGCGATCATCAAGCGCCTCTCCGACGAGGAAAGCCTCGCCATCGCGCTCATCGAAAACCTCCAGCGCGAGGACCTGAACCCCATCGAAGAGGCACTGGGTCTCAAGCGCCTTCAGGACGAATTCAGCCTCACGCAGGAAGACCTCGCCACCCGCGTCGGCAAGAGCCGTCCGGCCATCGCCAACACGCTGCGCCTCATGCAGCTGCCCGACGACGTCCGCGACGACATCCGCACTGGACGCATGAGCGCCGGCCATGGCCGCGCTCTTCTGGCTATCGACAATGTCGATGCGCAGGAAACCCTGCGTGCACGCATTCTTGAGGAAGGCCTTTCCGTGCGCGAATGCGAGGCACTCGCCGCATACTTCAAGCGCACCGGACACCTGCCGGACAACGGCACCGGCCCGCGTCCCACAGGAAAGAAGGGCGCGCCGCGCGAGATTCTGCCCGTCATCACCGAACTCAACACCCGCCTGCAGGACAGCCTGAACCTGCGGGTAAAGATCACGGGCGATACCGAACAGGGCAGACTCACCGTCACCTACAAGGATCAGGCGGAGTTCCTGAACCTCATGAACCGCCTCGGCCTGAGCGTGACGCTGGACTAGACCGCACGGAATCGGACCGACGACGAAGAATTTAACCGGCCCACCACGTGGCCGAAAGCCGAAACGACAATGAAACGAACCACAACCCTTTCCGCCGCAAGCCTCGTCCACGCCCTTGATTCCATGGCGGGCAAGAAGGTGCTCATCATCGGCGACCTCGTGCTCGACCACTACGTCATGGGCACCGTGGGGCGCATTTCTCCCGAAGCCCCCGTCCCCGTCGTGGAAGTCGGCAACGAACGGCACATCCTCGGCGGCGCGGGCAACGTCGCGCGCAACGTCAAGACCCTCGGCGGAAGCCCCGTCATCATCGGCATCTGCGGGCGCGACCGCGAAGGCGAGCGCATGGCCCGTCTGCTACGCAAGGACGGCATCACCGCCCACGTCGTCTGCGACGACAAGCGCCCCACAACCAAGAAGACCCGCATCATCGCCCAGAACCAACAGGTGGTGCGTGTGGACTGGGAAAACTCCGATCCGGTGACGGACGCCGTGCTCGCGCAGGTCATGGACTTCGTGCGGGCCGAGGCCGTCGACGCAGGCGTCATCATCCTTTCGGACTACGGCAAGGGACTCATCACCGAAGAGTTCATGCCCCACCTCGAAACGGAGCTGGCCGCCCTCGAAAAGCGTCCCCTCGTGCTCGTGGACCCCAAGGTCCGGAATTTCCACCTCTACACAGGTGTGGACCTCCTGACCCCCAACACCAAGGAAGCGGGCGAAGGCGCAGGCATGCCCATCTCCGCCACCCGAGACGACATCATCCGCGCCGGGCAGGAAATCTTCCGCAGGCTCGGCAACCGGAATCTGCTCGTCACCCTCGGTGCCGAAGGCATGGCCCTCTTCGAGGGGCCGGACCGCGTCCGCCATATTCCCACGGCGGCACGAAAGGTCTTCGACGTCACCGGTGCGGGTGACACGGTCATCGCCACCCTCGGCCTCGCGCTGTCGGCAGGGCTCGACCTGCTGACCTCCTGCGCGCTTGCCAACTACGCGGCAGGCATGGTCGTCGCCGAAGTGGGCACCGCCGCCGCGCAGGCCGACGCGCTGCGCGCCGCACTCGAAAACTATCAGGACACGCCTGTGGAAGTCTGGGCCGACGAAACGGCCACAGCCTGATCCGCACACCATCATTCCAACGCCACCAAAAAGGCCGGACTCCCGCATCGGGAATCCGGCCCTTTTTTTCATCCCACCACAGTTCCAAACGCCACCGCCCGACCACGCCACCGGCCCATCCAAGGGACGCACATGCCGACGCGAAGGCACACGGCAAATTTCGCGCAGAATGCCACCGCAGAGCGATTTTCATCTTCTTGATGAACCACGGCCCGGATTTGCCTTAAAAACGCGGCAGAAGCGATTTATGAAGGACGCTTTTTCAGGGGCTTTAAGACGGATGACAGGGAAAAGGGCGGGGAGGAGCCTCCGGCGGCCGAGGGCTGCCCGGACCCGATCAAGGGGGTGCCCCCTTGATAATCCTCACGAGGGCTTCGTCGCAAAAAGCCGCGAGACACGCCAAGGGCACCCACGCCCATCGCATATCGGGGGTCCAGGGGGCCAGCGGCCCCTTGGTCGGCGAAGCCTACGGTTTGCATAGGGAGACGAACGAAACGGCTGGATACGGAGAAAAGGGTGAGCGCGAGGGATGACGGTGACTCATCCCTCGCGCACGCCGGACCTGGCGGACCGGCAGACAGAGGAGGATTCTGTCTATCTCACTGTTGCCCTAGAATATATTGACGGAATCGCACTCGTCGATGATGTCGGCGATCTCGTCGGCGTCGACGACTTCGACGCTTTCTGCGTTGAGGCTGTCGGCGTCGATGCCGCGCATTTCAAGACACTTGTCGAGGCAGACGATACGTCCCTCGTTCTCGGCGAACATGGAGACCATCTTGCCGAGGTAGTCAGGCTGGGAGCCTACGAGGTTGTAGACGCCCTTGTCCATGAACACGAGGGTGGTCTCGTAGCCGCCGACCTGCGCGGCGTACGCGGTGCGGATGCCGAGGGTGGCGCGTTCGTTGCCCATGGGCTGCTTCACGATGATGGTAGCGGTGCTGATCATGATTGATTCCCCATTAGCCCAGAGTGAAGGCGACGTCGGAGGTCATCCAGAATTTCATGAGGGACACGCCGACATTGCCGCGCGCCACGCCATCGAGGTAATCGCAGCCTTCGGTGCCGCGGCCGTATTCCGTGGTGTGACAGGTGTGAATCGATGCGCCACGAGCGGCCAGCGCAGCGATGCGGTCCGCCATGCGCGAGGCGTCCATATGGGCACCGAGGGCTTCGGTGATGCCCTTTTCGCCGGTCCACGGCACTTCCTTGTTGGCCATGTTGCAGCCGTTGCCGTAGAGGAAGATGTTCACGGCATGCCCGGCGGCGAGGGCGGCCTCGGAGAAGCGGACCATGAAGTCGGCGTTCTCGTTCTCGACCGCTCCGGAAAGCATGTTGATGGTAATGGTGGCCATGGCGTCCCCCTAGATGTTGATGACCTTTTCGTTGTCGAGGACGATGTCCACAATACGCGCGCAACTCACGGCCTCGCAGTCGTCTACGAGATCGAGTCCGCGATCGGCGACGGCCTTGTCGTCGGCGTAGACGGAATCGAAGCCGAGGGCGGCGAGATCCACGGCGGCACCTTCGCGGGCGAGGTACACGCCATCGCTGATGAGCAGAAGCTCACGGTCAGCATCGCCACCCAGCACGGGGACAAACTTCAGGGCGTCCGCATCGGCCCTGTCGAGCAAGAACAGCATGGTCGCCCCCTATTTGGCCTCGATGTTGTAGTCCAGGTCCATCTCCTCTTCGAGGGAGTAGGTGACCAAAGACCCGCGCAGCAGGCCGCTGCGCACGGTTTCGAAAATGGCGCGATCCTCGTCGGCCACATCGGCCTCGACGTTCAACTCGATATGCGTGTAGCGGGTACGCAGCTGGGAGTCGCGCTCCTTGGTGATCTCGGCCTGGGCCTCGATGAGGGGAATGGCGGACGCTCCGCCCCGCTTGAGATCGTTGGCCATGGTATTGATGTAGCAGGCCAGAGAAGCGGCCAGCAGCAGACGAGCGCCCATGTGCTCCTCGGCGCGGTCGGCCTCGGAAAGTTCCATGGGATTGTAAACGAGCTTGGGCAGTGCCTTGGAGCCGAGATCGATGGTGTACTCGCCGTTCTCGGCGCGAGTCAGGGTAACGTTCACGCTCATGGTATGGTCTCCGTATGTAGCGGTTCTCAGCATCTTGCCCGGGGACTCACGTCCCCGGGAAATGGGATGTTTGCGGAGCCTCCGCGGCGAACCCTCGCCTGTCGGAAGATCCACGCGACGGTTTGCGGTCGTCGCGTTAGGGATTGCCAAGCATGGAGCAGGACTCGTGCCATTGTGATACATGCTCACAACCATGCGAAATTATGCAACTTAATTTACATGCCGCGACAAGCCGAACTCCTGGAGTGGGACACATCCGCGCACCAAGGACTCTTTCGCCCAACTGCAACATACTGAGATCATATGAAATGACATATGGCGTGTCACAAGCGTCCAAAGCGCGCGATAATGTCCCACGCCCATGAATCTGCACATCGCTTGTGCCGAAAGGATCAAAAAAAGAGGGCTGGAGAGACAAAAACAAGCCAGCCGCCCGCGAAAGGACTTTCGCGGGCGGCTGCAACAGGATGGAAAGCGCGACGCAATGGCGGAAACGCGCGCTGAAAAACTCTCAGGAAATGCCGAGCTTCTTCATCTTGCGGAACAGCGTCTTGCGCGGAAGGCCCAGGGCCGCCGCGGTGTGCGAACGATTCCAGCGATACTTCTCAAGCGTCTGGGCAATAATCTGCTTCTCGAAGCGCTCAAGCGTCTCCCGAAGGCCCTCGCCGGTGGCGAACTCCGGAGCGGGCATGGCATCATCCTCGCCATGCTCCATGCCGCTACGCACCCCGCGCGAACTCCACACCTCCAGCCGCCCGAAGGCCACGTAGCGCTCCAGCACGTTCTGGAGCTCGCGCACGTTTCCGGGCCAATCATGCTCCAGAAGCCGCGCGAGGTCCTTGCTGGGCAGGCGCTGCGGATGGCTGAGCTTGGCGAGGATGTGCTCCACGAGGAACGGAATGTCCTCCTTGCGCTCGCGAAGCGGGGGAAGGGTGATGGGAATGACGTTGATGCGATAGAAGAGGTCCTGCCGGAACCCGCCCTCGTAGACCATGTCGCGCAGGTTGCGGTTGGTGGCGGCAACGACACGGAATTCAGCCCGCGTGGCCGAGGTGTCGCCAACGGCGGTGTATTCGCCGCTGCCTAGGGCGCGAAGCAGCTTGGCCTGTGCGGAAAGGCTGATCTCACCAAGTTCGTCGAGGAAAAGCGTTCCGCCACGCGCCTTGTCCAAAAGGCCCTGCTTGTCCGCATGCGCGCCGGTAAAGGCCCCCTTGCGGTGGCCGAAGAATTCGCTCTCGAACAGTTCATCGGGAATGGCGCCGCAGTTCACCGGCACGAACGGTCCCTTGGCATGCGGCCCCATGTCGTGGATGGCGTGGGCGACCAGTTCCTTGCCGGTTCCGGTCTCTCCGTAGATGATGGTGCAGGCGTCGGAAGCTCCGGCGCGCTGGATCATCTCGAAGACCTCCTGCATCTTGTTGCTCTTGCCGATGATGTTGCCCAGGCGAATGCGGTAGTCGATGGACGAGCGCAGACGATCGTTTTCGGCTCGCAGTTCGCGGCGTTCGTGCTCGATGTATTCTTCGCGCTGCTTGTATTCCGTGACGTCCTGCACGTAGGAGATCACCGCGGGCCGCCCGTTCCACTCCACGGGCGTAGGGCGTGCCTCGAACCACAGCTTGCGGCCCTGCTTGTCGATGCCCGTCCACTGGAAACGCGCGCCTTCGCGCTTCTCCCGCAGCAGATTGCGAATGATGCGAATGTGCTGGTTGCGTTCATCCTCGGCGAGCATTCCGGTGGGCGACATGTTCACGATCTCCTCGGGCGAGGAGTAGCCAAACATGGTGCAGAAAGTCTGGTTTGCAAGCAGGATAGCATCGTCCTGCATGAGGGCGACGCCGCCGGGAACGTGCTCGGCAAGGGTGCGCATGCCGGTATCCACGGAACCATGCGCCAACGCGAGACTACGCACGCGCTCAAGGCACCACGAGGTCTGCACCACGCCGGTTCCGGCGGAATCCGACGACACGTGCATCATCATGAGCCGCGGGGCCTCGCCCGCACGTTGGCACTCGCCGATGGCAACCCACTCGCTGTTCAGGGGCAGATTGGCGACATTGGCCGCACCAAAGGACTCGCACGCATCGTCGAGATCACCGGCGAGAAAAAGGTCCGCAAGCGAAGGTCCGCCATCACGCCCGAAAGCCTCGCGATGCCGGGATGTTCCGAGAACATCACTGGCGGCGAGGCCGGTCAGGGTCTCAAGCGTCGCATCCCAGATGCGAACCCGGCCCTCGGTATCGAGGGCGAACTGGCCCATATTCAGGCTGTTGCAGAGCATATTCGTATCACTGACTCCATGGCTCGGAGAAACGCCGAGGAGGCCCGGGACGACACGCAGGGGGACGGAGCTGAATGCTGGCACTGATCCGTTGCTGTGGTTGCGGGCGGTCTCCATCGCCGCTTTTCGTACGACGCGGAGCATACGCCCTGATTTGTGAAAAATAAAGCATGACGGGGGTCCGGAGCGCGATGCCCCGACCCCCCGCGTGCTCGCAGCTAGTTGAACATGCTGCCGAGATCGAAGGTCTTGATGAACTTGAATTCCACGCGGTAGTCGTCGCTACCGGGCTTCACGTTCTCGTACCAGCGGTAGACGGGCATGGTCACGGCACCGCCGCAGATCAGGCCCATCGGGGCGTACTTGAAGGTCACCTTGGGACCGACGTACCACTCCACGCTGGAATCGTTCATGCGCTCGCCGAACTTCTGGGACTCGTCGTTCCACTCGAAGTTGGACTCCACGCCGAGGTCGAAGTTGGCGCTCAGCGCGTAGGCCCAACCGGCGTTCCAACGCATGCGGTCAGGATGGGTGTAGTCGTGTCCGCCTTCCCAGAAGGTGGTGTAGTTCACTTCGGTGTCGAAGCGGTTGGCGCCGTAGAAGTAGGTGGCGCCAACGCCGCCCAACAGGCCCCACGCACCGTTGCCGATGAAGTCGTTGGACTGCTTGTCGAGGCTGCCGGTGGGCAGCACGACGCCCATGTCCAGAGCGAGGTTGATCACGTCGCCCTGACCCTGATTCATCAGGATCTTGTGCAGGACGGCGGTGGTGTCGCCCCAGCCATGCTGGGACTTGTCACCGGCCGGGGTGTCGAGATCCACGTTGTAGATGGGGGTGCAGGTACGGATGTCCAGGCCGGGAGCGATGCCGTAGCGGGTCTTGGCAAGCACGACGCTCTTGTCGACCTTGATGTTGTCGTTGATCTTGTCGCTGTAGTGGCGAACATGATCGGCTTCCTTCCACGCGTAGTTGGCGACGGCGGCAAACTTGCCGACCGGGAAGCCGGTGCCACAGGGACCGAACACGCCGGTGACCGGCGGGACGGCCTTGGGAGCGGGGGCCGCATCTCCAGCCAGCGCGGCGACGCCGGACAGGAGCACCGTAACCAGTGCGAGAGACAGAATCCTTCCGAGTTTCATTTCATTCCTCCAGATTTTTGAGACAAGTATCCCCATGCTCTTTCCCCAACCATTTGAAATCATGGGAAAGAAGCTTGAAGGCAGCGTTCTGCCGAATGTGTGAGGGATCAGTCGACCGTGTCGGGGACGGCGTTCCTCGCAGCTAGAAGCACAGCGACACCAGCCCTGTCGCGATGCCCGGGAAGGCGATCAGCAGGACGAGGCTCAGCACCATGCAGATGAAGAACGGGATGATGCCGATGAAGATGGTCCCCATGGGCACGTCCTTGGCCACGCTGGACAGGGCGAACACGTTGACGCCGATGGGCGGGGTGATCTGGCCCATCTCCATGATGATGACCGTGAGCACGCCGAACCACACCGGATCGAAGCCGAGGGCCTGAACCGTGGGGAAGATGGCGGGCAGGGTGAGCAGGATCATGGGGATGACGTTCATCAGGCAGCCAAGCACCATGTACAGGCCGATGATGCCCGCCAACACGGCGTACTTGTCCAGTCCGTGGGAGGTGATGACTCCCGCGAGGTCGAAGGGCAGGCGGCTGGCGGCAAGGAAGTAGCCGAGGATGCCGACGCCGATGAGGATCATCAGCAGCTTGGATGTGATGAGTACGGTCTGCTCGCAGGCGCGGACCAAACCTTCCCATGTCAGGCGGCGGCGAATGATCATGATGGCAAAGGAGCCGACCACGCCGATGGCGCCGCCCTCGGTGGGGCTGAACACGCCGGAGAGGATGCCGCCGAGGATCAGGATGAACAGGGAGAGCATGCCGAGGATGCCCTTGAGGGAACGGAGCTTCTCGCCGAAGGACACGGCCTCGCCACGGGGGGCGATATCCGGACGGACCATAGCGATGAGCATGATGCTCACGATGAACATGGCCGCCATCATCAGGCCGGGCATGAGACCCGCGATAAACAGCTTGCCCACGGACTCCTCGGTGACGATGGCGTAGAAGATGAAGCCCACGCTCGGGGGAATGAGGATGCCGAGGGTACCGCCAGCGGCAAGAGCGCCGCAGGCGAGACTGGGCTTGTACTTCTTCTGGCGCATCTCAGGCAGGGCCACGGAACCCATGGTCACTGCGGTGGCCATGCTATCGCCGCACACGGCGGCGAAGCCGGAGCAGCCCGCAACGGCCGCGATGGCCAGTCCACCCGGCAGACGGCCGAGCCACTTGTACGCGGTGTCGAAGAGGTCCTTGCTGATACCCGCCTCGGAGGCCAGAAGGCCCATGAGGATGAACAGCGGTGCCACGGCGAGGATGAAACTCGCGGCGGTGGCGTAGGGCGCAAGGCCAAGGGTGTTCAGGGCGGGGGTCAGGCTGAAGCCAAGGGAGCCGAGTCCGATGAAGCCCACCACGCCCATGGCGAAGCCGATGGGCATGCCGAGCAGCAGAAGGACCATCATGAAGGCCATGCCGAGGCTACCTAGGCAGAGGCGGCTGGGACGCACGGGCAGGCTCTTGATCCACAGGGGAGCGGCAAGCACCACGACGCCCGCAACAAGAGCGAGCACGATGCCGAGCCATGCGCCGTCGCGCACGTTGCGCGAAAGGCTCCTCAAGGTCTGCTGCAGGATGACGAGCATGAGCACGAACAGGCCGAACGCGGCCAGCGCCACGAAGATCCACATGGGGACCTTGAGCATGATGCTGTATTCGCCGACCTTCTTGAGAGTGGCCAGAACGGTGCGCCAGCCCATGAGGGCGAAGAAGGCCGTGCAGGTGACGCCGTTGAAGGTTCGCAGCACGCCCGCGGTACGGGGCGAGAGCTTGGAGGTGAGGAGGTCGATCTCGATGTGCCCGTCCTTCTTGTGCGTGTAGGCGAGGGACAGGAACACGATGGCCGCCATGAAGAACTCCTCCAGCTCGATGATGCCGGGGATGGACTTGTGGACGGCAAAGCGCGCCACCACGTCGAGGGTGATGGGCACTGACATAAGCGCCACGGCGATGGTGGCCAGGGCGAACATCCTGCTCGCCACAGGCTCCAGGATGACGTCCATGGCGTCGGCGAGCCTGTCGAGGACATTGCGCTCGCCATTGCCGATACGCGTGGAGTCGATGGTGGAATCGAGGATTGCTTCGGACATAATTCTCATTCGCCTTGCTACAACCGGGGGGCGGCGCGGACCGCCCCCCGATCCGTATTACATCTTGAAGCCGCGTCCGGTTTCGCCAGCATACTGATCGCGCAGACGGAAGGCGTCTTCGACGATGGCGCGGGCATTCTTGAAGCCGCGTCCTTCCATCTCGGCGATCCAGTTCTCGCGCAACTGCGCGGTGGCGGCGATCCAGCGGTCACGCTCGGCCGCGTCGAGCACGATGAACTCGTGTCCGCCCTTCTTGAGGGTCTCGGAATCGCGGATGGCGCCCTCATCGAGGGTCACGCCACAGCGCCGAGCCATGACCTTGCCGGTGGTCTCGGTGAAGGCCGTCTTCGCGCCGTCACTCAGGCCATCCCACAGATCCTTGTTCATGCCAGCCCAGAAGGCATTGGCGAAGAGGTCGCAGATGGTGGTGTACTTCACGGCCTCGCTGATCTTGTAGGAGACGATGGGAGCCAGCGGGCACAGCACGCCGTCGGCCATGCCACGCTCAAGGGCAAGGTAGTTGTCGGTCGGGGGCAGCTGGATGGGATTCGCGCCAAGGGCGTTGAGAATATTGATGGAGGTCCGGTTCCAGGCGATAATCTTCATGCCCTTCAGGTCCGCCATGGTGCGCACCGGAGTGGTGGTGTGCAGCTGGTAGGTGGCGCTAGCCCAGTGCCACATCAGACGGATGTCCTTGTACTCGGCCTGAATCTCGGGATACTTGGCGTACAGGTCGGAAATGATGAGCGAACCGCACTCCGCGCCGGGCACGAGGCCGGGCAGTTCGAGAACGTTGCTCAGGTCGAACTTCCCGGGGTTGCGCGGGCAGTCCATGGCACCGATGGCAAGCATGCCGGACACGGTGGAATCATAGTAGTCGGAGATGGGACACAGGGTGTTGGGGTTGAAGTAGGTGAGTTCCACTTCTCCGCCGGTGGCCTTGGCCATTTCCTTGAACCACGGCTCCCACGCGTTGGTCACGGTGGGGTGGGTATTCATGTAGATCGAGCTCATGGGAAGATCCATGCCCGCATTGGCCTGCGAGGCGGCCATCAGCACGAGCATGGCCACGCAGGCCAGCCACGTCCGCAAGGTTCGAGTGCGCATAACATCCCTCTTCATGCATTGAGAACGTTCTGGGAAAGCGGGGCGGCAGCCCACCGCCCCGCAACTTCATGCCGCAACAGTCAAACAGCGCCTATGCGCAGTCGTGGTGGTCCCACGGTTCGCGGCTGTCGCGAGCCATGGCGGCCTCCATGCGCTTCATGCCTTCACGCAGCTTCTCAAGCTCCTTGTCCTTGAAGTTGGGGTCCTTCAGGGCCTGGTAGAGCACTGCGCCTTCGCAGGTCTCGGGCTTGGGGAAGCCGAGCAGCTCGCAGATGGTGGGGACCACGTCCCACAGCCAGCAGGAGCGTTCCATGCGGAAGTTCTTCTTCACGTTGGGTCCGTTGAGGACCAGCAGCACGCCGAGCTTGCCCGGACCGTACTCGGCCGTGGGCAGCATGTGACCGTGCTGGCCACCGAACTCGGGGTACAGGGCGTAGACAACGTCGCCCACGCGGTCGCCGTACAGGCCGAGGATGCGGGCCTCGCGCTTGGGCAGGGCCAGCGCCACGGGGCGCTTGCCGGTCTCGGGGTCCACGTAGGTCAACAGGGCGTCACAGATCTCGCGCTGGACCTTCTCGTAGTCCTCAGGCTCCACGATACCCTCGGGATCGCGTCCCTTGAGGTTCACGTAGACGTAGACCTCGCGCTGGGGCACGGCCTTGGAGCGGGCGTAATCGGGAATGTTCTGGCTCAGGGCGATGGGGTTGACCTCGTTCTCCATGGCCTTGGAGTCGGTCTTGAAGGCCAGACCGGCGGGCTCAAGGGCCTTGTAGGGGTCGAACACCGGGCCGTCCGGGGTGGCACCGTGGTCGGAGACGAGCACCACCAGCGTGTCCTTGTCGGCCTGCGACAGGATGCGCTCGATCATGCGGTCCTCAAGCTCGTAGATGCGGCGATGGACTTCCCAGGCCTTCTCGCGCACGGCGGGGGAGCCTTCGTGCATGTCGGTCATGACCAGATGGTACATCCAGTCGATGGGATGGGAGTGCATGTAGAACAGGTCCCATTCCTGATTCTCGAGGAGATTCACGGCGCATTCGGCGTTCCACATGGAGAGGTTCTCGTTCATCTCCACGTAGGTATCGAGGTCGATGGAGCCGAGCATGGCCATGATCATGCCACCGTTGGAGTGGATGGAGCCCTTGGTGATGCGGTTGCCGTTCCAGGCCTCGGCGGGCTCGGCCCAACCCTTGGTGGGGGCCATGGTGCCCACAAGGAGCTTGAACTCGCTCAGGTCGTCGGCCAGCTCGATGAGCTTGCAGCGGAAGTGGACTTCCTCCTCGGTGCCGTCCTCCATGGCGATGGTGGTGAAGATCATCTCGCTCCACTGGCCCTTCTTCAGGGTGCACAGGGTGCTGTCGGCAGTCTTGCCGGTTGCGAGGGTGATCTCCTCGTAGCCGTTCTCGCCTTCGGGAGCGAGCACCCACCACGTGGTGTCCACGGGCTTCTTGATGCTCTTGGGGAAGGGCAGGCGGACTTCCATCTCCTGCGGATCGTCACCGAGCGCCTCAAAGCCTTCCCAGCCGTCGGCATCGGCGAATTCGCCACGGAAGCCGTTGGGGTAGATGTCGGTGGAGACGATGAAGTCCTCACAGACGTAGAAGGTGGAATCCAGTCCGGGCAGGCCCTTGCGGTTCTCGCCCACGTGGAAGCCGTTGCCGCCCACGATGACGCCGTTGGTCATGCGGGTGGGAGCGGAGCCGGGGTAGGTGAGCACCACGCACTTCTTGCCGGCCTTGTCGGCGGCTTCCCAGATGAACTCGGCGTTGATGCGCTCGCGGTCCCAATTCTGGGTGATGTTTTCGTTACCGGGGTTGGTTCCGGCGGTATGGTTGTGGAAGTCGGTCACGCCATGGGTTCCGGCGAAGGAACCGGTACCGATCGTCGCCCAGTTCGGCGGGGTGACGGTGGGGTAGGGGGGCATGCAATGCGTGGCGAAGGTGCCCTTTTCGATGAGCTTCTTGATGGTGGGCAGATACCCTTCCGCGACGTAGCGCTCCACCATGTGGGGGAGGGCGCAGTCGAGACCGATGAGCATAACCTTTGTCGGAGTCTTAGCCATTGTAACTTCCTTGATGTCCTTGAAAGTGAGACGATTTCACCTGTCAGCCACGCGGCTGATCCAATGTGTCTCCGCAAACGAATCCCTGCCCTGCCTTAAGCAACCAATGTGCCGGAATTCACAAATAACCCGGCAAGCAAGGCATTGTGCGGGTTGCGCTGGGTTTCCGTCTCTTCGGAGCAGCTTCGGAAGCTGGGTCACAATCGCGCACCTTCGCAAGATTTCCCTGCTCAACATGTTCATTTACCAGTGTTAACAGCAAACGGGTCATAACCGCGCATGCCGGTCAGAAACGCGCATCTGCCTGCGTCGCTCGTGCCCCATTTTCACAAGCTGGCTACCACGATCGGCGAAAAGGCGCACGCACCAATTGTTTTGTAGATAATCCGGGGTGTTGTGTGATGATCACGATTAGAAAAACATTCACGCTCCATCGGCTCCCACCGGGAGCGATGGGCGAAACGGTCCCTTCGCGCCCAAAAAAGGAACAGGCGGAGCGCGTTCATGCGCTCCGCCTGTTCATCGGCAGCCCGCCGCCTGTTGGATGGGGAGGACCTGCGGCGGGACGATTCGGGGAGGGGGAGGCCTCCCCGAAAGATCAAACGCTCATGCGGTGGATGATGGCCTCAAGCCGCGTGGCGAGTTCGGACAATTCACCGACCGAACCGCGAGAGCTAACCATCGCCGCGGCAGTCTCGCCGGAAATGCTATCCACTTCCACCGAGGCCTCGGAGATCTGCTCGCAGACCACGGACTGCTCCTCCGCAGCAGCGGCGATGTCCCGCACGCTGTCGGCGGCACGCTGCCCGGCCTCCACGATGGCCCGAAGCGCACCCAGCGCGCCATTGGCCATATCTGCGCTATTCCGGGCCGCATCCGCCGTGTCGCGCATGGCACCAACGCAGTTTTTCGTCTCCCTCTGGATGGCACCCACGGTTTCATCCACTCGCCTCGTGGCGGCCATGGTCTTCTCGGCCAGCTTACGCACCTCGTCGGCAACGACGGCGAACCCGCGTCCGGCATCTCCGGCGCGGGCGGCCTCGATGGCGGCATTGAGCGCCAGAAGATTCGTCTGGTCCGCAATGTCGCTGATGATGGTCATAACCTCGGCAATGCCCGAGGCCTGCGCCTCCAGCCCCTCGATCTGACCGGCCACGGCGGCAACCCGTCGATTGACCTCCACGGTGGACTCCACGGCCACCCCGACCACGCGCTGGCCCTCCTGCCCGCGCGAGAGCACATCCTCCGCCCCGGTGGCCGAAGACGCCGCGTTGCGCGAAATCTCAAGGATGGACGCATTCATCTCCGTCACGGCGGAAGCCACCTCGGCGGAGCGTTCGCGCTGCCGCGTCGCTCCCACCGTGGACTGTTCAATCTGCGCCCCAAGGGACTGCACGGCACCGGCAAGCCCCTCGCCAACGCCCAGGGCGTCGCGCGCGGCGGCCTCAAGCGTGCCCGCCTGCTCGCGGATGCGCTGTTCCTGCTCGCGAATGGCCGTCAGCTCGAACCACAGGGTCACCACGCCAAGCACCTCGTCATCCAGCGAATAGAACGGCGTGGCCACAATCTTGAATATCTTGCGGCTTCCGTCCGCAGCGGCGTATTCCACCTCGCGCTCGATGCGTGTGCGGTCACGCAGGGCCACATCGGCCGCCGTGGTCCGTCCGGCGTCGCCGCACACGAACTCGCCGGAGGTCATGCCGTTGTAGTCCTCGGGACGCCCCGGCTTGCCGAGGGCCGCGAGTATCTCTCCATTGCTGTGGACAATGCGCCCATCGCGATCGAGCACCCCGCACGGTACGGCAATGCTCTTGAGCACGCCGAGGCCGAAGCCGAGCTTCTCGCGCAATTCCGCGGTCATATGCACGATGCTCTCGCGCAGGTCCACGAATTCGCCACGAAATGTTCCCTCAAGACGGGCATCGAGATCGCCATCGGCCACGCGTCCCGCGTAGTCGGCCACGGCGCGAAGCGGACGAATGGCCAGAAAATGCACCAGCAGCGCAATGCCCACGCTCAACAGCAGCGTCTGCGCCACCCCGCCGACCAGCATGGTCCGACGGCTCGTCGCGAGACCTGCCAGCAGGTCGTCCTCCGCCGCCGTGGCGCACAGCACGATCCCCGCCTTGGACAGCGGTCGAGTCACCACACGCTTGGCCTCTCCCCGCCACTCGTAGTTCAGCACGCCATCCGGCGCCGCCAGCGCCTTGCGGACAAAATCGGTCTTCGAACCGCCCGCGAGGAGTAGCGAACCGTCGGGATGCGCAACGAAGCGTCCGGCGGCATCGATAGCGAAGACATAGCCCGTGGCTCCAATGCGCACGTCATCCAGAAAGCGTCGGGCGAAAAGAGTCCAATCCACAGCGCAGGCCATGCCGCCAACCACGCGGCCCTCGTGCCGCAACACCCGTGCGGCATGAAAGACCAATGGGCCGTCCGCCCCCATGCGCGTCACGCGGGTATCCACGGCGTCGTCCGCGCCCCCCATGATCTCTCCGAAGAACGGTTGCCCGGAGACGTCCGTCCCGCGCAGGATCGCTCCGGAAACGTCGGTGCCCGCAGTGACGACGCCCTTGGCATTGAAGATGAAGAGGGCGGCGAAGCGCTCCTCGGCGTCAAGGACGTCCTTCAGGAACTTCTCCGCGTAGGGAACCGGGGTAGGGTAATAGAGGATGGAACTGGCCAGCGTCCGCTGGGATTCGAGAATGCGCAAGGTGCCGAAGCCGCCGGAGAGATAGTCCTCAAACGAGCGCCCAAGGGCATCCGCCGTCTCGGCCATTGCGCCGGTTTCCGCATCCAGCGACTGCGTACGCAGACGACTGTCCATGTACCACATGGACGCGGCAACGGAGACGAGAATCACAAGAACCGTGGGAACAAGAAACATCCATTGCAAGGGTATCCGCTTTCGCATCGCACGAGTCCATCGTTTGTCGTTTTCGAAGCAACCATTCCGTGAAACCGCATGGAATGGCGCGGGGTTGCTTGCAATCCCCGTACCCCAGCCCGACAAGACGAAAGCCGCCATCCATGCGCATCGGCAAGGCATGCGCCCCGCGCGGACGTGGGACACGAACGCGCAGTGGACGCGGCATGTAAATTCAACATACTGATATTGTTGAGCTTATATACAAGGGGTCATTTCCGCACGGTTTGCCCCCGAAATGCCTCGGCGCAACAGACCGCCAGATCAAGAAGAGGGCAGGGGACACGGACAGGATGGCGAACGCACAAAACGAAAAAACCCTCACGCTTTCGCGTGAGGGCATGCTTTCGAATGGTGCCACGGCACAGAATTGAACTGCGGACACGGGGATTTTCAGTCCCCTGCTCTACCAACTGAGCTACCGTGGCCCCCGTTGGAGACCTGTGTTTAGCCAAACCCCATACCCTTGGCAAGCACTTTTTTCAGATTTTTTACTTTCCCGCCTCCGGGCTGGGAAATGCGGACAACTGTCAGCGTTGGAGAAACGGGAATCGCACCCTCAGAAGCTGACGCGAACGGCCACGCCGTACACGCGTGTCGTGTTCTCCGGCTCGACAACCGTCGAATACGGCGCGCCGCCGAGGCTCACCTCGTCGGAGTCGGACTCGTCGATGTCCCAGTACCGGATGTAGGGTTCGACCACGACGCCGAAGCCGTCAAAGGTGTAAGCGACGAACACGGCCCCGCGCAGGCCGTAGCCGTCGAACATGTCCTGATCGTTGCGCGCATCGTCGAGGCCGGAAACGGCCTGACTCAGGCGGCTCTTCACGCGGCCGCCCCAGAAGATGTCGTACTCGCCGCACAGGCCGAAGCGCCACTTCCCGCGCACGAAGGCCAGCTCCGCACCGACGGGCGAATAGAGCTGGCGGATTTCGCGCTCGTACCCGCCGCTGCCCTCAATATCATCGAACCAGTAGCGATAGCCGATGCCGATGAACGGCGTCAGCGCCCAGTCCCCGCGGTCAATGTCGTAGCCCACGAGGGCGCGCAATTGAAACAGCGAATCCTCGGTGTCGCTCTCGCGCGGCGCGCCTGCCTGCGTCTGCCCGTCATAATCGAGTCCGCCGCCCAAGTATTCCATCTCGCCGCGTCCCATCCACCCTGCGGAGCAGTGGTAGGTACCGCGCAGTTGAACACCGTGCAGGCTGCCCGTTTCCTTCATCAACCCCGGCTCGCGGTAGCGAACGTTGGCGTAGGCATAGCCGAACTCGACGCCGCTGTGCAGCGCCGTGAGCGACGCGCCCTCCTCGGCGAAGGCGGCATGCGCCACGAGACACACCAGACACAGCGCCGTCATGACGCGAAGAGCAAAACATCTCATTGCGGAACCTCCCCGTATAGCGATTCGCATCGCCAACCATAGCACGCCACACGGCGCGTGCCTACGGAAACGGGGAGAAATGGCGGATAGGGCGCGGATTCGATCTAGAGGGATGTGTCGGTCATGGGCCGCATGGCGACGGACGTGGTGCCCATGCGCGCACGGCAGGCCACAACCACATGGCGCAGGAAACGGCGCTCGTTCTGGGCCAACGGCGGTGCGCTGAGCGTGCGCTTGCCGCGCGGGTTGACCAGCCGGCCGTCCTTGCGCATCCGGAAGTCCAGATGCGGACCGGTGGCGAAGCCCGTGCTGCCGACAAAGGCAATAATCTCGCCCTGCACGACACGGCGACCTTCCTCCAGACCTTCGGCGACGGCGTTGAGGTGCAGGTACATGGTCTCGTAGCCACCATCGTGACGGATAACGATGTGCCGCCCGGCCTTGCGGTCCTGCGTGATGCGCTCCACCTCGCCGTCGCAGGCGGCGTAGACGGGGGTTCCACGCGGGGCGGCGTAGTCGATGGCGTAGTGCGGCTGCCAGCGGCGGGTGACGGGATGCAGGCGGTTCGAGGCATAGCCGGAGGCCAGCGTGTAGCTTTCCAGCGGCGCGCGCAGGTAGGGTTGCAGATTCTCGCCCTCGGCCGTGTAGTAGGAGGCCCGCCCGTCCGCGCTCCGATACCAGAAGGCCTCGTGAACCGTACCCGGCGTGAAGATGGTGGCGGCGAGCACGCGACCGAAGCCGACGAAGGCTCCCCTGCGGAACTTGCGTTCCACGAGGATGTTGAAGGCGGCGCCGGGGCGCAGGTCCTTCCACGCGTTGAAGCGGAAGGCGAAGATGTCGGCCACCATGAGGGCCAGATCGCGGTCGCCGCCGGCTACGGATACCGCACTGGAGAAACCGTTGGGAACGCTGACACTGCCGATAAGCGTGTCCTCGCGCACATCAACGGGGACGCGCACGGTCCGGGCAGCGAACCCGTCGCCGGAGCGCTCGACCACCAACTGCTCCCAGTCGTCGATGTCATAGCGAAAGGCGCGAAACCCCGAGGCATCGGTAGTCAGGACATAGGTCTGGCCGACACGAAGACGATTCAGGGAGAAGACGCCCTTGCAGGCCTGCGCGAAGGCGTGAATTTCCGACGCTCCGAGGACATCGCCCAGCATGGACGAGATGGTGTCGCCGGAGCGCACGACGCCGTCGCGCGGGGCGTTGGTCGAAATGGGGGCATCGGCAGTCTCCCCGGCATACGCGGGGCCGAGGGTCATGATGATGAAGGCGATAAGAAAAGCGGTCCGCCGCAGTATGTGCAGGGCGCTGGAATCCGCAATGTGTCGTGTTGTGTCGTCGATGTGCATCCGTGGTCCGTTCTTGTGGGGATATCGGGGCGGGTGCCGTCCATTCGGCACGGAACATGTGCCCATACCCGGCTTCGAAAGCGCTGTCACCCCCGAGAGGAATATCCGCGCTTGGCGCTATGATATTCGATTCAACAATCACGGACTGTTAGAGGAGGCACCCAAAAAACGTGAAATGATGGGAACATTTGGGCAGGGGCAGAGTCCTTGCGGGAATGCCGGAAAAGGGAACAGGGGGGTGGGGGAGGGGCGCGCCGCGTGGCGCACACACAAGGTGGCGGCCGGGGTTGTCGCCGGCCCCGGCCGCCACTGAGAGGAAGGAGGCTTTCTATCCGTTCAAACCAAGGGAGGGGTATCTCGTCGGTGCGGCGGCTTCCAAGGGGGATGATCGCTGCCGCCGCACCGCTCGCACGGTAAAGAGTGAAGAGAGCTTGGGAGGTGGCTGTGGGAAGACGATCTGTCGTCATCGTCTTCTTGCCCTCTCTTATGCAGACGCCGTGCCAAACTCAAAAATCAAACAATTCCAGCAATTTATATATTTCCTCTATAATGTCCAGAGATTCGCAGGTGCACATGGATGCACATCTTGTGCAAAAAGCGGTGCACATTATTGCACATCAGCGCACACATCTTGTGCAGACCATTGTGCAGAGGCGGCCTTGCGGGTGCAGCGCAGCTGGATACGCCGCGGCTGAACCAGAAGCGTTCGCCTCCATCCGCCAAGGCGGAGATGTCGATAACTTTTGCCATTATTCCGTGATGTTACATATGAAACGAACATTACGAACACAGGGTGGCCCGGCCTTCCTAGCGGGTGCGCGAGTCCCTTTCCGCCATCACTCCGGCGGGAATTCATGGTGAAAGGCATCTGCCACGCCAGACAGAAGCAGCAGGCTACGCGCGTCCACCCGGAACAGGACGCAGTCCGGCGTATCGAAAAACATGGCAAGCGCCGGATTTCGCGCAAGCAGGGCATCCTTCGCGGCCTGCCGCTCCGCCATGTCGTGCACTTCCACGGCGAGCCCGGAGACGGTGAGGGCGCAGATGGCCGGGCGTTCCCGCCGCTCCGGGTGTTCCACCCTGGTGTCGATAAGCAGGCTCGCCTCTGGATTGGCGAAAAGGTTTCGCCACTTGCGGCTTTCTCTGGCGGTGACCATGTACAGGCTGCGACGGGACGCCGAGGGGACATAGGTCATAAGCGACGTGTGGGGCCTGTCGCCGTTGGACGTGGCGAGAACGCAGAAACTCTGTGACGCGATGAGCGCAAGGCTGGTTTCGAGCATGGATACCTCGGCGGGTGAAGGTCTGGACACTGCCGATGATACACCCGCCGAACGCGCACGAGGAGAGAAACCCGCAACGGGAGAGCAAAGAGAAGAAAAGACGACGTGACGGCGCGCGGCGGCCTGGTCGATTACGCGGCGGAGAAAAGGAAAACGGCCGCCCCGTTACGGAGCGGCCGTCGCAAGAACTATTGGCGCAATGCGCGCGTCCTTCGAATCACGATCACGAGGGCGGCAAGAAGAAGCAGCGCGGTACCGACGTCGCTCCCGCCGCCCACGGTGCATCCGCCTCCACCGCCACCGCTGCCGCCAGCGCTCCCGCTGGATACCACACCGCTCAACACCTGCGGGTCCTTCACGCTTCGCGCGGCAGGGTCCATATCGAAGGGACCATTGTCCCTCACGACGGATACGACGTAGTAGGTCGCTTCGGGGTCGAGCACGCGCACTGGGTCGATGAAGCCGCCGTGCGCATCGGTCAGCCACCAGTTGCCGTCCTCGTACGTTTCGTAGCTGGGGTAGGTGAAGGCACGGCTGTGTCCACCGCCAAGGAGCTTTGTCAGGCGGAAGGTTTCCGCCGTCTGCGCGTCGAGATTGCTCACGGCATAACGCATGCTGACGAGCTGGTCCGCATCGCGGGTCGTTGCCGTGAATTCCACCATATCGCCGTACAGCCTTTCGAGGCTGGTGCCGTTTTCCTCGTTCACCTGTGCGGCGGAAACGCTGGTTCGCGTACTGGACAGGCTCGTCAGAGCCGGAGCGGCGGGCTGCACAGGATTGGCGCTGACGGGGTTCTCCCCAGTCGTAGGAACATCGCCATGCAGGCCGCTCATCACCAGCGCATAGGGCTGAGGACCTACCGGGATGTTGTGCGCGGACACTTCCACCACATACTCGCCCGCGGCTGCGGCATTGAGGGTCACGCTGACGGTGTTGTTGACCCTGTCGAAGCTCGTGGGCGGCACGGGCGCACGGAAGAATCCGACAATGCAGGGCGTGTCCGGAGCGACCGCCCATCCTGTGCCATCATTGATCATACCGCGCCCGGTGGGGTTGCCGTTGGTCGCTAGTATCGAAAGGAGTTCGGATTCCTTCTCCAGCACGACGAACACACTGCCCGCCTCCACGGACAATCCGATGGGCAAGGCGGTGTCCCCCGCACGCAGAAAGTCATAATGCTTGCGATACAGCTCCCGGCCCACACCGGACTCCGTCCAGGCATAGACGACGAGAGAAACGTCCGAGACATAGGGATCATCGCCATTCTTCAGCACGAAGCCGACGCTCTCCAGCTGACTGGGATACAACGTGGGGGTGAAGCGCAGGCCAACCCGATATCCGTCGAGTGTCGTAAGGCCACGCGCCAGATCCAGATAGCGGACATCCTCCAACGAACTAAGGTTGCGCGCGTTGTCAGGATAGATCCACGTACCGTCCGGACGCCTGACCCGGAGGTCCAGATCGTTGACCAGTCCGCCGGCCGCGATTTCGGAACCGGGGTAGTCCGTCCAGCCCAGCGTGGCTCTGAACGGTCCGCCGGGCGTGCAGACGTTGAACGGGAAGGTCCTCACGTAGGCCGAATCCCTTGGGGCATCCGCGTCGCTCACGTCGTGGAATTCCACGCGGGAGGCGTCGTCGAGATTCATGGCGCGGGACAGATGCAACCGCCCCCACCCCTGCACGGGACTGGGGGAGCTCGTCATCTCGCGCATGGCTCCGTCCCCGTACTGCCCCGGAGCCATGTCCGTCGCGCCATGAATGAGCGCCGTCTTGACCAATGCGGCGGACGGCGCGGGCATATGCTCGACGGTCATCAAATATTCCCGCATCAGGATGGCCGCGCCAGCGGTCATCGGCGTCGCCATGCTGGTGCCGTCCATGAAGAAATAGCTGGCCGCCAACCCGCCCGCAGGAACATACTCCTCCGGCAACACGCCGTCCCGAACCCCCACGCTGGACCGCGTGGAGATGATTCTCGTCCCCGGAGCAACGATCTCCGGCTTATACCGGCCATCAAGCGTGGGGCCTCGGCTGGAGAACGCCGCCATGCCGTAGGGCTTGTCCGCTATGCCATCCTCCGCGAACGGTGCGGTGCGAAATCCATAGTCCGACCACATCGTGGTTGCGGTCTCGCCATCCAGCCGCACACTTTCGCTGGCGCCCACGGTTAGGCAGTTCTTGGCGCTGCCCGGGGTATCCAGCACGAAGGAATCGATGCGCCCGTCCCCGTCGAAATCATCCCCGGCATTCCCGGCCGCGTAGAGCACCAGAAAATCCTTGTGGTCCCACAAAAAATCGTCCACGGCGACGCATTCGCTGGTGTATTCGCCTACCCCGGCCGATCCCCAACTATTGGAATGAATGCGCGCGCCAGCGGCGTACGCAGGCAGAAACAAATCGTACAGATCGACAGGAATGCCGGGCAGACTGGAATCCCCTGATTCCGGTCCCACCGTCTGGAAGTAGAGTTTCGCCTTGGGGGCCATGCCTGCGAAGCACGTTTTGGGAAAGCTATTGTGTTGCGGATCACTCCCCGAAGCCATGCCGTTCCCCAAAACGATTCCGGCGACATGCGTTCCATGCCCGCTCTTGTCCGCATCACCGGTGCCAAGCACCACATTGGCGAGGACTCGGCTACCGCCGCTTCCATCAGAAAAATCCGGGTGGTCCGGGGCAATGCCGCCGGTGTCCAGACCCGAGTCGCAGATGCCGACAATCTGGGATTCGCCGTACAGGTCGATGCCCAGGGACTCATGCTTGGCCATGCGCACGCCACGGACGCCGATGATATCCGAACCGACATTGTTGTTCGTCTTAGGCTCCGGCGCAGGTTCGATCCACTTGATGCCGGGAACGCTCTTCAGCCCGTCAAGCTTCGCAAAGGGAAAGTCCACGTTCAGGATGACGCCGCGTCTGGTGGTAGAGTCGCTCCCCACCACGCCGCCTTGCGCCTCGATGGCATCGCGCAGCCGGGAGACATCTTCCCCCGGAAAAGCGACCACGCGCAGTCTGACGGAGCCGCCCTGCATTTCGAGCTGTTCAGAAGAAATGGAAAAAATACGGCCGGAAAGCCGAAAGGACGCGGAATACGGGCCAACCCACCGCACATGCGGTGTGTCGCGAATGGCCTGCAATGTGTCGGAGTGCGCCTTGATGATGAAGCCGTATTCTGGAACGTAGTCGAAAAACAAAACGCCCATTGCCGTGAGCGTGTCCTTCCACTGCTGACGCACAGGTCCATCGAATTGGATAATGTGGTAGGTATCATCCTGTGCCATGGCGCGCAACGCGCGCCTCGTGGCCGGTTGCTCCGCCATGTCGGCATCGTCTTCCATTGGTGGCGAGACCAGCGGATCGAACTGCATGTTGTGCATATGGAGCATCGGAGCTGACGTTTCAGATTCGCACAATCCCGCCGTACCGCACAGGCAGAGAATCATGGAGGAAGCTACCAACAAGGCAAGTGACTTTCCCGTGTACATCCGGCGCTCCGTCGTTTTTGCTATACCTGCAATGATGATGGCAAAGCAGGCTTCGCATGAATGAAGGAATCTGAATTACGTGAGTTTCCAATGCTTTTCAATGATTGTACGAAGACAGATTTAACATGACGAAGACTTCGCCTGCGAAGCATGCGAACGGCAAGGCAGAAACTGAAGGGACGCATATCTGAATCCGACTCGTCGCAATAATCAGACGGAGAGGAAGAACATGACGTTGTAGGCAACGTGCAGAAAGGCGCAGGCAGTCACGCTCCGGTGCCTGCTCCAGAGCGCACCGAACGCGAGGGAGGGAAGGAAGGTCAATGCGGCCCAAAGCGGCGGATGCGTGGGAAGATGGGCCAGCGCAAAGAGGAGGGAAACGAAGAGGTTCGCGCCGGTGACGATGCCGATGCGCAAGGCGAACCTGCGCTCCAGCGCGTCCTGCACCACACCCCGGAACAGGAACTCCTCGACGAACGCGCGCAGGGGCAGGCTCCAGAGCGCGACATCAACTCCGGGCGAATAAAGTAGCGCAGGCGCGCCAAGGACCACCAGCACCCAGAAGAATGGCGTCGTCAGGGCCAGGCGCAGTCGGAACCATTCGGGCATTTCGGAAATCATGCTGGGCCGCCTTGCGGCTGGTTCGGGGTGAATCGGTACCAGACAGGGAACGCGGCCTTGGGCGTGCCCGGACCGATCGCCTGCCTGCCGCATGCGGTTCCACATGTGCGATGCCCCGTCAAGCGAGACAGGCAATCCGCCGCGCCGCAAAAACGACGACGGCCCCCCCGGGGGCATGCCGGAGGGGCCGTGTGTCGATGGGTCACCACACTTCAGGAGGCCGTTACTGAACCTTGGTCTCCTCCACGGGGAAGTCCTTCTCCTCGGCCTTCTCGGAGGCCTTCTTGGCAGGCTTGGGAGGGGTTCCCTGGAGCTTGATCATGACCTTGGTGGCCACGGGCTTCTTGTGATCGTTCTTCATGGACAGGCTCTTGGCCGGGCAGTTGGACACGCAGATGCCGCAGCCGATGCAGGCGTAGGGATCGAGATCCCACGTTCCGGCCTTGCGGTCCACGCTGATGCACTGCGAGGGGCACTTGCGCGAGCACATGCCGCAGAAGATGCACGTCTCGATGTTGTTGACAAGCTCTCCACGGTACTTCTCGAAGGTCGGGCGCACCTCGAAGGGATAGAGGCGGGTCGCCTTGCGCGTGAAGAGGTTCTTGAGCACGGTCGGAGTCAGATTGAGCATTTCGTGCGCCCTCCCTTAGCGTTCCGTGCAGGAGATGCACGGGTCGATGGACAGGACCACGACAGGCACGTCCGCCAGCTCGATGCCGCCGATCATGGCCAGCAGCGGGGGAATGTTGGCGAATGTGGGGGTGCGGATGCGCACCCGGTCGAGGTACTTCTTGCCGCTGGCCTTGATGTAGTACAGGAGCTCGCCGCGGGGCTGCTCGGTACGGTGGACGATCTCGCCCTCGGGATGTCCCTTGAAGGGCGTGGCCAGATCGCCTTCGGGAAGGCGGGAGATGGCCTGCCGCACGAGGTCGATGGACTGGAGCGTCTCGCCGAAGCGGACGGCGCAGCGTGCCCACGAATCGCCCTGCGGGTAGACCACGGGTTCGAAGTCGATGCGGTCAAAGCACTCGTACTTGAGCTGGCGGCAGTCCTGCGCGACGCCGGAGCCGCGCAGGGTCGGGCCGCACGCGCCGGTGGCGATGGCCATCTCGGCGGTGAGGACGCCCTTGCCCACAGTACGGGACTTCACGGTGTAGTCATTAAGGATGGTGTTGGAGAGTTCCTTGAGGGCCTTCTCCGCCTCATCCAGCTCGGTCAGAATCCAGCGGCACTGCTCGGGGGAGAGGTCGGCACGCACGCCGCCCACCACGTTGACGGAAACGATGACGCGGTTTCCGGCAGTGGCCTCGTTGATGTCCATGATCTTCTCACGGATCTTCCAGAACTGCTGGAAAAGCGCCTCGAAGCCGAAGGCATCCGCGAAGAGGCCCAGCCACAGCAGGTGGCTGTGCATGCGGTGCAGCTCGGACCAGATCACGCGCAGGTGCTGCGCACGGTCCGGCACCTCAAGGTTGAGGAGCTTTTCGAGAGCCTCGCAGTAGGTCATGGCGTGGATGCACGAACAGATGCCGCACACGCGCTCCACAACCTGAATCATCTGATGGTAGTCACGGATTTCCGTGAGCTTCTCGAGCCCGCGGTGGACGAAGCCCAGCGCCGGGATCGCTTCCTTCACGATTTCGTCTTCGACCACCAGCTTCAGGTGGATCGGCTCCGGAAGGACCGGATGCTGGGGACCGAAGGGGATTACCGTCTTGGCCATGTCGAATCCTTACTGTTTGGTGATCTTGACGTTGCTGCAGAGCGGGACCTGGGTCACGGTGATTTCCTCGTCGAGGAACAGCGTGCGGTTGAAGTCCAGCACCAGGCCATCGAAGCCGAGCGCGAACTGGTCGCGCATCTCGTTCTCGGCGAGCATCGCGCAGAAGTAGATGCCGCTGACGCTCGGAACGGGTTTCGCCTTCTCGGCCTTCATGCGCAGGTTCACGAGTTCCAGATCCTTGTCGAGGTGGTAGAGGATATCAACATTGTCCTCGTCCAGCTCGGTGCAGGACATGGCGACCAGCCTGTAACCGTCGTTCTTGAGCATGAGTATCTCGTTGGCGACGGTCTCCTTGGTGACCTCTTTCAGATTCTCAATCACGGTTCACTCCCTCGGGGCTATGCCTTGTTGGATTCTTCCACCTTTTCGGCGAACTTCTGAAGCCCCAGCACAACGCCGTCGATGATGGCCTCTGGCTTGGCAGGGCATCCGGGGACGTACACGTCAACGGGGATGACCTTATCCACGCCGCCGAGCACGTTGTAGCACTCGCGGAACACGCCGCCCGAAGTGCCACACGCCCCGATGGCGATGACGGCCTTGGGGTCCGGCATCTGATCGTAGATGTTCTTGAGGACCTTCTTGTTGCGGTGGTTAACGGTGCCGGTAACCAGCAGCACGTCGGCGTGCTTGGGGTTGCCCACGTTGACGATGCCGAAGCGCTCGATGTCGTAGAGCGGGGTCAGGCAGGCAAGCACCTCGATATCGCAGCCGTTACAGCTCCCGCAGTCGAAGTGCATGATCCACGGAGACTTGATGCGCGACTTCTTGATGAATGACTTGATCATGACTTAACTCGCGGCGTGCAGCCAGATGAGGTTCACGAAGGACATGGCCAGTCCGATGCTCCACACGTACTTGAGCATCCAGCGCCAGGTCATGCGGGCCATGGTGTTGTCGATCACGATCTCGGCGAAGTAGGTGGCGGTCAAAAGGATCGCCATGCCGTACCAGCTGGTGGTCCAGAACAGGGCGCAGATGCCGAGGACGAGGATCGTTTCGAACCAGTGCGCCAGCTCGATGAGGCCGAGGAAGGGACCGGAGTACTCGGTGAGCACGCCCTTCACCAGCTCCTGGTGGCCATGATGCGAGGTCGAGAAGTCGAAGGGGGACTTGCGCAGCTTGATGGTCAACGCGTAGCCGAGCACGATGAACATGAGCGGCAGCTTGAGCAGCAGGGGCTTTTCCACCGCGACGATGTCGCTGATGTTGAAGCTGCCGGTCACGAGGTAGATGCTCACGAAGACCAGAATGAGCAGCGGCTCGTAGGTCAGCACCTGAATGAGCTCGCGCTGCGCGCCCACCTGCGAGTAGGGCGAAGGCACGCTCATGGCACCCATGACGAGGAACACCGCGCCGATGGCCTGCACAAAGAAGATCAGCAGCAGGTCCGACTGAAGGAAGAACAGGACCACGGACAGCGCCGCGGCGACCATGTACACCCACGCGCAGAACACCTGCCACGTGTTGGCGACCATCTTCTCCTTCCCGAACAGCTTGGCCACGTCGTAGAAGGCCTGCGTGATGGGCGGACCCTGACGGGACTGCATCCACGCGGTAACCTTGCGATCGAGACCGGCGATGAGGCCACCCGCGAGGGGGGCGGCGACCAGACCGATGAATACCAGCAGAATCTTGGTGATCATTACAGCGCCCCTCCCATCATCAGCACGATCAGGGCGATGGCGGCGATATTGACCGGCGTGGTCAGCACGTTCTCGCCAAAGACCGCAGTCAGGTAGTAGTTGCCAGCCTCGACCTTCACCGGGGCATTCATAGGACCGGTGAACAGGGAGTCCTTGATGTCACCGACCTGCAGACCGCCGAGGTACGGGGCCGAGGGATTGAGGGTCCGCGCCTTCTTGGCCGCGCGCAGCGCGTACAGGAAGCCCAGCCCGAGGATGAAGAACAGCGGATACACTGCAAACGCGCCCATGGGGCCGCTCAGGATACCGCCGGAGCTGACCAGCGGGGGGGCCTGGAACAGGGGCTGCACCAGTCCGGAGTAGATGATCGGAGCGCCAAGGGAGAGCACCACCGCGCCAACGGCGAGGGAGGTCAGGGGCATGCGGATGAGCACGTCCTGCTTCTCCGGAGTGGGCCGCTCACCTGCGGGGTAAGAAAGCATAAGACCGGCCCAGCGTGCCCAGTAAATGACAGTGAGGGCCGAACCAAGGGCCATCATCACCACCACGAGCAGATTGCCCGCCGCGGATTCGATGGCGAGCCACTTGGCCATCAGCACGCCGAAGGGCGGCAGGATCATGGTCAGGATGCCGACCACCGCAATGATGGTGGTGCGGGGCATGCGGCCGTAAAGCCCGCGCATGTCCTCGATGTCTCTGGAGCCGATTTCCTGCTCGATGGTTCCCACGCACAGGAACATGAGCGACTTGGACACGGCGTGGAAGATGATGAGCAGGATGGCCGCCGTCAGCGCCGCCGGGGTGTTGATGCCCGCACAGGCGATGATCAGGCCGAGGTTGGACACCGTGGAGTAGGCGAGGATCTTCTTGCCGTTGGACTGGCTGATGGCCAGAGCGGCACAGGCGACGAAGGTGAAGGCGCCGCACAGGGCCACGCCGTCGGAGACGAAGGAGCCCGCGAAGGCGGGGGCGATGCGCAGGACCACGTACACGCCCGCCTTGACCATGGTGCTCGAATGGAGCAGGGCCGAGACAGGGGTGGGGGCGACCATGGCGCCCAGCAGCCAGCTCTGGAAGGGCACCTGCGCGGCCTTGGTGAAGCCCGCGAGGCAGATGAAGGCCAGCGGGATGAGCAGGGCGCTGGCGGCGGGACCGGCGGCGATGATCTGCTGGAGATCAAGGGAGCCGGTGACCTTGTAGGCCCAGATCATGCCGATGACGAAGGCCAGTCCGCCAAGGCTGTTCATCCACAGAGCGCGGACGCTGTTCCTGATGGCCACCTCGGTGCCGTCATGCCCGATGAGCATAAAGGAACAGAAGGTGGTGACTTCAAAGAAGAAATACAGCCACAGGATGTTGTTGGAAAGCACGAGGCCGTTCATGGCGCCAAGGAACAGGACCATGAACATGAAGAACCGGGGCTGCCGGCTGATCTCCAGATGGAGATGCTCCTCGTGCGCCTTCATGTAAGGAATGCCGTAGATGCAGATAAGCGATCCCACAATCGATATCACAAGCACCATCACCAGCGAGAGCTGGTCGGCATAGAACGCGGTGACCGGGGCTGCATGGTCGACCATGAACAGCTCGAACAGGCCGAGCAGCACAATCTGCGACACCGTGAACAGCTTGATCAGCAGGTTCCTGTATTTGAAGGCGTAGTAGAGAATGACAAACAACAGGGCGAAGTCCGCCACCGCGATGAACGTTCCCCAGCCCGCCGGGGGCGCGTAGGTGAACGTGCCCTGCGCCAGCAGGGCTATCGAGGCAGCGGCCAGAATGCCGCCCGTGACCGTGACGACCAGTGACCGAATGACCCCAGCCCGCAGAAAATAGCAGGCGAGGCCGGCCACGAATGGAAGAAGAATCAGAAGCACTAACAGATTGGACATGACGACCTCGTTTAAAAAGTTCCGCCAATCGTATCCCACAGCCACCCGGCCTCCCACTGACCGGGACAAGTACCCGAAATCATGAAATTTCAGGATTTCTGGTTGCTTTTTATGACATGAACAGATGCAGGTCAACAAAAGTTTCGATTTTGGTCTGTTCCATCACATATAAAGTGTATTATTGAATGCGATTGTCATGTTGAAAGTGTCAAGCTTTGGAAACTTGCTCAACCTCGTGCACCAAATATTAGCACCGCAACTGTCAGTGAACCCTCACGCCGCATTCTTTTCCGACCATATCCGTTGCACATTACCAAAACTCGCACCACACAACGATCGCTGGCCCCATCATGGTTGCCGGAAGTACGTTGATTGAACGAACAGCCAATACATGGCAACCAGCAAGAACCTGTCTCTGCCGGCGCAAAACAGTCAGCTAGGCGACACTTGATAGGTCGCGGATCGTGTGGGAATCATGCCGATGGATTTGCATCAGATTACAACGTCAACACAAACCCCCGCATTGTGAATGCCTTCACATTGTGACGCATAGCGACATTTCACCGCACTTCCCGGCCACGCAACATCATTGATGCACACGGCATCTTTCACCCCACGCACCGTCGCAGCCCCGCCGAAAAAAGAAAAACGTGGACCTACGCTTTTCGCGAAAGTCCACGTTTTTCCATCATGCCCAAGGCTCCATCGCGCAAAGCCGCACGGCGCACGAAGAGCATCCACGTCTATCGCATATCGGGGGTCCAGGGGGCCAACGGCCCCTTGGCCGGCGGAGCCTACGGCTTGCATCGGTCAATGAACGATACGGCAAACCACAGCGCCATACGGATAGCCACAGCGCCACACCGCTGCGCGGGCAAGGCCTCCGGCGGCCGGGGCTTTGCCCCGGACCCCACTCAAGGAAATGATTTCCTTGACAATCCTCACTAGGGCTTCGCCGCGCAAAGCCGCACGGCACGCCAAGGGCACCCACGTCCATCGCATGTCGGGGGTCCAGGGGGCCAGCGGCCCCTTGGCCGGCGGAGCCTACGGCTTGCATCGGTCAACGAACGACACGCCAAGCCACAGCACCATACGGCAGGGCACAGCAGTGCTACTGGAGGAGCTTCAGTTGCGTCTCGACGGCGCGGGGGTTCGGGTAGGTTTCGAGAATGGAGCGGAAGAGGTCGCGCGCGGCGGGGATGTCACCCTGCGCAACGGCGATTTCGGCGAGCATGTAGATGGAGCGGGCTTCGAGTTCGGGGTCGACGCCCTGCGCCTCAAGGAGCTTTCGCAAACAGTCTCGCGCCTGCTCGTTGTTGTTGAGCAGGAAGAAGGCCTGCGCGAGTTCATAGAGGCAGGTGGCCCGGGCCGGGCCATCGGGGGCATTGTCCACGGCGGCGCTCATGGCATCGCGGGCGAGGTCGTAATGGCCCTGAAACTGGTAGATCTTGCCGAGGTTGTGGTGGATTTCCCAGAGCCTGTCGGTGGGGACGGACTCCTCAGTCAGCAGGTGCAGCCATGTCTCGGCGGCCTTGCCCCAGTTGCGCATACGGGTATGCACCTCGGCGAGCTTCCATGTGAGTTCGGCGCTACGCTCCGGGCGATCGGCGAATTCGAGGATCATGGCTTCGAGAATGGTCACGGCCTTGGTCGGGGTATCGTTCACGACAAGACAGATGTCGAGCAGACGATTCCAGACGCGCCAGCGCTCGTCGCCCTGCGGGGTGGATTGCAGATAGGCCTGATAGAGACCTTCCGCCTGAAGGTAGTTGCCCCGGGCGTATTCCCCGTCGGCGCGGGCCAGAGGCCCGTCGCCGATTTGCGGGGAACACGCCCAGAGCGAACTCACGAGCAGCACGAGTGCCGCTATGCTATTCCTCATCTTCCCTTTCGTCGTCAGCCTTGCGCGCGTCGTCGATCTGGCGATCGCGCACGAGGTCGAAGCCCGCGACGTTGCCGTCGTCGTCGGTCATGGTGACGAGGCGCACGCCCTGTGTGGCGCGGCCGACCTTGCGGATTTCGTTGACGGTCATACGGATGATCTTGTTCTCGGAGGTGAGCATGATCACGTCGTCCTCGTCCTCGACCATGATGGCACCGAGCAGGTTGCCGGTCTTGGGCGTGGTGCGCATGGTGATGATGCCCTTTCCGCCACGGGTCTGGAGGCGGTAGAGGTCAAGGCTGGAGCGCTTGCCGTAGCCCTTCTCGGAGATAGTGAGGATGTCCTTCACCTCGCCGGTGGTGACCACGACGCCTGCCACAACCTCGTCGCCACCACGCAGGGCGATGCCCTTCACGCCAGCGGTTCCGCGGCCCATGGCGCGGGCGTCGCTGACGTTGAAGCGGATGGCGTAGCCATGCTTGGTCACGAGGATGATCTCGTCCTCGCGGCCCACTTCCACAACCTGCAACAGGTCGTCGTCATCGCGGACGCTGACGGCGATGATGCCGGTGGAACGGCAGTTGGTGTAGAGCTCCTGATGGGTGCGCTTGACCATGCCCTTGCGGGTGACGAAGAGGAAGCTGCGTTCCTCGGCGAATTCGCGCACGCACAGGGCGGCAGCCACGAACTCGTCCTTGTCGAGGGGCAGCAGGTTGGCGATATGCACGCCCTTGGCGGTACGATTGCCCTCGGGAATCTGATGGACCTTGAGCCGGTGCATCTTGCCCCTATTGGTGAAGAGCAGGATGTACTGATGGTTCGTGGTCACCAGGAAGTTGAGGATGAAATCGCCGTCGGAGGTATGCACGCCAAAGATGCCCTTTCCGCCGCGACGCTGCGCCGAGTAGTTCTCGAGCGCGGTGCGCTTGATGTATCCGCGCTGGGACAGCGTGATGACCACGTCTGCGTCGGGGATGAGATCCTCGACGTTGATGCCGGAGAGGTCACTATCGTCGATCTCGGTCTTGCGCGGAGTGGCGTAGGTGTTGCGCAGTTCGGCCAGTTCATCGCGGATGACGCCGACGAGCACTTCCTCGCGTTCGAGAATGCTGTGGTAGTACTCAATCTTCTGAAGCAGATCGCGGTACTCTTCAAGGAGCTTCTCGTGTTCGAGGTTGGTGAGGCGCTGCAGGCGCATGTCCAGAATGGCCTGGCTCTGAATCTCGGAAAGCTCGAAGCGGGCCATGAGCGCTTCCTTGGCGTCCTGCGGCGTCTGGGAATTGCGGATGGTCTCGACCACGGCATCGATGTTGTCGAGGGCGATGCGCAGGCCTTCGAGAATATGCGCACGGGCTTCGGCCTTTTCGAGGTCGAAACGGGTGCGGCGGATGATCACTTCGCGCCGGTGGCTCAGGAAGTGGCGCAGAATGTCCTTGAGGGTCAGCAGCTGCGGACGGTTGTCCACGACAGCCATCATGTTGAAGCCGAAGGACGATTCCAGCGCGGTGTACTTGAAGAGCGAGTTGACGACGATGTCCGGGATGGTGCCGCGCTTGAGGTCGATGACGATGCGGATGCCGCGTCGGTCGGACTCGTCACGCAGGTCGGCGATGCCGTCGATGCGGTGCTCGTGCACCAGCGAAGCAATCTTCTCGACCAGCGTGGACTTGTTGAGCGCGTAGGGAATCTCGGTGATGACGATGGATTCGAGACCCTTGCCGCGATCCTCGATCTTGAGCTTTCCGCGCACCTTCACGGAGCCGCGACCGGTGGTGTAGGCCTCCACGAGGCCGTCACCGGCATAGACCACGCCGCCCGTCGGGAAGTCCGGGCCCTTGACGAAGGCCATGAGGTCCATGGACGTGCTCTCGGGATTGGCCAGCAGATGCTGGAGGGCGTCCACGAGCTCGCCGAGGTTGTGCGGCGGGATGTTGGTGGCCATGCCCACGGCGATGCCGGACGAACCGTTGAGGAGCAAGTTCGGCACCTTGGTGGGCAGAACTTCCGGCTCCTGCAACGAGTTGTCGTAGTTGGGGCGGAATTCGACGGTGTTCTTGTCGATGTCGGACAGGAATTCGCCTGCCAGACGCGACATGCGCGCCTCGGTGTATCGCATGGCGGCGGCGGAGTCGCCGTCGATGGAACCGAAGTTGCCCTGTCCGTCCACGAGGGGATCGCGCATGGAGAATTCCTGCGCCATGCGCACCAACGCGTCGTACACGGCCGAATCGCCATGGGGGTGATACTTACCGATGACGTCACCGACGACGCGCGCGGACTTCTTGTAGGGCCGGTTGTAGCTGTTACCGAGTTCGTACTGCGCATACATGATGCGGCGGTGGACCGGCTTGAGTCCGTCGCGCACATCGGGAATCGCGCGGCCGATGATGACCGAGAGCGAATACTCGAGGTACGACCTCTGGATTTCCTGTTCAATACTGATTGTCGGGTTTTCCACGCTTCTCCCTCGCAAGCTTGCCGGAGCGAGGCTCCGGGCGGGGATTGGTCCGAATGGTCCTGCCTGCGCGGAAGACTCCACGCGGGGACCGGATCCGGAATCCGTATATCCCGGCCACACCGTCCGGTTGAGGACGGCGCGGCCGGGGGTCTGTCAATTCGATGCCCTCGCCGCCGGGACGCGCGCGGTCACATGCCGCAAAGCGCGCTCTCCCACGCAGGCGGGACGGCCACGGCCTAAATGTCGAGGTCGCCCACGGCGAGCGCGTTACGCTCGATGAACTGGCGGCGCGGCTCGACCTGATCGCCCATGAGGGCCGAGAACAACTCGTCGGCCTCGGCGGCGTCATCCACGGTGACGCGCAGCATGGTGCGGCGCTCGGGGTCCATGGTGGTCTCCCACAGCTGTTCGGGGTTCATTTCACCCAAGCCCTTGTAGCGCTGGATGTTGATACCCTTGTGCGCCTCGGTGAACACGGCCTCGAGCAGCTCGAAGATGCCGGAAACGGTCTGCGTTCCCTCCTTCTTGACCAGCTCGAACTCGTGGCTGCCGCACTGCTCCAGAATGGAGGCGTAGCGGTCGTAGCTCTGCTTGAATATCTTGGAGTTGAAGAACTCCACGCCCACGCGGGTCCGATGGCCCTTGCCGTTGTCGAAGATGACGTAATGGCGGCTCTCCAGCCCGTCGTCGGCAATCTCCATCGTGGCGGAGTATCCGCGCTCGGCGATGTAGGCGCACAGGGCCTCCCATTCGCCGTTATCGAAGGAGTGCTGGGTCAGCTTCGTGGGGAAGGCGAGAAGCTTGTGGAACAGGTTTCCGCCGATGCCCAGCTGCTCCGCCTCGGAGGTCTTCTCACGCAGGAAGTTGATCTTGTTCATGAGACCCACCAGACGCGAGGTGCGGAAGACGTGGTCCTCGCCCTCGGCACAGCCCAGCGCGCGGACTTCAAGGTCACCCGCGATGCGCTCCAGCAGAAATCCGGAGAATTCCTTCTCGTCCTTGATGTACTTCTCGAACTTACCCTTGTGCACGCGGAACAGCGGCGGCTGCGCGATGTAGAGGTAGCCGCTGTCGATGAGCTGCGGATAGTGGCGGAAGAAGAACGTCAGCAGAAGCGTGCGGATGTGCGCTCCGTCCACGTCGGCGTCGGTCATGATGACGATCTTGTGGTAGCGCAGCTTGTCGAGTTCGATGTCTTCCTCGTCCTGCCCGATGCCCGCGCCCATGGCGGTGATGAGCGCCTTGATTTCCCTGTTGCCGAGCATCTTGTCGAAGCGGGTGCGCTCGACGTTGAGGATCTTGCCGCGCAGGGGCAGAATGGCCTGAATGCGCGGATCGCGGCCCTGCTTGGCGGAACCGCCTGCGGAGTCGCCCTCAACGATGAACAGCTCGGATTCCTCGGGCTTCTTGGTCTGGCAGTCGGCCAGCTTGCCGGGCAGGGCGTTGTCGGACAGGGCACCCTTGCGACGCACAAGGTCCTTGGCCTTGCGCGCGGCCTCGCGGGCGCGGTAGGCGTCCACGACCTTCTCGACAATGGCGCGGGCGTCCTTGGGATTCTCCTCGAAGAACACGTTCAGGCGCTCATAGACGATGCCGGACACGAGGCCCGCAATCTCGGAGTTGCCAAGCTTGGTCTTGGTCTGGCCCTCGAACTGCGGCATGGGCAGCTTCACACTGACCACGGCAGCAAGGCCTTCGCGCACGTCGTCGCCGGAGAGCTTCGCCTTGAGCTTCTTGGGAATGTCCGAGTTCTGGACATAGTTGTTGATGGCGCGGGTGAGCGCCGTCTTGAAGCCCACGAGATGCGTGCCGCCTTCCTTGGTGCGAATGTTGTTCGCGAAGGTCAGCATGACTTCCTTGTAGGAAGAGTTGTACTGCAGGCCGAAATCGACGGTGACGTTATCCGCCTCGCCGGAGCCGGAGATGATCTGGTGGATGCCCGCCGTGCCGGAGTTGAGGTCGGCCACGAACTGGCTGATGCCGCCATCGAAACGGAACACGTCGTTGCGCTGGGTGCGCTCGTCGCGAAAATCGATTTCGAGGCCGGGATTGAGGTAGGCCAGTTCCTCGAAACGCTTGCGCAGAATCTCGTACTGGAACTGGTTGGTCTCGAAAATCTCCTCGTCGGGCCGGAAGCGGATCATGGTTCCGGTGTCGTCGGCGTCGCCGATGCAGCGCAGCTGTTCCTGCGGGACGCCGCGCTCGTACTTCTGGAACCACACCTTGCCGTCACGGCGCACGGTCACATCGAGGTACTCGGACAGGGCATTGACGCAGGACACGCCAACGCCATGCAGGCCGCCGGAAACCTTGTAGGAGTTATTATCGAACTTGCCGCCGGCGTGGAGCACGGTCATGACGACTTCCACGGCGGGACGATGCTCCTTGGGGTGCATGTCCACGGGGATGCCACGTCCGTTGTCTCGGACGGTGACGCTGTTGTCCACGTGCAGATTCACCACGATGCGATCGCAGAAACCGGCCATGGCTTCGTCAATGGAGTTGTCCACGACCTCGTAGACGAGGTGATGCAGTCCACGGAAGTCCGTGGACCCGATATACATGGCCGGACGCTTCCGGACGGCGGAAAGTCCCTCAAGGACGGTGATGCTTTCCGCGGTATAGGTCTGTCCGTTTGAAGGTTGGGTCATTATTCCGTGCCTTCCTCGCTGTAATACGTTTCTTCCACTATCTTCATGGGCATGATGATGACCTGATACTCGGGATCGTCGGCGCCGAACACGCCGCAGGGGCCTTCGGCCCCGGTCAGCGTGAAGCCGACCCGCTCCGAGGAGAAGTGGTTGAGAATTTCGATGAGATTGCGGGTGGGGAATGCAATCTTCTTCAGGTCGCCCGCGAATTCCACGTCGAGGGATTCGGACGCGGTGCCCACGTCCTGTCCCTGGCTATAAAGAACCAGCTCGTCGCCGAACTGGAAGTAGGCGCAGCGGTTGTTCTCGGTGTTGAAGATCATGATGCGTTCGAGCGCGTCGATGAGCTCCAGACGGTCCGCCGTCATGCGCGACACGCCGTCGTCGGCAATGCGGCTCAAGAACGAGTTGTAGTCCGGGTACTGGTAGAACGACAGCGGCAGGCTGAAGGTCTCCTTGCGGTCGGCGGTACGGAAGAACAGACGCTTGTTGTCGATGTTCAACTCGATCTCGTCGCCGGAAAGCCACTTCTTCAGCTCCACGAGGTACTTCTTCTGGATGAGCAGACCGCCATCAGGCACGAGCGCGCGCAGATCGTCATGCAGGAAGCGCAGCATAGCGAACTGGTGGCCGTTGAGACCGCAGGACTCGATGTGCTGGGTCGTCGCGGAGGGCTTCACACTCAGGCAGGCAATGGCCTCCATGGTGTCCTCGTCGCTGATGCAGTAGGCCGTCTTGTCGATCAACTCCTGCAGGAAATCACCCGCCCAGAACACCGAGTTTTCCTCGGGGTAGGCGGTGAAATTCTGGAACCAGCTCTTCTCGTTGGTGGGTAGCTTGTACTTGCGCCCGCCCTGCTGGATGGCGAGGAACTGTCCTTCGTCATCGGCCTTGAGCGTGATCTGTCCGGGGGGCAGCTTGCGGATGAGGTCGTAGAACGAGCGTCCCTGCACGCCAACGAGACCGTCCTCGATGATTTCCGCGGGGTAGGTGCCGCAGAATTCAAGGTTGGAGTCCGTGGACATGATGCTCAGGGTGCCATTTTCGACCTTAAGCCAGATGGTCCTAAGAAACGCGGCCCCGGTCTTGGCGGGGATGATGTTTGCCGACTTCTGCAGGCCCTCGATGATGTCGTCCCGGAACACCTTCAGAAACATCGTCTTCTCCTTGCTTCAAAACTGAACACGAATATCGCGGTCGCAGGAATTCCCGCGACGACCTCTCGAAACGATGGTCCCAGCCTCTTGCGGCGGAACCGTGAGATGAAAAAATGCCCGGCCTAGTCGCCGGACTCGCACTTCTTGCGCAGCGCTTCCAGCTTGTCGCGGAAGGCCATATCCTCGCTCATGCTCTTGCGAACCTTGCGCACGGCGTAGAGCGCCGTGGAGTGGTCGCGTCCGCCGAAAATCCGCCCAAGGGCAGGGTAGGAGCACCCCAGAAGCTCGCGACACAGGAACATGGCCATCTGGCGCGCCTGAACGATGTTCTGGTGCCGCCGCAGCCCCGTCAGGTCCTTGCGCTCCAGCCCCTGCGCCGCCGCGACGATGTCGAGCACTGCCTCGGGCGTCATGTCGGAGCGCACGCCGCCGGCCGTCTGCGACAGGATGCGGTCGAAATCGCGATCCGAAAGGTCCGCATGCACGAACTCGCGGTACGCGTAGACCTTGAGCAGAAGCCCCTGCAGAAAGCGCAAATCCGTGAAGCGCTGGGCAAGGGTCAGTATCCTGTCGCGCGACAGGGGAAGCCGCTTCTGCGTGCAGAAGCGCTCCACGTAGCGCACCCGGACTTCGAGGTCCGGTTCCTTGAGGGTGACGATAAGCCCCCACTCAAGGCGCGACTTGAGCTTGGGATCGAGAAACTCGTAGGAGGGTAGGTTATCCGCGCAGCAGAAGATCATCTGCCTCTTGCCGTTGTAGAAACTGTCGAAGAGGTTGATAAGCTCCGCCTGAAAGGCCCTATGCCGCCCCACGAGCTGAAAGTCGTCCACAACGAGGAAGCGGTGGGAGCACACATGCGAACGCGCCTTGAAATAGTCCCCGCCGAAGGTCCCCTCGTACAGATTGCACAGCTCCTCAAGGGACGCGCAGAACACGGCCTCCCGCCCGAAGCGTCCGGCCATCTCGTTGGCCACGGCCTTCACAAGGTGCGTCTTGCCGCACCCGGCGGGACCGCTAATGATGAACGGATTGAACTCCACATCCGTCTGACGGGCCACCTCGCGGGCGGAGGTCAACGGGAAGTAGTTCTTCCGGTTCTCGATGAAGCTCGAAAACGTGAACTCCGGCCCGAAGGGGAAATCCACGGACCGCGTCTCCTCGATGACGGGATGCTCGGCGGTGTCGTGCCCACGGCCATTGGAGCCGTAGCGGATCACCAGCCCGGAGCCAAGAAACCCATGCACTTCCGCCTCGAACCGCTCACGCATCGCCCCGGCGAACCAAGCGCCGAAAAAGGCGTGCGGAAACAGCACGGAGACTTCGCCGCGCTCTTCGTCCAGTTCCACCCGCAAGGGGTCGTACCAGCGCTTGAGCTCGATTGCGGAGCACGTTTTCCGCAGATGCTGACGCAGATTATTCTTCAGTTCGGAATCCATGGGTGTCCGGGTCGTTCGGGGAGAATACGGTTCACGAAAAATGAGGCAGAAAACACTTGTGAAATCGGCGAGTTGCAGACACGTTCACTGCTTCGAAAAAGTATGGGCCGTTATATCCCAAAACACTCCCAAAGCCAAGGGAAAACCTAGAATCCAAGCGGCTTCCCGCCGGATAACCAGGAAAAAACCCGTTGCCTTCATCAACGATATTCGACACGATGACCACCCATCTGACACATCGCACAGGAGGAGCCATGGGCAACTCGCACGCAGTGAATAAAACACTGAAGGAAATCAACGATAAGATCCGCAAGGGCAAGGCCGTCGTCCTCAATGCCGAGGAGATGATCGAGGTCGTGCGCAGAAAGGGCAAGGAAGAGGCGGCGAAGGAAGTCGACGTCGTCACCACCGGCACCTTCTCGCCCATGTGCTCGTCCGGTCTGCTCTTCAATATCGGCCAGAAGACCCCGCCGACCATGAAGACCTCCAACGTCTGGCTCAACGGCGTCCCCTGCTATGGCGGACTCGCCGCCGTGGATTCGTACCTCGGCGCCACCGAGCCAACCGAGGACGATCCGCTGAACAAGGTCTACCCCGGTCAGTTCAAGTACGGCGGCGGCCACGTCATCGAGGATCTCGTCCGCGGCAAGGCCGTGCACCTCAAGGCCACCGCCTACGGCACGGACTGCTATCCCCGCCGCGAGCTGGACAAGGATGTTACCCTCGCCGACCTGCCAGAGGCCACGTTGCTCAACCCTCGCAACTGCTATCAAAACTACAACTGCGCGGTGAACCTCACCAGCCGTCTCATCTACACCTACATGGGACCGCTCAAGCCCGGCGCGCGAAACGCCAACTACGCCACCGCAGGCCAGATCAGCCCGCTGTTCAACGATCCGTTCCTCAAGACCATCGGCCTTGGAACGCGCATCTTCCTCGGCGGCGCGGTGGGTTACGTCCTCGGACCGGGAACACAGCACAACCCCAAGCCCGCACGCAACGAGCGCGGAATTCCCCTCACCGGAGCAGGAACCCTCATGCTGCGCGGCGACCTCAAGAAAATGAACGCGCGCTACGTGCGCGGCGTCTCCATCACCGGCTACGGCTGCTCCCTCGCCATGGGCGTGGGCATCCCGATCCCCATCCTCAACGAGGAAATGGCCTGGTACACCGGCGTCTCGGACGCGGACATCGACATGCCCGTCAAGGACTACGGCTACGACTACCCCAACGGGCTGCCGCGCATCCTCAAGCACGTGAAGTTCTCGGAACTCGTCTCCGGCGAGATCGAACTCAACGGCAAGAAGGTCGAAACCGTGCCGCTCACCAGCTACAGCCGTTCCCTCGAAATCGCCAACGAGTTGAAGAAATGGATCGAGGAAGGAAACTTCCAGCTCACAGAGCCGCAGGAAGAGATTCCCTCATACTAGCCGATCTTCCCGAGGCTCTGCGCCGTCACCTCGCAGACCTCGAAAGACTTCTCGGTTCCAGTGCCCCCGGCGCCATCGCGGTGTCCGGGGGCCTGGACAGCCGACTCCTGTCCCTCATCGCCGCCCGCATCGGCATGGACGCCATCTGCGTCCATTTCACCGGTCCCCACCTCACCCCCGACGAATCCGCAAGTGCCCGCCAATGGCTCGAAACCATCGGCCTGCCGTTCGTCATTCTTGAAACCGACCCCCTCGCCATCCCCGAGGTCGCCGCCGGTTCCCCGGAGCGCTGCTACCACTGCAAGCGTCACCTCTTCGCCACCGCAGCACGGCTTCACCCCGGCCGCACCCTCATCGACGGCACCAACGCCTCGGACCTCACCACCCACCGCCCCGGACTCAAAGCCCTGCGCGAACTTGGCATCACAAGCCCCTTCGCGGCATGCGCCATCACCAAGGACGACATCCACACCATCGCCCGCGCCATGAATCTGCCCAACCCAGACCAGCCCGCACGCCCCTGTCTGCTCACGCGATTCCCCTACAACATCTCCCCCGGACGCGACACCCTGCGCCGCCTCGCCGCCATCGAGGACTCCCTCGCCCGCGACGGTTGGACCGACTTCCGCGTCCGCATCCGCGAGGACGGCACCCCACAACTCCACGCCAACCCCATAAACGCCCACCGCACCGCGCCCAGCGGACTCGACATCGTCTGGACAACGCAGGTCAGCGGACTCTGGGATAGACGGCAGTCGTAACGCACCACGCGTATACCGCTGCGCGGAGCAGGGACGGGACAGGGCAGGCAGGGACGGGAAAAGGCCTCCGGCGGCCGGGGCTTTGCCCCGGACCCCAGTCAAGGAAATGATTTCCTTGACAATCCTCACTAGGGCTTCGTCGCGCAAAGCCGCACGGCTCGCCAAAGGCACCCACGGTTATCGCATGTCGGGGGTCCAGGGGGCCAGCGGCCCCTTGGCCGGCGGAGCCTACGTCTTGCACCCATCAATGAACGATACGGTCAGACACCGCGATGAACCGCTGTGCGGAGCAGGGACGGAGAAAAAAGGCCTCCGGCGGCCGGGGCTTTGCCCCGGACCCCAGTCAATGAAATGATTTCCTTGACAATCCTCATTAGGGCTTCGTCGCGCTAAGCCGTACGGCTCGCCAAAGGCACCCACGGTTATCGCATGTCGGGGGTCCAGGGGGCCAGCGGCCCCTTGGCCGGCGGAGCCTACGTCTCGCACCCATCAATGAACGATACGGTAGGCCTCTACGCCAACGGCTTGAGCATTTCGACCTTTCGGGCTTCGGCCTTGGGGTCGAAATAGGCGTCGTTCACGTAGAAGCCGCGAGCGGCGTAGAAGTGGAGGGCGGTGCGGTTGCGCTCGAAGCATTCGAGGCGGGCATGGGGATACCCGGCTGCGGCGATGCGACGTTCAGCCTCGGCGATGAGGACTGATCCGATGCCGCGTTTGCGACAGACCTTGTCGACGTGGAACATGTCGATGGTGTTCCCGTCCACGCAGAGCATACCGACGAAGGAGCCATTAAGAACAGCGACGAGAATGCCGGACATACGACGCATGACGTAGCGTTCCGTCTCGGGGCCTTCGGTCCACGGGCGCAATTCGGACTCAGTAAACAGCCCGGCATAGACGGAGACGACGGCGGAGCGACACAGCTCGACGGCGTCGTGGAACTCGTCGTTGCGCACACTGCGGATCACGAGATCATGCGGCATGGGGCCTCCTGTGCAAATCGTCAGCCGCACCATGGCTCCAATATGGAACGAAGGGCTGACGATGGCGCATCAGATCAGCGCCTCCGGTTTCACGCGAAACGCTCCCTCCCAGTCGGGAAGCATCTCAATGACGTCGTCCTTCCAGCGGATGCGCCATGCGTGAAGGAGCATGGCGGAGCGATCGGACGTGCGCCCATACTTGCGGTCCCCAACGATGGGCAGCCCGCGCGAAGAGAGTTGCACGCGAATCTGGTGCGTCCGCCCAGTGAAGAGTGTGACGGCCATGAGGGAGTACTCGCGGGTGGAGAGGAGACATTCGGCGCGGGCATGGGCGTCGCGTCCGTCTCCAGTGTGGACCCGCTCCCGTCCCTCGGGACCAGTCTTGGCCAACTCGTCACGCATATCCATGACGGTGCCAACGGGGACCGCGCCGTGTACCCAGCACAGGTAGACCTTGTCGATGTCGTGAACCCGGAATGCGTCCTGAAGATCACGAAGCGTTTCGTATGACGTGGCGCACAGGAGCACCCCGGAGGTGTCCCGGTCCAGCCTATGGGCGGGAGTGGGGGCGAAGGGAGCATCGGGGAATTGGGCGGCAAGACGCGCAGTCAGGCAATCCTCGTGCCCAGAACCGGGATGCACGGCCAACCCGGCAGGCTTGGCGATGGCCAACAGCCCGTCGCGATGCAGAAGTACGCGAAGTGGAGGAAGGCCAGAGGGCGAGGCAGAAGCGGGTTCATCGATGCGGATGGGTGGCACGCGCACGACCTGCCCGGCCTCGATGCGGTCGAAGGGCTTGCGACGGCCGCCATCGACCCGCACCTGTCCTGTGCGGATGAGACGCATAACGAGTGAACGGGGAATGTCTGCCCCAAGGCGACGTTGTAGAAACTGAAGCAGCTTCTGGCCGCCTTCGTCGGGGGTGACCTCAAGGTGTTGAACGGGTGGCATGGCCCTTTCCTAGCGGATGTCCCCACCAAGGGGAAGAGGATTGGAATGGCGAATCCGAGCCGGAACGACCACCAAGCCCCTTAATATGAATGCGATGACGAGTTGTAATACTATCTGTCTGACGTTTTGGATTTCGAAATGGCCGTGCGTATTTCTTCAAGGACCGCGCGGCTTGGAACGCCATGTTCCTCGCTTGTTACGCAGGTACTTTCCACCAGATTTTCCATGACTTCGCGCATACGGTTCGCATCCGATACCGCGAGGCTGGTCATCTGGATTCCATGGCGTTCAAGGCTCCATTGCAGGGCACGTCTAGCCTGATCATCGGCATAAGCTCCGGTCCACAAGGCATGCTCACGAGAGAGGCCATCCATCACCCGCTTCACATCCTTCGGCAGGCCATCCCAACTTTCGCTATTCATGATGACCACGAAGGGGTGGACCTGAAAGCGCTCCGTGGAGACAAATTTGCAGTATTCGGCGAAATTCATGTCCATAAGCACCTCTGGCGAGGAAAGGACACCTTTAACCATGCCGTCGTGCAGGGCATCGCGCGTTTGCGACATGGGTAGGGCAACCGGAACGGCACCAAGTGCGTCGAGAACTCCGACCCCCTTGCCGACCGCACGGATTTCCAATCCCGGAAGATCGCTCATCCTGCCGATGGGCACCTTGCTCATGATGCATGATGGTCCTGAGGTGAAGGCCGTAAGTATCTTCACTGCCGAGAATTCATCAGGTCGATGGCGCAGGAGAAAATCGAGGAAGGTGACGCTGGCGACCTTGGCGTTGGGGAAGCCTACAGGAAGTTCAAAGAGCTCGCTCAATGGAAAATCTCCGGGACGGCTGGAGAGATGCAGGCAACCGATATCCGCGCGTCCAGAGACAACCCCCTCGTACAGGGTGGAGAAATTGAGGAGCGTGCTTGCAGGATGTGTCCGAATAACCACGCGTCCGCCGGTACGCCGGGTCACTTCCGCCGCCCAGCGCTCCATCTGGATGCAGGGAAACGTGGAAGCGGGCGGGGTGTTGGCGTATTCAAGAACGATGGGATTCTGCGCGTGGCACACCATGGACGCGCAAAGGGTGTACGCGAACACCAGCGCCACAAGGGCAGACGTGCGTAGCACGGACAACCGACGAGCCATCGGGCACCTCGGGGAAAGCGTGAAATGGCCTTTGGGGCCGATGATAGCAGGAAAGTGGGAGAAGGGGAAAGCTGGAGGAGAAAAAGGAAACGCGGCGGTCGGAGAGTTTCTCCAACCGCCGCGCGGGATGATCTGGTGGGAAGCGGAGCCTACTGCTCGCGTTCCACGGGCGAATTCTCGTCGGTCTTGGTCCGGTCAAGAGAGTAGCTGACGACCATGGCCTTGCGTTCGCCGAGACCGGCATTGCCGGGGTAGGTGTTGAGGGCCACATACAGGTCCTCAACGCCGTCGTTGTCGATGTCGGCAAGGCCGTAGTCACACACGGTGCCCTTGATGCGGCGGGTCTTCCACGCAAGGCTCATGCCCACGCCGTCCCAGAACAGGGAGTGGATCTCGCCGTTGGGGAAGAAGCGGTAGCGCTCGAAGAACTGCGCGGCCACGGAGATGTTCTTGTTGACCAGCACTTCCCAGTTCTCGTTGCCGTCGAGATTGGTGGGCACGAGGCGCAGAGGGATGTAGTACAGGTTGGTGTACTGGTCCTTGGCCGTTCCGAGACCGGTGAGGGTATCGGGAATTTCGAAGCCCAGCTGCGATCCGGCGAACTGGTCGAGGGTGGTGGACTGGAGTTCGTTGCCGGGGGTGTAGACCTCGATGTGGTCATCCTTGCTCACCAGCAGAAGCTTGTAGCCGTCGTTGGTGGGCAGGTAGGTCACGTTGAACACGTTGGCCTTCTCGGGCAGGGCCACGCGCTTGCCGAGCTGGTACTCTCCGCCCATCCGCACAACCTCGTGCACCGGGGAATCGAAGATGCGCAGGCGACCGGCCTTCTGACCCAGCAGAACAGGTGAGAAGTTCGGGGGCATGCGCACGACGCGCATGAAGAAATTGAGGTCCTCGGCGAGGGGCTTGAGGTGACCATCCTCAAACGCGAAAATATAGGAATTCGGCGTATGGGGTGCATTGCGTGAAAGGGCGGAATCAAGCTTCTGCTCGAACACGCCGGACACGGCGATCTCCATGTGGCCGTCGCGATCAAGGTCAATGAGATCCACATTGAGCAGCTCAATGCGCTGGGATGGAGTGATCTCGTCGAGTAGCAGCAGGCGTCCTTCCTGCCAGCGGTAGACATGCACAGAGTGCTTGCTGATAAAGATGAGTTCGTTGAGTCCGTCGCCGTCGGGATCGCCAGCGATCATGCCCTGCGCGGTGAAGGGCAGACGGGGGCTCTTCCAGCGGCCGGGCGTGTCGGAACCGCCGCTGTAGCGGAACTGCGGATTCAGGTAGAACTGCTGGCCGTCCTTGCGCTCGTTGAAGATGAGCTCGGGATTCATGCGGTTGACCGGCTTGTCCTCGGCCGCGACCTTGCGCTCGTCGGGGCGCTTGAAGATACGGTCGTTGACCTGACGGGCCATGCCTTCGAGGGCGGGGATGAGTCCGCCGATGTCGGTCTGCATGTCCTGCGGCCATGCGCTGCCATCCTTGCCGTTGACGCGCAGATCCACGCTGCACTGTTCGCCGAGGATGGTCACGCTGCCCCACACGAGGTAGTCGGCATCGAGACCCTCAAGGGTCCTGACGGCGGCGGCATCGGATTCGGGAGCATTGGAAACGCTGGCGGCGATGCGGTCCTTTCCGACCGGCTCGAGATGCTTGTCCCAGTTCAGGCGGGAAATCATCATATCCTGAATGCCGCGGCTCAGGTACTGATACTTATCTGGACCATTGATGGTGAAGGGCAAGACTGCGAAGGATTTGGCAAGCTCCTGGGCCATGGCCTGACCGGGCAGCATGAGCGTGATGGCCATGAGCAGGGCAGCCAGAATTCGTACACACCCCATGAATGTCAACTCCTTGGAAAAGGTCTGTCTGCAGCGGGAGCGGCCGAACGAGGGAGAGTATGGCCGCATGATGGCGAAATTACGTACGTTGTTTCCTCATCCTCTTCGGAGAGGAATCCCTGTGTAGCACCTTCTGTCACGGGACGCAAAATCTAACTTGCGCGCGCGGCGGACGGGGCGAATGCGCCGGGTTGCGCTCGACGCCCGCACACCGTAGATTCCGCACTTTCAGCGGCGTAAAATCTACCGGGAGAAGATACCCACAATGTCAGGAAATAACAATATTCACGGGCAGGACGAATCGGGCCGGACCTTCCGCATGGCCTGCGGCCCGGCCGAACACGCGCTTGCCCGCACCCTTCTGGAGGCACAGGGCTACGCCTTCCGGCCCGAGCCGTTCTCGGACATCGCCTTCGCCCTTGATGCGGAGCCAGCCCCCCTCGGCGGCAGCCTCGCCAACACCTTCGGCCTCATCTACATTCAGGACCGATCGAGCATGCTACCGCCGCTCATGCTCGCCCCACGTCCCGGCGAGGCGGTGCTCGACATGTGCGCCAGCCCCGGCGGCAAGACCAGCCTCCTGTCCCTGCTGGTCGGCCCCGAGGGATTCGTCATCGGCAACGAGCCGAACCGCACCCGTCTGGAAACCCTGCGCCGCAACCTGCACCGCATGAACGCCGTCAACGCAGCGACATGCTCCTTCCCCGGAGAGGAGATTCCGCTGCCGGACGGCTCCTTCAATTGCATTCTGCTCGATCCGCCGTGCTCCGGCTGGGGCACCGTGGACAAGAATCCCAACGTCATGCAGATCTGGGGAGCGGGAAAGACCGAACCTCTGGAAAAGCTCCAGCGGCAACTGCTGAAGCGCGCCGTCGAGCTGCTCGCCCCAGGCGGGCGGCTCATGTATTCCACCTGCACCACCAATCCCCTCGAAAACGAGACACAGGCGGACTTCGCTTTGCGCGAGCTGGGCCTCACGCTGGACCCGATGGAGCATCCCGCCGGATTCACCGTGGATACGCCCACCATGCGCCATCTCGACGGCGTGTTGCGCGTTGGCGGTGGCAACGAGGGCGGACAGGGCTTCTTCCTGGCCCGCTTCGTGAAGCCGGGCCGCGCCGAGGACGTGCAGCCAGAGTCCCACGTGGGCGATGAGATGCCCGGACGTCCCCTCTCCGCCGCGGAACGGACCATGTGTGCCGAGGCCGGTGCGGACCTCGCGGGCCTGCCGTCCGGCGAAGTGTACCGCTTCGGCGACAACGCCTATTTCCTGCACAGCCACGCCCTGCGCATCATTCCCGGAGACATGCGCTGGCAGGGGTTCCCCGTGGGGCGCTTCGCTGGGCGCAAGTTCAAGCCGGACGCGCGTCTTCGTGCGCTCCTGCCTGCCTACGACGCATCACGCTACGTGGACGCGCAGTCCCCGGACGACATATTGAGCCTCCTCTCCGGCCAGAGCATCGCGGCACCGTCTCGTGGTTCGTGGGCCGGTCTCGCCTTTCGCGGAGTGCCGCTTGCCCGTCTCGCGGTCAAGGGCACCCGGGCCCTGTGGTCCGATCGCTAGCACTTCTCATCGCCATACCTTTCTCAAGGGCGGGACGTTCATCCGACGTCCCGCCCTTTTTTATGTCTTTTCCTTATGGGCTCTTTTGTCTGCCCTTCGTTTCGGTTTCGATTCGGGCGATGTCCTGCGCGTTTCTTCTCCTCTTCTTTCTTCCATCTTAAGAAATAATGTCTTGAATGGCGGTGGAAGAAGACACGCCGCTTGTGTTCATATGTGTGATAACTACTCGTTTTTGATGAAAAAGTTATTGTTCGTTTCTGACACCAACTTTGCGTGCCTTGCGACAGGGTGGTGTTCGTTTCCGAAACTCGTGTCGATGACGTTCGCAAGCTGTTTCCTGATGTTCATAACGTGTTCCAAGTCCGGAAAGCCTTGAGCCACGCTGGTTGCGGACTGATTTTTAGCCAGAATTCCCGTGCGGAACGAACATCGGGGGAGTGGGTGGTTTTCAGCCCGATTCGCTGCCATGTTCGTAACCCGCACAACGCGAAAGCGCCCCGCGACGGGGTGTGAAAACCGTTGTGGGGCGCTTGTGAGGGCTCATGGGGGAAGCGTGTGGTCAGTCTGTCCTTCGGGTGCCTGAGTACAGCTCGAAGAGCAGCAGGCGGCATTCGATGCGTCCGTTGTAGAGCGGGATTCTGGCGCTCGTGCGCAGGCCGATGCGCTTGGCCAGCGCGAGGTTGCCCGTGAAGACCGCCCCGGTGTACTCCTTGCAGTTCGTCTTGAGGAAGTCGCCGATGGCGGTGTAGTCCGCGGCGAGGTCGGCCTCGTTACCGAGGCGCTGGCCGTACTCCGGGTTCATGATGACGAGGGAGCCGGGAATGGGCGCTGGTACCTGCGTGGCGCGGAAGTCGCACACGTCAAAAAGAATGTGGCGGTCCATGCCTGCGGCGGTCGCGTTCTTGCGGGCGGCGTCCACGGCGCGCGGGTCGATGTCCGTGGCGATGATGGTGCCGGAGGGGGCTTTGCGCACCCGCGATAGGGCGTCCTTGCGCATGGATTCCCACTGGGCGCGGTCATGTCCTATGATGTGCATAAAGGCGAAATTGTCGCGCAAGAGGCCCGGCGCGGTATTGGTCGCCACGAGGGCGGCCTCGATGGCCAGCGTGCCGCTGCCGCACATGGGATTTACGAAATGCCCGGAGCCGTCGAAGCCCGCGCCCATGATGGCCGCGGCGGCCAGCGTTTCGCGCATGGGGGCGAGGTGGGGCAGCTTGCGGTAGCCGCGCATGGAGAGCGGTTCGCCGGTGGTATCAATGTAGATGGTCGCCGTCGAATCCTGCCAATGCAGGGACACCACGCTTTTCGAGCGGTCCGGTCCGGAGTTCGGTCGGCGGCCCTTTTTCGCGGCGATGCGGTCCACGATGGCGTCCTTGACGCGAAGCCCGGCGAAGCGCGCGTCGCGCACGGCCTCGGTGCGGGTGGAGGCGACGACGGAGACGTATCCGTCACTGTCGATAATGTCTTCCCATGCGATGCCGGAGACCTGCCGATAGAGCGCGTCCGGGGAGTCGGCCTCGAAGCGCTTAAGGACGTAGAGCACGCGATGGGCGGTGCGCAGGTGCAGGTTCAGGAGCATGCAGTCGTACAGCGTGCCCGATGTCTCCATGGCCGCAGGTCCGGCCGGGGTGGCGTCGTAGCCGAGGTTTTCCATCTCTCGCGTCAGAAATGGCTCTACGGCCTTGGCGCAGGTGACGAGAATGCTGCTTTCGTTGTCGAAGAGGTTCATGGTGTGCTCCCTTGGCGCAGGTGGCGCGCTGCGCGAACATAGGGTACACCATCGCCGCAGGCAAGGGCCATGACTGGGGGCGCTTCCGATTCCGCAATCGCTTGAGCTTGCGGCCAAGCATCCCTATATTCCTGTCGTGGGACATGGTTACGGAGCAAATTTCCACTCGCCGGGGCGGGTGGTCCGGAATATTCTGACTGAAGCACATGATGCGGAAACGAGAGAGGTGAACATGATCGGTACGATGCGGCGGCTGCGGCGGCTGTTCGACGCCACAACCGGAAAGGCGGTTCTTCTGCCGCTGGATCACGGCGTCAGCGAGGGTATGCTTTCCGGACTGGAGGCCATTCCCGAACTTCTGCGGGCCGCAGGCTCTCTGCCTGTGCAGGGTGTCGTGCTCAACAAAGGCCTCGCGCGGGCCGTTGGCGCAGCCATGCCTGCGGACAGGCAGCTCGTCGTCCAGCTTTCGGCTGGCACCAAGCACGGCCTGCCCACCTACAATCAGAGCGTGGTTTGTTCTGTGGAGGAAGCCCACAGGCTGGGTGCGGACGCAGTGTCTCTGCAGGTGAACATCGGCAACGAGCTCGAAGACCGCATGCTTCAGGATTTCGGCACTGTCACGGACGAGGCGCATCTTCTGGGCCTGCCCGTCATCGCTGTGGTCTATGCCCGTGGCGGACAGATTGTCAACGAGCTGGACCCGAGCCTCATCGGGCACTGTATCCGCCTCGGCGGCGAACTCGGAGCTGATGTCGTCTGCGCGCCGTACTCCGGCAATGCGGAATCCTTTGGTCGCGCCGTGTCGCTGTCCTCGGTTCCGGTGCTGGTCACGGGCGGTCCGGGGCAGCCGGACTGGAAGTCCTTCCTGTCCATGATCGGCGAGGCGCTCTCCGCCGGAGCCTCGGGCGTGGCCATCGGACGCAACATTTTCCAGCATCCCGCGCCGCTCGACGCGCTGGCCGCCGTGTGTGACATCGTGCACGGGCAGCGCCCCGAGTAACGCGCAAAGACCATAGATAAGAAGAGGGCGCGGACCACATGGTCCACGCCCTCTTTCTTTACGCAGGATTTGATTTATTCCCCGATGCTGGTGATGGCCTTGCGGTAGGCGTTGAACACGTCATCGCGGTTCAGCAGCCCGAGGATGATGTTCGTATCGTCGGGATGGACCACGGGAATCTGGCCGTAGTCCGTGTCCACGAACTTCATGAGGGCGGTGTACAGGTCGTCCTTTGGCAAGAGGGTGGCCGGCTTTCCGGCCAGATCGCGCACCACGATGAGGTCGTAGAGGCAGGTCTCGTAGAGCACCTTGCGCACGTCCTTCATGCCGAGGATACCGGTGATGACGCCGTCCTGATTCTTGATGGGGAAATACAGTTCGTTGGAGCCGACAATGATGTCGGTGAGGGCCTTGAGGGTGGTGCCTTCCTCCAGCGTGGTCACGCGGCCGGGGCGGAAGAAGTCCTTCACGTAGAGGCCTTCGAGGACGTTTATGGTCATGTCCTCAATGTGGGCGGGCGATTCGAACTTGTTCTCGACCTGATTCTCGTAGAGCGAGGTCTTCTTGCCGAGCACGATGCACACCACGCTGGCCAGCATCAGCGGAGCCAGCAGGCCGTAGCCCTGCGTGAGTTCGCAGACCATGACCATGGGGCCGATGGGCGCGTTGGCCACGCCCGCGAAGAAGGCCGCCATGCCCACCAGCACGTAGCCGCCGGGCTGGGTGACGATGTCCGGGAAATGGCGGTGGGAGAAATAGCCCACCAGACCGCCGCTCATGCCGCCCACAAACAGGGCCGGGGCGAACATGCCGCCGCTCATGCCGGAGCCTATGGTCACCGAGGTGGCCAGCGTCTTGCCCACGAGGATGGCGAGCATGACGGATATGGCCAGTTCGCCCTTGATGGCCAGTTCCAGCCATCCGTAGCCGCCGGTCAGCACCTGCGGGAAGGCCATACCCATGAGACCCATGCACAGGCCGCCAAGACCCATGGTCCACATGACGCCTATCCGGAGCGAGAGCGGCTCGAACACCTTGAATTTCACGAATTCGAAGGTGCGGATGTAGAACCAGCCCGTGAACGAGCAGAAGAAGGCCATGAACACGTAGAAGGGCAGTTCCAACGCGTTGGTGAACTGGAACTCCGGAATGCCGAAAATCGGCTCCGTGCCGAAGAAGAGCGAGAACAGCGAATACGCGATGACCGACGAGATGACCGAAGGCAGCACCGCTTCGGATTCGAAGTCCTCTTTGTAGATGACTTCGATGGCCGTGAGCGCGCCGCCAAGCGGGGCGCGGAAGATCGCGCCGAGGCCGCCCGCCGCGCCTGCCAGCAGCATGATGCGGCGCTCCTTGGTGGTCAACTTGAAGCGGTCGGCGATGAAGCTGCCGATGGTCGCGCCTACCTGCGATATGGGCCCCTCGCGGCCCGCGCTGCCGCCGGTGGTGATGGTCAAAACGGCGGTGAGGCCCTTGATGAGTCCCACCAGCGGGCGGATGCGGCCTTCCTTGTTGTGGAAGGCGTTGATCATGGAGTCCGTGCCGTCCGTGCCGCCGCCGATGGTCTCGGGGATGAACTTCACGACCAGCCAGCCTGTGAGGATGCCCACGGCCGAGGTCATGATGGGGATGAGCCACGGGCGGAACGCTCCGGCCGGACCATGGAATATCTCCTCACCTGCCGGAGCGGGCAGGGTGAGGCCCGCCAGCTTGTGCAGCAGGATGAATTTCAGGAATTCCACGCCGGAGAAGAACAGGACGGCGGCCAGGCCCGAGAACACGCCCACGCCGAGTGAGAGTCCGATCCAGCGCATGGTCGCGCCGCCGAACATGGAATAGAGAATTTTCATGGGCCGGGTGAGCATGGTCTAAATCTGCGCGTCCGAACTGGCGAGGATGGTCCTAGCCAGGCTGATATCCTTGGCAATCTGCTCCGTCAGTTGGTCGAGGCCGTCGAACTTGCGCTCGGAGCGCAGGCGCTGCACGAAGCGCACCGTGAGGTCCGCCCCGTAGAGGTCGGCCTCGAAGTCCATGATGTGCACCTCGACGGACATGGCCTCGTTCCCGAAGGTCGGGTTGTAGCCGATGTTGGCCACGGCGGGCATGGTGCGTCCGCCAACGGTGGCCCACACCGCATATACGCCCATGCCGGGGCACAGTTCGTCCACCAGCTTGAGGTTGGCAGTGGGGAATCCGAGGAGCCTGCCGCCGCGGTTCGCGCCGTGTTCGACCTTGCCGACCACGGTGTAGAAACGTCCCAAGAGGGGGCGGGCGTCCCACACGTTGCCAGCGCGGACCAGATCGCGGATGCGGGTGGAGCTGACGATGGCGTCGCCATGCATGTAGGGACCGACACGCTCCACGCCGAAGCCGTACTTCAGCCCCAGTTCACTCAATACCTCGAAATTGCCGCTGCGACCCTTGCCGAAGGCGTAGTCGTAGCCGATGACCAGCTCTTTCACGTTCAGCCCATCCACGAGGTAGCGGCGGACGAAATCGTCCGGCGTCAGCGCGGCCATGCAGCGCGAGAATTCGAGGACGACGCACAGCTCCACGCCCATGGCGCTTATGAGTTCGAGCTTCTGGTCCAGCAGGGTGATGAAGGGAGGGGTGTTCTTTCCGGCCAGAACGCGCAGGGGATGCGGTTCGAAGGTGATGACCACGCACTCCTGGCGGTTGGTCAGCGCCTTGTCACGGGTGCGGGCAATGAGCTTCTGATGCCCCTTGTGCACGCCGTCGAAGTTGCCGATGGTGGCGCAGGCGCCCCGAAGGGTACCGCGGATGTCTTCTATGTCTCTGATGACGATCATTGGGTGATGCCTTTGTGGTCGGGGATGAAAGCAGGGCATGGACTACCGTAAAAAGGTATCGCATTCAAGCGCAGAGGAAAAACGCTTTGCGATGCGTTGCCAACAGCCCGAAATCAAACGCTAAAATTTTTCGGCAAAAATGGCTTGCCAACGGCATCCCCCGGCGATATAGAAAGCGTCCACAAAGTGCCGAAGTGGTGGAATTGGTAGACACGCTAGGTTCAGGGTCTAGTGAGCGTTCGCTCGTGGGAGTTCGACTCTCCCCTTCGGCACCATATCGAAAGACAAGGGCTTCCAGTGCAGACTGGAAGCCCTTTTTCGTTGTGGTTGGTTAGTTGTATGGCGAGTTGGTTGTCTGGTTGAGATGTGCGTTGATACAGGGCGGTGATTTATGGTTGCGGCTGGATTTTCTTTGATGTAGCTCTTCGCGTTAGAGGTGGCGAATATGCTGAATGTGATAACATGTGCAGATCATTCTTTTATGAAATATTCTGCAGTGCTGAAAAGGACGGCAGAGAAGCGAAGCAATCTTCGTGTTTTTGTCTATGATATAGATCCTTGTGAAGAAAAACATCCTTGTGCGGATTTTAAGTTTGACGCTGGAACTGATTTTAAAAAGTTTGATGCAAATAATCATATTATAGCGAATCATAAGCCTCTTTGTGTGGCTGATTTTTTGAAAAAAACTGGGCGGGGATGTATTTGTATAGATTCCGATTGTTTGTTGGTTGGGGATATTGACGCATCAGTGTTCGAGGGCGTTGATTTGTGTGTAACCCCTCGGGGAAGACGTGAGAATAAGCCTCATATATTGAAAAATGGGCTTTTGAATTCCGGTTTTATGTATTTTGCATATAATGATGCCGTAATGGAATTTATTGCCCGTTGGGGTGAAGCTTGCGCTGGCGGGCAGGTGTCAGACCAAAAGGCTCTTAGCGATATCTTGTCTGTGAATATTGATTTTAATAGAGGGCTCGGTATTCAAAAATTTAGGGATATCAATGTAAAATTGATAGATCCTGATATTTATAATGACGTTACTTGCAGGACGGGATCTGTTTTTCATTGTAAAAGCGTTGCGCGAACAAAAAGAAAATATATCTTCTATAAGATTTTTTCATTTCTTGCCTGCGCATTTCCGAAGGTTGTTGACCGAGTCGTGCGTTTTAACCGAAAGCATAGGATCTTTATATATAAAAGGAATTGTTAACTCTTTGCTCGTATGGTTTTAGAAACGGCCCAAGAAATGAGGCCACTTTTACATGTGGCGTCTTAATGGGGCGTATCAATATATTGTAGCTTCGTTTGATCAGCTACAAATCAGGAAAAGATATCAACGGCTGAATAGAATTACTTGTCAGGCTCATCCTGCGGCCCGTCCTTGGGCGGGGTGGGTTGTGATGTTTCGGCCGGTCCATTGTCCTTTGCGGTTTTCCCGTCATCCTTGCCGAACTTCTGGATTTCTTCCGCGAGGTTGTGGAGGCGTTCGTCCACCAGCGCGTTGATGCTGCCCTTGGGGTAGTGGCCGCCCTTGCCGCGCTTGCCCGCGCGGGTGCCGGTGAGCAGTTCGATGCCCTCGTCGATGGTGCGTACGCTCCACACGTGGAAGTTCCCGTCGGCCACCGCCTCGACCACTTCCGGGCGCAGCATGAGGTCCTTTTCGTTGGCGTGGGGGATCATGACGCCCTGCCGCCCGGTGAGGCCCGCGTGCTTGCAGCACAGGAAGAAGCCTTCGATCTTTTCGTTCACGCCGCCGATGGGCTGCACCTCGCCCATCTGGTTTACGGAGCCGGTCACGGCGATGTCCTGCCGCAGGGGCTTTCCGGACAGACTGGAGAGCAGGGCGTAGAGTTCCGTGCTGGATGCCGAGTCGCCGTCAATGCCACCGTAGGACTGCTCGAAGGTGATGGAGGCCGAGAGGGAGAGGGGCTTGTCCTGCGCATAGCGGCTGCGCAGGAAGCCGGAGAGGATGAGCATGCCCTTGTTGTGCGTCGGCCCGGAGAGCTTGGCCTCGCGTTCGATGTTGATGATACCTTCGCGCCCGAGGGCGGTCACGGCGGTGATGCGCGACGGCTTGCCGAACATGTAGTCGCCCATGGAGTAGACGGCCAGTCCGTTAACCTGTCCCACCACCGCACCGTCGGTATCCACGAAGATGGTGCCGCGATCAATGAGTTCCTGCAGGCGCTCCTCGATCTGGTTGGTGCGGTAGATCTTTGCGTCGATGGCCGCTTCCACGTGCCGGGCGGCGACCGTGGACGCCTTGTCGCTGGTGGCGAAGAAGTCCGCTTCGGCCAGCAGGTCCGAAAGGATGGGGAAGGCTGTGCTCAGCTTCTCGCGGCGTCCAGCCATGCGCACGGCGTGTTCCACCACCCGCGCCACGCCCGAGGCGTCGAAAGGCTTGAAGCCGTCCTTGTCCTGCTCCGCGCGGATGAAGCGTGCCACTTGCGTCACGGCGTCGTCCGTGCGGTCCATGGACGACTCGTAGTCCGCGCGCACCTTGAATATCTTGGGCATGTCCTCGTCGTAGTGGCGCAGCAGTGTGTAAATCCACGGATCGCCCATCACCACCACCTTCACCTTCATGGGGATGGGTTCGGGCTTGAGGCCCGTGGCCGTGAAGAAGTAGTAGGGGTCGTAGGTCTGGATTTCTATCTGCTCCGTCTTGAGGGAGCGCTTGAGTGTCTGCCACACGCCGGGTTCCATGATGGCGTCCATCAGATTGATGACGAGATAGCCGCCGTTGGCGCGGATGAACGAGCCGGCCTTGATTTTTGTGAAGTCCGTGCGCCAGCCGCCGCCGGGTTCCATGATGCGTTCGATGGAGCCGAACAGGTTGCGGTAGGTGGGATAGGATTCGATGATGACCGGAGGTCCCTTGAGTTCGCTATTGTCCACGAGGAGATTGACCTTGTAGGGATGCAGCACCGCTTCCGGCGACGCGACCATGATGGGTAGCGGTCCCTGAGGCTTTGCACCCATCATGCGCAGGTCGTCGAGGTGCTCCACCATGTGTTCGAGCATGGCGTCGAGGTAGGCGCCGACCTTTTCGTCCTGAAAAGCCGTGCGCACGGCGCGCAGCAGGTCGTTGGCCAGCGCCATGAACATGAGGCGGTCCACTTCCTCGTGCTTCTTTGCCACTTCCTTCTGAAGGGCGCGCACCTGCTGGACGATGAAGTCCAGTTCCTCCTTGAGCCTGAGCCTGCGCTCCTTGATGCTTTCGAATTCCTCGCGCGGAAAGCGTCCCTTCTCGACCAGTTCCTCCATCTCCACCAGCCGCTTGGGCTCGCCGTCCACCAGAGGGAGGATGTCCGGGCGCTGTATCGGTCCCATCTGCATGTTGACCACCACGAGGTCCGAGTCCTTCACCTTGTCCTCGACGTCCTTATAGAACTCGCGGACCCTGCGCTCGTGCGCCTCGTGGATGGCGTTCTTGCGGGCGATGTATTCCTCGCTCTCGAAAAGCTGAGGCAGGTCGCGCTTGAGGCTGTCCAGAAACTCCGACATGGCCTTGGAAAAGCGCGAGCCGTCACCCGCCTTGAATTGCAGGAGAATTGGCGACTCCTGCCGCTTGAAGTCGTTGACGTAGCACAGGTCCTCTGGTGGCTGGTCCGTGCGCGAGAGCTCCCGCAGGAGCTTCTTCACCGTGGCCAGACGGCCGCTTCCTGCCGCGCCGGTCACGAAGATGTTGTAGCCCTTGCGGACCATGCCCATACCGAAGCGGAAGGCCTCGACGCCGCGCTTTTGGCCGATGATGTCGGTCTGCGGTTCGAGGTCGTTGGTGGTGGCGAAGGGAAGGGAATCGGGATCGAGCTTCCATCTGAGCTGGGCCGGGGTCAGGCCGGAGGGCAGCTTCTTCGGAGCCATGCGAAACCTCCGTTGCGAGGGTTACCGGGTCGAGATTGCTACGCGCTTTGCGGATGCCGGATCGCATTTGGCGAGGATGATGGTCAGCACGTCGTCCTTGAACACGGCCGACGCGTTCTCCGTGCTGATGCGGCAGGGCAACTGGAGCTGCCTGCGCACGCCCTCCACCCCGGCCGGGCTTTCGCGGCGGGCGGTCACGGTGAGCGTGGTTTCGGTCAGGGAGACGTCGATGTCTTCGATGGAGAATCCGGGGAGGGGCAGGGTGACGGTCACGCTGTCTTGTTCCTTGCGGATTTCCAGTCCGTCGGCGTGAAGGCAGGAGACGGAAGGCAGGCCGAGATCCATGCAGAAGCTGTCGAACAGCTGGTCCATGTCCTCCTTGATTCGCGAGAGCTGCCTGTCGCTCCAGAGACGCAGGTCGGGCATTGTCGGTCCTCCGGTTGAAGTCCGTGATGCCGGATGTTCTGTGCGGATGTTTGCAATGAGCCTAGCACGCATGGGCGTGCATGCTCAAGGCATTCGAAATGCGGCGAAAAGTGCGGGGTTGCGGGGCTGGATACGGAAAGGCTCGAATGACGGGAGTGTACGCCGGAAGGGATTTTTTCTGGGCGCAGGGCAAAAAAAAGGCTCCGGGGTGGACCGGAGCCAGAGCACCATTTTGGTGGTGCCGAAGGGGAGAGTCGAACTCCCACGAGCGAACGCTCACTAGACCCTGAACCTAGCGTGTCTACCAATTCCACCACTTCGGCACGGGAGAGACGTCTATAGCCTTGGACGCCCCCGTTTGGCAAGCGCAAAATCCACGCGCGGCGGATTTTTTGCGGAAAAACCGTGTGGGCCGGGCTACTGCGTTACGTTGGATGCGGCCTCGGCGGCTGCGGCGGCCTTGGCGAAGTCGTCGCGAAGGGCCTGCGCCACATGTTCCTTGTATGCGGCCAGCGCTTTGGTGTCGATGCCTGCCAACACCTCGGCCTCGGTCGCGATGTCCGCGAAGGCCTTGGTCGAGGACCAGATGATGTGGATGCCCACCAGCTTCTTGGCCACGACGACCTGCGCGAGGATGTTCGAGGTCTTGAGCTTGCGGCGCTGCGCGTCGGGCATGCCGGGAACCTGCATCAGGTGCCGCTTGGGGTAGAACAGATACCGGATGGCCAGTTCCGATGTCGCGAACGGCTCGTTCTGGAATCCATCGTCAACGTCCAGACCGCTTTCCTTCGCCGACTGGATCATGTTGAAGATATCGGAAGCGAGGCTTTCCTCGTAGGACTTCTCCGCGTTTTCCACGTTCTCCATGTCGCAACTCCTGAAAATGTATTTGCGGCGCATGCTCCGCCCCGCTTCTGCCCACATACACGCCCCCGCCCAAGCCCGCAAGGTCGCCTCCCGGACACCTTGGGGGCGTGTTCATAATTTAGCTAATTAAAATAGTAGGTTGTATGAGATATGAACACAAACGACACGGTTCGCGCCATGTCGAAACGGCCGTCAGGCTCGCGTGAATGGCCTCCGGTTGCCGGGCGAGGTGAGAAGGAAAAATGCCTTCGGCGACCGGGGCGCTGCCCCGGACCCGCTCAAGGGCCGTGGGCCCTTGAGAATCCCAATTAGGGCTTCGTCGCGCAAAGCAGCATGGATTTCCACGGCACCCAACGTTTATCGCAAATCGGGGGTCCAGGGGGCCAGCGGCCCCTTGGCCGGCGGAGCCTACGTCTTGCACCTGTCAACGAACGATACGCCCCGCCTACAGCGACAGCACGACATGCCGCGTCCGCCGCGCGGGCACGAAAAAGGGGACCGTCCTTGTCGGACGGTCCCCTGTGCGTTCATGGCGTAGCGGGATCGGCTATTCGTCGTCGCTTCCGCCGGAGGTCTCCTGCGGAGCGGAGCCTTCGCCGGTGCGCGGCTTGCGGCGGCGCTTGCGGGGGCGACGGCGCTTGGCCGGGGCGTCACCCTCGGGGGCGTCGCCATTCTGGCTGGCCTCGGGGGTACGGGGTGCGGCCGCCTGCGAGGGTGTCTGGGGCGCGCCATTTTCGGCGGCCTCTCCGGTGCGGGGCTTGCGGCGACGGCGCTTGCGCTTCTTGGGCGCGGGGGATTCGGATTCGTCCTGTGCGTCCTCGATACGCTCCTCTTCGTTGCGGGCGGGCGCGGGCTTGCGCTCGCGACGTTCGCGTCGTTCCTCGCGCGGCTTGGGCGGCTTGGGCGCGGGGGGCTGGGGCGTGGAGTGCAGGGTCTTCTGGTAACACTCGTCGAGGAGCATGGCCACGAGCTGGACGATGTCCTCGTGTTCGCTGAGGGAGCGCACGAGGGGCACGAAGCGCTGGATGCGCTCGCGGGTGACGTTGTCCAGTTCGCGGATGCGGGCTTCGAGCAGCGCGGTCACGCGGATGCCGACGGCTGCGGCGAGATCGTCGTCCGAGGGCAGGTCGCGTTTTTCGAGCTTGATCTTGTAGGTCTTGGCGATGCGTTCGAGGGCGAGGCGCTCCATGACATCGACAAGGGAGATGACCTCGCCGGTGGCTCCGGCGCGACCGGTGCGTCCGGCGCGGTGGATGTAGACCTCGTGATCGTCCGGCGGCTCGTAGAGGAACACGTGGGAGATGTCGGGCACGTCGATGCCTCGGGCTGCAACGTCGGTGGCAACGAGGAAGCGGAGGTTACCGGTGCGCAACCGTTCGAGAACCTGCTCGCGCTTGACCTGCGTGAGGTCGCCGGAAAGCTCGTCGGCGTCGTAGCCGAAGCGCTGGAGCACGGTGGTCAGGTAGTGCACGTGCTGCTTAGTGTTGCAGAAGATGAAGCCCGTGGCCGGGTTTTTGAGTTCGATGATGCGAACCAGCGCGCGGTCCTTCTGCATGGCCGGGCATTCGTAGTAGACGTGCGGGGTGTCGGCCACGTGGACCTGCTCGCCGGAGAGGGAGAGCAGGCGGGGGCGATCCATGAATTCGCCAGCCAGCCGCAGCACGTGGTGCGGGTAGGTGGCGGAGGTCATGAGCATGTTGATGCGGCGGCGTGGCAGGTAGCGCTGGACCTGCTTCATGTCCGGGTAGAAGCCGATGGACAGCATGCGGTCGGCCTCGTCGAAGACGAGGGTGTCCAGCCCGCCGAGATTCAGGGAGCCGCGCAGCAGGTGGTCGAGCACTCGGCCGGGGGTGCCCACGACGACGTGCGCGCCCTGCCGGAAGGCTTCGAGCTGCGTGGCGTAGCCGGTGCCGCCGAAGACGGCCACGGTGCGCACGCCGGTGCCCGCCGAGATGAGTTCGATTTCGCGGGCGACCTGCTGGGCGAGCTCACGCGTGGGGACGAGCACCAGCGCCTGACACTCGTTGCGCTCGGCTTTGATGCGGCCGAGGATGGGCAGGCCGAAGCTGCCGGTCTTGCCGCTGCCGGTGCGGGACTGGATCATGAGATCGCGTCCGGCGAGCAGGTAGGGGATGGCCTTGGCCTGCACGGGCATGAGGGCCGTCCATCCGGCGCGGGCGCAGGCCTGCTGAAGCGGTTCGGGCAGCTCTTCGAGGGTGATTTCGGGCAGGGACTCGTCCTCGGGCATCTCGACCACCTCCTGACGCTCGTGAGCGGGCTTTGGGGCGGGAGTTGCAGCTTCGGACTGGCGGGGTGCGCGGCGGCTGGCGGGGCGCACGGGTTCGGCCGTGGGGGTTGATTCTACGATGATTGATTCTCCGGTGTCGGATGCGGGGAGCGCCTGTTCGGCTTCGGGAGCCAGAGGTGGCTCCAAGGTCTCAAAGGGCGCGGGTTCGATGGGTGCCTCGGCGATGGCCGCTGCGGGGGTTTCGGAAATGGTTTCGGTGGGCTGCTGGCCTTCCGGACGGCGGGAGCGCGACGAGCGTCTGCGGCGCGGACGGCGGGAGCGGGCGGGTTTCTCGTCCTGCTCTGCGGCGACGGCGGCGGCCATGGTCGCGGGTTTGGCCTTCGCCTCGGGTGCGGGCTTGGCCGCTGCCTCGGGTGCGGGTGCCGCCTGCTCGGCGGGCTTCTGCACGTCCTTGGGGGCCGCGTCCTGCTGGGGCTGGGCGGCCTTGCGCTTGGGGGACTTCAGGCCAAAGATGTTGTGGTCTTCACTCATGCAACACGTTTCCTCGTAAACGTTTACGTAACTCGACCCCTAATTCTTTGCCATGCTTTCACTATTTTGACTAGCCCCGCAAAATCTTTGTTCTTCCGGGCCTCTTCCGCACCGCGTTCGCGGGGTGGACGGACCGGGCCGTTTTCGGCGCATGACGCGGCCGGACGGGCTTCGGGGCAGGGTCATATGGCACAAGAGGGGTCGCAATGCCGCGGCAGCGTCGTAACGCTGCAGTCGCGGTGCCGCTGTTTCGGGCGACGGCGGGGAGGGCGGGCAGCGGCCTGCCGCGCGGGAGCAGGGTGCTCACCGTGGGCGCTTCGATGCCGACGCACTTCTCCCTTGGCTTGTGAAGCGGGCCGTACGTTCCCGATGTCTGTAGTCGGGCTTCCGGAACATGCCGCGGAAGCCTTGCGCGGTGCATTTCACGCGCACCGCACGGACGCGTTTGCCGCGGACGGCGTTATCCTCGGAGGCCTCGCTATCGGCGGCGGACCGCGCGGGCGAGCCACGTTCGGGGCGGGAGACGCGGAATTCCATCGAGCCGACCAGCCGTGCGGACGAAGGTCTCGCTACGGCGGGGCGGCGGATGTTGCAGCAACGGACTGTGCATCCTGTTGCGCTGGTCCGCATGCATCCCCGGGAGAGGGCCGGACTGGCGATTGCCTGTGCGAAGGCATTCCGGCCGCAAGTGAAGGAATACGTTTGCCGTCCCATTGTCAAGAGGATACCGCATGGCGGCGATGCGAAATCCGTTTCGAAACGTCGTGCGCGCGGTGGTGGAGTAGGCGCGGCGTCCGTTGCGCGGAGGGCGTGCATGGATGCCGCAATGTGCAATTTTCGTTGCGAGGTCAGTCCTTCGGTAGAAACCTGCGCATGAAGCGTCTATCGATGCGGTCTTTCAGCCACCATGCCAGCGTTCCGCCGAAGACGAGCGGACCCTTGCGGAAGATGCCCGTTCCGTCTCCGAGATTGTACACGAGCAGATAGCGCCCGCCGGGCTCGAAAGCTTTGGGCGGCGAATCCTCCAGCGCGGCGAGAATATTGTGTGGCAATACCCCGTGTTGACGCACGGCGTAGACGCCGACCTTGTCTAGCGGACGTTCGGCGAAATGGATGCAGTCCCCGCCGCCGAGGATGTTCGGGTAGCGCTCGCTGCGCAGGAAGCGGTCCACCCGCAGGCCGCCGTCTGGCCCCACGGGGAGGCCGGAATCCGCGATGAAGCGCGGGGGACGCACGCCGAGGGCGGTCATGATGACGTCGGCCTCGAAGACCTCGTGGTTTTCGAGTGTCACGTGCCCGGTGCTGATGTCCGTGGCGTAGCCGTGTTCGACGATGGCGATGCCTCGACCTTCGAGGGACGCACGGGCCATGCGCCGGACGCGGGCGGGCAGGCGGGGCAGGAAGTGTCGCCCGGCCAGAACGCGGATACGCGGCATGCGCCCCTGCGCGTGTGATGCGAAGCGCCGCGCGCAGGCCCAGAGGTTTCCGGCCACCTCCAGCGCGGCGGGGCCGCCGCCGACCACGAGCACCTCGGCCGGGCCGACTTCGAGGCGGGACAGGATGTCATCGCGCGCGGCGAGGAGGTTGGCGATGGGCTTGACCGGATACACGCCCGGCTGCGGGCCTTGGGTGGCTCCGGGAGCGGGGACCTCGCTCCCCACGTTGAGGGAGAGGACGTCGTAGTCGAGGTGGCTGCCGTCGTCGAGAAGGACGCGCCGGGCCGGGGCGTCCACGCGCACGACGTACCCACGGACGAACTGCCCGCCGCTCGCGCGGGTCATGGCTTCCACGGGGAAGGAGATGTCCCGCGGCGTATAGAACCCGCCGAGCATGCCCGGTCCCATGCCGGAATAGTGATGTTCCGGAGCCGGACTGACCACAGTGACCCTGTGTCCGCGGCCGATGAATTCGGCGAGCCGGGCGATGACGGCCACATGCGCGTGTCCGCCGCCAGCGAGAACGAGATGTCCGCCCATGTGCGCTCCTTTTCCCGAGACGGGAATGGGTGTATCCTTGCAACGTACCCTGGGCCATCATCGAATTCAACATGGAAGGAAAGGGGAGACGTTCGACATGGACCGAACCTGTTTCATCGGTGCGTCTGCGCCGGGCGCGTGTGGCGAGGATATGCGTTTGGCGAACAATGACATGGACTGCGCCAAGGGCGGGCCGCGTCCGCTGCGCATCGGCATTGCACGCTGCCTGCTTGGCGACGCCGTGCGCTACGATGGCTCCGGCAAGCTCGACCGCTACCTGCGCGACGTGCTTGGGACCTTTGTGGAGTTCGTGCCCGTGTGCCCCGAGGTGGAGTGCGGCATGGGGACCCCGCGCGAGGCCGTGCGGCTGGTGGGCGATTTGGAGACCCCGCGCCTCGTGGGACGCAAGACCGGCGAGGACTGGACGCGGCGCATGCGCGAGTGGGGCGAGGCGAGGCTTGCCGAACTGGAGCGCGAGGACCTGTGCGGCTACGTGTTCAAGGCGCGTTCGCCGTCGAGCGGCATGGCGCGCGTGAAGGTCTACCCCGAGGGCGGCGGTCAGCCGCGCTACGACGGTGTGGGCATGTGGGCGCGCATGGTCATGGAGCGCTTTCCGCTCCTGCCCTTCGAGGACGAGGGGCGGTTGAACGACATGGGCATTCGCGAGAATTTCGTCACCCGCATCTTCGTGATGCGCCGCTGGCGCGACCTTCTGGCCGCGGGGCTGACCACCGGGCGGCTGGTGGACTTCCACACCCGGCACAAGATGCTCATCCTTGCCCACAACCAGGCCGCCTACCGCGAAATGGGACGGCTGGTGGCGCAGGCCGCCGACATGGACCCCGAGGCGCTCGCCTGTGAGTACCTGACGCTCCTCTCCCGCGCATTGTCGCGGCGGGCCACGGTGAAGAGCCACACCAACGTGCTCATGCACGCGGCGGGGTACTTCCGTCGGCAGCTTTCCGCCGACGAGCGCGCCGAGCTTTCCGAGCTGATCGAAACCTATCGCCGGGGCCTTGTGCCGCGCATTGCGCCGCTCACGCTTCTCAACCACTACGTGCGCAAGTACGACGAGAGCTATCTGGGCGGACAGATCTACCTGCATCCCCACCCCGTGGAATTGAGGCTCTTGTTCCATGCCTAGTGCCACCCATCATTCCTCCCCGTCGCCGTCCGCGCGGCGTGTGGCCGTCATCGGGGCCAGTGGCTATGTGGGTGGACGGCTGGTGCCGCTGCTGCTCGACGCGGGGCACACGGTACGCGCGGTGGTGCGCTCGCCGCGCAAGCTGTCGTGCCGACCATGGAGCACGCATCCGCGCCTCGAAACGGCGGCGGCAGACGTGCGTGACCTCGAATCGCTCACCGCTGCCCTCGCCGATGTGGAGGTGGCCTACTACCTCGTGCATTCCATGCGCCCCGGCCAGCGCAATTTCGCCCGCGCCGACCACGAGGCGGCACGCGTCATGGCCGAGGCCGCCGCGCGCTGCGGGGTGTCGCGCATCATCTACCTCGGCGGGCTGGGCGACGAGGACGATCCCACCCTGTCGCGGCATCTGCGTTCGCGCATGGAGACCGGGCGGGTGCTGGCCGAGGGGCCGGTGCCCGTGACCTGCCTGCGTGCGGCCATGATCCTTGGCTCTGGCAGCGCGTCCTTCGAGATCATGCGCTATCTTGTGGACCGGCTGCCCGTCATGGTCACGCCGCGTTGGGTGCGCACGAAGTGCCAGCCCATCGCCATAAGCGACGTGCTGGGCTATCTGGTCGGTTGTCTCGACGTGCCGCAGACGGCGGGGCGGACCTTCGACATCGGCGGGCCGGACATCCTGAACTACGAGGAAATATTCGCCCTCTACGCCGAGGAGGCCGGGCTACGTCGGCGCACTGTCGTGCCCGTGCCGGTGTTCACCCCTGCGCTGTCGTCGTGGTGGATACACCTTGTCACGCCGGTGCCCGCCAGCCTCGCCAGACCGCTGGCCGAGGGGCTACGCAACGAGGTCGTTTGCCGCGAGAATGACATCCGCGCCCTCGTTCCGCGAGAGCTTCTGTCCGTGCGCGAGGCCATCCGCCGCGCGCTGGACCGTGTGCGGCAGGGGAACGTGGAAACCTGCTGGGCGGACGCCGGAGAGACGCGCCCGCCGGAGTGGCTGGCCTGCGGCGACGCGCCCTACGCCGGGGGCACGGTGTTCGAATGCAACCACCGGGTGGCGCTCGGCTGCGCCCCGGCCGAGGTCTGGCGCACCGTGCGCGGTATAGGCGGTGCGCACGGCTGGTATCATGCCGACGTTCTGTGGTGGCTGCGGGGGCTTGCGGACCGGCTTATCGGCGGGGTAGGCCTTCGCCGGGGCCGTCGCGATCCGGACGATCTTCACCCCGGCGACGCGCTGGACTTCTGGCGCGTTCTCGTGGTCGAACCCGAACGCCGCCTGCAACTGCTGGCGGAAATGAAGCTGCCGGGCGAGGCCATTCTCCAGTTTTCGTTGACGCCCCTGCCCGACGGCGGCACGGAGCTTTCGCAGATAGCCCGTTTCCTGCCGCGCGGCCTGTGGGGCATGGCCTACTGGTACGCGCTGGCCCCCGTGCATGGCTGGCTGTTCAAGGGCATGCTGCGCGGCATGGCCCGGGCGACCGCCTGCCCTTTGCGCGGGGACGTCACCGCCTTCGAACATTCCGGGGATATGTGTATACTGCCGTCAGAGCCCACGCCCCCGCAGAGAGGAACCGAATCGTGAACATCGTCAATCCGGGCCGTGTCCGCCGCGTCACCGACGGCGTGGGCGGTCACGGTCCCGTGGTCTACTGGATGAGCCGAGATCAGCGCGCCCGCGACAACTGGGCGCTGCTCCATGCCCGCGAGCGTGCGCAGGCCCGGAGCGTGCCCGTGGTGGTCGCCTTTTGCCTGTCGCAGACCTTTCTCGGCGCGACATTGCGCCAATACGACTTCATGCTGCGCGGCCTGCGGGAAACGGCAGGCCGACTGCGCGCGCTGAACATTCCCTTCGCTCTGCTGCATGGTGCCGCGCCGGAGGTGTTGCCGTCGTTTCTGCACGACCTGCGGGCCTCGGAACTGGTCACCGATTTCGACCCCCTGCGCGTGAAGCGCGGGTGGCTGCGCGAGGTGGCCGCCGCCGCAGGCATGCCCGTACACGAGGTGGACGCCCACAACGTGGTGCCCGCCCGGCTCGTCTCGGAGCGGCAGGAGTACGCCGCCCGCACCATCCGGCCCAAGATCCACCGCCTGCTGTCGGAATTCCTCGAACCGTTTCCGGAGCTTTCGCAGGTCTCGAACGTCACTGTGCCGTACATCGCGGAACCGGATTTCGAAGAGGCGCTGCGCTGGATACGCGTTGACGCCACGGTCGCCCCCGTGGCCCTTCCCGCAGGCGAGGACGCGGCAGAGGCGAGGCTATTGGCTTTCATTGCCGAGGGCCTTTCCTCCTACGCCGAGGGCCATTCCGATCCCAACGTGGACGGCACCTCGGGCCTGTCGCCGTATCTCCACTTCGGTCAACTGGCACCCCAGCGTGCCGCGCTTGCCGCCGCGCAGGCTCGGCACGGCGGCGAGGGCCGGGAGGCCTTCCTCGAACAGCTCGTGGTGCGCCGCGAACTGACGGACAACTTCTGTCTGTATAACGACGACTACGATGCGCTTTCCGGCGCTCCGGCGTGGGCGCTGGCCACCCTCGACGCCCACCGCGCCGACCCCCGCCCCCACGTCTACACGCGAGAGCAGTTCGAGGCCGCGCGGACCCACAGTCCGCTGTGGAACGCCGCCCAGCACGAACTCGTGACTTCGGGCACCATGCACAACTACATGCGCATGTACTGGGCCAAGAAGATTCTCGAATGGTCGGCTACACCCGAGGACGCGCTGGCCACGGCGCTCCACCTCAACGACCGCTACCAGCTCGATGGGCGCGACCCCAACGGATACGTGGGCGTCATATGGTCCATCGCCGGTGTGCACGACCGTCCATGGAAGGAACGCCCCGTGTTCGGCTCCATCCGCTACATGAATAGCAACGGCTGTCGCCGCAAGTTCGACGTCGAGGCCTACATCCGCGCCCGCTCCGCCGCGCCGCGCCAATTGACGCTGGTGTGACGCGGGGGGCGCTGTGGCTGGGCGTATCGTTCTTTGAGGGGTGCAAGACGTAGGCTCCGCCAGCCAAGGGGCCGTTGGCCCCTTGGAACCCCGATTAGGCGATGGGCGTGGTTACTGTTGGCTCACGTTGCGGCTTTTATTCAATAATTCCAATATATAAGGATTCTCAAGGGAATTATTCCCTTGAGCGGAGTCCGGGGCAGCGCCCCGGCCGCCGGAGGCAAAATTTTCGCCCCTGCCCGGCTGCCGCAGGCCCGTCTTTCGCTGTGTCCAAACGCTGTGGCCGCGTCAGAGCGCGGCGCGTGCTGCGGTGAGGGCTGCGGCGTAGTCCGGTTCCTGCGAGACCTCGCCGACGATTTGCTGGTAGGCGATGACGCCCTTTGGGTCCACCACCAGCACGGCGCGCGCCAGCAGTCGCAGTTCGCGGATGACGAGGCCGTAGGCCATGCCGAAGGAGAGGTCCCGGTGGTCGGAGAGGGTGACGACCTTGTCCACGCCTGCCGCGCCGCACCAGCGTTTCTGGGCGAAGGGCAGGTCCGTGGAGATGGTGAGGATGGTGACGTCGCCGAGGTTTGCGGCCTCGGTGTTGAAGCGGCGGGTTTCCATGTCGCAGACCGGGGTGTCCAGCGAGGGGACGCTTGAAATGATGAGCACGCGCCCTGCGTAGTCTGCGAGGGTCTTCGGGGCGAGGGCGGTGTCGAGCACGGTGAAGTTCGGGGCCTTCTGGCCCACCTGCACGGGTGTTCCGGCCAGCGTGAGGCCATTGCCATGCAGGGTGATGATGCCGGTCCTGTCTGCCATGTCGTGTCTCCTTGTGGTCTGGTGTGTCGGCTGTGGGCACGTCGCGTCGGGGGCCATTACGAGTCATACGCCATTCGGGCGGGCGCGTCAGCCCGTTGGACCGTCGAAGGGGAGGCATCGTTGCGCGGGCGGTGGACATGCGTCGCTCTTGTGTCGCCCGGCCTCGGGCGTTGCACGCCCGGATATGCGCGTCAGCGCGGCGAGGCGCGTTTCGATGTCCGTGGTCAGGCTTTCGGGCCGCATGCGCCAGTGCCAGTTGCCCTTGAGGTGTCCGGGGCGGTTCATGCGCGCCTCGGAGCCGAGGCATAGGAGATCCTGCGTGGGGATGATGGCGAGGTTGGCATGGGAGAGGAGCGCCATGCGCACCAACGCCCATGGGATGTCCGTTCGTGGCAGGCGCAGCCCGAGGTAGGCAAAGAGCCGTTCGCGGGTGGCGGCGTCGGCCTCGTCGTCAAACCAGCCCAGCGTGGGATTGTTGTCGTGCGTGCCGGTGTAGACCACGCTGTGCGGGCCGATGTTGTGCGGGATGTAGGGATTTCGCGCCATGTCCGGGCCGAAGGCGAAGAGGAGTATTTTCATGCCTGGCAGGCCGAAGCGATGCATGATCTCGCGCACGTCCGGGGTGATGACGCCGAGGTCCTCGGCCACGAGGGGCAGGGCGGCGCGCCGGGCGTGCAGCGCTTCGAGGAGTTCCTCGGCCGGGGCCTCGATCCATTGTCCGTTCATGGCCGTGCGCTCACCCGCCGGAACCTCCCAGTAGGCCGCAAGACCCCGGAAGTGGTCGATGCGCAGCATGTCGAAGAGGTCGAGGTTGCGCAGGATGCGGCGAATCCACCAGTCGAAGCCGGAGTCGCGCAGGACGTCCCAGTCGTAGACCGGGCTTTCCCACAGTTGGCCCGTGGCGCTGAAGTAGTCCGGCGGCACGCCCGCCATGGCGCGGGGCTGGAGATTTTCGTCGAGTTTCCAGTTCTGCGGGGAGCGCCAGAGGTCCGCGCTGTCGTGGTCCACGTAGATGGGCATGTCGCCGAAGAGCTGGATGCCGAGGCCGTGGCAGTGGCGGCGCAGGTCCGTCCACTGGCGGTGGAAGATCCATTGCAGGAAGGCGGCGAAATCCATGTCCTCGGCGAGGTCTGCCCGTGCGCGGGCAAGCGCGTCGGGGTTGCGGTCGCGCAGGGCGTCTGGCCATGCGGTCCACGGCTTGCCACCGTAGCGCCCGCGCAAGGCCACGAAGAGCGCGTAGTCGTCCAGCCAGTCGGCCTGTTCCTCGCGGAAGATGGCGTAGGCGGGGTGGGCGGCTGGGGAGAACCGGGCGTAGGCCTTGGCGAAGAGGGCGAACTTGTGACGGGTGACGGCGGCGAAGTCCACACTGTCCTCGGGAAAGGCGGGCGGATTGGCGACGTCCGCCGGGTCGAGCCAGCCCTCGGCGGCCATGCGCGAGGGGCAGATGAGCAGCGGATTGCCCGCGAAGGCGCTGACGCTGTGGTAGGGATCGTTCCACGAGGTCTCTGCCGTGGGTGTGAGGGGCAGAAGCTGCCACACGCGCTGGCCGGTGCGGTGCAGGAAGTCCGCGAATGCGTAGGCCTCGTCGCCAAGCCCGCCGATGCCGTGGGGCGAGGGCAGGGACGTCGGGTGCATGAGAATGCCGCTCGATCGGAGCATCATGAGTTCTCCCGCATGGTCGCCTCGACGATGGCGCGGATGGCGGCCAGCGGCACGCCCGCCCATGCCGGACGGTTGTCCAGTTCCTCGGCCAGTTCGGTCACGGCGCGGTCGATGAGGAATGCGTCGAGCAGGATGCGCGTTTCGTCCGTGGTCGCCGGAACGATGTCCACGCCCGCCACGGCGTCCATGTAGCCCTCCACAAAGGCCACGCCCGCCCAGTGGCTCCAGCAGCGCGCCCAGCACAGCAGCGCCTCGCCCCCCCCGGGGCGCACGAAGCCCTGTTCCGCATGGGCTGAGACCGCTGCGAAGCCCGCATAGTCCATGGAGCGCAGGAGCGTTGCCACGTCACGCAGTGGCGAACGCAGAAGCCGTCGCTCGCCCCATGTGCGGTCCGGGTCGCCCTCGAAGTCGATGATCGTGAAATCCTGCCCGGTCAGCAGGGCGTGCCCGAGGTGGAAATCCCCGTGGCAGCGGATGCGTCGTCCGCCGAAGCGGTGGTCCGTCACCTTGCGCAGGATGTCCAGTATGGTCTGGCGCGAGGCCATGCCCCATTGCGCGTCGTCTTGCGTATGTCCGGGAAGGGTGTCGAGTTTCTTGCGCAACAGCGGCCAGACGCGGCCCACGTTGCTCCGTAGGCCCTGATACAGGGAGCGCTGGTAGAGGCGGGTGAAGGGCTCCGGCTCGAAGGCTTCCGCTCCGGGCTGCCCGGCGCCGGAGGCCAGCGCGAGGTGCATCTCGCCGGTCCTGCGGCCAAGGACGCCAAAGCGTCCGATGGACGCGCCGAACATCTCTGTCGCTTCGGGCGGGGCCTGCGCCGCGCCAAGCTCCAGCATGTGCGCGGTTGGGGTGGATGGTGCGGCCTCGCGTCGCGCCTGCGCGTGTTCGAAGACGCCCCGCAGCATTTCCATGACGTACTGCCATGCCGTGCCCTGATTGGGCACGTAGTCCGTGAGGGTGGCGATGGTCATGGGGGATTCGAGCCTGTCGCGGCGGTATTCGATGGCCCCCCGTAGCTGTGGGCTGTGGGGATAGCCCCGCTCATTCAGGAAGCGCCCCACCTCCAGCTCCGGGCTGACGCCGGGATCGAGCCTGCGGAAAAACTTGAGTACGACGCTGTCGCCGAAGACCACCACGGAGTTGTTCTGGTCCACGCGGGCCGATGGCGCGTGCAGGGTGAGTTCCGCGTCGCGGACCATGCCCCGCAGGGCGCGGGTGCGGCTGACGGAAATCCGGCCCGCGCGTTCCGGTGCCCCGGTGTGGCGCGGCACGTTGCCCAGCAGGGCGATGCAGAAGGTGCGTGAGACCAGCGCGTCGAAGACGATACCTTCCTCGCCGGAATTTCGCAGGCGCACCCGTGCGATGACGGCGTGGGGATTCGTCTGCGCGATGCGTGCGGCGCGTTCGCCCGTGGCCCACGCCATGGGGAGCGAGATGCAGTCCTCGCCGCCCCCCGCGTATTCCACGTCCACCAGCACGATGTGCGCCGGAGGCTCGGTGTCGGACACGGCGAGGCGTTCGCGGATGCCCGCCGAGGCGATGGCCCGGCGGGGTCCGGCGCAGTACCACGGCGCGGCGGCAATGACCTCCGGCAGCCTGCGGCACAGCAGGCCCGATGCGGGAGCCTCGAAGATTTCCTCCCAGCTTTCGGCGCATTCGATGGGCTGCGTGTCCGGAGTGCGTCCGGCGGCGGCCTCCTGTGCGTGCTGCGGTTCGAGCAGGAACCAGTAGAAGGAGTGTCCGCCGATGGTCAGCGGGTAGGGGCGCGGGCCGATGGGCGGGAATTCGGCCCGTCCGAACATTTCCACTGGCACCATGCCCATATGGGCGGAGAGGTCGATTTCCGCGTGCTGCACGTGGCGCGAGAGGTTGGCCACCACGAGGATGCACTCGTCGCCGTGGCTGCGCACGAAGCACAGGAGCTTGCGGTTCTCCGGGGTGAAGAAGGTCATTTCGCCACGGCCGAAGGCCCGGTGCCTGCGGCGCAGGGCGATGATGCGGCGCATCCACCACAACAGCGAGTGGGGATTGTTCTCCTGCGCCTCCACGTTGACGGTCTCGAAGTGGTATTCCGGATCGATGACCACGGGCAGGTAGAGCTGCTGCGGATTGGCGCGTGAGAATCCGGCGTTGCGGTCCGGGCTCCACTGCATGGGGGTACGCACGCCGTTGCGGTCGCCGAGGTAGATGTTGTCGCCCATGCCGATCTCGTCGCCGTAGTAGAGCACGGGCGTGCCGGGCAGCGAGAGCAGGAGCGCGTTCATGAGCTCGATCATGCGGCGGTTGTTGCCCATGAGCGGCGCGAAGCGGCGACGGATGCCGAGGTTCACGCGCATCTGCGGGTCGCGCGCGTAGACGCGGTACATCATGTCGCGCTCCTCGTCGGTGACCATCTCCAGCGTCAGTTCGTCGTGGTTGCGCAGGAACAGCGCCCACTGGCTGGTGGCGGGAATCTCCGGCGTTTGTTCGAGGATGTCGATGAGCGGAAAGCGGTCCTCCATGTGCAGAGCCATGAACAGGCGCGGCATGATGGGAAAGTGGAAGGCCATGTGGCACATGTCGCCGTTGCCGAAGTAGGCCGCCGAGTCCTCGGGCCACTGGTTGGCCTCGGCCAGCAGCATGCGGTCCTCGAATTTCGCGTCGATATGGGTGCGCAGTTCGCGCAGGAAGTCGTAGGTCTCCGGGAGGTTCTCGCAGTTGGTGCCTTCGCGCTCGTAGAGGTAGGGCACGGCGTCGAGGCGCAGGCCATCCACGCCGAGCTTGAACCAGTAGTCCACCACCCGCGTCATGGTCTTGCGCACGGCGGGGTTGTCGAAATTGAGGTCCGGCTGGTGGGAGTAGAAGCGGTGCCAGTAGTAGGCCCCAGCCACGTCGTCCCAGGTCCAGTTGGAGTTCTCGAAGTCCTGGAAGATGATGCGGGCTTCCTCGTAGCGGCGGTGGGTGTCGCTCCAGACGTAGAAGTCCCGCGCGGCGGTGCCGGGCTTGGCGCGGCGTGCCTGCTGGAACCACGGGTGCGCGTCCGAGGTGTGGTTGAGGACCAGTTCGGTGATGACCTTGAGCCCGCGGGCGTGGGCCTCGCGCAGGAAGGTGCGGAAGTCGCGCATGGTGCCGTAGGCGGGGTGCACGTCGCGGTAGTCGGCGGTGTCGTAGCCGTCGTCCTTGAGGGGCGAGGGGAAGAAGGGCAGAAGCCAGATGGCGGTGACGCCGAGGTCCTGCAGATAGTCGAGCTTTTCGGTGAGGCCGCGAAAGTCGCCCACGCCGTCGCCGTCGCTATCGTGAAAGGCCCGGACGTGGACCTCGTAGATCACGGCGTCCTTGTACCAGAGGGGGTTCGCGCCGTTCCCGGATGCCTGCCGCCTGCGTGCCATGCTCGCCGCTCCTGCAATGTGTCGGTATTTCGAGGATTGTGTCCAGCATACCCAATCGGGGCGCTATCGCCAACCCTTGGCGGAAAATGACGGCGGTGCGGGCCGTTGGCGCGCGATGACGATGGTGGGCGTCTTTTTTCCGGTTTTCATGCGCAAAAGGCCCCCCGCTGCGTGGCGCAGCGGGGGGCCGTCGTGTCAGAGTCTTTCGGCGTTGCCGGACGTCTATTCGACGTGGATGGCGAAGCCCTTGAGGTAGCGTCCCTCGGGGAAGGAGAGCCGGACCGGATGGTCCGGGGCCTGCCCGATGCGGTGGATGATGCTGGCCTGTCTGCCCGCGTCGAGGGCCGCTCCGGCGACGACCTTCTGGAACAGGTCGTCGTCCATGAGGCCCGAGCAGGAGTAGGTGAACAGCGTGCCGCCGGGGCGCAGGATCTGGAAGGCGAGAAGGTTGATATCCTTGTAGCCTCGGCAGGCGCGGTCGAGGGCCTGTTTGGAGTCCACGAACTTCGGCGGGTCGAGCACGATGAGGTCGAAGGTGCGGCCTTCGTCGCGGAAGGCGCGCAGCGCCTTGAACACGTCGGCCTCCATGAATTGGACGCGGTCCATGTCGAGTCCGTTGGCCCGGACGTTGGCGCGGGCCATGTCCAGCGCGGGGCCGGAGGTGTCGATGTTGAGCACGTGGGCCGCTCCGCCGGCCAGCGCCCACACGCCGAAACCGCCGGTGTAGCAGAAGCAGTTGAGCACCTCGCGTCCGCGCGCGTAGGCCCCGACGAGGCGGCGGTTGTCACGCTGGTCGAGGTAGAAGCCGGTCTTGTGGCCGTTTCGCACGTCCACGCGGAAGGTCACGCCGAGTTCGTCGATGTCGATGGTCTCCGGCGGCTCCTCGCCCCACAAGAGGCGCGAGAAGACGGGCAGGCCTTCCTTGATGCGCACATCGGCGTCGGAGCGCTCGTACACGCCGCGCAGGCCGGGCATGGCATGGGTCAGCGCGGCGACGATGGTGTCCTTGTGGTATTCGGGACCGGCGGCGAGGAACTGGCAGATGGCGAAGTCACCGTAGCGGTCCACGATGAGGCCGGGCAGGCCGTCGTTCTCGGCGTTGACCACGCGGCAGGCCCGAAGCGGAATGTCGCTGCCATGGGCGCGGCGCAGGGCCAGCGCGGCGTCGATGCGCGCGCGGAAGAATTCGGGACCGATGACGTCCGTGCGCTCGAAGCTCCAGATACGGCAGCGGATCTGCGAGTGGGGCGACCACGCGCCGAAGCCGAGGAACGAGCCGTCGGCGGACTGCACGGAAATGGTCTCGCCCGGTGCGGCCTCGCCCGAAACGGAGTCCACGGCGCCGGAAAAGACCCACGGATGACGGCGCAGGAGAGACTTCTCCTTGCCCTTCTTCAGGATGATTTTGATCATGACGATTGTGTATCACATGGCGGTTGAATGTTCACGGCCCGGATGCGGCGCGGACAGGCCCCCTACCACCCAGGCAGGGATGGCGCAAGGCGCTGGCCGCGTTCAGGCGTAGGTCGTTCCGGTGGCGATGATGGCCACCGGGCCGTCGATGCGGGCGCTTTCTGGCGAGCCTGCGGCGTTGGGGCGGATGGTGGCGGCGATGTGGCTGCCGCTGGGCTGGCGTACGGAGACGGTGCCCGCATGGCCGTTGGCGGCCATGAGCAGTGCCAGCGCCACCGTGCCGGAGCCACAGGCGGTTTCGTAGTAGGTGGTGTCTGTCTCGCGGACCCAGACCACCGGGCGGATGGATGCGCCGTCCTTCTCGCGGGAGTACCAGATGCAGCCTGCGGCCTCGCACTGGGTGAGGCCGAGGTCGGCGCGGATGGTGGCGGCGTAGGCCGCGTAATTTTCCGGAAAGGGCGAGGAGGCCTCGTCGAGGAGCACGTGGGTGATGCCGTCCAGCCGGGCGACATGGATGCCCAAGGCATGGCGCGAGAGACCCGCCGCAGGCAGCGGAATGTCGATGCCCGCCGTGGGGTTCCCGCCGATGCGCGCGTACACGTCGAGGGGCGAGTCCGCGCCGGAGACCTCGATGCGCCCCGTGTGCAGTCCGTCGTGCTCCGTCATGGCGGGGTGTCCGCTCATGGCGAGGACGAGGGCCGCGCTGCGCGCGGCATTGCCGCAGAATTCGCCGCCCATCATGTCCAGCCGGGGAATGGCGCTGGTGGTGTTCACGAAGCCCACCTGCTCCGCGCCGAGGTGCAGCGGGTCCATGAGCCGCGCCGCCACTTCGGCGCGCTGTCGTGAGGACATGGCCGGAGGGTCCATGACGAGGATGGTGGTGTTGCCGCCGGGGCTGACCTTGACGAAACGGTAGGGAACGCGGGCGCTCATGGTTCTCGCGGGGGAAGAGTTGCGGTCCGCTTAGTCCGCCGGGGCGAACAGGGCCGGGGTGTTGCGGGCGAAAGTTAGCACGAGGGTGAGGGCGTCCTCGTCGTGCGGCTCGAAGGTGACGCTGGGGTGCAGGTCGTTGCGGGCCAGCGCGGCGAGAACGGCGTCGAAGGGGATGCTCCCCGCGCCGGGGCCTAGGTGCTGGTCCGAACTGCCGTCGTTGTCGTGCAGATGCAGGTGGCGGAGGTGCGGGGCCAGCGTGTCGACCCAGTGGTCGATGTCGCCCTTTGCCACGCCGTTGCCGAAGGCGTGCCAGTGCCCGATGTCGAAGCACACGCCGCACGGCCCCTCGGTGATGCGCGAGACCAGCTCGGCCAGCGATTCTGGCGCGGTCTCGTAGACGTTTTCGAGGTAGAGCGGCGGATGGTTGGGCCACAGGGCGAGCAGCGTGTTCCACGTCAGCGTGGAGGCATCGAGCCATGCGTCGTGAAGGCCGTTGTAGAGCCAGTTTGAGTACATGGCGTGGCCGATGAGGTGCGTCGGCGCGTAGATTTCCGCGATATCGAAGGCCATGGCGAGGCGTGTCGCCGTGGCCTCGCGGATGAGGCGGTCCGGGCTGCCGGGGTGCAGGTCCTGAAAGGGCAGGTGCACGGCGCAGCACAGTCCTGCCTGATGCAGGCGGTCCGCCGTGGCCCGGTGCCATGCCATGTCAAGCGTCTCGAAGGCCGCGAGGTCGATGTCGAGCTCCGGGTTCAGGCCGTGTTCGATGAACAGGTCGATGTAGCGCGGTTCGCGGGCGGCGTAGGATAGGGGAAGATTGACGTGGAAGATGTTCATTGCGGGTTCCTGTCGGACGGCGCGCCGTTGGCGTGCAGGGCCGGTGCGTCGCCCGCGATGTCCATGCGGCCGAGTTCGCGGAACGTGGTGGCCTGCCGCAGGCAGAGCGTGACTGTGCGGCCGTCCGTCACCTGCACGGTGCCGTCCCACGGGATGGGCTGCTCGTCCACGGTGGCGATGATTCTGTCGCGGTCGCCGTTGCTCCAGAGGTCCTTTAGCGTGTAGGAACCCTGCGCAAGCCGGGCCGAGCCGCCGTTGGTCCACGGCAGGATGCTTTCGTGGCCGTCAGCGTCGACGAGGACGGCGGCGCGCACGGTGCGCGGGCGGATGGCGATGCGGAATTCGCTACGCTCCTGTCCGGGGGTTTCGCGCACCACGCGGCAGGTGCACAGGTCGTCCCCGCGCTCCACGAAGCGGCCGAGGAAGACGTCCGGATCAAGGATGATCTCCTGCCCGACGTCCTGGCCGCTGTTGGCCCCGCGCTGGGACACGTAGCCCTTGAAATTGAGGATTTCCTGCCGTCCGTCGGTTTCCGGTTTCCAGACGCCCTCGATGACGAACTGGTCACCGGCCACTGTCTCGATGGTTTCGTCGGCCGGGACGAACAGGAGCCGCTTGTTGAGCCAGCATACGAAGAGCGGCTTGCCCTTGGCGGGGCGCTGTCCGCGTCCTGCGGCGGCATTGGGCCAGTTCAGGGTCAGGCTGCTCATGCGCTTGCCGTCGGCGCGCACGTCCAGTGAGGAGAACGTGGTCAGCGCGAGGCGCGGCGCGTCGAGGATGTTCACGCCAGGGCGGTCCGAGGCGAACACGGCCGGAACGGGCGACCAGTCGGTCGCGTCCTCGCCGGATACGGGCTGTGCCTCGATGCGCGATCCCGGCGGCAGGGACAGGGTGAGCGCGTCGCCGGGGGTGACGGTGCGGCCGTTGACCCGTACCAGCCCGCTCTTGCGGGCATAGCGGTCCACCTCCGCCTCGGTGATCTCGGGCAGGGTGACGGACACGCCGTACTGTTCGAGGACGAGGCCAGTGGCCCGAAGCTGCTGCACGACCTTCCACCCGAGCTGGATGATGTCCTTGGAGACCTCGATGGCCAGCGCGGGAATGCCAACGTCCTTGAGGGCGTGGTAGGTCAGCGACTTGCGCTGCTCGGGGTGTGTGGTGTCCGTGGAGAAGGTGTTGGTGTTGAACAGCGTGAACCTGTAGGCCGGAACGATGGAGTCGTTCAGCTGGGCCAGCACGTTGGTGGCCACCTCGGCGAGGTTGATGCGGTTCTGGAAGACGGGGGTGTCGATGATGATGGACTGGCCGTAGCGGCCGGGATTGCGAAGCTGGTCCTCGTATGTCGGGCGGTAGAAGCCCGACCCCTCGTGCAGGTGGATGAGCGCGTCGCTGCGCGAGAGCAGATAGCGGATGACGCGGGCGAGGCGGTCCTCGTAGAACGAGTTGTAGTCCTTGTCGAAGCGGCGGTTGAGATCGACATTGATCTGGCGCGCGCGGGCATGGACCGTGGGGACGTTGGCGCGCGGCACGACGATGAGGGTGCCATTATGCACGGTGGCGCGGGTGAGGATCTGTGCGGTGAGATAGCCCGCCGCCTCGTCGCCCTGTATGCCGCCCTGAACCATGACGGTGGGGCCGGGGCGCTCGCCGCGCAGGATGTGGACGGTCAGCGGGTATTGCGTCCCCGCGAAGAACGTGTGCGAGGACGCGAAGGCCTGCGCGGCGAAGAGAAGAAGCGCCGCGAGACTAAGAACGGATGTACGACAGAGGGTATGTTTCACTGAAGAGCGTCTGTCCCGATGAATTCTTTATGCCGAGGCGAACGCCGAACACCTTGGCGATGGGCGTGTCCTCCGGCAGGTCGAAGGCCGTGGCGATTTGCTTGAAGCGCTGGATCTGGAACACGAGATCGTCGCGGTTCACCTTGGGCTGCACTTCCCTGCCGTCCGCTGTGAGCAGCGTCAGCTCCGCGGAACCGGTGATGGAGCCGGTGGCGATGAGGTTGTTCAGGTTGAAGGTGATGTTGACGTGCTCGCCCTCGACCTTGGCTTGCAGATTGTCCACGCGTACCTGCTGCATGTCCACGCGGCGGAAGAGCTTGCGCAGGTCCACGGGCGGGGCGGTGGGCTTCTCCTCCGCCTTCTCGCTCTGCGACACGGTGCCGAGCAGGGATTGCAGGTCCTCGGGGTCGTTGGACTTGAGGATGTTGTCGATGTTGCGTAGGCGCTCCAGTTCGATGCGCGCGTCGCGAAGCTCGCGCTGGGTGGACGCCAGATCATCGGAAAGGCGCATGTTCTGCGTCCAGAAGGTGAACCCGGCCCAGCCGCCACCGCCTGCGACGGCGAGCAGGAGCAACAGCAGATAGATGCCCGCGCGCAGCCATGCCGGGCTGACCCGGTAGCGACGCACGGGGCTGTTGTCCCGCATCATCAGCACGTTGTATTTGGCGTTGCTCATTTACAAGGCTCTCCAGTCTTCGCGGATGATCTTCCAGCTTCCGGCCTCGGGGACCAGAATCATGGTCTTGCGTCCACTGTCGCCATAGCCGCTTCGGGCGTGGTAGTCCTGCCGGAAGCTGACCTGTACGCCTTCGGGAACGATGGCGTAGCTGAAATCGGAAAACGTGACGGACTTGGGCTTGGAGCGGCTCCACACGTCGGCCTTGTGGTCCACGATGTCTTTTCTGCCCCTGCGCTCGTCCTGCGTTGCGGACTTCGCGTAGGCCTTGGCGTAGCCCTTGAGGTCCGCCTTCTGCCATGCGCCGCGCCACTTCTCCAGCATGGCGGCGATGTCCCTGCGGGACTCGGTGAGGTAGACCCCGTCGAGGGTGGTGGGCGTGCGGACCCACTCGCGGCCAACGATGCGGAAGCGGCCCTTGTCGTCGCGCTGCCAGTACAGGCGCTTTATGCCCTCGGAAACCACGGTGGGCGTGCGGTAGTACTGGCGGAAATAGGTCACCCAGTAGTCCGGTCCGGGCAGGACGCGGATGTCGTAGGGGATGACGCGAATCCACGGATAGGTGGCGAACAGGCGCTTCTTGCGCTTCTTGAACGCCTCGAAGGGCTGGCGCTGCGCGCGGCTGAAGCGCTTGGCGTCGTAAAAGGCGAAGAAGTCGTCGGAGCCGTTCTCCCACGCCGTGGCCCACCCCTGCACCTTGCCCACCAGTTCATCGATGGTGCGGTCCATCTCCGAGGGGGAGATGGCGGCGTCATCTTCCACGCGCACGGTGTTGGTGATGGCCACCGGAAGGCCGGGCGTGATCTCGCCCTGCACGGAGTGCAGATCGGGCGAGGTCAGTGCCACGCAGCCCTGTGTGTCGCGCGGGACGAGGGGCTTGCCCCTGCCGTGAATCCATATGCCGTAGCCGGTCTTGCCCTTGAGCCGGTCCACGGGGTTCGGGAAGTTCAGGGTGAATGCCTGATCCCCGTACAGAGCGTAGTCCAGCCCGCCGGTGAGATGGCGTTCCACGAAGTAGACGCCCTCCGGGGTGCGCAGGTCGCCGGTGACGCGCTTGTCGCCATCGCGCTGACCTGTCGTGCAGCGCAGTCGGTTGACGAGCTGCAGCGGACTCTGCTGGCTGTAGACGTAGAATTCCTGGGCCTTCTTGTCCACGGCCAGAAATTTGGGCGGCAGGTTGGGGTGGCTGTCCAGCGTGGCGTTCCACCCCGAGGCGACGGCGCTTCCCGTCGCCAGCAGGACCATGGCCAATGCGATGATGCAGATGCGTCCGTTCACGTGGTCTCTACTTGTAGTTCTGCCAGTCGAATTCGACCTTTCCGGCGGGGCCGGAGATCATGAGGCGCACCGGACCCGACGCCAGAGGCTCGAAGCGGATGATGTAGTACTTCTGCCAGCGGGTGTGATGCGGGAAGAATGCAGCCAGCTTTTCGGGCGGCCAGTTGTCCCGCTTCAGGGGGCGGATCTCGATGGGCTCGTGGGCAATGTCGCCCTGCACGGCCTGGATGCGCCAGTTCTTCGTGTTCGGTTCGAGGCGGGTGATGTCCCGCTTGCGGCTGGCCACGGCGACGATGACGTCCGTTCCGGCCTCGTGGGCGCGGAGTTGGTCATGGAGGATTTTCGCTTCCTCGGCCTCGTCGAGACCGTAGACGTTGGCGTAGCGCGTGGCGAAGGCCTCGCGCCATGCGCGGGCCTTGATGGTGGCCGTGGCGGTCAGCTCGGTATTGATGCCGTCATAGAGCGCGGCCGAGCGCGACCACTGCCTGCATGCGGCGACGTAGGGGTCGTCGATGTCGGGCCACAGGAAATGGAAAGCCTGCCGGCCCCCGTCCGCGCAAGCGGCGAGGGCCAGACAGGTTGCAATCATGAGGAGGATGGTTCCGGTTCTAGTCCTTGCCCGCATCCAGAAGTTCTCTCCGGGTGAAGATGGAGGTCAGTTCCAACCCGGCATTCTCGATATTGGCGCGGCCGCCTTCCTCGCGGTCGAGCACGCAGAGCACTCCGGCGATTTCGAGGCCCGCGTCACGCACGCGCTCGATCGCCTTCAGGAGGGTTCCGCCGGTGGTGACGACGTCCTCAAGCAGGACGACGCGCGAACCGGGGCGGAAGTTGCTCATGCCTTCGAGATACTGGTTGGTGCCATGTCCCTTGGGCTGCTTGCGGACGATGAATCCGGGCAGGTTGCGTCCCTGCGCGTGCGAGAGCACGGTCACGGCCGAGACCAGCGGGTCCGCGCCGAGGGTCATGCCGCCCACACCATCGATATCACAATCCTTCAGCAATTCCAAAAACAGCGTTCCGATGAGCCACGAGCCTTCGGCGTGCAATGCGGTCTGCTTGCAGTCGAAGTAGTAGTCGCTCTTCTTGCCGGAGGTGAGGGTGACCTCGCCTTCGATGTAGGATTTCTCCAGAAGAATCTTGGCCAGTCTTTTCTTGAGATCGGTCATGGTCACTTGAACACCCTTTCGAAGATGAAGTCTTCCTGTCGGAGGTAATAGCTGTGGTCGAAGATTTCGTCCAGTTTTTCGGACGAGAGGCGCGAGGAAATCTCGCTGTCCTTTCGTGCCTCGTCGGGGAACTGAAGGTGCTCGTTCCAGCAGCGCATGGCCACGCCCTGCACCATTTCGTAGGCCTTCTGGCGCTCCAGACCCGTCTCGATGAGGGCCAGAAGCACACGCTGCGAGAAGAACAGGCCGTAGGACGCGCGAAGATTGCGGTCCATGTTGTCGCCGTTGATGCGCAGGTTGGCCAGCAGGCCGTTCAGGCGGTTGAGCACATAGTTGGCCATGATGGTGGAGTCGGGCATGATGACGCGCTCCACGGAAGAGTGGGAGATGTCGCGCTCGTGCCACAGGGCCATGTTTTCCATGCTGGCCATGGCATTGGTGCGCATCAGCCTCGACAGGCCGGTGAGGTTCTCGGCTGAGATGGGGTTCTTCTTGTGCGGCATGGCCGAGGAACCCTTCTGGCCCTTGCTGAAGCCTTCCTCCACCTCAAGCACTTCGGTGCGCTGGAGGTGGCGCAGTTCCACGCACAGGCGTTCCACGCCGCCAGCCAGGAGAGCGATGGCGGTGAAGAACTCGGCGTGGCGGTCGCGCTGGATGATCTGGGTGGAGATGGGGTCCACGTCGAGGCCCAGAATCTCGCAGGTGATGCGCTCGACCTCGGGGTTGAGGTGGGCGTAGGTGCCCACCGCGCCGGAAATCTTGCCGACGCTCACGCCCTTCCACGCATGCAGGAAGCGCTCCTGATGGCGTTTGAACTCGGCGTAGAAGCCCGCCATCTTGAGGCCAAAGCTCGTCGGCTCGGCATGCACGCCGTGGGTGCGGCCAATGGCGAGGCGGCCCTTGTTGGCGTGGGCCATGTCGCGCAGGGTGCCGAGCACACGCTCGATGTCGCGGGCGATGATGGCGCCCGCGCGGGACAGCAGCACGCCGTTGGCGGTGTCCACGATGTCCGAGGACGTGCAGCCCAGATGGATGAAGCGGCTGGACGGGCCGACCTTTTCCTCAACGGCGGTGAGGAAGGCGATCACGTCGTGCTTGGTCTTTTCCTCGATTTCGAGGACGCGGTCGACGTCGAAGTCCGCCTTTTCACGGATGACCTTCATGTCGTCTTCGGGAACGATGCCCAGTCGGCACCATGCCTCGCACACGGCGACTTCCACTTCCAGCCAGACCCGGAGTTTGTTTTCCAGGGTCCACAGGCTCCCCATCTCGGGGCGGGTGTAGCGTTCGATCATGACACGGATTCCGGATGTTTGGGTGAGTGTACGGACCGGCCAACTGGCCGGATTCCAGCAAAAAAAAAGGCAGCGAATGCTGCCTTCCGCCGCGGCGCTAGGCCTGCGGCGAGGAATTTTCGGCCTTGCTGGAGGCTGCTTCCTTCTTGGGCGGATTCGAGGATGTCGTGGTGCCGCTGGCAACGTCGGACTTGGCGCTGCCGTGGCTGCCGCCCTTGCAGTAATCGGTCACGTACCAGCCGGAGCCTTTGAGCACGAAGCTGGTATTGGAAATGAGGCGCTGCGATTTCGCACCGCAGACGGGGCACGGAACTTCGTGGGAGTCGAAGTCGCGCTGCCACTCCTCGAAAATTTGCTCACATTCGGTACAACGGTACTCGTAGATAGGCATTCGAATCACCTCATGCGGTCGTCTGGATTGTCGCCAGCAGGTAAGTCCGCCGCGCAAGGTTGTCAAGAAAGCGCCCGTCAAAAGAGGGCGAGCGTTAGCTGGGTGGGGCTCCAGGGCGCAAGGAGGCCCACCCGGCAACCGCGCGGGAAAAAATTACTTCTTGGCAGCGGCTTTGGCTTCGCGGATGCGCTCCTTGATACGCTCTTCCTTGCGCTTGCGCTTGCGGTCGAGCTCCTTGAGACGCTCATGCTTCTTGTGGGCCATTATGGATTCCTCCCTTTAGTGTCGATTGAAAAACAAGAGTGATGCTCTACCCGCAAAGGGGGGGCTTTGTAAAGTCCTGAACGGGGACAGCCCGCCCGGAGCGTTGCGCCGCCGGTGGACTGACGTGCAAACGGGGCGGACGCGGCGAGGAGCAATACATCAATTTATAAGGTATACCGGCCTAGCGCGCAAGGCCTGCGCCAGCTTTCTCCAGATTGTACAATGCGCCGGGCTTCAGCACCGCCGCGAAGGCGTCCGATCCCACGTTGAGTCCCTTTACTTCGAGATAGCCGTGGCTCAGCAGGAAGGCGAAGGCCATCGCCGCGCGGAATGCAGTGGCACAGAAGGGAATGATGAACTTGTCGCGCGGCAGTTCGCCCAGCCGCTCCGGAAGTTCGCGAAGCGGAATGTGCTTGGCGAAGGGGAAGCTCAGGTACTTCACTTCCTCGTCCGCGCGGACGTCCAGAAAGATGAAATGATCGTTGCCAATGAGGGCACGCGCCTCCTCGGCGCCCATGCCATACTGCCCGGTGGCGAAGAATTCGAAGTCCATGTCCTTCAGAATTTCGGCAAAGCTGTCCATGGTGCATATCCTCCCGGAAAAATAGAGTTCAGACGCACAGGACCATGCCCCTCTTCACGTCCTTTTGCAAGGATGCCTCCTCAATCCCATGTCCTCCCTATCCATCCGTGGCCTCCGGCACGTCTGCGCATGTGCGTTGTGAACAGCATTTTAGTGTGCTATTTCAGTACGATATGTGTGATACGAACACAACGAACAACCGACGCCATGGGGCGGTGAGACGGACCGTATCGTTCATTGCCACATGCAAGCCGTAGGCTCCGCCGGCCAAGGGGCCGCTGGCCCCCTGGACCCCCGACATGCGATGGACGTGGGTGCCCTTGGCGCACCGTGCGGCTTATCGGGGCGAAGCCTTAGTGAGGATTGTCAAGGAAATCATTTCCTTGACTGGGGTCCGGGGCAAAGCCCCGGCCGCCGGAGGCCATGTCCCGCATCGGGCAACGAACGATACGCCCCCCCTGCGACGACACGAAAAAGGGCGCGCTCCCGAAGGAGCGCGCCCTGTAATGGCGATGATGCGCGGCGCGGATCAGTCGTCCGGCTGCTGCTTGGCGGCCAGTTCGGCCAGCTCGGCAAGTCTGTCGTCCACGCGGCGGTAGAGGGTGCCAGCGGGGAAGCTCCCGGAGGCGCGGCGCTTTCCGGCCGGAAGTCCGGTGAGGGTTTCCATGGCCTGCTCGATGGTGGACACGGGGTAGATGTGGAATTTGCCATCGCGCACGGCTTCCACCACTTCGGTGCCGAGCATGAGGTGTACCACGTTGTCCTGCGGGACGATGACGCCCTGATTGCCATTGAGGCCCCGGCGCTTGCAGACCTGGAAGAAGCCTTCGATCTTGCGGGTGACGCCGCCCACGGCCATGATCGCGCCGGTCTGGCTGACTGCACCGGTGAAGGCCAGCGAGTGGTCGATGGGCACACCGGAAATGGCCGAGAGCAGGGCGGCGAGTTCGGCTCCGGAGGCGGAGTCGCCCTCGACTTCGACGTAGGACTGCTCGAAACACAGGCTACCGGTGAGCACGAGGGGCTTGTCCTGCGCGAAGAGCCTCAGCAGGCAGCTCTTGAGGATCATCATGCCCTTGGTGTGGATGGGGCCGCCCAGTTCGGCCTCGCGTTCGAGGTCGAGAATGCCGCCATGGCCCACGCCCACGGTGCAGGAAATCTGGTGCGGCAAGCCGAACTCGTAATCGCCGAACATGGTTACGGCCAGACCGTTGACCCTGCCCACGCCGGACCCGGAGGTGGCGACCTTGATGAGCTGGCGGTCATAGTCGCCCATGAATTCCTCTTCATAGAGGTTGGCGCGGAAATCACGGTTGCGCGAGGCCTTTTCGAGCAGCTCGCGGGTGACTAGCTCGTGGCCTTCCATGCGGGCGAGCGCGGAGGCCTCGATCATGAGTTCGCGCACCAGCGGCAGGCGCAGGGACAGCTTCTGCTGGTCCTCGGCCATGCGCGAGGCGTGGTCCACCAGCCCGGCCAGCGCGCCCCGGTCGAAGGGCTGGAAGTTGCCGTCGCGGATCATGCGGGCCAGCACGCCGAGGTAGCCCTTGATGGACGTGGCCGTGCGGGGAACGGTGTCCTGCATGTGCGCCTTGAGCTTGAAGAGCTTGGAGAAGCGGTCGTCCACCGCGAAAAGTGTCTCGTAGAGCTCGTCGGAGCCGATGAGCACGACCTTCACGGACAGCGGCACGGGTTCCGGCTCGATGGTCTTGGTGCGTGCGGCCTCGTGGTCGGCGAGATCCTCGATTTTGCTTTTGCCCGCGCGCAGGGCGCGCAGCAGTCCGTCCCATGCGTCCGGAACCTGAATGAGGTCTTCCATGCGCAGGACGAGGAAGCCGCCGTTGGCGCGGTGCAGCGCGCCGGACTTGATGAGCGTGAAGTCCGTGTACAGGGCGCCCATCTCGGCCTCGCGCTCCACGCTGCCCAGCAGATTGGATATCGTGGGGTGGTTCTCGAAGACGATGGGTGCACCCTTGGCCGCGCAGTTGTCCACGAAGCGGCTGATGGTGTAGCGGACGAAGAAGTCGTCCTGCGAGCCGCTGTCGAACAGCGCCTGCATGCCCGTGGGCGGGGCGGCGTCCGAGGGCAGGAACTGGTCCATGCTCTCAATGATGTCCGCGCGTAGGGCCTTGAGGAATCCGGAGACGCCCTCGTCGTCGGCATATTCTTCGGTCAGCGGACCGAGGTAGCGGTTCATCACGGAGGTGACCACGCCGCGCTCCAGCTTGCGCCTATCCTCGCGGTAGTCGCGCTCGTCGCGGGTGAGCCTGCGCAGGCTTTTGGTCATCTCGGCGAGGAGATCGTCTCCGCGCTTCTTGAGGCGGGTGCGCAGGTCCGAATCCAGCCGGTCGAAATCGACCTCGGTGACGACCTTGCCCTCCACCAGCGGGTAGAGGGTCATGCCGCCCTGTTCGTCCACCTCCAGCTCGAAGCCCTGCGCCGAGGCGCGCTGCTCCATGTCGCGCAGCATTTCTTCGCGGCGGTCCTGAAAGGTGCGCAGCAGGGTTTCGCTCTTGCGGGCGAAGGAATCCTGCTCCAGCTTTTCGGGAACCTCGCGACGGATGTCGGCGATGGCGGCGTCCAGCGCCTTCTTGAGCCGCTTTCCGCCACCGGCGGGCAGGCTCAGGATGCGCGGGCGATCCGGGTCGAGGAAGTTGTAAACGTAGGCGAGATCCCGCGGGCGCGGCATCTTCGCGGCGCGAGGCTCGAGGAACTGCCGCACGAGATAGGTCCGGCCGAGGTTCGGGTCTCCGGCGACGTAGACGTTGTAGCCAGGATCGTCGATGGCAAGCCCCATTTCGAGGGCCATCAGCGCACGCGGCTGCGGCGGCTTCACCTTGGAATATTCTGAAATTTCACGACTATCCGCATAGGAGATGCTCTCCGGGTCCATCTCGGCCCGGAGTTTCTTCACGGAAAGCGGTCTCGGTCTGGCCATGTGGCTCCTTCTTGTGCGTCAAGTTCGCGGCGTTCGCCGCATCGGCACACCTCTACCCACTCGTGCCGGGTTTGTCATCTCCACAGGGGCATTGGCGGTGAGCCGTTTCCAGCCTCGTGTGGGGCCATGCGTTTCCGTCCGGTGCTTCTGCGTGGACGCCGCCGCGTAGACGCAATGACGGCACACGTGCCTGATGTCTGCGGAACATATCAAAATACATTGCGATTGCACATACCGCGTGACGTGTTGGTCCGGGCCTGCGCCGCAGGTGGAGGGGGCATCACCCCGCCAGTCGAGTTTTCCACAGGGGTAGGTTTACGTATTCCGATTTTTTCGGCGTTCGCACAGTTCGATGCGGGTATCATCGTGCTGGTATGCCGTCTAGCTCACAGAAGTTGGCTGGTGATGGCCTGTATGGCGTTTTGGGGCGTGTGTTCATAAAAAATTCTTTTTTGACGAGCGGTTACCTCTGTTTTGAACACAAGCGACAAGGAGCGGCCTTGGACCGTCGTCCTCGGGGGAGAAGGGGCGCGCATCTGGCCAACCGACCACATCAGGCCGGGGCGCGGACGTAGTTCACGTGAGGACGGCAACCATGCGTACGCACAGGGTATTGACGACGCGATATCACGTAACAGGACAACCATTGCACTCCGCACGCAAATGCAATAACACTCGGTCCATGTCACAGCCCAAGATCCTCGTCGTCGATGACTCCAGACTGATCCGCAAGGCCATCCAGCGGGAATTGCAGCAGATAGGAGCACTCGTCACGCAGGCCAACGACGGCATTGACGGTTTCGAGAAAGCCCACGCGGACCACTTCGATCTCATCATCTCTGATGTGGACATGCCCCGCATGGACGGCTTCACCCTGTGCGAGAAGCTCAAGGGCGACCCCGTCACCTGCACCATTCCCGTGGTCATCTGTAGCTCCCGCGACAACGAGAGCGCCGTGGAGCACGGCTTTCGCGTCGGGGCCGATGGCTACCTGCCCAAGTCCGGCGGCAGCGACGTCTTCCGCCGCGCCATTCGTGACATGCTTGAGCGGGCCGACATCGTTCGCGACAGGCTCGTCCTCGTGGTTGACGACTCCCAGCTCGTGCGCGGCAGCGTGAAGCGCGAACTGGAACAGGCGCGATTCCGCGTCGTCACCGCCGAGAATGGCAAGCAGGCGCTGGACATCCTTTCGGCCAATGGCCGGGTCGATCTCATTGTCAGCGATCTGGAGATGCCCGTGATGAACGGGCTTGAACTCCTGACCGCCCTCAAGGCCGACGAGCGCTGGTTGGCCATCCCCTTTCTCGTCATGACTTCGCAGGCCGATCAGGGCACTATCCGCCGTCTGTATCGCGCCGGAGCGGCGGCCTACGTGCCCAAGCCCTTCAATGGTCAGCACCTCGTGCATGTGGCTGAGAAGCTCCTTTCGGACCACTTCCTGAAGCTCCTGCACGAGAAGGAACGCCTGCAGGCGGAGCATGGCTTGCTGCTGGCCTCCATCACGTCGCTCATTCAGGCGCTAGAAGCCCGCGATCTCTATACCCGAGGCCATTCCGAGGCCGTGGCGGAGATCGCCGTGGGCATGGGCCGCAAGATGGGGCTCGACCGGGACCAGATGGAGAAGCTCGAAATCGCCGCCCGCCTGCACGACCTTGGAAAGATCGGCATTCCGGATGCGGTGCTCCTCAAGCCGGGCAAGCTCACGCAGGCGGAATACGAGATCATCAAGACGCATCCCACCATCGGGGCGGATATCCTGCGCCCCATCCCGTCCATGAGCGACCTCATCCCCGCCGTGCAGAGCCACCACGAGCGCCTCGATGGAACGGGCTATCCGCATGGCCTCAAAAATGGCGAGATTCCGCTTTTCGCCCGCATCATCGCCGTGGGCGACATCTACCACGCCCTCACCAGCACGCGCCCCTATCGGGACCCCATGCCCGAAGGCACGGTCCTGCAAATCATCAACGACGCGCGCGGCACGCATCTGTGCCCGGAATGCGTCGCCATCTTTCTCGACTATCTGGGTGCTTGAACGCGAAAGGCGGTCCGCCGTCCCACAGGGACAACGGACCGCCAAAGTCTGGAATTCTTCCGAGGCTAGCCCCGGAAGAATCGAAGGCGAAGGGCGTTGGAGACCACTGTCACCGAGGACAGCGCCATGGCCGTTCCCGCGATCATGGGATTGAGGGTCGGCCCGCCGAAGATGTGCAGCACGCCTGCCGCCACGGGAATGCCCAGCGTGTTGAAGGCGAAGGCCCAGAAGAGATTCTGCCGGATGTTGCGCATCACCGCGCGCGACAGCGAGAGTGCCGTCACCACGCTGTGCAGCGAACTGCGCACCAGCACCACGTCGCCCGAATCCACGGCCACGTCGATACCGGAACCCATGGCCACGCCGCAATCCGCCTGCGCCAGCGCCGGGGCGTCGTTGATGCCGTCACCCACCATGGCCACGGCCAGCCCCTTCTCCTGCAATTCGCGCACGACCTCGGCCTTGCGCTCGGGCAGTACCCGCGAGGCCACCTCGTCGATGCCCGCCTGCGCCGCGATGGCCCGGGCGGTATTCTCGGCGTCGCCGGTGAGCATGATCACGCGAAGCCCCATCCGCCGCAGTTCGGCCACGACCCCGGGAGCCTCGTCGCGCATGGTGTCCGCGACGGCCAGAAGGCCAGCCAGCGCGCCATCCACGGCCATGAACAGCACCGTCTTGGCCTCGGCGGCGAGGCGCTCCGCAGCCACGGCGGCCTCTGCTCCCTCGGCTCCGACCACCGCGTTCTGCGTCATGCATTCCTGGTTGCCGATGAGCACCTCGCGTCCGGCCACGGTGGCGCGGATGCCGCGTCCGGGCAGGGCCTCGAAGGCCGTCTGCGTCGCCGGTGTTACACCGCGCGTCTCGGCCGCAGCCGTCACGGCGCGGGCAAGGGGATGCTCGGATACGCCCTCGGCTCCTGCGGCAAGCGCCAGAAGTTCCGCTTCGTCTCGCTTTGCGCCGGGTAGCGCCACGAGGTCCGTCAATTCAGGCTTGCCGTGGGTCAGGGTGCCGGTCTTGTCGAAGATCACGGCCCGCACGCCCTGCGCGGCCTGCAAGGCCTGACCGCTCTTGACCAGAACCCCCAGCTGCGCGCCTCGTCCGGTACCGACCATGATCGAGGTCGGCGTGGCAAGGCCCATGGCGCACGGGCAGGCGATGACCAGCACGGCCACGAAGATTCGCAGCGCGAAGGGGAATTCCGCACCGGACGCATACCATGCCACGCTCGCCACCACGGCCACGGTCATGACCGCAGGCACGAAGTGGAAGCTTACGCGATCGGCGAGGTCGGCGATGGGGGCCTTGGAACCCTGCGCATCGCGAACCATGCGGATGATGCGGGCCAGCGTGGTGTCGTCGCCAACGCGGTCGGCCCGGATGGTCAGCGCTCCCGAGCCGTTCATAGTGCCGCCGGCAACCCTGTCGCCCACGTCGCGCGTCACGGGGAGCGATTCGCCCGTCAACATGGACTCGTCCACGCCGGAACGCCCGGACACCACGGTCCCGTCCACGGGAATCCGCTCACCGGGGCGCACCAGGAGCAGGTCGCCCGGTTCCACCTCTTCGGCCGGAACCTCGCGCTGGGTGCCGTTCTCGTCCACCAAGAGGGCGGTGTCCGGGGCAAGGCGCATCAGCGCGCGGATGGCATCCGTGGTCTGGATGCGCGAGCGCGCCTCGAAAAATTTGCCAAGTGAAATCATGGCGATGAGCACGGCGGCGGATTCGTAATACAGATCCATGGCCCGCGTGTGGGCATTGACGCCTAGCGCGATCTCCATGGTGTTCCACAGGCTGTAGGCCAGCGCCGCGCCCGTGCCCACGGCGATGAGCGAGTCCATGTCCGGCGTGCGTCGCCACAGGTTGGGGAATCCGCGCAGGTAGAAGTGCCGCCCGGACCACACCACCGGCAGCGTCAGGGCCAACTGCGCAAGCGCGAAGGCCAGCGGGGAGTGCGCCGGGTCGAGCCACGCGGGAAGCGGCATGCCCACCATGTGCCCCATGGAGAGCACCAGAAGCGGCAGGGCGAACGCGAAGGCCGGAATGAGCCGTCGCCGCGCGGCGTCCAGTCTGTCCATCGCCTCCCGGCGACGCGTGTCGAAGGCATCTGCCGTGGCCGAAACGGGCTGCGAGGTGAAGCCGAGATTCGCGATGGCCTCCCTGATGGCGCGTTGCGAGGTGAGGTCGGGATCGAATTCAAAGGCTCCCGTCTCCGCAGCCAGATTCACGGCGGCGGATTTCACGCCCTCCATGCCACCCACAACGCGTTCGATGCGGCCCGAGCACGCCGCGCAGTGCATGCCGCCGAGGGCCAGCGTCACGCTACGCGTCTGCGCCGGGGCCTGCGTGTCGAAGCCCAGTTCGCGCACGCGTGTGGCAATGGCCTCGAAATCCGTGCGCGATGGATCGAAGGTCACGTCCAACGTCTCTGCGGCGAGGTTGACGTTCGCCACGTCCACGCCCTCCATGCCACCCACCACGCGTTCGATGCGTCCCGAGCACGCCGCGCAGTGCATGCCCTGCACCGGCGCGAGAATCCGCCTTTTCTCCCCGTTCGAAATCTGTCCAGTCATCTCCCTCGCGTCCTGTTCATGATGAGAAATCGCGTTTCGCCTGCGCTGAACCGAAGCTCATTCTACGCGCCGCCGCAGCCTCCGCAACCGCCGCAGCCGCCGTCCATGGGCAAGCCCTTGCCGCCCTTCGCGCCGCTGTCACATCCGTCGCAGCCGCAACCGCAACCGGACCCATTGCCCTTGCGCGTGTAGCGCCACACAAGATACAGCGCCGCCACCGTAATGATGACGACCACCGCCGCCACGTCCCAGAAATTCGTCATGGAACCCTCCACCTGTGCACTTTTTGGTTGTGCGCAATGCGTATTCTAATTCGGTGATAGTGAAATTCGTTTTCAACTAGTAGTGCCCGAAACGGATTGCGTCAAGGGGTAGCCGAGGGGCTGGGCGGGGCGAAATGGATGCCTCCGGCGGCCGGGCTCTGCCCGGACCCGGTCAAGGGGGTGACCCCCTTGACAATCCTCACTAGGGCTTCGTCGTGCAAAGCCGCACAGCTCGCCAAGGGCACCCACGTCCATCGCATGTCGGGGGTCCAGGGGGCCAGCGGCCCCTTGGCCGGCGGAGCCTACGTCTTGCATGTGGCCGTGAACGATACGTTTCGGCTAGGGCAAGCCTACGTCACGCCCCACCCACGGCGACGGTCGCTGCAGGTAGCGAAAAAAAGGGACCCCGAGGGGTCCCTTGTGGCTACTGGTAGAGCTTGAGGCTGTCGCCGGGGCGGATGTCCGGCGAGGAGAGGTTGTTCCACGCCATGATGTTGCGCGTGGTGACGCCGAAGCGCTTGGCGATGTCGTAGAGGGTATCGCCGGAGCAGACCCTGTAGGTGATGGTTTGGGTGGCCTTCTTGGCTTCGTTTCGGGCGAGGCGCGCGGCGTTGGCTCCCTGATCGGGGATGTAGAGATTCTGGCCGGGGCGCAGCGTCTCGTCGCGGGAGATACCGTTGGCGCGGGCGAGGGTGCCCACTGTGGTGTTGAAGCGCTTGGCCACGCCCCACAGGGTATCGCCGCTCTTCACGCTGTAGTTGGAGCGCGACTGGGCGAGCTGGCGGGTGCGGTCGGTGGAGGTTCCCGTATCCGGCAGGGCGAGTTTCTGCCCCGTGTGGATGCGGGCGCGGGTGGACAGGTTGTTCACGCGCGCGAGGGAGCCCATGCTTACGCCATGGTCGCGGGCGACGGACCACAGGCTGTCACCCTTGCGCACGGTGTAGCTGCCCTTAGAGCGCGTGGCCACGCGGGCGGGCGCTGCGGACTTGGAGTCGGACTCGCGGAGCTTTTCGGCCAGCATGCCCGAGGTTCCCTTGCCGGGGACTTTGATGCTCTGGCCGGGCCGCAGAAGGTTTCCGGTCCTGTCGTTGTAGGACTTGAGCACCGCGATGGGCACGCCGAAGCGGTTGGATATGCGGTACCACGAGTCGCCCTTGCGCACCTTGTAGAAGGTGTAGTAGCCCGAGTATTCCCTGAAGCCGGAGCTGGCCAGATAGGCCCGTGCGGCGTCGGCTCGGTCGGTGGGCACGTAGATGGTGCTCTTGCGCTCGGGGTGGGTTCCAGACTCGACGTAGGCCGGGTTCATGGTCCGGAAGTCGTCCCACGGCATGCCGATGGCCTTGGACATGGCACGCAGGTCCGTGCGCGGGCGGGTCTGGACGGCGGCGATGTTGGCCGGGGCGTCCCAGTTGGGCTGCGTGAAGCCCAGCGCTTCGAGGTTGCGCACGATCTTGATGACGGCCATGAGCTTGGGAACGTAGTTGCGGGTCTCCTTGGGCAGGTAGTAGAGCCGCTTGCCGCGACGCCAACGGTCCTGCTGCATCTGGGAGAGCTTGAAGAAGTCGTCGCAGCCGGAGCTTTTCACGGCGCGCATGACGCGGCCTTCTCCGGCGTTGTAGGCGGCCAGTGCGAGATACCAGTCGTCGAAGTCGTCATGCAGCTTGGAGAGGTAGTCTGCCGCGGCTATGGTGGACTTGTAGGGGTCGTAGCGCTCGTCGAGCCACCAGCCCACGTTGAGCCCGTACTTCTTGCCGGTGAAGGGCATGAACTGCCACAGACCCTTGGCACCAGCGTGGGAGCCTGCGCGGGGGTTGTAGCCGCTTTCGACGAAGGGCAGGTAGACGAGGTCGTGGGGCAGGCCGCGTTCGGCGAAGACCTGCCGCACGTAGGGCAGATAGGCTTCGGAACGTTCGAGCCAGCGGGTGAAGTGCTTGCGCCCCTTCTCGTCGTGGGTAAAATACCGGAAGAAGGAGAGCATCTCCTTGGTTTCCACGGAGTCCAACTCGAAGGTGATGTCGGCCTGCGTGGCCAGCGCCTGCTCTTCCTGTGGGGAGAGCGGGGTCGCCGAGTCCTTCTCCGCGAATTCCGCGACGGCGTCTTCGGTTGGTTGTTCCGGTTCTTCGCCGTGTTCCGGTGCGCTCTCCATATCGGCGCGCGAGACCTCCTGAACGGCGAGGGATGCGTCGCTTCCCGCATCGCGCTTCACTGTGGCGCAGGCGGAAAGGCCAGCCAGCGACAGCGTGAGCGCGAGGATGAGGACGAGACGGACCGCGGGACGCGAGACTCTCGTGACGGACCGGCATGCGGTCGCGTGGGTGGGTGCGTATTGTATCATCGGCTCAGGATGTGTTTCCGCTCGTTTGAGCATGCAAAGTTAAGGAAATATCTAGAAAACAGCAGTTCGAAGTCAAGAGAAATCGGGAAGGGGGCAGGGGGTGTCCGCTGCATGCTTCCCCGTTTTTCTGGCTGCGCACGGCAGGAATCGCAACGCAATGCACAACAAGGAAAACGTTCGGCAGTCCGCCGAGGCTGCGGACAATCTCGTTCCGGGCCGCAAGCCCGTTCTGGAACTCGTCCGCAACAGTCCCGACAACGTCGACATGGTCTTCGTTGTCGAGGGGGCGAAGAATCGTGACATCGGCGTCATTCTCGACGCATGCCGCGAGGCGCGGGTCCGCTTTCGCATGGTGGGCCGGGCGGACATGGAACGCATGTTCCCCGGCAATCATCAGGGCGTTTTGGCACGCACCTCGGCCACGGGATACACGGATCTGGAGGAACTTTTGCAACGCGCAGCGGATGCGCCGCTGCCGCTCATCGTCGCACTCGACCAGGTGCAGGATCCGGGCAACGTCGGCGCCATGGCCAGAACGCTGTATGCGCTTGGCGGCGCGGGACTCGTCGTCCCCAAGGACCGTACGGCGTACCTTGGCGCGGCGGCCGTGAAGTCCTCGGCCGGGGCGCTGACGCGGCTGCCCGTGGCCCGGGTGGTCAACCTCTCGCGGGCGCTCGACCGCTGCGAGGAGTTGGGCTGGCCCATCTACGGAGCCATAGTCGATCCAGCCGGACAGAACATGTACACGCAAGCCTTGTCAACTCCGGCAGTTCTCGTGATGGGCAATGAGGAGAAGGGGATACGCCCCAATGTCGCGAAAAGATGCTCGAAAAGATTAACGATTCCGCTGGGGCGGGATTTCGACTCCCTCAACGTGGCGCAGGCGGCGGCCATCATCATGGGAGAATTCGTCCGCCAGCGCATGATGGGGCGCGGCTGATCGCAGGCCAATTCCCTTGGATGCGACGCGCGAGGACCTCGTCCTGCCGTGCTTTTTTTCTTGGCCCAACCACACGACAGAGCCCCGGATGCCGGTCCGGGGCTCTTCGCGTAGGGGGGGTGCCATGATGCCCGTGGATGGGACGGGCGGGTTTCTTGTGTAAGGGCGCGTTCAGCGTCGCGCGGCGCGTGTGGTTCCCTCCTGCCGGTTGGCCGGGGACCCGATGTCCCCGGCCGTGCCGGTTGTGGGAGGGTGCGGGACGACGGCCGGGTGGTGCGTCGGCCGTCGTCCCCTGCGTATGGAGGCGGTCATTGTTTGGCGTCCGCGCCGTGGTCCCGATGGGGCGCGATATCGGGACCGGGAGTCATGGTTTCCGCATCCGCATTTGCGGGAAGCGCCTCTCCGGGTGCCCAGCGTTCGGCCAGATAGGGCATGAAGAGGAGCGTCACTGTGGTTCCATGGCCTTCCCTGCTGTGTAGCTCGACGCGTCCGCCGAATTCCTCGATGATCTTCTTTATCATGGCCAGACCGAGGCCCGAGCCCTGGTCCTTCGTGGTGTAGAAGGGGCTGAAGGCCCGTTCCATCTCGCTCTGGCTCATTCCTCGGCCCGTGTCCTCCACGATCAGGGCCACCATGTCCCCGCTGGTTCCCGTCGAGATGACGATCTTCCCGCCGCCGGGCATGGCTTCCATCGAATTCTTGAGAATGTTGATGAGACACTGCTTGATGCGGTCCGCCCCGCCCTGCACCTTGGGCAGCGGGTAGTCGCTTCGCGTGTCGAATTCGTAGTTCTGCTTGCCGTAGCCGATGCGCATCAGCTCCGCCACCTGGGAGACCACGGCGGCGAGGTCCACGGATTCGGACGGGTCCTTGGACGGGCGGGCGAAGCTGAGGATGCTGCCGAGGATGCGGTCCAGTCGCAGGCATTCCTCCTGTATGATCTCCAGCTTCTCGCGGTCCTTGCCGACAATGGCTTCGGAGCGCATGAGTGCGTGGACGAAACCGCCGATGGCGAAGAGCGGGTTCTTGATCTCGTGGGCGAGGTACATGCTCATTTCGCCGATGACGGCCAGTTTCTCGGATTGGCTCAACTGGCGCTCGCGCCGTGTGCGGGAGGTGATGTCGCGGCGCATGATCATCACGTGTTCCATGTCTCCGCTTTCGCCGAAGATGGGGTAGGAGTACACGCGGAAATACATGAGGTTTCCCTCGGGATCGACCCGTGTGAGCAGTGCTTCGGCCTTGGCCCGCGTGGTCAGCGTGGTGTGGAACGGGCATTTGCGGTTCGGCCCACGGCAGAAGGGGGTGCCCTGTGTCAGGGTCTGCACGTTCCAGCAGGGCTTGCCGATGAGCTCATGGCGTGCGGCTCCTGTGCGCGTCTGGACGTGGATGTTCATGTCCTCCACGCGTCCGCGCAGGTCGAGGAGCATAATGTCTTCGCGGATCTGCCCGGCCACGGCGTAGAGCAGCGCCTCGCTGCTCTGCAGGCGCGAGCGGGTGTGCGCTCCGGCCTGAAACAGGCTGTGCAGCCCGCACAGGAAGACGGCGGCCCCCCGGTCCATGAGTGACACGTGCGGCGGCAGTGCGTCGCGCAGTTCGCGGACGGTTGCCGAGCTACCGGTTAGGTCGATGACGATGTCGATATCCGGGTGCGTGTCGAGCATGGCCGCCCACGACTCGTGAACGGCCACCCCGCGCGAGCGCAGGGTGCGCACCCAGTTTAGGTTGAATTTCGGCTCGGCCACGGCCACAAGGCGCATGGGCGGCAGGAATTCCTCATAGTCCTCGCAGGAGAGGACCTCCACGATGGATAGGAAACCCGGACCGGTGCCGACGATGCCCACAGTGTACGTCTTGCCGTCGGCTTCCCAGAGGCAGGCGATTGGGGTGTCGTTATTGGTGTCGTGCACGTTGGTTCTCCTCGGTCCGGTCCGGGGTTCTGGCTAGTTTCGCAGCGCGACGAAGAAGCTCGGGGCTATCTTGGTGCGCATGTCCACGTTGGCGTGGGAAATTTCGTTTTGCACGGTATGTGCGGTCAGACTGCCGACCGGGGCGAGGTTCCGGTCGAGAATGGCGAGGGTGTCCCCTTCGCGTACGCCGTGGTTCGTTCCGAGGCCGAATACGACCTCCCAGTGGTCGCCGCGGCGGGCGAGCTTATAGATGGGGGCCACGCCGTTTGCGAGCAGTCTGTTCATCTCGCGGCCCTTCTCGCGGAAGACGGCCAGCCCGCACAGCGCGGCCAGCGGCATCGCGCCGAGCATCACCCACCACGGTTCCACGCCGAAGATGCGGCGGAACAGGGAGAGCTGGCTGGCGGCGAGGGCGGCGCGGTCGGGCACAATGCGTACGGTGTGGTAGGGGGCCAGCTCCTCTGGCGGGCAGCCTCGCAGAAATACGTCGAGCCGGGCGTCACCGAGGGCAGCGGAGTCCGAGACCCGCAGCAGCCCGCGCCACAGGCGGCCCTTGATCTCGATGAAATGCATGGACAGGCCGGGCGCAGTGGTGCTGTAGCGGATGTAGCCGTCGAGATTGGTTCCCGGCGCGCTGTTCTCCGCCTCGGCATGGACGCGTACGCCCTGTTCGCCCGGCGGGATGTACAGGTCACCCGAGACGAGGGTCTCTTCGCCACGGACCACGCAGAACATGGTCTTGTCCGTGCGGAAGCCGGCCTGCATTCCGTCCAGCGCGCCGAGGAGTACCAGCGAGCACATGACGAGGGTCAGCTTCTGGCAGAGGTCCGCGATGCCCTTGCGGCGTTCCGCCCTGTTTCTCGGGATGGCGTGGGTCATGCGGCTTCGGCCTCGGCGACGGTTTCGTTGGTTCTGAACCTGCGGATGAATATCCGCGCGGTGATCACGGTGACCAGGAGCGCGGGGAGGTAGACCTTGAGGAAGAAGATGGTCAGGTTCTCCGCCTTGGCAGACCCGTAGTACATGCACAGGCAGAGTTCGAGCAGCAGCATGATGTCCATGATGACCACGACGACCCTCTGCCGTGCGTTCAATCTGTCTTTTACGTCGCGTACGTTGAGCATGTCCGTTCTCTCCAGCCGGTGCCGCGCGCCCCGGGGAAGCGGGGCGCGCGGGCCGACGTTTGCGTTACTTCTTCGAAAGGTCCTGCTTGGAGACGTTCATGACCTTGAGGGCCATCTTCTGGGACCCCTTCACATCGTAGGCGATGCGCAGGACGTCGCCGGTCTCGGGGGTGATGCCGATCTTCGCTTCCTTGACGTTGAAGAGCGAGCGGATACCCGTGGAGTGGCCGTAGGGGTGATCCTTGGAGAAGTTGATATCGTATTCCTCCACCTCGATGGTGGCGGCTGCGGTATCGTATCCGAGGCATTTGCCCTGCACGACCTCCGCCGCGAAGGCGCTGCCGATGGTGAGGCAGGAGAGGATCAGGGCCGAAGCCAGAATGGTGATGATGCGCTTCATTTCATAACTCCCTTGTTTCTTTCGGTCAGGCGTTGGCCTGTTCGCGGGCCTTCTTCTCGCGAAGCTCCTGAGAGGCACCAACCCACATGATCTTGATGATCATCAGGCAGATGACGCCGATGGTGGAGAGAATGAGCACTGCAGCGGCGGCGGTGAGGCCAACCTGCTTCAGGATGATGGAGATCATGCAGCACAGCACGGCCGCGCCGAAAGCGAGGCGGATGCCGTAGCCCTTGGAGTACTTGGTGGCGACGGTGCCGATCTGCGCGCCGATGGCGGCGCCGGTGAGCATCACGAACACGGCCACGATTTCGATGCGGCCCTTCAGTGTGTAGGTGAAGGCGCCGTACAGGCCGGAGATCATAACCTCGAAGAGGTCGGTGCCGACGGCCACGTGGGTCGGGCAGCCAATGAGGTAGACGAGGGCGGGCATGCGGAGCAGGCCGCCGCCGATGCCGAGGAAGCCAGCCAGAACGCCGGTAACCATGGAGACCATGATGGGCAGCCACGCCGAGCAGGTGAAGCCGGAGCGGGTGAAGTGCACCATCGGGGGAATGTTCAGCTTGTGGAGGGTCTTGTACCAGGTCACGCCTTCAGCGCCGTGCTCGCCGGTCTTGCCCATCTTCTTGTTCTTCACGGCCTTGGCGTAGTCGTAGAAGACCATCCAGGCGATGAGGGCCAGGAAGACCACGTAGACCCAGCGGACCACGGAGCCGACCATGCCGAGACGCTCAAGGTACATGACGATCTGTGCACCTATTTCGATGCCGACCATTGTGCCTACGAGCATGACGATGCCGAGCTTGTAGTCCACGTTGCCGAACTTGGAGTGGCGCATGGTGGAGATCATGGATTTGCCCGCGATGTGGGCAATGTCCGTGCCGATGGCGAATGCCATGGGGAAGCCGAGAATGTTCAGGCCGGGGGTAACCATCCAGGCACCGCCCATGCCGAAGAACCCGCCGATGACGCCGACCGAGAAACCGATGAGTACCAGTCCCGGCCAGAAGATGTGCACGCCTGCGATGGGCATGTACATGTAGAGCCAGCTCATATCAGCCATGACGTTCCTCCCTGTGTCCTAGTGTTCGACGATCTTGCGCGAGTGCAGGTCGATGCCGGTGCGTTCCATGACCTTGTCCATGAGCCAGCCGAGAACGCATCCCATCACGGCGGTGAGAACAACGGCCCATACGGCGAACAGCAGAATGTTCGTGTTGTAGAGGTCCGCGAAGTACCGCATGATTTCGGAATTGATGAGCCGTGTGTCGGCCACGACAACGAGGTCGCTGGCCTTTTTGCCGCCCGCCCACGCCGCCTTGGCAAGGAGGGTGTTGAAGGCCATCACTGTGGCGAAGATGCCGAGAGTCCGCTTCTTCATGTCTATTCCTCCGTCTCTCGTTTGGGGTCCAAATCCTTTTTCGTACCAACCCCGGCATGGGCAGTGCCGGCTACTGCCCATGACCGGCATGTTCCCGCTGGTGGAGCGGCACCTGTGGTGCCTCTCCTGCCGCCGCCCGTCCGGTCCGTTCAGGTGTTTGCCTTTCCTGTCCCGGGGAGCGGTCTTGCGATACCCAGCGTAGAGCAAGGCGTATGCCAAAGTGAAAAAGTGTTTGACCTCCGCAGGTTGAGAGGGCTATTCACCGATTGACCACGCCCGATGTTGCGAGATAATTTCGTGATGCGTACAGGGAATGTGGGCAAGGAGGAGGGCGCATGGGTCTCTTCAACGGCAGGTTTCCATCGCTGGTACTGCGTGGCGGTCCGGAGGGCTTCGGGTTCTGGAGCATCGGCACCCGGCTCCTCATGTGGCTCATTCCGGCCGTGGTCTGCATCCTTGGCATATCCGGCCTCTTTTCCTACAGAGTGTCCTGCTCGTTCATCGACCTCGTCCTCGAACGCAACGTTCGCGTGCAGACCCTTGCAATCTCCCATCAGGTCGAACAGCTCTTCTCGAAATGTCGCGAGGATATCCTCTTTATTTCGCAAGGCGGCGTGAGCGCCGATGTTTTGCGTGATTTTGTTGCGCGAAACAGGTCCGCAGGCGGCGTGGACTATCGCGAGGCAGGGTTTGTTTCCAGCGATGGAGGCGGGCATTTCGTGATCGTATCGCGCAATGGCGATATGTCCGTGGCCGAGGACGGCGAGTTCGGTTCCATACGTCCCAATCCGCTGCTCACCTTCGACGAGGCCGAAGGCATCCGTCCCGGAGAGGTGCGTATCTCCCGCATTATCGAAATCGAATATCCGTTTGTGGGGCCGGAGGGCGCGCAGCAGCGCGTTTCCACCCATATCTTACGTTTCTTCACGCCCTGCGTTGGTCCCGAAGGCCGCGAGGGTCTACTCTTCGTCGGACTCGACGTCCGGCATGTCCGAAACATCCTGTCGCTGTACAACTCCGACAAATCGCCCCTGTGGGGCTATCCCCGCAGCAGTGAGGTCCGTTTCGCCTACCTCTTCGACAACGACGGCTGGATGCTCTGCCAGTCCGAGGAGTTGGAGAAAAAGGAGACCGCACTGTCCACCTATCTCGCGCGAGCGGGCATGGAGGGCACCCTCGGTCGTCCCGGCCTGTCCTGCGCGTTTCGTCCGTCATCGGGCAACAAGTTCTTCTGGGGGATGGTCTTCGAGAACCGCAGCGGCCAGAGCGGTATCATCCGCGAGGAGAACAGGGGGCATCACACGTCGAGCGTGAACGATTACTACCTCGCGTGGGCACCGCTGTTCTATGCTCCCGTGGCTGGCGGAGAGCGGCACGTGGTGGGTGGCATCGCCTTCGAGGATCGTAGCGTGTTGACCGTGGCGGCGGGCTACAAGCATCTGGACGTGATGTTCATCATCACCATAGTTTCCGCGTTACTTCTCGCCGCCGTGATCATTGGCGTGAGCCATTGCCTGACCCGACCCATCATGCAGTTGGCGAGAACCGTCGATCGTATGCACGACGAGGGCGAAATCCGCGAGATCGCGGTCAAGACGTCTGGCTACGAGGCCGAGCGTCTGCGCGATGCGTTCAATAGGATGATCGCCATCATGCGTCGTCAGATCGAGGAGATACGCCGCCGTGACGAAACCATTCGCGATGTGAGCCTGCGCGAGAAGGCGGCCTTGGATGATGAGGTGCCCGCCGTGCTCGCCGAGGACGACGTCATCCCCGAGATCATCGGCATTGGTCCGGAAATTGAACAGCTCAAGTCGGATATCGTTCGCGCCGCACAGGTGGATGTGGACGTGCTCGTCGTCGGCGAGACGGGAACCGGCAAGCAGTTGGCCGCAGAGGCCGTGCATCGCCACAGCCCGCGCCGCACGAAACCGTTCATTTCAATTAACTGTGGAGCGCTGGACGAGAACCTGCTGCTGGACACCCTGTTCGGCCACGTGCGCGGCGCGTTCACCGAGGCCCGCACCGACCGCAAGGGCGCGTTCCAGGAGGCCCATGGCGGAACCCTGTTCCTCGATGAGATTCAGTCCGCGTCGCCCAAGGTCCAGCAGTCGCTCCTGCGCGCCATTGCCATGCGCAAGATCAAGCCGCTGGGCAGTGACCGCGAGGTCGACGTCAACGTCCGGCTCATTGCGGCCACCAACGCCGATCTCCCCGAGGAGATTCGCGAGGGACGCTTCCGGGAGGACCTCTACTTCCGGCTGAAGGTCATCATGCTCTCCACCCCCCCGCTTCGGCGGCACCGCGAGAGCATTCCGGCCCTTGCGCAGCACTATCTGCACAAGGCCGAGGCCGTGGCCGGACGCAAGGGGTTGGCCCTCAGCAAGGGAGCGCTGGAGAAGCTGCGTGAATACGACTGGCCGGGGAACATTCGCGAACTGGTCAACGTCATCACCCGCGCGGCGGTCATGAGCACGCGTTCCGTCATCCAGGCCGAGGACATTCGGTTGGAGGACGAGGACGATCGCATCAGAACGCGCGGGTGGGCCGAGATCGAATCGGCGTGGACCGGCGCGGACGAATCGTTGCCAGAGGAGCCGTTTGGCCTGCCGTCTCCGTCGCAGAGTGAAACGGAGGCCAGCTCCGCAAGCGTTGCGTCCTCTTCCGACCGCGCTCCTGCGGGGTGGGGCGCATCTGCGGACTCCGCCAGACCGGAGCCGCCTGCATCGCCCAAGCCCGCCGCGCCGCGTCGCCCCTCGCGGGCGCAGGCCGAGCCGATCGAGGTGGGGGATGAGTTGAATATCCGCCAGCAGCGGGCCATAGAGGTCATCCGCCGCCGTGGCGAGATTACCCGCAGTGGCTATCAGAAGCTCGTGGGCGGCGATCTGCCCTCGCGCACGGCCATCTACGACCTGCAGGACCTCGTGAAGAAGGGCCTGCTCAAAAAGACGGGCAAGGGACCGGCCACCAAGTACGTTTCGGTGTGATGCGGCCTCGGACCGGATTCCAGCCCGAAAGCGAGACGGTATGTTGCGATTGCCATTCCTTTCGCGTGGAATCCGGCGGGAACGCGTCGAGCGTCCCGACGCGGCGGAGCGTTTTCGCGAGCGCTACGCGCGCTTCAAGTCCCTGCTCGAATCCAACTCCGAACTTCTGACTCTCATCGCAGACCTCGAAGAGAAGCTCCGGGGCGAGACGCCGTTGACCATGGCCTACGTGCGCGAGCAGTCCTCGCGGGCCATGTTTCATACGGCGCGGATGGTCGATGCCATAAACGACCTCTCCGGCGGCCGACATGCGCGTCTGCGTGACGATCTCGAACGCATCCGCGCGCAGGTTCTCGACGTGGCCGAACGCCCGCCAGCGCCGCCGGATTGCGACCTCGTCATGCCGCATTGCGACATTTCCGTGGACATGGGGCATCTGGTCGGCGGCAAGAACGCGCACCTCGGCGAGATGTGCCGCGCCGGGGTTCCTGTCCCGCCGGGCTTCGCCGTGACCACTGCGGGATATTATCGCCTCGTGGAGCATGGCCGTATTCTGGACGGCATTCGCAAGGCCCTGCGCGGGGCCGATCCCTCGGATACCGCCTCCCTGTCCCGCGTGTCCGAGGACGTGCAACGCCTATTTCTCTCCGCCGAGCTGCCCCCGGACTTGTCGCAGGCCATCATGACCGCCCATGCCGACATGTGCCGCGCCGCCGGTGCGGCCTCCATGCCCATAGCCATGCGGTCCAGCGCCATCGGCGAGGATGGGGAACTCTCCTTTGCCGGGCAGTATCTCACCGTGCTCAACGTCCCTCGCGAGCGCGTGCTGCGGACCTATTCCATGGTTCTCGCCAGCCTCTTCACGCCGCGCGCCATCGCCTACCGCCTGCACATGGGCATTCCCTCCGAGAATGTCGCCATGAGCGTGGCCTGTCTCGGCATGATCGAGGCGGTGGCCAGCGGCGTCATGTATTCCCGCAGCCCGGTCGATTCCGCAGACGATCGGGTGTTGGTCAACGCCGTGTGGGGGCTTGGTCCCTACGCCGTGGATGGCGTGGTCACCCCCGATGCCTATCTGCTTTCCCGCGAGGAACCGCCGCGTCTTGTCGAGCGTCGAGTGGCCGTGAAGCCCGTGCGCCTTGAAGGCGGAGAGGGCGGGGACCTGCGCGAGGTCGTCGTGCCGGATGACGTGGCCGCCGCACCCTGTCTTTCCGATGCGCAGGCCGTGGAACTCGCCACCTGCGCCCTGCGTCTTGAACGGCATTTCAAGGTGGCGCAGGATATGGAGTGGGCGCTCGATCCCCGGGGTAATCTCGTTTTCCTGCAATCGCGGCCCCTGCATGCCTGTACCCAAGCCTCGCAGACGGCGGACGCCCCGCCCGTGGCGGGAGCCGAGGTGCTCATGGAGGGCGGGGACACCGCCTGCCCCGGCGTGGGCAGTGGGCCGGTGCACCTTGTCCGTAGTGACGAGGATCTCGCGAATTTCCCGGATGGCGCGGTGTTGGTGGCCGCCCATTCCTCGCCGCGCTACGTCGTCGTGCTGCCGCGTTCGGCGGCGGTCATCACTGCGGCGGGCAGCGTGACCGGGCACATGGCCTCCCTTGCGCGCGAGTTCGGCGTTCCCGCCGTCTTCGGCGCGACAAAGGCCATGACCCTCGCCCCCGGACGAGTCGTCACCGTGGATGCCACCCGCCGTCGCATTTACGCCGGAGAGGTGCAGGGGCTGTCCCACGAGTGCATGCCCGCGCGTCCCGTCTTTTCCGGCACGCCCGTCCACCGCTCCCTTGAGGCGCTGGGGCGGCACATCATTCCCCTCAATCTCACCGACCCCAAATCCCCGGATTTCGTCCCGGGCAACTGTCGCACCGTGCACGACATCATGCGCATGTGCCACGAGTTCTCCTACCGCGAGATGTTCGCCATCAGCGACATGGCCGCGCAGGCGGGCGGCGTGTCCGTGCGCCTCGAAGCCCGGCTGCCGCTTGATCTGCACATTATCGACCTTGGCGGTGGTCTTGCTCCGCACTCCCACAGTGCGCGGCAGGTCGTTCCCGATGAGGTCACCTCCGAACCCTTCGCGGCCCTGCTGTCCGGCATGCTGCACGACGGCCTGCAACGGCGCGGGCCCGCTCCGGTCAGCCTCGGCGGGTTCCTTTCCGTCATGAGCCAGCGCATGATGGCTCCGCCGGAGGTCGGGCACGAGCGTTTTGGCGACCGCAGCTACGCCATCATTTCCGACCGTTACCTCAACTTCAGCTCCCGCGTGGGCTACCACTACAGCGTTCTCGACGCGTGGTGCGGCGACGTGGTCAACGAGAACTTCATCAACTTCGAGTTCAAGGGCGGTGCCGCCGACGACGTCCGGCGCACCCGACGCGCCCGCGCCATCGCGCTCATCCTCGAAGCCCTCGGCTTCCGCGTGCGTACCAGCAGCGACCGCGTCGTGGCGCGCTATCGCAAGTATTCCCCGTCAGACACCCGCGAACGCCTCGACCAACTCGGCCGCCTGCTCATTTTCACTCGCCAGATGGATATGCTCATGAACGGCGAGCAAAGCGTCGCCCACGCCGCGGAAAGCTTCCTCGCCGGGCGCTACGGCTGGGAACCGCCCGCCGATGGCACCAGCGTGGCCGCGCGTGACGACTAACCGCCTGCGCGGTGCGCGAGAGGGTGGGAAGGGGAAGGCAAGGCCTCCGGCGGCCGGGGCTCTGCCCCGGACCCCGCTCAAGGACCGTGGGCCCTTGAGAATCCCAACTAGGGTTTTGTCGCGCAAAGCCGTACGGCCCGCCAAGGGCAGACGGTCTCTCGCATGTCGGGGGTCCAGGGGGCCAGCGGCCCCTTGGCCGCCGGAGGCTACGTCTTGCATGTGGCCGTGAACGAAACGGCACGGCCATGCGAGGTCTAGCGGTGTGAACGGCCTACGCACCCCACCGAACGATATGCTGTGCCGACGGACATCGTGGGCGATACGGCTCGTTATGCCCTGTAGGTGTTCATTGTGTTCAAAAGGCATGCAACATTCCGATTTCAATAATAAAAGTTTGAACAACCGCGCTTGGGGACGTTGGGGCGCTCCGGGGTGGCGGGTGTGGCGCGAAAGATTTTTTGGGGCCGATGACAGAAAAGCCTTGCCAAGGTCGAAAAAATGTTCCATATCGCCGTCTCCGGACGCGATTGTGTCTGGTACCCCGTGCCGGGGTGGTGGAATTGGTAGACACGCTATCTTGAGGTGGTAGTGGCCGAAAGGCCGTGGGAGTTCGAGTCTCCCCTTCGGCACCATGAGAATGAAAGCCTCCAGCGAAAGCTGGGGGCTTTTTTCGTATGCGGCGTCCGCCGCGTCCTTTGGGCTTCGCCCCGCTTCCCCTACACACGCCCTAAACATCTTCCTGATCACCTTCCCCTTATTCGGGGTTCCAAGGGAGCCGCGATCCCTTGGCCGCCGGAGGCAACGGCTTGCACGTGGCCGCGAACGATACGGTCCGCCCTAGGCTTGTCTCACGTTCATCGGATAGCGCCACGCTCCTCCACGGGCTTGCCTCGCATTCCCCCGAGGGCGCCACGCTCCGCACCCGGCAACGCCGTCGTCCATCGAAAATGAAAGGACCCGGGTCAGCCGAAGCCGACCCGGGTGGAGGAGAGAGGGGACAACCGCCAATTGTCCCGTCCGAGGGAGGGTGTGTATGTGATCCGCGATTGCCCTCGCGGGGGTCACTCCTTGCGTGGATTTCTGCGAATTTTCGAATTCTCGAAGGCCCAGCGTATCTTGCGTACGATTTCCTTGGTGGGGCAGGGCTTGAGGAGGTAGTCGAACGCGCCTAGGCGCATCATTTCCATGGCGTCGTCCACGGAGGCGTGTCCGGTGAGGACGATGACCTCTGCGTCGCAGCCCATGGCGCGCATGCCCTTGTAGGTGCCGATGGCGTTGAGTCCCGGCATCTTCATATCCAGTAGGACGACGTCGCAGGCGGTGTCCCGGAGGATTTCGAGGGCGGACTCGCCGCAGTCGGCGCAGACGGGGGTGATGTCGTCCTGAATGCCGAGCATGCGGACCATGTTGTCGCGGAATGCGGGTTCGTCGTCGACGATGAGCACGTTGATGCGATTGGTGTCCATGTCATGCCTCGCGAAGGTTGTGGCCGTTGGCGCGTGGTGTTTCTGGGCCTGTGAGTGGGAGGCGAATGGTGAACGCTGCGCCGGAACCGGGCCGGTTTTCGGCCGAGAGCGTCCCGCCGAGTCGGGTCACGATACCCTGACAGATGGACAGGCCGAGTCCCGTTCCCTTGCCCGGGGGCTTGGTGGTGAAGAACGGGTCGAAGATGCGGTCCATGCTGTCCTTGGGGATGCCGGGGCCGGTGTCGGAAATTTCGATGGCTGCGCATTGGCCGTTGCGGGCGGAGGAGAGGAAGACGCTCCCGTCGCGGTCCACGGCCTGCACTGCATTGTTCAGAATGTTGAGTATGACTTGCCGCATGAGGGGCGAGTCCGTGGGGACGTGGGGGAGGGTGCTGTCGTAGCTGCGAACGAGGCGTATGCCACGTCCCTGCGCGTCCTTTTCGACGAGTAGCGCCATATCTTCCACGAGGGCGTTGAGGTCTGTGGGTTGGGGGACGGTGCCCGCCTTGCGCGCGAACTGGAGCATTGAGTGGGTGATGGTGCGGCAGCGTTCGACCTGCGTGGAGATCTGGTCGAGGCTGTGGCGCAGTCCGGTTGCCGTATCGCCGCTGGCGGCCGGTTGTTCGAGGAGGTGCTCCATCCATTCGGCTTCCTGACCGATGATGGCCAGCGGGGTGTTGATCTCGTGGGCGATGCCGGAGGAGAGCTGCCCGAGGGCTGCGAATTTCTGCGTCTGGATGAGCTGCTCGTCCAGCACCCGGGGTGGTTCGTGCCGGGGGGGCGTGGTGTTGAGAAGCTGGCGGGCCGAGGCGAAGGTCATGCCTGCGGCCGCTACGGCGGGGATGAGCCATGCCGGACCGCTTCCGACCATGGCGGCGAGCCCCGCGCATACCATGACCGCCAGCGGAACGGCGCACAGATGGGTGATGCGCGTTCCGGCCGGGAGGGATGCGTGGAGTGGGGTGCACGTCATCGTCCCAGCTCCGCGTGCTGTTCGTTAAGGCGCTTGCGGTCGCGGGCGCGCAGGATGCGTTCCAGCAGGTCGTCGATCTTGAAGGGCTTCATGACGTAGTCGTACGCGCCGAGGCTCATGCCCGTGAGGCCGGATTCCACGGAACCGTGGCCGGTGAGCATGATGACCTCGACGAGCGGGTGGTGCTTCTTGAGTTCGCGCAGGGTTTCGATGCCGTCCATGCCGGGCATCTTGACGTCGAGCACGACGACGTCGGCCTCGTTGTCGGCCAGCCACGCCAATGCCTCCGGGCCGCTATGCGCGCCGTGCACGTCGAGGTTGCGCTTGGAGAAGCGCTTGACGAAGAGCTTGATAAAATCGGGTTCGTCGTCCACGACCAGTACCTTGAGCTGTGCCATATGGTGCTCCTTGGTTCCGCTAGGCGCCGTTGGCCATGCCGGGCGCGGAGTGAACGGGCAGTCGCACGTCGAATGTCGTGCCGTCGCCCGGCGTGCTGTCCACGAGAATGGTTCCGCCGAGTTTCTGCATGATGCTGTAGGCGATGGCGAGGCCGAGGCCCGTGCCTTCGCCGACCTTCTTTGTCGTGTAGAAGGGGTCGAAGATGCGTCCGAGGTCTTCGCGGGGGATGCCGGAACCGGTGTCCGTGACGGTGATGAAGACCTGTTCGGCGTCGCGGTCGTATCCGGTGCGCAGGGTGACGGAACCGTCCTTCTCAACGGCGTCGATGGCGTTTTCGGTGATGTTCAAGAGCACCTGCTGCACCTGCGCCGTGTCGGTGGTGACGCGCGGCAGGTCGCGCCGGAATTCGGCCGTCAGCTCAATGTTGCGGTAGAGGGCCTCGTTTTCGAGGAAGGTGAGGGTCTGGGCCGCGATGTCGTTCACGTCCACGTTTTCCTGCATGGGCTCCATGCGCCGCGCGAAGCCGAGCATGCGGTGGGTCACGCTGCGTGCGCGGTCCACGTGCAGTTCGATCTTGTTCACGGCGTCCTCGATCTCCTCGAAGTTCGCGATAGACTCGGGGTCCTCCTCGGTCAGTAGATCCTTGATCCATCCCGCGCTTTCCTGAATGAGCGAGAGCGGGTTGTTGACCTCGTGGGCCACGCCAGCGGCGAGCTTGCCGAGCGCCGCCATCTTGGACGCCTGCATGAGGCTGGCGTCGAGGGCTGCCTTTTCGCGTTCGGCGTTGATGAGCTTGCGGACGGTGGAATTGGTGGAGAGCATGGTTCCTATGAGGATGAGGATCATGACGACGCCTAGAAGCGTCATGACGATCCACTGGGTGCGGAACAGGGGAGACATTTCTTCGGTTGGGTCTTCGAGCACCACAAGGAGCCACGGGGCGCGGTTTAGCCATGCGCGGCCGACGATGCGCCGCGATCCGTCGAGGTCCATGTCGTCGACCCGCGCGCCGGGGCAGGGGGCCAGCATGGGCAGCGGCGAAGGATCGAGAACCTTGCCGGAGAAGCGCGGCGTGGTCTGGAGCTGGCCGTCGCGGTTGACGAGCCATGCGTCTCCCGCGTCGCCGAGTTGGACTGTGCGCACAAGGGAATCGAAGACGTCGGAGTCGATGGTGGCGCGCAGAATCCAGTTTCTGTCGCCCTCGTGGGCGGAGACGGCCACGATGATGTGCGGGAAATTGCGGAAGCCCATAAACACGTCGCTGACGTAGACGCCTTTGAGCATGGCCTCGTGGAACCACTGCTCGTTCTTGTAGTTGACGTGCTTGAGCGGATAGGGGCCGACGTAGGCTGTGTGGTTGCCGTCGGCGTCGATGACGCCCATGTCCACGAAGGAGCCGGAATTGACCTGTACCGTACGGAATACAGCCTCCAAGGCTTTCTGACGAGAAAGCTCGCCGAAGGTGTGCGTCTGGGCCAGCGTCTTCAACTGGGAGATGCGCTCGTCGAGGAACATGTCGATGGAGCTGCGCTTGTTGTTGACGATGACCTGCATCTGTCCCTTCACCTTGCCCGTGTAGGCCCGCTTGAACTGGTCGTGGATGATGAAGCCCAGCGCCAGAAGCGGGACCAGCGAGAAGAGCAGTATGGTTGAGGAGAGTTTGAGGCGAAGTCTGCGGTAGTCCTGCGTGTTCATTTTCAGGGTCCTTGTTCATCGTCCCGTTCCGGGGGCGTCCGGAACATGCCGGTACGGTAGCAAGGGACGTTCCAGCAAATCTCGCAACGCATTATGCATTGATATAGCACGCCTTTTTATTATTTCGCAAAGGCTGTCTCGTCGCCGGTGGCGAGATGTTCCGCGGGTTCTTCGGGCATGTCGGATGCGTCGGACGCGTCCAGTACGACCGTGAGCAGGTCGGTCTTGATGCGGCTGCGTTCGCGGGCGGCGGCCGTGGCGTCGGCCATGATCATGTCCAGCTGGCGCGTGTGCACGATGAGGTAGCCCAGCACGGCGAGGCAGCGCTCCGTTTCCGGCGCGCTAAAGCCCTCGATGCGGGCGAAGAGGGCGTCCTGCCGGACTTCGGTGCGGAAGCCGTGACCCTCCAGCACCTCGGCCACGAGCCGGGCGCGCAGCACGCGACGGGGCAGGTCCGCACCGCCGCCCTTGAAGTGCAGGCTGGCGTAGTTGCCCGCGTCGTCCTCGGCGATGGCGGCCTCCACCGTGGAGAAGTGGAAGCCGTAGCGCGATTGGAGATTCACGTAGCCGCCGGAGATCAGGAAATAGTTGCGGGCGGAGAAGTCAGAACGCGTTGCGGGGTCGAGCCCCGGAGTGGACGCGGCACCAGCCAGCACGGAGAGGAAGCCCCGCGTGTCCACGGCGGGCGGTCCGGCCCACGGGACGGCCGTCATGCCGCGCCACAGGGCGAGCATGGGACGGCTGGCAATGTCGGCGAGGCGCACGGTATCGCCTTCTGGTTCGTTGGCGAAGCCGTCGTCGAGGTTGACCACCCAGTACTGCATGGGCACGTCGCAAACGAGGCGCTTGCTGCACATGGCCGGGAAGGGCGTGTCCGCGCTGCGTGCGAACATGTCGTCCACGGATTTCTCGTGGCAGTAGCGGGTGATGTCGTGCAGCGTCTCGCAGGATTGCGGGCGAAAGTCCGGTGAGGACGGGTCGCGTAGCGTCAGGGGCACGATGTGCCGGGCAGCGCGTTCGAGCGTCGCGTGGACGGGGCTGCCGATCATGAGGTTTTTGGGCCTTCGCCGTGGAGCGAGCAGGGCGTCCACGCGGCCCGCATAGATGGTGCGCGAGTCCGCGTCCACGGTGACGGTACCTGCGCCTTCGAGGGCGGAGAGCGCGCCGGATAGGCCCATGATGGCGGGCACGTCGAATTCGCGGGCCACGTTGGCGAGGTGCCCCGCCGCGCCGCCGTGCTCCGTCACCACCGCCGAGGCAGAGGGCAGAAGCGCCGCCCAGCACGGCAGGGATTGCGCCGCCACGAGTACCGCCCCGCGCGGAAAGTCCAGCGCGTCCGCATCTCGGCGGACGACGAAGGCCATGCCCGCACCCGCACCGGGGCTTGCGGTGACGCCACCGGCCAGCAGTGGTCGGGCGTGTGGCGGCGGCTGCGGCAGCGATCCGGGCACATGGTCCTCGCCGGGGGCGGACAGGGCGCGGGCCTGAAGGATGATCAGCCCATCCTCGGCGGAAAGCGCCCACTCCACATCTTGTGGGGTTCCGAAATGCTCCTCGATGCGCAGGGCCATGTTCGAGAGGCGGATGGCTTCCGCGTCGCACAGGCTGGCGCTGGTGCGGAGTTCTAGGGGGACGGGCGTCTTGCGGATGCCTTCGTTGCGGTCCGTCTCGATGCGCGTGGACTTGTCCGCGATGTGTGCGCTGACGAGGCGCGCCGGGGCGTCGTGGTCGCCCCGCGCCACGTGCAGAACGTCGGCATCCGCCGTGCCGTCCACCACGCCCTTGGGCAGCCCCCAGACGGAATGCACGGCCACACGATCGCGGCGGCCGCTCAAGGGATCGGCGGTATAGGCCACCCCGCTGGCCTGCGCGTCGATCATGCGTAGCACGCCGACGCACATGGGCACGTCCTCGTCACGGATGCCGCGTGTGGCGCGGTAGCTCATGCCCGTGACACCGTAGGTCGCGGCGACGATCTCGCGGTAGACGTCCGCGACGTCCTCGGGGGCGACGTTGAGTTCCGTGTGGAATTGGCCTGCGAAGGTCGCGCCCGCGGCATCTTCGCCGATGGCGCTGGAACGCACGGCAAGGCGCAAGCCTTCGCCGTATTCGTCCACCATGGCCCGCACGTGCTCGGCGATATCCGCTTCGAGGCGGGGCGGCAGTTCCGACGCAACGACGAGTTGGCGCAACGAGGACGACAGGGCGTAGAGTTCGCTCAATTCCGTCGCCCCTGCGGCCTGAATGCGGCGTTCGATTTCCTCGCGCAGGTCGTTGTGGTCCATGAAGGCGCGGAAGGCCGAGGCCGTCACCGCGAAGCCGTCGGGCACGGGAAGGGAGAGCCTGCGGCCGATCTCGCCAAGTGTGGCCATCTTGCCGCCGACTTCGTCGATGAGCGTGGTGTCGATGGCGTGCATGGACACCACGAAGGGGCCGGATACCGCGTGCCGGGCGGGAGCGATGCAGGCTCCGATCTCGGCGCTTACTCGGCCGAAGGCGTCGGGTAGGGCGTCGTGGCGTCCGGGGGCGAGGGCCATGAGATCGCGGATGATGGCGTAGACCTCGCTGCCGCAGCGCGTGCAGCGGGAACGGACGAAGTCCATGCCGAAGGGACGTCGGCCTTCGAGGGCTTCCTCGATTTCGGCCATGATGCCAAGCGCGCGGTTGTTGGCGGCCAGAAGCTGACTGAAGTGCAGGCAGCGCTGCCTGTGGGCGTTAAGCATGCGCTCCACTTCAGCCTGATCCGGCTCCTGTGCGCCGCCAAAGAATGCGCGCAGACGGTCCGTCAGTCTCTTTCCTGCCATGCCGCCTCCGGTTGGGAGCGTCAGACGTTGGCGCCGTGGCGTTTTCGCGCCATGGCGTCCTGAATCTTGAAGAGCAGTTCGCTTATCCCCACCGGCTTCAGTAGGTAGTCGAACGCGCCAAGGGCCATGCCCTGATGCGCGGCCTCCAGGCTTGCGTGACCGGTGAGCATGATGACCTGCGCCTCCGTGCCGATGCGGCGCATTTCGCGCAAGGTTTCGATGCCGTCCATGCCGGGCATGCGCACGTCGAGGATCACGACGTCGAAGGTGGCGGCTTCGAGCGCCGCGAGCGCCTCCCTGCCGCCGGGGACGGCCAGCACGTCCACGCCACGCTTGCCGAGGCGCTTGGTCATGAGCTCGCGGAAGTCATGTTCGTCGTCCACCAGAAGGACGCGTGTGGGGGTGTGCATCGTCGCTCCTTTTTGTGACCAGTGCGCGGGAGGCCCCGTCCCCGGGAGGAGGGCGCGTTGATTGGGGATCGGGGCCAGCCTCGCAACACGCTGTACGATCATCGAATAGCAATGTGCGTACCAGCGAATCGAAATGGCGGTATGTTTCTATAATATCCTGTATTCGCGTGGGAAATTATCTGGCAAGAACTGCGCGTGGCGGTGTCGCGCATGGCGCGATGGCTGCGGGATCGGCCGCGTGCTTGTGCAGTGGACCTGGGCGGGGCTGTGGTCCCGGCCGCCATGCGGCCGGGACCGTTTCCCGAAGGCTTAAGGAGCTATGCCTTGTTGGTACGGGATTCGTTGACGAGCATGGACTCGATCATGTTGCGCAGCTCTCCGGCCAGACCGCTGAGGGACGAGACGGCCTCGTAGGAGCGGACCATTCCCGTGGCCGAGTCGTGGGCGATGCGGGTCACTTCGTCCACGGCGCGGCTGATCTGCTCCGAGGAGGCGGACTGCTGTTCGGATGCCGAGGCGATGGCTTCCACCTGCTGGGAGTTGAGGTCCACCAGCCGGACGATTTCTTCCTGTGATTGTCCGGACCGGCTGGCCAGATCGGAACTGCGTTCCACGGCGGCCGTGGCCGCGCGGACGTTGGTGATGTTTTCCTGCGCGGCGGTCTGGATGGCCTGAATGCTCTGGTCCACCTGCTTGGTGGCGGCCATGGTCTTTTCGGCGAGCTTGCGGACCTCGTCGGCCACCACGGCGAAGCCGCGTCCGGCGTCTCCGGCGCGGGCGGCCTCGATGGCGGCGTTGAGGGCCAGGAGGTTGGTCTGGTCCGCTATTTCGTTGATCACGCCCATGACTTCGCCGATGGATTCGACCTGCCCGGCCAGCTTGTCCATGCCGCTTCGCATGTTGTCCGCGTGGGCGGAGACCGATGCGATGGCCTCCACGGCCTGCGAGACCATGTCCGCGCCGTCCACGGCCTTGTCTTTGGCCGAGTTGGCGTGCTCGGAGGCTTGTCCGGCGTTTCTGGCCACTTCCACCACGGCGGTGTTCATCTGGTCCATGGCGGTTGCGGTCTCGGCCATGCGCTGACTCTGAATGGTTGCGCCTTCCTTGACCTGCGCGATCATGGCCGCCAACTCCTCGGCGGCGTCGCTCACGCGGTTGGAGACGCTTTCGGCCTGATGGGCGGATTCCTTCATGCGTTCCCACAGGGCCGTAGTGCGTTGTTCCTGTTCCTGCGCCTGACGCATGGCGACTTCGGCGCGCTGGGCCTGATCGCGCGCCTGTTCCTCCTTGTCGCGCACTTCGAGGAGCTTCTGGCGCAGCTGGGCCACCATGCGCGTGAGGTCGTTGCGAAGCGCTTCGAATTCGCCGCTGAACGCGCCCTCGGGCTTGGCGTCGAGGTTGCCGGAGGCCACGTCGTGCGAGAAGCGGGTCAGCGCGGCCAGTGGGCGGGTGACGGAATAGATGATCCACAGGATGGCGAGGGTGATGATTGCCGCTGCGGAGATTTCGATGCCGAGCACGCTGTTGGCCATAATCCTATTCACGCGAGCGCGCTGCTCGGCAAAGTGGTCGCGCAGGGCGTACACGGCCGGTTCCGCGTTTCTGGCGTTGTCTACCAACTCGTCGAGCAGGATCTGCTGGCGTCCCACGTTGTCAACGTAGGCGGCGAAGGCCTTGTGGTACTCGTTCCACACGGCGTCGAGCTTCCTGCGGACGTCTGGGGCGATCTGCATGCCGTCGAGGGTCGCGAACATCCGCGTGGCGGCGGCGTTGGCCTTTTCGAGATAGGCGGGCTTGCGCCGGATCATGAAGTTCTTTTCGTGGCGGCGTATCTGGAGCAGTTCGATGATGATCTCCGGCTCGCGCAGGGGACGGAAGGCTTCCTCCAGCGCGCGGGCCGCCTTGATGAAGGCGTCGCGCAGGCCTTCGTCCTCGGTGAGGCCGATCTCGCGCTCAAGCTCTGCGGCGCTGACGAAGCTCTTGTGGTAGTTATCGAGCGCTGCAGTGGCTCTGGTGCAGTTGGCGGCCATCTCCGGAGAGTGTGTGGCGATTTCGCCAAGGATGCTCCGCGCCTGCGCCATGTGCTTTTTCTCCTGCTCTACATAACTCCACTCCTTCCGGATCATGAAGTTCTTCTCTTCGCGGCGGCATTGGAGAATCATGCTTGCGGCGTCCGTGGACATGTTCTGCAGGGAGAGCATGCGGTTTGAAATGTGTTCACCGTAGCGCGATACGCCGAAGACGCCGATGAAACAGAAAATTGTGACTCCAAGAAGCAGAAGCAGCTTGCGCTTTACTGACATACGACCAACTCCCCGTTTTTGAATGAGATACGATTGGAACCGACAAGGGCCTCCAGTGCGTCGCAGACGTGCGGATCGTATATGGAGCCACGTCCTTCCGAAAATTCACGCAGGGCGACATCGAGCCCGAGGGCCGGGCGGTAGGGGCGATGGGCGGACATGGCTTCGAGCACGTCGGCCACAGCGATGACCCTCGCGCCGGGATGAATGTCCGCGCCGGAAAGGCCTTTGGGATAGCCGCTGCCGTCGAGGCGTTCGTGGTGCTGATGGATGATGGTGCCCACGGGCCAAGGGAACGGGATGTTCTTGAGGATTTCCAGGCCGACGGTGGGGTGGTTCTGGATGATGTTCAGCTCGCCGCAGACGAGGCGGGCTGGTTTGCTCAAAATGGCCATGGGCACGCAGATCTTGCCGATGTCGTGCAGAAGCCCGGCGATGCGTATGGCCTCGGTCTCTGCGGCGTCCATGCCCAGCTCGTGGGCGAGCAGGCAGGCGATCTGCGAGACCTTCTGCTGATGCCCGGCGGTGTAGAGGTCCCGTTTTTCAAGGGTCATGGACAGGGATTTCACGGTTTCGTTGAGCAAAACGGCCATGTCCTGATGGCTCTTGCGCAGGGCGTTTTCCGTGCGCTTGCGTTCAGAGATGTCGCGGGAGATGGCGGACATGGCGGTGACGGCGTTGTTGCAGACGATGGGCGAGTAGGTCACCGACACGGGAAAGATCTGGCCCGAGGCATGGCGGCGCAATGTTTCGTAACGCGGAACCGGGCGGCTGTTGGAGATCTCTTCGAGGATGTAGTGCATTTCGCCGTCCATGCCGTCTGGAAGCACGTCGAAGATGCTGTGCCCGAGGGCCTCCGGTGCGCGAAGCCCGTAGATGCGTTCCGCGCCGTGGTTGAGGCTCTGGAATCGGCCCTCCAGCGAGATGCTGAAGATGGCGTCCTCCGAGGAATCCACGATGGTCGCGAGTCTGTTGATTTCCGCCTGTGCCCTGCGGCGTTCGGTGATGTCCGTGAGGATGACGATGATGCCCTCTGCGCCTCTCGGCCCGTCGAGGCGGGAGAGTCGGACGCGGAAGGTGGCCGTTTGCGGGGTGGGGAATTCGCGCTCGAAGGTGGTCATGGTCGCCCCGGAGTCCGTGAACTGTTCGATGTCGGGGCGCATCCATTCTAGCAGGAGGTCCGGACCGTTTCCGGCGATGGGCTCTCGCGGGATGTGCGCGTGTTCCAGAAGGCTTTCGGCCGCGAGATTGATGTCCGTGAGGCTCTGGTCGTTCGCGAGGACCATGGCCGCCTGGGGAAGGCTGTGGAAGATCGCCTTGTATCGGTGCACGCTTCGCTCCTGCTGAAATCTGCGGTGGAAGACATCGCCGTCGCGCCGGTTGGTGGTTGCGGCGTTTCGTCAAAAGCAAAGGGTATGCCATGTTTTCCGCGCTCATCGCGCAATATCAGTAAGCTTTTATTCTCGCGGAGCTTGGGAATGCATATTGCACACACCACTGGTTGTGTCCCGGGTGTCGTGGCGGGACGCGCAATGCGTTGCCAGAATCACGCAACACAGGGGTGCCTGTGGCGAGCGGAAAAATGCCTTTCTCGCAATGGCATGAGCTATGCTTTTGAAATCCATGGATTGTATGGTCCGCTGGCCTCGCGTCGGCCGGAGCGACGCGGTGGCGAGTGAATGAGCGGTTGACGCTACACGCGGCGATTGGTCTGTGCTATGTTTCCGGTGGAAAGTTGTGTTCGTGCCGGATGATGCAAGCGGAGGTGACCGGTGTCAGAAGAGGTTCGCGATCTGGTCAGGCGGTTCATGCCGGAGTTCCCCGTGGCGCGCTGCGGGCAGATATACACGGACACCACCGAGTTCATGAACATCGACTACGGGGACGTGATCCGGCTCGGTGGGCTGCACTACATGGTCCTGCGCGACGAGATGGAGCGACGTTTCGGCATCGAGGACCCGAAATACTGGGTCAAGCGCTGCCGCGTGTTGGAGACCGGCGAGCGCCGCATCGTGAAGCTCGTGTTCCACGAGAACTTCCCCCTGCGCATCGGCAGCATGGAGGTGCGTTGCTTCAGAAGCCCGGAGAAGGAGGCGCGCATCCTGAACCTCGTGCGCGGCGATCACCGCTTCATGCAGGGGCAGCCCACCGTCGATTCGCGCGGGAACATCGTGCGCATTCTCGAACTCGTGCAGGGCCGCCGGCTCGACTCCATCGTCGAGGGGCTGGAGATGACGCACCGAGACTACTTCTTTCAGGTCTTCCCGGACATTCTCGAACGCTTCATCGACGCCTGCGAGGCCATCGGCTTCCTGCACTCGCGTTTCGAGAAGCACGGAGACATCCGCCGCGACCACCTGTGGGTGGAACACGCCACCGGGCGCTACTGCTGGATCGACTTCGACTATACCTTCGACTTTCAGGAAAACCCCTTCGGCCTCGACCTCTTTGGGCTGGGCAACATCCTCGTCTTCCTCGTCGGCAAGGGCGACCTCATCCGCGAGGTCTTCCGCGACAGGGGCTTTACCACACCGGAGGAGATGGGCCTCGTGCACGAGGACCACTCCATCGTCTTCGCCAACCGGGTCGTGAACCTGCGAAAGCTCTATCCATACATCCCCGAACAGCTCAACAACGTGCTCATGCACTTCAGCGCGGGCACGTTCGTGTACTATGATTCCGTGGACGAACTGCTGGCCGAACTGCGCCCCTGCCTGCCCCTGCTGCGGCAGGCCGCACGGGCCGAGAGGGCCGGAACATGACGGAGGAGCGCATGGACTGCAAACGCATACTCGTGGCCGTGGACACGTCCGAAAACTCACTGCGCGCGGTGAGCTATGTGGGCGAAATGGTGCGCAATACCGAAGGCGTGCATGTCGAACTGCTGCACATCGTTCGGCTGCCGCAGCGCGACCTGTATCCCGACGAGGTCTCCTTTCAGGAGCAGCTGCGGGTGCAGGAGGTGGAGTCCCAGAATTTCCTCGAAGATGCGCACGGCATTCTCGAAGGCAAGGGACTCCCTTCCGGGTCGGTGACGGAGCGGCAGTTGTGCATCACCGTGCCGTCCATCGCCCAGCACATCCTGCGCATCCAGAAGGAAGGCAACTTCGGGACCATCGTCGTGGGGCGGCGCGGGGTGAGCAAGGCCGAGGAGTTCCTGTTCGGCAGCGTGTCGAGCAAGATCGTGCACTACGCCAAGAACTGCTGTGTCTGGGTCGTCGGCTAGGCGCGCAGGCGAAAGAGGGTGATTATGGACAAGCACCTGCTGGTGACCGTCAGTGGCGAGGAAAGCGCGATGCACGGCATCCGCTTCATTCTGCATTTCTTTCGCAACGTGGAAAATCTGAAGCTGACTTTGTTCTACACCGCGCCGCGTCCGCCAGCCGTGTGGGAGCACGAGAAGAATTTCGAGTCTCTCGACGAGTTCCAGCGCCTGTCGCGCAAGGCCGAGGCCAAGGGCCGCCGGGCCCTCGAAGAGGCGAGGCGCTTCGTCTGTTCCCTCCAGTTCGGCGAGGAGCAGGTGGACGCCAAGTTCATGTTCCGCCAGCTCTCCACGGCCATGGACATCCTTCAGGAGGGCGAGAAGGGCCTCTACGACGCGGTGGTTCTTGGCCGTCGCGGGCTGACCCGGCTCGAACTGCTGGCCGAGGACAGCGTGAGCAAGGAGATCATCGGGCACGAGTCCATCGCGCCCATGTGGATATGTCGTTGGCCGGAGAAGCACCGTCAGCACGTGCTCCTGTGTCTGGATGGCTCCGACGCGAGCTATCGCATGGCCGACCATGTGGGCTTCATGCTCGCCGACGAGCCGGAGCACTACATTCGCCTCATGCGCGTGGTGCCGTCCGGCACGCGCACCCACCGCGAGACGGACGATATCTTCTCGCGGGCCACGGAGATTCTCGCCGCCAACGGCGTTCCGGAATCGCGCATCCGTATCGCCGTGCGCGAGGGAACGCCGCCGTGGCGCGCCATCATGGAGGAAGCCGAGGACGGCATGTACGCCGTGGTGGCTCTCGGACGAACGGGCAGTGGCGGCGGACTGTTCAAGCGCCTGTTTATGGGGTCGACCTCGGTCAATCTCATGCGCGAACTCGTGGGCGCCGTGCTGTGGGTGCGCCCGTAGCATCGAAAAACGCGGAACCGGACCGCGCAGGGGGTCCGCAGGCAGGAGGGCGCAGGGTGACGGCATCCCGGACCGGGAACGGAACATTCGAGGGCGTGGTGGACGCCGTGCGCGGTGGTGTGGTGGACGCGAGCTTCGATGGCGAACTGCCGCCGCTGCGCACGCTCCTGCGCGCCGGGCCGCAGGGTGCGGCCGTTCTGGAGGCCGCGGCGCATCTGGACCGTGCGCGGGTGCGCTGCATCGCGCTGACTCCCGTGCAGGGGCTGGCACGCGGCGATGTGGTGCGCGGCGAGGGCCGCACGCTGGAGGCCCCGGTGGGCGACGCGCTGCTCGGGCGCGTGTTCAACGTCTTCGGCGACCCCATCGATGGAAAGCCCGCGCCAGAGGCCGAGCGTCACAGCGTTCACGCCAGCCCCGCTCCCCTGTCGGAGCGTGTGGCGGGCGAGGAGTTCTTTCCCACGGGCATCAAGGTCATCGACCTGCTGGCTCCGCTGGAGCGCGGCGGCAAGGCTGGGATGTTCGGCGGCGCGGGCGTGGGCAAGACCGTGGTCATCACCGAGCTCATCAACAACATGGCGGGCCGTCACAAGGGCGTGAGCATCTTCTGTGGCATCGGCGAGCGCTGCCGCGAGGGCGAGGAGCTGTACCGCGACATGGTGGACTCCGGAGTCATGGCCTCCACGGTGATGGTCTTCGGACAGATGAATGAGCCGCCCGGCGCGCGTTTCCGCGTGGGCCTGCCCGCCATGACCATGGCCGAGCACTTCCGGGACGCCGAGGGGCGCGACGTGCTCCTGCTCATCGACAACATCTTTCGGTTCATACAGGCGGGCATGGAGCTGTCGGGACTCATGGGGCGGCTGCCGTCGCGCTTGGGCTATCAGCCGACCATGGCCACGGAGCTTGCCGAACTGGAGGAGCGCATCTCCAGTTCGCGCCGGGCTGCCATCACGTCCATCCAGGCCGTCTACGTCCCGGCGGATGACCTCACGGACCCGTCCGCCGTGCACACCTTCGCGCACCTTTCGGCCAGCATCGTGCTCTCGCGCAAGCGCGCTGGCGAGGGCCTGTATCCGGCGGTGGACCCGCTGCAATCCTCGTCGCGCATGCTGTCGGCCGACGTGGTGGGCCAGCGCCATTATGACGTTGCCCGCGAGGTGCGGCGTACGCTGGCCACGTACGAGGAGCTCAAGGACATCATCGCCATGCTCGGGCTGGAGGAGCTTTCCCGCGATGACCGGCGCACCGTGTTTCGCGCCCGCAGGCTGGAGCGCTTTCTGACGCAGCCGTTCTTCACCACTCGGCACTTCACTGGGCTGGACGGGCGCATGGTGGACCCGGAAAAGACCGTGGAGGGCTGTGCGCGCATCCTCGATGACGAATTCGCCGACATGCCGGAGTCCGCCCTGTACATGATCGGCGAGGTGGACGAGGCCCACGGCCGGGGAGGCGCATCGTGAGGCTGTCCATCGTGCTACCGCTCTCCGTGTTTCTGGAGGAGGAGGCCGCGAAGGTCGTGGCGCTTGGCGCGTACGGCTGGTTCTGCCTCAAGCCCCGCCACGTGGACATGGCCACGGCGCTGGTGCCGGGCATCCTGTCGTGGTGGGGGGGCGATGGCCGCGAACGCTTCGTGGCCGTCAATGGCGGGCTGCTGGTCAAGGATGGCGACACGGTGCGCGTGGCCACGCGGCATGCCGTCTCCGGCGAGCTGGGGCACCTGCGCGAGGCCGTGGACGCCATGACCGCCGATCTCGATGACGCCGAACGCGCGGCCCGGACGGCCATGGCCCGGCTGGAGGCGCGGTTCGTACGCGGAGTTCTGGACTTCGGAGCGAGGTAGCGGGCGTGACGCACAAGTTCGCTGGAGACGTGGATCGGCAGGAGCGGCGAAGACTCCATGGGCGGCGGGACAACCGTCCGGAACTGCTGCGAGGGCTTGGCATGTTCGGGCTGGTGGGGTGGGCCGTGGCCGTCCCGGTGCTGGCCGGTGCCTTCATTGGCCTGTGGATCGATCTTTCGCGTCCGGGGCGCTATTCGTGGACGCTGATGCTTCTGGCGCTGGGGCTGTTCGTGGGCTGCGCCCACGCCGCCTACTGGGTGGGCAGGGAGCGCCGCTCCATTCTTCGCGACAAGGAGGAACGCGACCATGGGACCCACTGATCCCGCATCGCTGGCTCTGGCCCTTGGCTGGGGTGGACTGATCGGCGTGGTCTATTTCGGTGGGCTGTGGCTCAGCCTGCGCGGGCTCGCGGGCCGCGCCAGACCGCGCGCGGCCTTTGCCGCGGCCTATGTGGTGCGCCTGTCTCTCGCGCTGGCGGGCTTCTGGTCCGCTCTGGCGCTTGGGCCGCTGGCGCTTGCCGCGAGCATGGTCGGCTTCGTGGCCGTGCGAGGCGTCATGGTCCGCCGTCTGGGCGCGGGAGTGCGGGCATGGAAATAACGCCGGACATGGCCGTCTACTGGCGCTTCGGGCCTGCGGTCCTCAACCGGACCATCGTCTTGACGTGGCTGGTCATGGTGCTTTTGGTCGGTGCGTCGTGGCTGGTGACGCGGCGCATGGTCGCTCATGGTGACATTCTGGCCGGGGTGCGCGTGCCTCGCTGGCAGACAGTGCTGGAGGCGACAGTCCTCGCCGCGCTGGGGCAGGCGCGCGAGATTCTCAATGCCGACGCCGGGCGGCTCATGCCTTTTCTGACCACGCTGTTCCTGTTCATCGCCGTTTCGAACCTCGTGGGGAGCATCCCCGGGTTCGACGCTCCCACGGGGTCGCTCTCAACCACGGTGGCGCTGGCGCTGTGCGTGTTCGTGCTCGTCCCGGCCCACGGAATCATGCGCGTGGGGTTTCGGGCTTATCTGCGCAACTATCTCCAGCCCACGGCCCTCATGCTGCCGCTTAACGTGTTCGCGGAGCTGTCGCGGACCATGGCGCTTGCCGTGCGTCTGTTCGGCAACGTCATGAGCGGGCGGATGATGGGGGCGATCCTGCTGGTCATTGCGCCGCTTTTCGTGCCTGTGCCCATGTTGGCCCTCGGGCTTCTTCTGGGCATGGTGCAGGCCTACATTTTTGCGGTGCTTGCCGCCGTGTACATCGCCGCCGGAATCGAGACGGAAAGCCAACACTGAACCGACAAGGAGTTTCCATGGACAGCCTGACCATCATCGCCGCGTCGTCCATCATCGCCGCCGGACTGGCCATCGGCCTCGGAGCCATCGGTCCGGGCATCGGCGAGGGCCACGCCCTCGGGCGCGCCCTCAACTCGCTGGCCCAGCAGCCCGACGAGGCGGGCACCATCACCCGCACCCTGTTCGTGGGCATGGCCATGGTCGAATCCACGGCCATTTACGCCTTCGTGGTGACCATGATCCTGCTCTTCGCCAATCCGTACTGGAACTATTTCCTGTCCAAGGTCGGTGGTTGAGGACCGTTGAACGGCGTGCGACGCGCAATGCCGCGTTGGCAGACAAAGGGAGAAACGGCGTGCTCATCGACTGGTTCACGGTAGTCGCGCAGATCGTGAATTTCCTGATTCTGATCTGGCTGCTCAAGCGTTTCCTGTACGGTCCCATTCTGCGGGCCGTGGACGCGCGGGAGGCGGCCGTGGCCGCGCGCGTGCGCGACGCCGAGGCCGCCCGCGAGGAGGCCAAGGCCCGCTCCGACGAGCTTCGGCGCGAGCGCGAGGCCTTCGAGGACGAGCGAAGCGTGCTCATGGAGCGGGCGCGGACCGAGGTGGAGGCGTGGCGCGAGCGCGCCGAGGAGCGCGTGCGCGGCGAGGTGGAAGCCCGGCGCGTGCGCTGGCTGGAGGCCCTCGACTCCGAACGCGCCGAGTTCGAGCGCGCGCTGGCCGAGCGCGTGGCCACGGAGGTGCTTGCCGTGTCACGGCGGGCGCTTTCGGACCTTGGGGACAGCGCGCTTGACGAGCGCATCGCCTCGGCCTTCCTGCGTGAGGTGCGCGCCGCCACGGACGCCCATGCGGCGGGAGCCGTGCGAGTGGGCACAGGAACCGAGGTCGGCGCGTCGGCGCGGACCATGGTCGATCAGGGACTTCGCGAGGTCTTCCCAAAGGTGACGGACGTTGCCTTCGTCCCCGTTCCGGAACTTGGCCTCGGCATGCGGCTTGAGACGGGGGACACGCGCCTGTGCTGGACGCTGGATGGTTATCTCGATGGGCTGGAGGAGCGGGTGCTTCGGACGCTGTCCGCCGTTTCCCGGCCGAAGGAGGCTCGACGTGAGCGGGAATGAGCGTTCCCTCGACGCCGCGCTCGATAGCGGGACGCAGGCCGTGTCCCGCGCCCTCGACGGCTACGAGTATGATTTGCACGCCGAGGAGGTGGGCCGCGTCATCGCCGTGGGCGAGGGTATCGCGTGGGCCGAGGGCCTCGGCGGCGTGGGCGCGGGCGAGATGGTGGTCCTTGGCGGTGCCGTGTCCGCGCTGGTCATGGATATTCTGCCCGACAGGCTCGGTCTGGTCCTGCTGGACCCGGCCGGAGACCTTGCCGCCGGGGATGAGGCCGTGCGCACCGGGCGCGTGCTGGATGTCCCCGTGGGGCCACAGCTTTTGGGGCGGGTGGTGGACCCCCTCGGGCGGCCGCTGGACGGCGGCGGCCCCGTGGACGCTGCTGCCCGCTGGCCCGTGGAGCGCGAGGCTCCGCCCATCATGCACCGCGCGCCGGTGCAGCGTCCGCTGGAGACGGGCATCACCGTGGTCGACGCCCTCATCCCTGTGGGGCGCGGCCAGCGCGAGCTGATCCTTGGCGATCGGCAGACGGGCAAGACCTCGGTGGCCCTGTCCGCCATCCTGAATCAGCGTGGGCGTGAGTGTCTGTGCGTGTATTGCGCCGTGGGCCAGCGTAGTTCCAGCGTGGCGGGCGTGGTGGACACCCTGCGCGGGCAGGGCGCACTGGAATATACAGTGGTGGTCGTGGCCGAGGGCGGCGAGCAGCCGGGCCTCATCTATTCGGCTCCCTACGCGGCGGCGAGCATGGCCGAATATCTCATGGAGAACGGGCACGATGTGCTCGTGGTCTATGACGACCTCACTCGCCATGCCGTGGCCTACCGCCAGTTGTCTCTGCTGCTGCGGCGGCCGCCGGGGCGCGAGGCCTATCCCGGCGACATCTTTTATCTGCATTCGCGGCTTCTGGAGCGGGCCACGCATCTGCGCGGCGAGTTTGGCGGCGGCTCCGTGACGGCGCTCCCGGTCATCGAGACCGAGGCCCAGAACATCGCGGCCTACATCCCGACCAACCTCATTTCCATCACCGACGGGCAGATCTACGTGAATCCCGACCTGTTCCGGAAGGGCCAGCTGCCCGCCGTGGATGTGGGACGTTCCGTGTCCCGCGTGGGCGGGCGGGCGCAGCACGCGGGATATCGCCGCGTGGCCGGAGATTTGCGTCTGTCATATTCGCAGTTTCAGGAACTGGAGGCCTTCGCCCGCTTCGGAACCCGCCTCGACGATGCCACGCGCCGTACGCTGGAGCATGGTCGACGCGTGCGCGAGTCGTTTCGGCAGGGGCGCTTCGAGCGGCTTCCCGCCACGCGGCAGGTGGCGCTACTCTACGCAGTGACGCGTGGCGCGTTCGACGCCGTTGACGTCGCGGCCATGCCCGCCCTGCGTGAGCGTCTGGCCGATGCGCTGTCCGGACGTCCCGACGTGGAGGAGCGCCTGCTCGCCGCCGGAAAGGACGATGCCGTGTGGGGCGAGTTGGACCGCATCATCGACCGCGTCTTCGCCGATGCGGCCCCGACCCCGGACGCCGGAAGCGGGGTGCCATGATCACCCTCGAAGCCCTGGAGAAGCGCATCGCCACGGCGGGGAGCCTGCTCTCCGTGGTCACGTCCATGAAGAATCTGGCTGCGGTGAACATGCGCCAGTTCGAGCGGGCCGTGGAGGCGCTGGATGCCTACGCAGGCATAAGCGACCAGTGCTGGCGCGTGCTCCTGCGTGGTGGCGGGTTGCGGCCCATGCCCGCGCGGGGGCGGGCCGTGTGTTTCGTGGTGGGGGCCGATCAGGGGCTGTGCGGCACCTTCAACGAGGCCGTGGCGTTGCGGGCGTTGGAGGTGGCATCGGAACTCGACGCTTCGGACGGCGTGGACATGTGGGCGTCGGGCGAGCGGGTGGTGGCCGCACTGGCCGACGCGGGACGCGCCGTGCCCGTGAACGTCGCCCAGCCCGCCGGTCTGGCGGGCATCGCTACGGCTGCCATGGCCGCCGTGCGTGCCCTGCCCGAGCAGCCGGGGCCGCTGGTTGTGGTGCACAACGCCCCTGCGCAGGGTGGCGGCTTCGCCACGCAGGTTCTGCACGTCCTGCCGCTCGACGCCGCATGGCTTGAGGAGCACCGCGCCACGGGTTGGCCCCGGCGCAACCTGCCCATGTCCGGCCTGCCCCGGCGTGAGTTCTTCGCCCATCTCTTCGGGCAGTACCTGTTCATTTCGCTCTATCGCGCCTTCGGGCGCTCCATGGCCGCCGAGAACGCCGCGCGTCTCGCCTCTATGCAGCGGGCCGAGAAGAACATTGAGGAGATGCGCGACGAACTGTCCATGCGCCACCGCGAACTGCGTCAGTACATGATCACGGCCGAACTGCTGGAGGTCGCGGCGGGTTTCGAGGCCCTGCTTGGCGATGCCACCGCCGTGTGACGCAGACGAAAAGACCCCCGACGCGCGAGGCGACGGGGGCCAAAAACTTCCGAATCTACGGGCTACTTACTGGACGGCGTCCTGCGAGCCCACGTCCGTCAGGCGCGAGAGGTAATCCTTCACCTCGTCGCTTCCCTTCCACGACTCGAAGGCGGTCATCCATTCCCCGAAATCCATGTACTCTTCGTCGAGCACGGACTCGTGTCCCTGCATCCACAGGCCGAAGAGGTACATTTCGAGCTTCAGCTCCTTGGTGTCGAAGGTCTTGTCCACCAGTCCCGGAGGGTACTTGGTGCCGTCGTAGATGGTTGCGACGTGGGCACAGACCTCGGTGCACGAGCGCTGGTAGTCGATGAGGCTTCCGTCGTAGCGCTTGGCCAGTTCGAAGAGATGGGGAAACTTCTGCTCGACGTCGGCGAGAGTGTCGGCGGGAATGCCGATGCGCAGGGCTTCGCCCTCTTCGGCTTCGATGAAGTAGAACCGCAGCCAGTTCTCGAATTTCATGACTTCCGCCACGTCGGCCACGGCGTGATTGAGCGTGCTCGCCATAGTGCTTATGCCTCCATTCCGGTCAGGGATTGCGTTGTGCAGAAGTTCACAAGTAGGCATCCGGACGGTCGGCGTCAAGGGCAATGTGCCCGTCCCGCAACCTCAATTGGTCGTGTTGGCGCTGTGGCTGGGCGTATCGTTCGTGGATGGGTGCGAGACGTAGGCTCCATGGCCGTGCCGTATCGTTCATTGCCACATGCAAGCCGATAGCTCCGCCGACCAAGGGGCCGCTGGCCCCTTGGAACCCCGATGAGGCGATGGACGTGGTCGCCGTTGGCGCGCGTTGCGGCTTTTATTCAACAATTCCAATATGTAAGGATTCTCAAGGGAATTATTCCCTTGAGCGGGGTCCGGGGCAGCGCCCCGGCCGCCGGAGGCGAACATTTCGTCCGTGCCCGGCCGCCGGAGGCCATACCCGCCATGCGACTCACGTCGTCACGCAGGGCGTTTAGGCCAGATGGCAGGCGACGAAGTGGCCGGGGGCGACTTCGCGCCACTCGGGCATGCTGCGGGAGCACGTGTCCACGGCCTGCGGGCAGCGGGGGTGGAAGGGGCATCCCGGCGGCGGGGTGATGGGGCTTGGGATGTCGCCGCCGACGCGCTCTGTGCCGCCGCGCGCCTCGGGATCGGGCACGGGCACGGCGTGGAGCAGGGCGCGGGTGTAGGGGTGGCGGGGTGCGGCGTAGAGGGTCTGCCTGTCGGCCAGCTCCATGAGCCTGCCGAGGTACATCACGGCCACCCTGTCGCTCACATAGCCCACCACGGCGAGGTCGTGCGAGATGAAGACGAGGGTCAGGTTCAGGCGGTCCTGCAATTCCTGCAACAGATTGATGACCTGCGCCTGAATGGAGACGTCCAGCGCGGAGACGGGTTCGTCGCAGACCACGCAGTCCGGGTTGAGGGCGAGGGCGCGGGCGATGGCCACGCGCTGGCGCTGCCCGCCGGAGAATTCGTGCGGGTAGCGGGCCGCGTGCTCGGGGCGTAGCCCCACGAGGCCCAAGAGCTCGCTGACGCGCCGTGCCCGGTCGGCGCGGGGCATGCCGTGGATGGCCAGCGCCTCGCCGACCGTCGCGCCGATGCTGCGGCGTGGATTGAGCGAGGAGAAGGGGTCCTGAAAGATCATCTGCATCCGGTGCGGGTAGCCTTTGAGAAAGGCGTGGTCCGCCTGCCAGATGTCCTGCCCGTCCACCAGGATGCGGCCCTCGGTGGGGCGCTCCAGCCGCAGCAGCAGACGGGCGAGGGTGGACTTGCCACAGCCCGATTCGCCGACGAGGCCGATGGTTTCGCCGCGAAGCACGCAGAGGTCCATGCCGTCCACGGCGTGGACGACGCCGCGCGTGGTGCCGAGGGGGCCGCCCTGCACGGGGTAGTGCTTCTTCAGGCGTTCGATGCGGATGAAGTCGTCGATGGCTGTTCTCCCTTGGGCTGCTTGGGCAGGGCCCCGGTGCGGTTCCTGATGGGCACGCATGGTGCAGTGTCGCGCGTCAAAAGGCAAGGGCGTCGGCGGGCCGCAGTGCGCCGTGGAACGCACGCGCCACGCAGCGCATGTTGGACAGCCAGTCGTGCGCCAGCGGGTCCGCCGGGACGACCTGCCCGTCGATGCCACGGGCGATGGCCTCCACGCCGCGCCGCGAGAACTGCGGCTGTACGAAGATGACGTGGACACCCGCCGTGCGGGCGCTTTGCACAAGGTGCGCGAGGTCGCTCGGCGAAGGCTCGCGGCCGTCTTGCTCCACGGCGATCTGGCGCAGGCCGTAGTCGCGGGCGAAGTAGCCCCACGAGGGATGGAAGACCATGAACGCGCAACGTCCGTCGGCATTGGCGGGGGCCGCGCAGTCCGGCGGCAGCGTGGCGAAGAGGGACGTCAGTTCGTTGTCCAGCGCGGTGATGTCGTCGGCCAGCGCCCGGTGCTGCGCCGCGTAGTATTCGGCGTGATCGGGGTCGATGGTGGCGAGCTCGTCGCGGATGATGTCGGCCATGATCAGCGCGTTGCGCGGCGAGAGCCAGACGTGCGGGTCCATGTGCTCGCCGTCGTGGCCGTGGTGCCCATGGCCCTCGTGGTGGTGCCCGGAGATGGGGATGCGCTCCAGCCCGGCGGCAAGGTCCACGATGCGCATGCGCGGGTTGGCGGAGGCGAAGCGCGGCAGCCATGCCGCCTCGAAGGGCACGCCGATGGCGAGGTAGAGGTCCGCCTTGGCGAGGCGCGCCATCTGGCCGGGCTTGGGATCGTAGGAATGAGGCTGAGCGCCGGGGGGCACCATGACCTGCACATCCACGTGCCCGCCGCCGATGCGTTCGACGAAGTAGCGTTCCGGAAGGATGCTGACTGAAACGTGCACGGGGCCGCCGAAGGCGGGGGCGGTCCATGCCGCGCACAGGACGAGGCAGACGAGAAGCGTGTTCCAAAGGCGCATGATCATTCTCCTTGCCCCCGGTCTATCCCCCCGTGGCCCGCTCCTGTCAATGATTGGCGCAGAATGCCCGGCCCGCGTCGGGGCATTGTCTACATGTACCACCGCCAGCTGCGTCCGGCCATGTAGAGGTCGCGCAGGGTCTCAATGCCGCCGGAGCGCAGTTTCTTGACCAGAAACAGGAAGAGATAGGCGGTCTGCATGGCGTCGTGGAAGGCGTTGTGCTGGTCGAAGGCGGGCAGGCCGAAGCTGCGTGACAGGTCGCCCAGCTGGTAGGACACGCGCGAATCGAACTGGTCGTAGTAGTTTTCCCAGCGTTCCTGTCGGTAGACTTGTGCGAGGCGCATGGTGTCCACGCAGGGCGTGCGCAGTCTGCCGCCGAGGATGTCCAGCGATGCGCGGTTGAGGAAGGACATGTCGAGACCCACGTTGTGCCCCACGATGAGCGAGTCCCCGAGGAAGTCGAGCAGGCTCGGAAACACCTCGCGCAGGCGTGGAGCGCCTTCCAGCATCTGCGGGGTGATGCGGTGGATCATGGTTGCCACCTTGGGTACGCGTCCGCGTGGCGCCACGAGGGTGTAGAAGCTGTCCGCCGTGATGGTCAGCCCCCGGATGCGCACCGCGCCGATGGACACGATCTCGTCCGTGCGCGGCGAGAGTCCGGTCAGTTCCGTGTCGAGCACCGTGAATTCGTACTCTGCAAGGGGCCGGTCCTGATCGAGGCTCGCGAAGCGCTCGCGGTTTTGTGCGAGGGCGGGGTGCGTCGTCTCGCCGCGCAGCAGGGCGAGCAGGCGTGCCCATGGAGTCGGTGTGTTTCGTCGGCTGGCGTGCATGCGCATTTCCCCGTCAGGCCACGTTGAGGCGAAAGACATCGCGGATGAAGCCCTGAAGGCCGGAGATGACGGTGAAGGCCTCCTTGAGGGTCTTCTTTTCCAGTTCCGAGAGAGCGTCGGGGCGCACGCGGTTGTCCGGCTCGCGGCCCTCGCGAATCTGGCGCATCTGATGCACGAGGCGAAGCTGCATCAGGAACTCGTAGGCTTCGGCGGCCTCGGAGGCGAGGTCCGCCGCGATGTGCCCGCCCTCGGCCAGCAGGTGTAGCCTATCGAGGGTGTTGGTTTCGGCGATGGCGTGGCGCAGGGCGAAGAGCCGCGCGAAGTCCACGAAGGGCACGAGGCCGCGCGTCTTGAGGTCCAGCGTGTCCTTGTGCTCGCCGTCCTTCTCCACGATGAAGCTGCGAAAGAACGACAGCGGCGGGCGCGCGGCGAGGCAATCCCGCGCCAGATGCCGCAGGAATACGCCCTCGCGCGATGCGTGGGCCGTGACGTGCCGCCGCAGGGCCTCGCCCAGTTCCGTGTGGCCGTAGCCGGGGCGGAAGTCGAAGAAGATGGTGGCGTTGAGCACCTCGCGCGGTTCCGGCAGAATGAGCATGCCCTCGAAGAAGTCCCGGAAACGGGCGAAGGGCATGCGCCATTGCGGGTTGGAGGCCATCATGCCGCCGGGGCAGGGCGGATAGCCGCAGCGCCCCAGATGTTCGATGGCCTCTGCGCTGAAGGCCGCGAAGTAGGCCTCCGCCCGCGCGGCTTCCTCCGCGTCGGCCGGGTCGCCGTGGATGAGGGCGTTGTCCTGATCGGTGTGGAAGGTCTGCTCGCGGCGTCCCTCGCTGCCCATGAGCATCCAGCAGAAGGGCACCGGCGGCGGACCCATGCGGTCCTGAAGCATGGTCAGGAGCTTTTCGAGGATGAGGTCGTTCAGCACGGTGATCATGCGCGTGATGTTTCCGGCCTTGGCTCCCTCCTCGATGAGCGAGCCGACCACCAGCGGCACCTTTTGCGACAGGGGATGAAGGCCTTCGAGGGTCCGTTGGGCCACGATCTCGCGGAACAGGGACACCGGGGAGCGCCCCTGAAGGACCATGATGTCGTGCGAGGTGACCATGCCCGTCACCCGCCCCTCGCGCAGCACGGCCAGATGGTGGATCTGGCGGGCCATCATCGAAAGCAGCGCGTCGAAGCACATGTCGCGGTGGCTGGCCGTGACCAGCGGGGCGCTCATGATGAATTCCACGGGTGCGGCGGGGTCTTCGCCCTCGGCCACGGCGCGGCGCAGGTCCTTGTCCGTGACGATGCCCGCCGGGCTGCCGTCGGGTGCCGTCACCAGAAGCGAGCCGATGCCCTCGGCCATCATGATCGCCGCCGCGTCGCGGACGCTGCGGCCCGATTCGATGGCCAGCGGCTCGCGGTGCACGATGTCCCCCAGCCGGGTCGAGAACAGGGTGAGCGGGCTGTCGGCGCACAGGTCCGCGTGCTGGCGGCGTAGCTCCGAGAAGGCGCGCGAGACGTAGTGCTCCGAAAGGTTCTTCAGAAAGTGGCGGGACACGGCGGGGTGCGTCTCCACCAGCCGTCGGAATTCGGCCGCGGGCATGCGGAAGACGAAGGTGTCCTCGATGGTGTCCGCCGTGAGGCTGGCCGGGGCGTTGCGGATGATGCCGAGTGCCCCCACGATACCGCCCTCGCCGCGATAGTCTACAAGCCGGTCCTCGCCCTGTTCCTGCATGAGATAGAGCTTCACCCCGCCGCGTTGGATGATGAGCAGGTGTTCGACCGTGGTCTTGCCCTGCGTGAGCAGGCGCGTTCCCTTGGGCTGGAAGTCGATGGTGCAGGTGCGGGCGAGGGCCGCGAGGGTGGCGTCGTCCAGCTCCGAGAAGGGCAGGACGCGCTTCAGGAAGGGGATGATTTCCGCAGGCTGCGCGGCAAAGACGTCGTCGTGCATGGTGACCTCGCGGGCTTTGGGGCGTGCCGCTCGGCGTGGTGTCCCCCGGGAGGCGGCACCCTCCCGGGGGAATCGCGATCAGTGATCGATGGCCGCACCCGCGCCGCGCGGGTAGCGCACGCTTTCCACCATTTCCTGCACCTCGGGCGGCGGCGGAGGCGTGAACGTGGAGATGCCGATGGTGGCCGCGAAGTTGATGAGCATGCCCACGAAGCCGATGCCCTCGGGGCTGATGCCCATGAACCACCAGCCCATGCCCATGAATTTGGTCTGCACGATGTAGAGCATGGTGAAGCCGATGCCCGCGATCATGCCGCAGATGGCTCCCTCGCGCGTGGTGCGCTTCCAGAAGATGCCGAGCACGAGGATGGGGAAGAAGCTCGACGCGCCAAGGCCGAAGGCCAGCGCCACCACCTGCGCCACGAAGCCCGGCGGATTCACGCCGAAGTATCCCGCCACGCACACGGCCACGCCGATCATGATGCGCCCCAGCAGCAGGCGCTGCTTCTCCGAGGCCTTGCGGTTGATGATGCGGTAGTACAGGTCGTGTGAAATGCTTGACGCCACAACCAGCAAAAGGCCAGAGGCCGTGGACAGCGCCGCAGCCAGTCCGCCCGCCGCCACCAGCGCGATGACCCACGGGGCGAGCCCGGCGATTTCGGGGTTGGCGAGGACCATGATGTCGCGGTCCACGTAGAGCTCGTTGGTCGAGGGCGTCACGGCGTTGGCCACGAGGCGCTGGCCCACGGCTCCGCGTCCGTCGATGAAGTTGGGCTTGCCGCTGAAGGCATCGCCCGCGCGGAACTGCACAAGCCCGTCACCGTTCTTGTCCACCCACGCGATGAGTCCCGTCTGCTCCCACTTGGTGAACCATGCCGGGGCCTGCACGTAGGGCTTCTCGTTGATGGTGCCGATCATGTTGTAGCGGGCGAAGGCCGCTACCGCCGGGGCCGTGGTGTACAGGATGGCGATGAACAGCAGCGCATATCCGGCGGAAAGCCGCGCCGCGCGCACGCTTGGCACCGTGTAGAAGCGGATGATGACGTGGGGCAGCCCGGCCGTGCCCACCATGAGCGACATGGTCAGCGCGAACACGTCGAGCATGGACTTGTTCCCCGCGCCGAAGGCCGAGGTGTACTCGCGAAAGCCGAGGTCCGTGCCGATGGCGTCCAGCGTCTCCAGAAGGTGCCTGCCCGCGTCCGGGCCGTCGATGATGGTGCCGCCGAAGCCGAGCTGCGGGATGGCCACGCCGGTGATCTTCATGGAGATGGCCACCGCCGGGATGAGGAAGGCCACGATGAGCACGCAGTACTGCGAGACCTGCGTCCATGTGATGCCCTTCATGCCGCCAAGCCCGGCGTAGATGAACACGATGACCATGCCGATGAGCACGCCGGTGTTCACGTCCGTTTCAAGGAAGCGCGAAAAGACGATGCCAACGCCGCGCATCTGCCCGGCCACGTAGGTCAGCGAGACGAAGATGGCGCACACCAGCGCCACCACCCGTGCGCTCTTGGAGTAGTAGCGGTCGCCCACGAAGTCCGGCACGGTGAATTTGCCGAACTTGCGCAGGTACGGGGCCAGCAGCAGCGCCAGCAGCACGTAGCCGCCCGTCCAGCCCATCAGGTACACCGCGCCGGTGTAGCCGAGGAACGAGATGATGCCCGCCATGGAGATGAACGACGCCGCGCTCATCCAGTCCGCCGCCGTGGCCATGCCGTTGGCCAGCGCGGGCACGCCGCCCCCGGCAACGTAGAAGCCTTTGGTGTCGCGCACGCGCGACATCCACGCGATGGTCAGGTACACGCTGAAGGTCAGCCCGACCATGATGTATGTCCAGGTCTGAATCGACATGGCGCTCTCCTTGCCTTGTGGTGTCCGCCCCCGGCGGGGCTATTCGTGCACGTCGTACGCGCGGTCCAGACGGCGCATGAGCAGATGGTAGACGAAGATGATGATCACGAAGACGTAGATGGAGCCCTGCTGCGCGAACCAGAAGCCCAGCGGGAACCCGCCGATTCGTATGGCGTTGAGCTGATTGACGAAGAGGATGCCGCATCCGTAGGATACCGTGGCCCAGATGCCGAGCAGAATGGCCATGTACCGGATGTTGTGCTTCCAGTATTCACGCATCTTGTCCTGCATGACGCCCTCCTTGTCCGCCTGTGTGACGCTCCGGCCGGTCGGCGGAAGCCATTGCCGGATTCATGATGGATGCAGTGAGTGTATGATGGTATCACAGTCTGCGCACGCAGTATTCGGTGAACGGTTCGAAGTGTGTCGCCAATCGGGAATGGATGGCTAAGATGCCGTTCGGCGGCTTCGATGCGCCGTCCGCCGCCCGATTCGGGATGGCGGCCGTCCCTTCGCTGAGGTGGGGCCGCACGGCTATTCACCTTTGGGCGAGGTTCTGCTAGGAAGCGCTGAGTGTTTCAGGCTGCGGCGCGCGGATTCCCGCGCGGTTCTCCAGACGCCACACCGGGCCTTCAGGGCCCGTTCGACAAGGAATTCCCTTCATGTTCAACTTCCTTGATGTCGTCTTCATTGCCATCGCCGCGTTCTTCTTCATCCGGGGAGCCTTCCGTGGACTGATCAAGGAAGTGGCCTCCACCCTCGGGCTGATTCTGGCCTACTGGCTGGCCAACACCCGCAACGACCTGTTGGTGGACTTCTACGCCACGTGGTTCAAGAGTCCCGGGCTGTTACATTTCCTGTCCTACGTCTCGGTGTTCGTCGGTGTGATGCTCGCGGTGTCGTTCTGCGCGTGGGTGCTGGTGCGGCTGTTTCGCATCATGCCCGTGCTGTGGGTCGATATCCCCGGCGGCGCGGCGGTGGGAATGGCCAAGGCCGGTGCCTTCTGCTGCATCATCCTCGTGGCGCTCGGGGCCTTTATGCCCGAGGCCGAATTCGTGAAGCAGTCGCGCATCGCGCCGTATCTGCACTCGGGCGTGGAGATGCTTTCGCAGTTCACCCCGGAGAAGATGCGCCACTTCGACCCCTCCGACCTGCGCGAACGCATGCGTCTTGAGCGCGAGGAGGCCCTCGACCGCTTCCTGTCCGGCGGCAACTCCACCGGCGGCGATCTCGGCCAGAAATCCATGGAACTTCTCGACAAAATGAAAAAGTCCCTCAACGGGACCGGGGAATAACGTCATGACTGCAACGAAAGAAGGCGTCGCCGTGGCTGGCGACGCGGACTCCGCACGCTCGCTGACCGAACTCGTCGGCGTCATCCGGAGCCTTCTGGGCGAAAACGGCTGCCCGTGGGACAAGGAACAGACCCCTTGGACCATGACCGACTACATCCTTGAGGAGGCCTTCGAACTGGCCGAGGCCATTCGGCACGACATTCCCGCCCATTCCACCGAGGCCACCCGCGCCGAGGTCATGGAAGAGCTGGGCGACGTGGCCTTCCTTCTCTACTTCGTGGCCGAACTCTACGAGCGAGCAGGGCATTTCTCCCTCGCCGAATCCCTCGACTACGCCCGCGCCAAGATGGTTCGCCGTCACCCCCACGTGTTCGGTGACCTGCACGTCGATTCGCAGGACGAACTGCTCGTCAACTGGGAGCGCATCAAGCGTTCCGAGAAGAACGGCGAGGGCGAGGCCCCCAAGCGCGTCTTCGAGTCCCTGCCCAAAGGCCTGCCGCCCATGCTCAAGGCCTATCGCATCAACTCCAAGGCCGCTCGCGTCGGCTTCACCTGGGCCGACGACGAGGACCAGAAGCGCCACCTCGACGGCGAATGGCAGGAATGGCTCGAAGCCAAGGCCTCTGGCGATCAGGAACGCATGCAGGAGGAGTTCGGCGATTACCTCTTCTCCCTCATCGAGTACGGACGCCGCCACGGCCTCAAGGCTAACATGGCCCTCGATGACGCCAACGTGAAGTTCCTCAACCGCTTCAACGCCATGGAAGAGCTCGCGAGTCAGGAAGGTCGCGATATCGCCGACCTGTCCCTCGACGAGAAGAACGAACTCTGGGAGCGCGTGAAGGCCAGATAGCCTCCGCCATCCCGTACGCCAATGAAGGGGGACCGATGCGCACCGCGCGTCGGTCCCCTTTTTTGTGGCGAAAAATTTGCCTCCGGCGGCTGGGCATGCGCGAAAAGTTTGCCTCCGGCGGCCGGGGCTCTGCCCCGGACCCCGGTCAAGGAAATGATTTCCTTGACAATCCTCACTAGGGCTTCGTCGCGCAAAGCCGAACGGATTGCCAAGGGCAGACGGCCTATCGCATGTCGGGGGTCCAGGGGGCCAGCGGCCCCTTGGCCGGCGGAGCCTACGTCTTGCATGTGGCAACGAACGACACGGCCAGCCCTCCACGACCTAGCGCCAACGACGCGCTACGCGGCGTGTGGCCTAGCGCAGGGTGAAGGTGTTGGTGTCCTCGAAGGTGATGGCATCGGCTGGCAGGCCGATGTGCGCGTAGGCGTCGCGCATGGAGTTGGCGTGCCCGAGGAGGTCGCTTTGGAAGCGGCGTGGGCAGACGAGGTGCGTGGGGGCGTGGTTGAGTTCGGCGATGCGGCGGGAGATGTGGAGGAACAGTGCGCGCGAGCGGGCGAGCTGTCCCATGGCGGGGTGCCATGGGCCGTCGAGGATGGCGTCTTGCATGTCCTGCTCGGGGGCGAGGCCGATGCGGATGATGTGGATATTGGCGGCCCAGAGGTCGAGGAGCGCCGGGGCGAGGGCGTCGATGGTGCGGTCGAGGGTCCATGGGGTGTAGTCGCCGCGTTTCCAGCGTGCGGCGAGGGGCGTGTGGGCGAGCACGACGCAGGGGTAGAGCCGTGCGGCTTCGGGGGCGAGGGCGCAGGCGGTGCGGATGTCGGCGGCGAAGGCGTCGGCGGTGTGCCCGGGCAGTCCGGGCATGAGCTGGACGCCGAGAGAGAGTCCGGAGGCGAGGACGTTGTCGCAGGCGCGGCGGGCGGTGTCGCCGGAGTATCCGCGTCCGGTGGCGGCGAGGGCTGTGTCGTCGAAGCTCTGGATGCCGAGCTCGACCATGTCGAGCCCCATGGAGCGCAGGCGGGCGAGGAGCTCTGGTGTCACGGCGTCGGGCCGGGTGGAGCAGCGCACGCGGGTGATGAGCCCCCGATCCCGAAAAGTGCGGGCGAGGGCGAGGAATCGGGCGATCCACTCCTCGGGTAGGGCCGTAAATGTGCCTCCGTAGAAGGCCAATTCGAGGGAATTTGTACTTTTTTTAAGCGCGTTGTTGAGTCCACGCGCCAGATTGTCGTATACTGTCTCGAACTGTTCCGTCCGTTGTCCGGTAATTTCGTTTTGGGCGCAGTAGACGCAGCGAAACGGGCATCCGGCGAAGGGAATGAAGGCTGGCCAGATGCGCGTGCGCGGGGCCTGCGGTGCCGGGTGGCGGAAGGTGACGGGGGCCGTGACGGGACGCTGCGTGACGTTCATTGAAATTACTTGATAGAATAGAAAAGGTTAGGTAAGATTTTAGGTACGCTCGATGCGTGTTCACTCTGCCTCTCGGGGGCGGCGCCTGCGCCTCCCCAGCCTGAGCCTCATACTGGTTTCGAGCCGAAATCGTCTATGGAACATATTGTGATAATTGCGTAGTCTGCAATGTATTCACAGGGTGCTTCACGGGGCTGATCTCATGCTGTCCCGAAACGCGCCGAAAGCGTGGTGTCCGTAGGGATGCCTGCGCAGTAGGTGCGTCCGCCTGCGAAGCGGCGGGATGGCGGTATCCGTCCCCACGGTCTCCCCCGGAAGGGAGAGACGGCTCCCAGCGCCGTGAAGATTGCCCCGATCATAAACATCGAAGAAATGGTCCGGTTGTGCCGGACCTTTCGGAAAACCGACTGCAAACCGGGGGAACGGAGGAGGACCACATGGGCAAGACGCTGACCAAAGCCGACATTGTCGACAGTATCTACGAAAAGGTCGACAGAAACCGCGCGGAAGTCAAAAGCCACGTCGAATCCCTGCTGGAGATCATGAAGCAGGCCGTCAAGCGCGACCATTCCCTGCTTATCAGCGGGTTCGGGAAGTTCGAGGCCTACGACAAGCGCGCTCGCAAGGGGCGCAATCCGCAGACGGACGAAGCCATTGTGCTGCCGCCGCGCAAGGTCGTAGTCTTCAGGCTTTCGCGGAAGTTTCGGGCCGAACTCAATCCGTGAGCAGGAAACTGCCGGGATATTGTCTTTCGAGTCGGGCATGGGTCTGCCGAGCGCGATCCATGCCCGCCACGGCCCCAGCCTGCACGCGCCAGAACGTCGCGCCGTCGATGTCCGCCTGCTGAATGCGGCTCTGCGCGAAGCCGCGACCCTCAAGTTCCCGTACGAGACGCTCCGCGTTGTCCCGGTTCCGGAACGAGCCGATCTGAATGAAGTATCTGGCCGAAGCCATCGTCTGCGACACCGAGCGCGGCGAGTCTCCGGCCATGCCCACCGCTTCGAGTGTGACCGGCGCGGTGCCCGGTCCCAGCACCCCGATCTGCTTTGCCCCCGCATAGGAAAGATCCACGATTCGCGTGCCCACGAAGGGCCCCCTGTCGTTGACGCGCAGCACGACGCTCTTGCCGTTGTTGCGGTTGGTCACCCGGACCACCGTATTCATGGGCAGGATCTTGTGCGCGCAGGTCATGGCGTACATGTTGTAGGTCTCGCCGTTGGAGGTCTTGCGTCCGTGGAAGGGCTCCCCGTACCACGAGGCCAGACCGGAGTCCCGGTAGCCGTCGGCGCTGGACAGGGGATGGTAGCGCTTGCCGTCCACCGTGTAGGGCCGGAAGGTTGCCTTGGGAACCGGACCCGCCGTGTGGCCGTGCACGCTCGGTGCAGGACGTGGGGCGGAGGGCACGGGCGAGGCGTCGGGAATGCGGGACTTGCCGCAGCCGGTGAGCGCGAGCATGGCGCACGCGGCGAGGCAGAGGACGACGAGGGCGGGGCGGAAGGCGGACATCATGTCTCCATGGGTGTTGACGATCTGGTTGGGAGTCCACGTTCTACATGATGACCAGTGCCCCCTGCAACACGAACCGGCGACAACGCCGGGGTGGGGGACGCCGTGGCCTGTGGATGTTCGAAATGTTCAAAACAACAGTAACAGTTCGTTTTAATTCGCATTTTTATGAACAGCACGCCCGGTGTGGCCTCGGCGGAGCGGGGGCGGCTTTCGTCGCTGGCCTTTTTGGGAAAAATCGTTATGGTGGCGGCGATGCAATACGCCCAGCGGACATATGCGGTGCGCGCGGCTCGTGTTTTGCCGAAACCAGGCGCGTCCTCGTGGATCGAGGATGCGCTTTTTGTCGTGCGCGACGGACGCATCGCCGAGCTTGGACCACGCCGCGAGGTGTCGCGGTGCTGGAGCGGACCTGTGACGGACCTTGGCGACGCATGGGTCGTGCCCGGCCTCGTCAATGCGCATACGCATCTGGAACTGTCGCACCTGCGCGGAACCACCGTGTCCGGACGGGGCTTTGCCGCATGGGTCCAAAGCCTCATCTCGCAGCCCGCGCAGGAGCTGTCCGAAGCCGCCATGGAGGCGGCCATGGATGAGCTTGATGCCTGCGGGACGGCGTGGGTGTTCGACCACTGCGGACGAAGCGCGGCCCGCGTGAGCGCCGCGCTTGCCGCACGGGGCATCGGCTACTGGCTGGGCGCGGAGTTCTTCGGTCATGGCGGTCCGGACGACGGCCTCGCGTGGCCGGAGCACGTGCGCGATCTGCCGGAGGAGGCCGCCGCGCGCGTGGTGGCCGCCGGACACGCCCTGTACTCCACGAAGCCGCAGACCCTTCGCGCCGCGCACGACTGGTGCCAGCGACACGGGCGGACCTTCAGCATGCACCTCGCCGAGCATGCGGACGAGATCGAGACGCTGACCACGGGCCGGGGCGAGTTCGCGGACATGCTCCACGTGCGTGTGGTACCGAAGGACCATCCCGCACCGGGCATGCGGCCTGTGCCCTATGCCGACAGCCTCGGGCTATTGGATGAGCGGACGCTGGCCGTGCACTGCGTGCAACTCGACGCGGCGGACATCGCCACATTGGCCGGGCGCGGCGCAAGCGTGTGCCTGTGCCCGCGCAGCAACGCCTACATCGGCGTGGGCCGCGCTCCGTGGGAGGCCCTGCGCGATGCCGGGGTGAACCTGTGCCTCGGCACGGACAGCCTGTCGTCCAATACGGATCTGAACCTCTGGAACGAGGCTATGGCCGTGGTGACCGGCTCCGAGGGTCGCATCGGCGCGGCGCAGACTGTGGAGTGGATGACGACGAACGCGGCGCGAGCCGTGGGGGCCGACGCACAGGCCGGAAGCATCGAGCCGGGACGCCCGGCACGCTACAGCGTGGTGCCTGACGCCATGCGCGAATTTTTCTGACCGGGGCTTCTCCCGGTCCTCAACAGCATTCGGGGGACCATATGCACTGGCCATACAAAGATCTGCTTGATGTAGACGTCCTCTCCGTGGAAGACGCGCAGCGAATATTCGAGACTGCCGATTCCTTCATGGAGGTCAACACCCGTTCCGTTAAAAAAGTACCCACGCTCAAAGGCAAGAGCGTGGTTCTTTTTTTTGCGGAAGCGTCCACGCGAACCAAGACATCCTTCGATATGGCCGCCAAGCGCCTTTCGGCGGACAGCTTCTCGCTGGCCAAGAGCTCCAGTAGCCTGACCAAGGGCGAATCCCTCAAGGACACGGGCCTCACCCTGCAGGCCATGAATCCCGACGCCATCGTCATCCGTGATTCCCGAAGCGGCGCGGCACGTTTTCTGGCCGAACGCCTCGACTGCGCGGTGGTCAACGCCGGTGACGGCTGGCACGCCCATCCCACGCAGGCCCTGCTCGACGCCTACACCCTGCGCAAGGTGTGGGACGGGCGCTTCGAGGGACGCACGCTGCTCATCCTTGGCGACATCACGCATAGCCGCGTGGCACGCTCCAACGTGCATCTGCTGACGAAGCTCGGTGTGCGCGTGCGGCTGTGCGGCCCGCGTACGCTGCTGCCGCCGCGTCTGGACACGTGGCCGGTGGAGGTGTTCCACGATCTGGACGAGGCCGTGCGCGGCGTGGACGCCGTGATGTGCCTGCGTTTGCAGCTGGAGCGCCAGCAGGATGGCCTGCTGCCGGACCTGCGCGAATACTCGCGGACCTTCGGCCTCGGCCGCAGGCATCTGGAGCTTATGAATCCGGGCGCGCGCATCATGCATCCCGGCCCGGTGAACCGCGGCATGGAGGTTTCCTCCGAACTGGCGGACATGCCGGAGAGCCTGATCCTCGATCAGGTCACCTCGGGCGTGGCCGTGCGCATGGCCGTGCTCTTCCTCTTGATAACCCGCAAGGACCAGGGAGGCGAACGTGTCCAGTCCTGATTTCGTGATCAAAAACGCGCTGTGGCGCGGCGAGGCTCATGACCTGTGCGTTGCCGACGGCAAGGTTCTCGAACTGCGCCCCGCCTCGGGCGAGGGCTACGGCGATGCTCCCGTGGTTGACGCCTCGGGCCTCGTCTTGCTGCCCGCGCTTATCGACGTGCACACCCACCTGCGCGAACCGGGCTTTGAGTGGAAGGAAGACATCGCCACCGGCCTGTCCGCCGCCGCCCACGGTGGCTTCGGCTCCGTGATGTGCATGGCCAACACGGACCCGGTCAACGACAACGCCGCCGTCACCGAACGCATGCTCGACCGCGCGCGTGAGGCGTTCCCCGGCGGCGGGCCCCGGTTGTTCCCGGTGGGCGCGCTCTCCGTGGGCCTTGCGGGCCACGAGCTTGCCCCCATGGGCGAGCTTGCCGCGGCGGGCTGCCGCGCCGTGTCCAACGACGGCATGCCCGTGGCCAATTCCGAGCTGTTCCGCCACGCCGTGGAATATGCGGCCGATTTCGGGCTGACGGTCATCGACCACTGCGAGGACCCGCACATGGCGCTTGGCGTTGGCGTGAACGAGGGCGCGATCAGCTCACGCCTTGGCCTCAAGGGTCAGCCCACCGTGGCCGAGAGCCTGCAGGTGGCGCGCGATGTGCTGCTGGCCGAGTATCTGGGCCTGCCCATCCACATCGCCCACGTGAGCTGCCGCGAGTCCGTGGAGCTCATCGCCCGCGCCAAGGAGCGCGGCGTGCGCGTCACGGCCGAGACCTGCCCGCATTACCTCCTCCTCACCGAGGACGCGGTGGAGGGCTACGACACGGCGGCCAAGGTCAATCCGCCCCTGCGGACCATGGACCATGTGCAGGTGATGCGCGAGGCCCTGCGTACCGGTGTTATCGACATGCTGGCCACCGACCACGCGCCCCACGCCGCCCACGAGAAGGAAGTGCCCTTCACGCAGGCCCCCAACGGCATCTCCGGGTTGGATACGGCCCTGTGCGTGACCATGGGGCTGGTGGACGAGGGTGTCTTGTCCCTCGACGACCTCGTGCGGGCGTGGGCGACGGCCCCGGCCAAGGCCTTCGGGCTTCCCGTGTGCGCCTTTGCGCCGGGCGATCCTGCGGACTTCACGCTCTACGATCCTTCGGCGTCGTGGGTGGTTTCCCCGCAGACCATGCATTCCAAGGGCAGGAACACCCCTCTTCTCGGGCGGACCATGCCCGGACGTACCGCGTTCCTGTACGTGAATGGTAAACGTGTGGTTTGACCTTCCGGCGGAGGCTTCATATAGTTCGTTCCTTCCGTATCGAATGGAAACCTGCGCCTGACACGACACGTCAAACGGAGTGATATACATGAGCGAGCCGTACAAGGACGCCGTTGGCATCTGCAAGACGATCATGCGAAACGGCTACGACGCCTACGTGATCAACGCCCGCCTGCAGCGGGAGATCATGGAGGAAGGCAAGGAAGTCGAACTCGACATTGCCACTGACATCGATTTCAAGGGACTCGACAAGCTGTTCCCGGAAATTGCCCATCCCAACGAGCCGAAGGTTCTCGCCGCGCTGCGCGAGAACGAGGTGCTCTACCGCTTCTATCCCATCGAGGCCGAGGATGGCGCGTACCCCGAGGAGTGCGTGTCGCGTATGACGCCGCGCCTGCTCAAGCGCCTCGAAGAGCATGGCGACCTGCCGCCGACCCTCGCCTGTCCGTATCTGCCCGAGGCCAAGGACCGCTATTCCGGGTTCAAGGACCTCGAAAGCGGCGTGGTGTGCCTCGCCGGGTTTGCGGACGACACCCTCAAGCGCGACTACCTGCGCGGCGTGCGCGCCCTGCGTTTCGCGGCCAACTACAATCTCCCCATCGAGGAGAACACCTGGCTGGCCATCGTCCGTGGCGCGCGGCGCATTCTCGACTACGTCTCCGTGTCCGACATCATGGACGAGTGGCGCAAGGTCGAGGCCGAGAACATGCACAAGTTCGTGCAGTTGCTCTTCGACTGCCAGCTCCTGCATGGCCTCATCCCCGAGGTCGCGGCCCTGTCCCGCGTGGTGCAGCGCCGCAACGACGACATCGAGGAAACCGTCTTCGAGCACACCCTGAGCGTGATGCGCCACTACCCTGAGGAGAGTGCCTACGACTGGAAGGGCACCCTCGCCTGCATGTTCCACGACGTGGGCAAGCTCTACACCGGCGAGTTCTTCGAGGGCAGCTGGCACTTCTACCAGCACCACCGCGTGGGTGCGCAGGTGACCCGCAAGATCATGAACCGCCTGCGCTTTGCGTCGGAGGATGTGGATCTCGTCTGCAACCTCGTGCGCAACCACAAGCGCTTCAGCTTCATGCTCACGGACCGGGGCATCCGCCGCTTCATGGCCCTTAGCGAGCACAAGCGCATCATTGAGATGGAGCGCGCATCGGTGAAGGCCCGCGAAGGCAACTACACCGAGTTCAATCACAACATGAAGATGATGGAGCGCACCGAGACCCCCGAGGAAATGCTCGAACCGCTCCTCAATGGCAACGAGATCATGGAATTCACCGGCCTGCACCCCGGCCCCAGCGTTGGGCTTATCCGCGAGGCGCTGCTTCAGGCGCAGGTCGCGGGGGATGTGGCCTCGGTGCCGGATGCCGTGGAATTCGTCATCCGCTACAAGGAGCGCGAGAACCTCTCCTGATGGAGACGTTTGGCGACCCCTTGAGAATCCCGGCCAAATAGGCGACAAGCGAACGGTGCGGGCGCAACGGTGCGCCCGCGCCGTCATCTCGTTTCCCGGCCACGGCCGATTTCCGGCCGGACGGGGAAACCGGTCCGCGCTGACCGCGCGAGACCGAAACCGGAAGGACTATGGATACGAAGAAAAACCTGCTCGACCTGACCCTTGACGATCTGCGCGAATTCATCCGCTCCCTTGGCGAACCCGCATACCGGGCGGACCAGGTGTTCCAGTGGCTGTGGCAGAAAGGCTGCCGCGACTTCGCGGAGATGACCAACATTTCCAAGGCGTTCAGGGAGAAGCTCGCCGAGGCCTCGTTCATCGGCTGGCCCGACATCGAGAAGACCGCCGTGAGCAGCGATGGAACGGTGAAGTTCCTGCTGCGCTACGCGGACGGGGAACTCGTGGAAACTGTGCTCATCCCGGAGGAGGGGCACACCACGCAGTGCCTGTCCTCGCAGGTGGGCTGCCCCATGGCCTGCACCTTCTGCAGTACCGGCCAGATGGGGCTGACCCGCAACATGACCATGGGCGAGATTCTCGGGCAGGTGCTCGTTGCGCGCGAATACATCGCCGCCCACGAGGACGACGTCGCGCCGCTGCGCAACATCGTCTTCATGGGCATGGGCGACCCGCTGCTCAACGTGACGGAGATGGTGCGCGCCCTGACGACCATGACGCACGACAAGGGACTGGGATTCTCCAGCCGGAGAATCACGGTGTCGAGCGTCGGAATCCTTAAAGGACTGGAGGTGCTCGGGGATTGTGGGCTGGCTCAGCTCGCCATCTCCCTGCATGCGCCGACGCAGGAGCTTCGGGAACAGCTTATGCCCAAGGCGGCCCGCCAGCTGCCTCTGGACCAGCTGATGGCGGTTCTCGACCGCTACCCCCTGAAGCCCCGTGAACGCGTCACCTACGAATACATCCTGCTGCGCGGCGTCAACGACAGACCCGAGCACGCACGGCAATTGGTGAAGCTTCTGGGCGGGCGCAAGGCGAAGGTCAACCTTATCGCCTACAACCCCTCGCCCGGCGCGCCGTACAAGGCCCCCCACCCGGACGACATTCTCGCCTTCGAGAAGATCCTCTGGGCCAAAGGGCTCACCGCCATCCTGCGCAAGAGCAAGGGGCAGGACATCGCGGCGGCGTGCGGGCAGCTCAAGGCGAAACACATCTCCGAGTCCTAAACGTCACTGAAGGGTTCACAATGTTCGCACCGGATTTCGACAAGCAGGGCGGGCTGGTCCCCGCCATCGCGCAGGACGCCGACACCGGCGAAGTGCTCATGCTGGCCTACATGAACGAGGAGGCGTGGAAGCGCACCCTCGAAACCGGCGAGGCCCACTACTGGAGCCGTAGCCGCCAGTGCCTGTGGCACAAGGGCGGCACCAGCGGCCACGTGCAGAAGGTGCGTTCCATCCGCATCGACTGCGACGACGACACCCTCGTGCTCATGATCGAGCAGGTGGGCGGCGCGGCCTGCCATACCGGCCGCAGATCCTGCTTCTTCCGCGAACTCGTAAACGGCGAGGTGAGCGAATGCTCGCCCATGGTCTTCGACCCCAAGGAGGTCTACAGGTAATGGCTGCCACCAACGGAAACGGCAACGGGAACATCCTCAAGTTCGGCATCCCCAAGGGATCGCTGCAGGACGCCACCATCTCCCTTCTGGCCAAGGCTGGCTGGAAGCTTCGGCAGCATCACCGTAACTACTTTCCCGACGTCAACGACCATGACCTCAAGTGCAATCTCTGCCGCGTGCAGGAGATTCCCCGCTACGTGGTGGACGGCACCCTCGACCTCGGCCTCACCGGCAAGGACTGGCTCCACGAGACCGGTTGCGATAAGGACGTGGTGGTCATCTCCGACCTCATCTATTCCAAGGTCTCCAACCGCCCGGCCCGCTGGGTGCTGGCCGTGGCGGGCGATTCCCCCTACCGCCGGCCCGAGGACCTTGCCGGAAAGAAGGTTGCCACGGAGCTCATGAACTTCACGCGGGAATATTTCGAGAACGCGGGCATTCCCGTGCAGGTTGAATACTCCTGGGGCGCGACGGAGGCCAAGGTCGTCGAAGGCCTTGCCGACGCCATTGTGGAGGTCACCGAGACCGGCACCACCATCAAGGCCCATGGCCTGCGCATCATAGCCGAGCTGATGCAGTCCAACACCCAGCTCATCGCCAACCGCAAGGCGTTGGAAGACCCCTTTAAGCGCGAGAAGATCCGCCAGATCGACATGTTGCTCAAGGGTGCGCTGGATGCGGAATCCATGGTCGGCCTCAAGATGAACGTGCCCGAGGACCGCATCCCCGCCATCCTCGACGAGCTTCCGGCCATCACCGCGCCCACCGTGGCCAACCTGTGGAACAAGAGCTGGGTGTCGGTGGAGATCATCGTCAGTCAGTCCGTGGTGCGCGACCTCATCCCCAAGCTTGTGGACCTTGGTGCCAAGGGCATCATCGAGTACCCGCTGAACAAGATCATCTAACGGCACCGCGCCGTTTCGATCCATACGACAAGGCCCCCTTCCGCGAGGAAGGGGGCCTTTGCCTTTCGGTGGACGTGGGCGTCGGGGTAGGGAGCCGACGGCGTGTCCCCCGAAAAACGGTGAGAGCCTCCGGCCGATCCGGAGGCTCTCCCGTGTGTGCTTCTGAGGGGTCTATGGAGGTCGTGATTACAGGACCGGCAGGTACCTGTTGATCTCGTATTCGGAGACGTGGGTGCGGTATTCGTCCCACTCGGCCAGCTTGTTCTCCACGAGGTTCCTGTGGAGGGATTCGCCGAGGGTCTCCTTCATCAGTTCGGACGCTTCGAGGGTCTTGGCGGCGGTGTAGAGATCGCCGGGCAGGGCCTCGATGCCATGGGTGTCCATGTCCTTCTCGGTGAAGGCGAAGATGTTCTTCTCCACCGCGGGTCCGAGCTCGTAGCCTTCCTCGATGCCCTTGAGGCCAGCAGCGAGCTGCACGGCGAAGCAGAGGTAGGGGTTGGCCGCCGGATCGGGGTTACGCAGCTCGATGCGGGTGGCCGCTTCCTTGCCGGGCTTGTACATGGGCACGCGGATGAGGGCGGAGCGGTTGCGCTGGGCCCAGGCGATGTACACCGGAGCCTCGTAGCCGGGCACGAGACGCTTGTAGGAGTTCACCCACTGGTTCGTGACGCAGCAGAATTCCTTGGCGTGCTTGAGCAGGCCCGCGATGTAGGACTTGCACTCGCCGGAGAGGCCGTTGGGGTCCTTGGGATCGAAGAAGGCGTTGCGGCCGTTCTTGAACAGGGACTGGTGCACGTGCATGCCGGAGCCGTTCTGTCCGAAGATGGGCTTGGGCATGAAGGACACGTACGCGCCGTGCTTGCGGGCCACTTCCTTGGCCACCACGCGGTAGGTGATGGCGATGTCGGCCATCAGCAGGCCTTCGTTGTAGCGCAGGTCGATTTCGTGCTGGGAGGGAGCCACCTCGTGGTGGGAGTACTCGACCTGCACGCCCATGCGCTGAAGGGCAAAGATGATTTCGCGGCGGATGTCGTTGCCGAGGTCCAGCGGCGGCGCATCGAAGTAGCCGCCCACATCCAGCGGGTCGGGCTTGCGGGAGTTGCCGAACACGAAGAACTCAAGCTCGGGGCCAACGTAGAAGGTGTAGCCCTTCTCGGCGGCCTTGGCGATGACCTTCTTGAGGACGTAGCGGGAATCGTTCTCGTAGGGGGTCATGTCGGGCAGCTTGATGTCGCAGAACATGCGCGCCACGGGGCGCTCGGTGGGCCGCCAGGACACCATCTGGAAGGTGGTGGGATCGGGGATGGCCACCATGTCCGACTCCTCGATGCGGGTGAAGCCGAGGATGGAGGAGCCATCGAAGCCCATGCCTTCCTCGAAGGCGGCCTCAAGCTCGTTCGGGGTGACCTGGAAGCTTTTCAGCGTGCCCAGGATGTCGATGAACCAGAACTGTACGAAGCTGACGTTGTAGTCGCGTACGGCCTTGAGAACGTCATCCGCGTTCTTGCAGTTGAATACCGGCGTCTGTTCCATGGGGTGATCCCTCCGGAAAATGGTGTATTCGTGAAAAGGTCTGTTGGCCCTTGTCGTCCGGAACTGCCCGGGCACATATCAAAACCCGGGCCAGAAGAACAAAATGTTGTCTGATCAGCGGGATAGCAGAAAGCTGGCCCTATGGCAAATTTTTTATTCTGACATTTGTGTAAACAAAAGGGCTTTCAATAACGAAAAAAATACTCAAAATGTTAATCTGACAAAATTACGCACCACCAAGCAACCCGTCGATGAGAAACTTCGCCAACTCCGCCTCGCGTTGGTCGAGGCGGGAGAGGCCAGCCTCGCGGGCCATGCGCTTGGCCTGCGCTATTTCCGCGCCCGTCGGCGAGCGCGCCAGTTCGCGGCGCTTCGCCGCCGGGCCGCAGGTGCGGTACTGGGCCATGACGTTGACGTAGGTGTTGAGCGAGAGCCGCGCGAGGAAGACCATCCAGTCCTTCGTGCCCGCAAGGCCTTCCGGCAGCACCAGATGACGCACCAGAAGTCCCCGTTCGGCGATGCCGTCGTCGTTGACCACGAGGTCGTCCACCTGCCGGTGCATTTCGGCGATGGCCTCGCGGGCGCGCTGGGGATAGTCCTGTGCGTCGGCGTAGGCCTTGGCCGCGTCGCTGCTCCAGAATTTGGCGTCGGGCATGTAGATGTCCACCACGCCGTCCAGCAGGCGCAGGGTTTCCTGCGCGTCGTAGCCGCCGGAGTTGTAGACCAGCGGCAGGTTGAGGCCCTCCTCGCAGGCGATGACCAGCGCTTCGAGAATTTGCGGCACCACATGCGAGGGCGAGACGAGGTTGATGTTGTGCGCGCCGCGCCGGGCAAGCGACAGCATCATCCCGGCTAGCTCTCGCGCTGTGACCGGATGCCCCTCCGCCTCCGGGAATTCGTGGATGTGGCTCACCTCCCGGTTCTGGCAGAACGCGCACGAGAGGTTGCAGTGGGTGAAGAATATGGTGCCCGACCCGCGCGAGCCGCTTATGGGCGATTCCTCGCCGAAGTGCAGGTCGTGGCTGGCGACGCCTGCCAGCCGCCCCGTGCGGCAGTAACCGCGCGTGTCTTCGATGCGGTTCACGCCGCAGCTGCGCGGGCACAGGACGCAACGCTCCAGCGCGGCCACGGCGGCCTCGGCGCGGCGGACCAGTTCACCACTTCGATGCAGGGCGATGTATGACGGTTCCATGGAATCACTCTACACGCTTCCCGTCGTCGCTGCCAAGACGGGAATGAAACGGATGGGTGTCTTGTGGGACAGCCGGCATGCAACCGACCGGTATTCAAGGGAAAGAAGATGGAGTTGGCGGGAGGTGATGCGCCTTACGCGCGGCTGAGCGCAAGGGCGAGGGCCGTGGTCAGCTTGATGAGTTCCGAGTTGTTTTTGCGCACCGTGGCCGCCAGACGCTTCGACAGCGCGGTGAGCAGGCGCACGCCGATGATCGGTTCGCGCTCCAGCAGGTCGAAGAACCGGGCGCGGTCCGTGCGCAGGAATTCGCAGGGTTCGAGGGTCTCCACCGTGGCGGAGCGGGTGTCGCGGTCGATGAGCGCCATTTCCCCGAATAGCGGGCACAGTGCGCCGTCGAGGGTGGCCAGCACCTTGCGCGGGTCCTTGAGCTCCTCCAGCGGGACGCTCATGCCCTTGATGAGCATGGACTTGGTGATGCGTACGCGTCCTTTTACAAGAATGTACATTTCGTCACCGGTGTCGCCTTCGGCGATGAGCTTCTCGCCCTTGTCCACGCTGAAGGTGGAGAAGATGGGCTTGACGCGTTCGAGCTCCTCGGGCGGGAAGTCCGCGAACAGGGCGACGTTCGTCCACTGGAATTTGTCCATGCGTGGCCTCGCTTTCAGCCCCCGCTCGCCGCGGGCTTGAGGAACAGAATGCCGTCGTAGTCCGCCAGCGGCTGGGCCTGTTCTGGATTGACGAGGATGTCCGGACCGCTCTGGCCGAGGGAGGTCTGCTGCCCCGTGGCGGTGAACAGTTCGAGGATGAACTGGTCCAGCGCGGAGCCTTCGTCGAGCATGTCCTTGAGGTTTAGGTCCCTGGATTCCTTGCACAGGGCAAGGGGCAGTTCCCCGGCGCCAGTCTGCCGGGTCGCGACGAGCTCGCCCCAGTTCATGCGACGTTCGTCCGCCGAGAGTGCCCGGTAGTCGAGACAACCCGGCCCCTGCACGCCCACCAGCCGCTGGAGGAAGGGCCACACCGAGGGCGTCGCGCCCATCAGTCCGAGGATGAGGGAGGTCATCTCGCCGCGCGCTACGATTTCGTCCACACCTGCGCGCAGGAGGTGGGTGTAGTTCTCCGCGAGCATGACCTCGGCGTAGATTTTCGCCTTGGGGGCCAGCCCGCGCACGATGAGCGCGGCGTAGAGGTTCTGTTGGTCCGCGTCCTGCGGGGGCATGCCCGCCTGACTCAGGATGTAGACCACGCGGGCCTGCGTGGGGCTTGCGCGGTGGATGACGTTTTCGTGGGTGGGGTCGCCGTAGACGAAGTGCAGGCGGTTTTCCATTTCGAGCTGAAAGGCCAGCGCCTCGCGTTCTTCGGCGGGGAGGTTGTTGACGAGGGTGAGTTCGGACCCACGCAGCACGCCTGTTTCCTTGAGCGTGCGGACGAGGTTGGGCGCGTAGGAGTTCCAGCCGACGATGATGACGTGTCCGGAGAGGTTCACCTTGAGCAGCCCCTTGCGGCGTTTGGCATGGCGCTCCACGATGAGCGAGGCGAGGTTGCCCGTGAGCGTGGAGACCATGCCGATTCCAGAGATCATGACCAGAAGGCCCAGAATCCGTCCCTCGGTTGTGGCGGGCACGAGGTCGCCGTAGCCGACGGTGGTCAGCGTGACCACCGCCCACCATACGGCGCTCAGAAAGTCGTCGCGGCCCTGCGGCCTGAGTTCGATGAGGTAGAAGCCCACCGAACTCAGGCACAGGAGCAGGGCGATGAACAGCAGGAGCTTGTGGAATGGATTCCTAAACGCCGTCCTCGTGGTCGTCATCCTCCATTGCCAGCGCCTCGTGGCGTCTCAGCAGTTCCTCGAAGCGGATGTCCGCGCCGAGGATGCCCTGGATTTCCAGATCCTCGTCGTCCACCGGGGTGGACACGGTGAGGCACAGCTTGCCCGTGAAGTGGGACTTGTAGAAGTCCGTCACGTGCAGCTTGCCGGTGCGCATGGGCACGGTGAACCATTCACGGCCCGAGAAGTCGGTGGTGTAGTCGTAGGTCTTGTATTTGGGCCGGTCCTCGTCGTGGCAGACGGCGCTGGCGGTGAGATGGCCCGTGGTGTCGATGAGGTACATGTACTGGATGAACGGGTACTCGGTGAGGAATCCGTCCATGCAGCGCTCCACGTTGTCCGCGTCCATGCTGCGGATCTCGCACTGGGTGGAGAGCTTCTCGATGATGCGCGCGGCCAGCTTGTGGGCGATGCGCTTGAGGTGGTCGAATTCCGAGGGGAACAGCTCGGGCAGGTAGCGCTTCACCAGCGCCTTCATTTCCTTGTTGGAGAAGTGCGTGGTGCGTCCGCCCTCGTAGGCGCGGGCGATGTGTTCGGCGATGGCCGCCACGGTGGGGTGGCGCTTGTCGATGCGGTCCTCGCCCGAGAGGTCGAGATGCTGATTGATCCAGTAGGCCACGCCCGCCTTGCCCGTCTTGTCCGTGATGATGATGGGCACGGGGCGGCGCAGGATCTTGGTGGTGTCGAAGATGTTGTAGATTTCCTCGTTCTTGATGAGGCCGTCCACGTGGATGCCCGCACTGGTGGCGTTGAAGTCGCGCCCCACGAAGGGATAGTTTTCCGGGATGTGGTAGTCCAGCTCGCGGGCGAAGTAGTCGCCTATTTCGGAGATGGTCTCGGTGACGGCGGCGTCGTCCTCGCCGGTGAGCGAGATGTATTCGATGACCAGCGCCTCCAGCGGGGCGTTGCCCGTGCGCTCGCCGAAGCCGAGCAGGGTGCCGTTGGCCCCGGAGCAGCCGTAGAGCCACGCCGTGGCGGCGTTGACGAGCACCTTGTGGAAGTCGTTGTGACCGTGCCACTCCAGCCACTGGCTAGGCACGCCCGCGTGGTCCGTGAAGGCCCGCACGATGCGCGCCACGGAGCGCGGCAGCGCCGCGCCGGGGTAGGGCACGCCGAAGCCGAGGGTGTCGCACAGGCGAATCTTCACGGGCAGGCCGCTTTCGCTGGCCAGTTCCATCAGCCTTGCGGCAAAGGGCACGCAGAAGCCCATGATGTCTGCGCGGGTGACGTCCTCGAAGTGGCAGCGCGGCACGATGCCCCATTCCAGCGCCTTCTCCACGATGGCCAGATAGTCGTTCATGGCCTGCTGGCGGTCTTTCCCGAGCTTCATATAGATGTGGTAGTCCGACACGGAGGTCAGCATGCCCGTCTCGTGAAGGCCCATTTCCTTCACCAGCCTCAGGTCGTCTGCGTTGGCGCGGATCCAGCCCGTGACCTCGGGGAACTTGTAGTCCTTGGCCATGCAGGCTTCCACGGCCTTACGGTCCTTCTTGGAGTACAGGAAGAACTCGCTTTGGCGGATGAGGCCGGAGTGCCCGCCGAGCTTGTGCAGGAAGTCGAAGATGGTTGCGATCTGGGCGACGGTGTAGGGCGGTCTGGCCTGCTGGCCGTCGCGGAAGGTGGTGTCGGTGATGAACATCGGTTCCGCAGGACGCGGAATGAGAAAGTGGTCGTCGAAGTTCACGCGGCCGATCTTGGTGTAGGGGAAATTGTCCCTGAAAAGCTCGGGCTTGTCCGGGTTTTGCAGAGCCATGTTCGTGGGCCGGTTGAAGTGGAGGAACGGCATTCTGAAAAGCTCCTTGGTGTGGGGATATATGGGCCAAGGCAGGATGATCCCGCCCCAGGGTACGAAAAAAGATAACAGAATGCCGGACGACTGCAAGAGCGCCGGGAGCGTGCATCGTCGTGGAACGTGCGCCAAGGCTTGCGCACGGCGGGTTTCGGAGTCTAGGAACGCTTGGCCGTGATGCGCTCGCGTTCCTCGCCAAGCAGGTTGTGGTGGGGATTCATGCGTTCTGCCTCGGCAAGGGCGCGCAGGGCGTCCTCGCGCCAGCCGCCGGTGCGCAGGCTGCGTGCGGCCAGCAGGTACATGAGTTCCGGCTCGTCGTCATAGATGGCCTTGACGAGGCGTGGGTAGCCGCTGCCGAAGACCTCGCGCACCAGTTCCTCGCTGGCGAGGAAGAAGCGGGCCAGCAGTTCGTTGTCGCGGTGGCGGGGCAGATACTCCACCAGCAGGCTGCGGCAGTTGAAGAGGATGAAGCGAATGCGGTTGACCTCGCGCTGGATGCTCTCGTTGGTCTGATCCAGCACGCGCATCAGCTCCTGCGAGACGTGGCGGGCGTTCTCCGGCAGTTGGCGGCGTTGCAGCTCGCGGAACCATGGGGCGTAGTTCTGCTGCTGGTAGGCGTCTTCCTTGAGCTTCATGGTGTCATGGAAGATGTAGCCCATGCTCCAGTCGAGGAATTGGCCCAGAAGCCCGTTTTCCGAGGCGTTCTTCTTGAACAGCAGATGCGCCGTGTCCTTGAGCCGCCACAGCAGGCCCTTGTTGGTTTCCTGCCCCAGCAGATTCCTGATCACGGTGAAATCGACATGACCGGTCTTGTCGAAATGCCGAAATTCCCGCTCCAGTTCGCGGTGCACCTGGCAGAAGTCGCGCACCACGTCGCGCACGAAATCCGGCCGCTTGGCCCTGATCCACGCCTTGGACATCGTCTGTTCGTTCTCCTTTTCCCCCCTCGGGACAGCTTCCCCTATCACACGTCACGAAACATGGAAACATTATCGGAGGGCCGACAGGCGCATTCCCCAGCCCTATCCCAACCGCGCGGACGCGCGCTGTTTCGCACGGGGCGCGGGGCTTTTCAGTCGCGCTTCGCTTCGCTGGCTGTGGCATTTCCATCTGACACGGGTGCGTCATTACGCCGCCCCGCCACGTGAAATGTCAGGAACACCGCCCCCACCGAGCCGAAGACGCAGCATATCGAAAGAATGTACGGCAGGACGCCCTGCCCCTCGTAGGCGAGGGTCAGTTCGAGGAACACGCAGAATACGAGGACACTTGGCCAGAAGAGGGCCATGGTGCCAAGTCTGCGTCTGGCGTCGGCCAGAGCCCGCGTGGCGGCTTGCGCCGGACTCGCGCCGTCCTCGCGCATGGCCCCGAGAAGCCCAAGCGGTAAGAAGAGCGCCTGTGTTGCGGCCAGAAGACCGATGACCCCGATCCCAACCATGAATCCCGAAGCCAAAGCCTGTGCGAACGGCATGGTGCCTCCCCCCCCGGTTCGTGTGTTCGCGGCGGCGTCCCGCCTGCCATGGTCCGAAAACGCAGGGGGGATAGCCATTGTCACAGATTATGGCACTTGGCGGGGCATGTCGAGCCATGGGATGGGAATGTGCGGATGGTGGGACTTTTCGGCCTGCACTTTTTCCGCATTGACGGTCGGTTGCGGGCCGAACCCGTGTGCGGCTGCGTCGAAGTGTGCGCCAGCCCTTTCCCTTTGGCCTGTTCGAAGGTATGGGGATGCACATGCCGCCATGTTCGGCGGACAAAGAGCGGAGGCATCCCATAACGTGGCACGGACACTCATCGTAGCGGAAAAGCCCTCGGTGGCGCGCGAAATCGCCAAGGTTCTCGGCGTGAACTCCCGGCGGGGCGACGGCTATCTCGCCGACGCCCGGCACGTGGTCACCTGGGCCGTGGGGCATTTGGTGAACATCGCCGAACCCGAGGAACAGGACCCGGCGTGGGCCGGACGCTGGAGCATGAACCAGCTCCCGATGATTCCCCGCAAATTCAAGCTGGCCGTCCTTGAAAGTTCGGCGCGGCAGTTCGCGGTGGTCCGTTCCCTCATGAACGCCGACGACGTCGAGGAGGTCATAAACGCCACCGACGCCGGGCGCGAAGGCGAGCTTATCTTTCGGCGCATCTACCTGATGGCCGGATGCTCCAAGCCCATCCGCCGCCTGTGGGCCAACGACATGACCGAGCAGGGCCTGCGCCGAGCGCTGGAGGGCACCGTCCCCGGCGAGAAGAAGCGCAACCTCGGGCTGGCCGCCTTTGCCCGCGCCGAGGCGGATTGGCTCATCGGCATGAACTATTCCCGCCTGTTCACGCTCAAGGACCGCCAGCTCATCACCGTGGGCCGTGTGCAGACTCCGGTTCTGCGCCTTTTGGTGGATCGCCGCCGCGAGATCGAAAACTTCACGGTGCAGGACTACTGGACCGTTGAGGCCACCATGGAGCGCGAGGGCGAGTCCTTCTCCGCCACATGGCATCGGCCGCCAGAATTTCGCGAAACCCGCGTGGACGTCGAGGCCGAGGCCTCGGCCATCGCTGACAAGTGTCGCGGCCGCGAGGGCGTGGTGGACAGCACCAAGAGCCAGCAGCGCCAGCAGGCCGCGCCACTGCCCTTCGACCTGACCACCCTCCAGCGCGAGGCCAACTCGCGCTACGGGCTGTCGGCCAAGGACACGCTGACCATCGCGCAGGCCCTCTACGAGCAGAAGAAACTCCTGACCTACCCGCGTACCGATTCGCGCTACCTGACCACGGACCTCTTCGCGGAGTGTCTGTCGCATCTGCGCGCGGTCTACCATCTGTTCCCGGACATTGCCGCCGACGCCGCCACGCGCATCACCGAGGCAGGCGACGCCGGAGCCAAGCGCTTCGCCTGCGTCAACGATAAGAAGGTCTCCGATCACCACGCCATCATTCCCACGGCGCGCAAGGCCGATCGCAACGCCCTTTCCGAAAACGAATGGCGCGTATACGAGATGGTCTGCCGCCGGTTCATCGCCGCCTTCCTGCCGCCCGTGAAGTTCGCCGCCAGCACCGTGTGGGTTGTGGTGGAGGAGGAACGCTTCAAGGCCACCGGAAAGGTCTTTAGCGATCGGGGCTGGCTCGCCGCCGAGCCGTGGCGTACAGCCGCCGACAATCCGCTGCCCCGCCTGCGCAAGGGCTCCCGCGTCACGGTCACGGAACTCGAATCCCGCAAGCATCAGACCAAGCCCCCGGCGCACTACACCGACGCCTCGCTCCTTGCGGCCATGGAAACCGCAGGCAAGCTGGTGGACGACGAGGAGTTGCGCGAGGCCATGAAGGAGCGCGGTCTCGGTACTCCGGCCACCCGCGCCCAGATCATCGAGACCCTGCTTTCCCGCAAATACGTGGAGAAGGACGGCAAGAAGCTCGTGGCCACGGACACCGGCTGCCACGCCGTGGATCTTATTTCCGCCCATCTGCCCGACGTCACCTCCGCCGAACTCACCGGCGACTGGGAGAAGAAGCTCGGCGATATTGAGCGCGGCTCATTCAGCTATGGCGAATTCATGCAGGCCGTGCGCGAGAGCGTGTGGCGCAACGTGCACGCCATTCGCAATCATCGCGCCTTCGACCGTGACGGCTTCCCCGTGGCTCCGCCGCGGATGGGCGCTCCCGTCGCATCGGCGCCGAACCCTGCGACACCACCATCCCCCGCGCCGCCTGCCGCGCCGACACCCGCTCCCGTGCGCTACGACGCCGACGGCTTCCCCATCGAGGACACCCCGCGCGAGGCTCCTCGCCACGCTGGCGAGGTCATGGGCGTGTGCCCCCTGTGCGGGCGCAAGGTCCTTGAACAGCCGGACGTCTACGAATGCGAGGGGACGCTCGCCGGAGAATGCTCCTTCGGCATCAAGCGCCGCATGTTCGGCGGCGAAATCCTCCCCAACCAGATGCGCGACCTCCTCGACAAGGGCCGCACCTTCAAGCGCGGACGCTTCGTCTCCCGCGAGGGCAAGCGCTTCAACGCCAATCTTCGTCTCACCGACGGCCGACTCGACCTGTTCTTCGAGGATTAGCCCCCGCCGCAGTGGCTGGGCGTATCGTTCGCTGACGGGTGCAAGCCGATAGCTCCGCTGGCCAAGGGGCCGCTGGCCCCTTTGAACCCCGATGAGGCGATGGGCGTGGTCACTGTTGGCTCACGTTGCGGCTTTTATCCAATAATTCCAATATATAAGGATTCTCAAGGGAATTATTCCCTTGAGCGGGGTCCGGGGCCGCGCCCCGGCCGCCGGAGGCATCTCTTTGCCTCTCGCGGCGTGCTCAATGTGTCGGTTTACAGACGTAGGAGTCCACGCTGGCGCATGAAGCGTGCGCAGGCCAGCGCGGCGACGATCTTGACTGCGTCGGGGAGGATGAAGGGGGCGACGCCGATGGCGATGGCCTTGGCCCACGGCATGTCGAGGGCGGCGGCGAGTCGCCATGCGCCGATGCCGTAGGTGGCGGCGAGGGCGAGCGCTCCCCAGGCGAGGCCGGGGAGCCATTGCGGCGTGTCGCCGTTTCGGGTGGTCATGCCACACAGGGTGGCGGCTGCGGCGAAACCGGCGAGGTAGCCGCCGGTGGGGCCGAGGAGGTAGGCGAAGCCGGCGTTGCCGCCGGCGAAGACGGGCAGGCCGATGGCCCCCGCGCCGATGTAGAGGGCGACGCAGAACGCGCCGTGCACCGGGCCGAGGATGTAGCCCGCGAGGAAGACGAAAAAGGGCTGCATGGAGAAGGGCACAGGCCCGATGGGGAAGTGTAGGTACGCGCCGATGGAGATGGTGGCCGCGAGCATGGCGGTCCACACCAGCTTGTGGAGGGATTCGAGGGTTCCGAACTCGTCTGGTGCGTTCATCGGTTCTCCGCTTCGAGGCCCATGGCCTGTAGGTCGGCGAGGTCGGCGGCGACGGCGTTGCCCTTCACGGTGAGGTAGTCGCCGATCATGAGTCCGCTTGCGCCGCAGCGTAGCACGCGCATGCGGTCCTCGCCGAAGACGGTGGGCCGCCCACCGCAGATGCGGATGTGACGGTCCGGGAGCATGAGCCGCAGGAGCGCGACGATCTTGGCGGCTTCCTCCGGGGAGAGCACGGGGCGCGTGGCCAGCGGGGTGCCGGGGATGGGATGCAGGAAGTTCACCGGCACCGAGGGCACGCCCAGTTCGGCAAGCGTTCTGGCCAGTTCGGCGCGTTGCGCCCAGCTTTCGCCCATGCCGAACAGTCCGCCGGAGCAAACGTAGAGCCCTGCGGCCATGGCGTCGCGCACGGTCTGCACGTCCTCGTCGTAGTCGTGGGTGGTGCAGATGGCGGGGAAGAAGCTGCGGGCCGTCTCCAGATTATGATGATAGCCCGAAAGCCCGGCGCGTTTCAATGCGGCGAACCGTTCCGGCGCAAGAATGCCCACGCTGGCGTCCGCAGCGAGGCCGAGGGCGCGGATGCCGCGCACGGTGTCGAGCAGTTCGTCGAAGTCCGCGTCGGAGAGCCCTTTGCCGCTGGTGACCACGCTGAAGCGGCTGGCCCCGGCGGCCTTCATGGCCTGCGCGGCTTCGAGGATGCGCTTTGCGCCGACGAAGGGATAGTGGGGGCTCTGCGTGGCGTGGTGCGAGGACTGGGCGCAGAAGCGGCAGTCCTCGGAGCAGCGTCCGCTCTTGGCGTTGATGATGGAGCACAGGCTGACGCGGTTGGCGAAGACGTGCTCCTTGACCCGCAGCGCCTGCGCGCAGAGGTCGTCCACGTCCGTTCCTGTTGCGTGCGCAACGGTGGCTACGTCGTCATCGGACAGCGGGATGCCGGAGAGCACCCGGTCCGCGAGTTCTCGGAATGTCATGATGTCTTGGAGTCCTTCCAGTTCCACCACTTGAGGCGGTCGGGTTCGCGTCCGCCCTCGGCGAAGTATACGGCGAGGCGGAAGACGTAGAGGACGCAGCGGTCGATGTGCTGGCCGCGCAGCTCCATGAGCCGCTCGTACATCCGCTGCGGATCGTGGCCGGATAGCTCGTCCACGCCGCGATAGCCGAGGTCGGCGAGGTCGCGGGCGAGGCTTGGCCCCACGCCGGGTATGCGTTGCAGGTCCTTGAGCGTTGCGGTCATGGCCGGGGTTGTAGCGCGAAAGGCGCGGGGACACAAATGCCCCGTGGGCTAGGCGTCAGGCTTGTCGGCAATGAGGGCGAATACGGGGTTGTGCGCGGCGATGCGCAGGTCCCCGGCCAGCGGGGCGGATTCTCCGGCCTGAATGAGGGTGACGGAGTAGGGCCAGTCGCATTCGTCGAGAATCTGCCGGGCGCGGGTGAGGGTGTCGAGCAGCACGGCGTGCGCCACGAGGCGGCCACCGGGGCGCAGGCGCGCGCAGACCACTCCGAGTAGCGTGTCCGCGTCCTGCGTGAGGCCGCCGCCGATGAACACGCGGTCCGGGTCGGGCAGGTCCGGAAGGCAGCCGGGCATGGTGCCGTGGACGATCTCCGCGAGGTAGGCCCCGGTGCGACGGATGTTTTCGCGGATCATGGCTACGCGGTTGGCGTTTTTTTCCACACAGAACACGCGGCCGTTGTAGGCGACGCTGGAGGCCTCGATGCCGAGGGCTCCGCAGCCCGCGCCGAGGTCCCACAGCACGGATTCCGGGCGCAGGCGCAGGGCGGCGATGGCCACGGCCCGCGCAGGGCCCTTGGTGATGAGGCCCGTCTCGCGCATGAAGAGGTCGTCCGGCGTGCCGAGGCCGAGGGGCACCTCGGGCTGGGCCACGCGTTCCAGCATGACGATGCTGCGCGGGGAGAAGCTCTTCTTGCGGGCCTCGCCGAGGGTGTAGCGGTCGATGCGCTCGCGGTCGTCTTCGAGGTCTTCGAGGACCCACATGCGGTGGGTGTCGCCGCTCTTGTCGAGGATGCTTTGGGCGATGGCCGAGGGGATGTTGCGGGCGTCGGTGTACACGGCCACCCAGCGCGACTGGAGCAGGGCGGAGAACAGGGGCTGGTTGTCGTCCTGCCCGCCCAGGCTGACGGTGCGCACGTCCTGCCACGGAATCCGCAGGCGTGCGGCGGCGGTCTGGACGATGGTTACGCCGGGATGCACGCGGGTCTCGTCCGCGCCGAGGCGATCCACCAGAGCCTCGGCGATGCCGAAGAACAGCGGGTCGCCGCCGGTGAGCACCACCACCTCCAGCCCGTCGGACTGGCGTGCCGAGAGCTGGGCGCAGACCTCGTCGATGGGCGCGTCGAGGGGAATCTTTTCGGCGGGGTGGTCGTCGAAGCAGGCGAGGTCGTCCTGTGTCGCGCACAGCACCTGTGCCATGTCGATGAGGGTGCGCGAGTTGTCCGGGATGTTCTCGGGATTCTGGCCGAGGCCGACGATGTGGATGGTCATGCGGGCTCCTCCGGGCTGGCGGTGCGGGCGCGTGTCAGGGGCTTGTCAGGGGCCTGTCGGGGGCCTGTCGGGGCGCGTCCGCTGGGCGTGCGACGGTGTGGGGTCTGGGCAACCATACCATTTCCGGAAGAATCGTCCAAAGAAAAGGCGGGGTTCGCGTTGCGGCCCGTGACGCGGGGGATTTCGGCGTGTCGGGCCGGGCGGTGCAGGGGGCGAGCGGCGGGAGGCCTAGCCGCGTTGGCCGGGCAGGGGGATGATGCGCGGGCGTCCCGTGTCCGGGGCGGTGTCGATGAGTAGGCGGCAGCCGTAGGCGGGTTCGAGGACTTCGGGGCGCAGGACGTCCTCGGGTGCGCCGCTGCGGACCACCCGGCCCGAGGCGAGGAGCACGAGCGTGTCCGCGTAGAGGGAGGCGAGGTTCAGATCGTGGGAGACGAGAACCACCGTGGTGCCCCGCTCCCGCGCGAGGCGGGACAGCAGGTCCATGACCTGCGTCTGGTGCGCGTAGTCCAGCGCGGCGGTGGGTTCGTCGAGGATCATGATCGGCGTTTCCTGACACACGGCGCGGGCGATGAAGGCACGCTGACGCTCGCCGCCGCTCAGGCGGTCGAGTGTGCGGGACGCGAGATTTTCGATGCCGGTGTAGCGCATGGCGAGGCGCGCGGCCTCGCGGTCTGCGGCGGTCTCGATGCCGAGGAGGCCCCCACGGGCGCTGCGGGCCATGAGCACGGTCTGCTCCACGGTGAAGGGAAAGCTGTCGGGGATGGTCTGCGGGACCATGGCGATGGCGCGGGCGCGCGCCGAGCGCGTCATGCGCGCCATGTCGCGCTCGCCGAGGAGCACCCGCCCCGCGCCGGGGCGCAGCAACCCGGCCAAAAGGCGCAGCAGCGTGCTCTTGCCCGAGCCGTTGGGGCCGATGATCGTGAACAGGCTACCACCGGGCACGTCGAGGCTCACGCCGTCGAGGACGGGGGTGCCGTTGTAGGCGAAGCGCAGGTCGCGGGCGCGGATGGCCGTCATTGGCGGCTTCTCCGCAGCAGCAGGATGAACAGCGGTGCGCCGATCATTGCCGTGAGCACGCCGACGGGCATTTCGCCCTGTGCGGGCAGGGTGCGGGCCAGCGTGTCGCAGATGACCATGAACGCCGCGCCGCACAGGGCGCAGGCGGGCACGAGCACGCGGTGGTCCGGCCCGAGCACGAGGCGCAGAATGTGCGGCACCACGAGGCCCACGAAGCCGAGGAGTCCGGTCTGGCAGACCACGGCGGAGACCATGAGCGTGGTGATGAGGAGCAGCGCAGCGCTCACCCGCTTGACGCCCACGCCGAGGGAGCGCGCGGTGTCCGTGCCCATGGTGAGCAGATTCATGCGGTGCGAGAGCAGGAAGATCACGGCGAGGCCCGGCAGCACGGCGCTGGCGGTGAGGGCCAGCCTGTCCGCCCCGGCGGCGGGCACCGTTCCCATGAGCCAGTGCAGCACGCCCGAGGCGCGGTCGTCTGGCACCATGGACACGAAGAACAAAATGAGGGCGGAGCAGAAGGCGTTGATCATCACGCCCGAGAGCAGGAGCGAATCGGACCCGGCAAGCCCGCGTCCCCGCGCCACGCAGAGCACGAGGAGCAGGGTGAGTACGCCCCCGGCAAAGGCCGCGAACATGGAGGCCGTGTGCGATAGGGCGAGGATGAGTGCGGCGATGGCGCCCACGGCGGCACCGCCGGATACGCCGAGGATGTACGGTTCGGCCAGCGGATTGCGCAACAGCGCCTGCATGACCAGCCCGCCCGTGGCCAGCGTCGCTCCGGCGGCCATGGCCATGAGAACGCGCGGCAGGCGCAGCTTGAGGATGATGGCCGAGGTCACCGGGTCCGCCTCCGCGCCGGTGAACAGGGCGGCCAGCGCCTGCGGGTCGAAGCCGCTGGACCCGGCGCACAGGCCGAGGGCGCAGGCCGCGGCCAGAAGCGCGGACGAGGCGAGGATGGCCCCCGCAATGCGGGACAGGGTGCCTGCGCCGCGCATCACTGGTCTCCGGGGAAGAGTTCGGGGTGCAGCAGGCGCGCCATGTGTTCCAGCCCCTGCACGAGGCGGGGGGAGGGGCGGTCGAAGAGGTCGGAATTCACGTGGTGGATGCGCCCATCGCGCACGGCCGGGACGTGGGGCCACTCGCGCCATGCGGCGGCGGCCCGCGCGAAGGTGCTGGCGCGGTCCATGGACGGGACGATGATCACTTCGGGAGCGAGGGCGATGGCCTGCTCCATGGTGAAGCGGGGATAGCCCCCGGTGGCGGCCGTGAGATTGCGTCCCCCGGCCAGCCGAATGATTTCGTCGAGAAATGTGCCGTATCCCGGTGCGATGATGGGTTCGGCGTTGATCTGATAGAGCACGCCGGGGCGCGTGGTCGCGTGGGCGGCCGTTTCCCGCACGGCGTCGATGCGTCGGCGCATGTTGTCGGCCACGGTGCGGGCCTCTTTGGTGCGCCCGAGGGCGTCGCCGATGGCGAGGACGGAGTCCACCACCTTGTCCAGTGTGCCGTTTTCCACGGCGAAGACTGGGATGCCGAAGCGTTCGAGGGCATCCACCGTGTCGCGGGGCGTGCCGTCGCGCACGGCGAGGCACAGGTCCGGCCAGAGCGTCACGATGCGTTCCACGTCGAGGCAGACATAGGTGCCGACCACGGGCAGGGGCGCGGCCTGTGCGGGGTGGTCGCTGAACTGGGTGCGCCCGACGAGTTGCGGTCCGCCACCCACGGCAAAGGCGATTTCCGTGACGCTCGGGGCCAGCGCCACCACGCGCACGGGATGCGCGGGGATGTCGAGAACGCGCCCGGTCTGGTCCGTCACGCGGCGAAGCTCGGCGGCCTGCGCCAGCGCGGCGCACGCGCACAGCGCCAGCGTGAGGACGAGGGCGGCTAGACCGTGGCGGCGCATTGGCTGTGCTCCCGGTACCATTCGAGGGATTGGGACAGGGCCTGCGCCGTGGCGCGGGCGAGCATTTCGCCGAAGAGCACATGCTTGCCGCAGTAGCGCACGTCCACCGGGCCGGGACCGCAGACCACGGCCGTGGCGTCGGTGCCGGTGCCGGTGGCCACGCCGCCGGACACGCGGCTTCGCACGTCCAGCTCCTGCAACGCGGCGGCCTTGGCTTCGCTGACCACGCACAGGGCCTCGGCCATGCAGGCGGGCGAGAGGCGGGCGTTGGTCAGGATGATGATGTTGATGGTGCCCGGAGCGCAGGGCGCGTCGGCAAAGGCGCGCCAGTCGGCGCGGTCTCCGGCGCGGCGGGCGTTGGACAGCCCGGAGGTGACGAGTGCCGCGACGTCCACATCACCTTCGCGCAGGGTGACCATGCGCAAGGAGTTCATGGACGCGGCGGTCATCATGCCCACCGTGGTGCCTGCCCAGCCGTGCGCGCGGCAGACGTCGGCCAGCGTGTGCTCGGGCGGGACAAAGGGCGCGGACGGGGCGTCCGGCGTGTGCTCCACGCGCAGGTTCAGGAGATGCGAGGCCCGCGTCAGCCCGCCGCCAAGCACGGCGCACGAGAGCACCTCGCGCGGGGTGGGGAGGCTGATGTGCACGAGGCGTGCGGTGTGTTCCAGTGCGTAGTGGGGCGTGTCCATGTTCGTAATGCGGACCCCCGTTGCCGGGGGCCCGCCGTGTTTCGCGTTTGGCGGACCTAGAAGGTCCACTCCATTCCGCCGAAGAAGTTGCGCTCCGGCATGGGGTAGTCGTCGACGCTCCACGAGCTGGCATAGGCAAGGGTGGAGTACAGTTCGTCGAAGAGGTTGTTCACGCCGCAGAAGAGCGTCAGCCTTTCGCTGTAGCGATAGGTGAGCTTGGTGTCCACCACGGTGTAGGCGTTGAGCCTGTCGTATTCGTTGCCGGTGTCGCTGCCGCGGTACTGGTCGGAGACCCAGGTGCCGGACAGCGAGAAGGTCAGCGGCTTGATGATCTGCCAGTCGAGACCGGCGCTGACCGTGTTTTCGGGCACGAGGGGCACGGTTTCGTCCGTGTCGTCGAAGGTGGCCTTCATCCACGTGTAGTTGGCCCACAGGGTCAGCGGCTCCACAGGGAGGTACTTCACGCCCAGTTCCACGCCGTCGCGAATGGTCTTGTCGTCGTAGTTGGCGTTGGCTCCTGCGCCGCCCATCGCGGTTCCGTCATAGTAGATTTCGTCCTCGTTCTCCACGCGGAAGACGGCGGCGGAGAAGGACAGGTTGTCCAGCGGCTTCAGATGGGTGCCGATCTCGTAGTTCTTCGTGCTCTGGGGCTTGAGGCCGGAGACGGCCTTGCCCAGCTCGTCCACACAGGGCGTGCGGTAGCCCGTGGCGTGGGTGGCGTACACGCTACCCATCTCGCCAAGGGAGTAGACCAGACCGAGGTCGTACACGGTCTTGTTCCACATGCGCTCGACGTCATTGCCCTTGAAGGTGCCTTCGGTGCGGAAGGAGTTGTAGCGTCCGCCGATCTGGAAGGAGAGGTCCTCGGTGAGGGCGAAGGTGCCCTGCATGAAGCCGCCGAGGCTGGTGACGTCGGCGTCGATGGCCGTGGAGGAGCCGCTGGTGCGCTCGTAGCCCGTGCTAAAGCCGTCCACGCCGGCGGTCACGGAATGCTCGCGGCCGAGGAGGTCGAAGGGCAGGGTGTGCGCGGCGGAGAAGTCCACTGTGTCTTCCTCGATCTTGGAGGCGCTATACCAGACGTAGGGATTCTCGCGGTGGCGCAGACCGAGGGTGGTGGCCAGCGTGCCTGCGGAGCCGAAGTCGAAGTCTGCGTTGCCCATCACGCGCTGGTCGCGGGTTTCGCCATGGTCGGTGAGGGAGCTTGCGCCGGTGCGCAGGTCGCGGTCATCGGCGTTGGCGGCGGCAACGCCGCCGGGCATGCCGTATTCGTCCTCGTGGGCCAGAAGGGTCAGGCCGAGGGAGACATTGTCGGAGGGATCGAAGCCGAGGGCCACGGAGAGGTCCTTGCGGTCGAGCTCGTTGTTGTCGCGGTAGCCGTCGGACTCGTGCCACGCGGCGCTGGCGGCGAGGCTCAGGGCGTCCTTGGAGCCGTGCAGGTTCGCGCTCAGATCGCTGGTGGCGTAGGAGCCGTACTGCGCGCGCAGGCTGCCACCGGAGGGCACGCCGCGTCCCTTCTTGGTGATGATGTTGATGACGCCGCCGATGGCGTTGTTGCCGTAGCGCACGCTGCCCGGTCCGCGCACGATCTCGATGCGTTCGATCTGGCTGAGGGCGACGGTGGTCAGGTCGGGCGAGCGCAGGTCCGTGGTGTTCAGGCGATGGCCATCCACGAGCACGAGGACGTTGGTGGGTGCGCCGTCGCCCTGTCCGCGCATGTCGATGGCGGCCCAGGAGTCCGTGCCGAAGTTGTGGCGGGCGGTGAGGCCCTGCTCGCGACCGAGGAGATCGACGAGGTTCTGCGCCGAGGACTTCTCGATGTCCTCGCGGGTGATGACGGTGACGTTTTTCGCGATGTCGCGGATCTGCGTAGCGGAAGAGGTGCCGGTGACGACGTACTCGTCCATCTCGAAGACCGGAGCCTTGGCGGCCTCGGGTTCGGCCGCGTTGGCCGCGAAGGCCGGGAGCTGAAGGAACAGGCAGGCCGCAAGCAGTGCGGCGGGAACGAAGCGCATGAAAAGACCTCCTTCTTCATGCAGGCGAAGAGGAGGCTTCGAGGGGTGTGATATTTTCGGCAGGGGACGCTCAACTCCGGGCATGGCGTACCCGTCATCCCTTGTGCCATGGCTCAGCCTCGAAGCCGTGAACTACACACTCCCGCGGGCTGGTCTCCCGGCTTGGGGATCGTCCTACTCGCCGCGCCTTCCCATCGTAGCGTCCGCCTTCGCGGTGCGCCGTAGACAGTGGCCATTGCGGCTTTCGTCCCCCCTTACGGTTGCGGGCCAGCGCCGGTCTTTCACCGGACTTCCCAATTATCCCCCCAGTGGGGACCCGCGGGAACAGGTGTCGCCGTCCGCAAGCGGATGCGACCCAACAGATGACAAGAGCATGACGCGCCGCAACGTGTCAAGGTTGCGGTGGTTCTTCGGCTGGCAATAGGCGTTGCGATAGCTCGTGGGCCGCGCGGATGGCTTCGTCGTATCGGAAGCTGCGTGCGGCAAAGACGAGGCGCTCGGCGAGGGGGGCCATCTCCGCGCCCCAGTCCTCGGCTTCCACGCGTTCGAGCAGGGGGCGACAGCGTGTGGGTTTGCGCTGCGCAAGCAGCGGAAGAAGCTCCTCGATCATGGCCAGACGCAGCGCGTCGGGGCTGTCGTCCCCTGCGTTGTGTCTGGCGGTTTTTTGCAGGCGTTGTCCGTCGGCGGTGAGGGCTGCGCCCAGCGGCTTTACGCACTCCTCCAGCCGTTCGAGGAGCGGCTTAGGATCGCGTCCGTCGCGCAGGGCCTGCGTCAGGTCGGTCGCGGCGGTGTGGAGTGCAAAGGCTGCCGCGTTTTCCGCGAGCACCGCAAGGGAGGTGGCGAGTCGGCGCGCCTCGCCCATGGTGCCCATGCGGATGGCGTCGCGTAGGCGGTTCATCGTCGTGGCGTGTTCGGAGACGAGCCGCGCGAGCAGGGCGCGGTAGGCTTCGCGATTTCCAGCCGTGCGGCGAATGCCGAGGGCGATGTCCACGCCGGGCAGCACGTCCGGGAGAGCCAGCGTTTCGACGCTGACCACGGGGGCCTGCGGATGCTCTCCATGCGTCGAGGCCGGAGCCCGTAGCGCGTCCTGTGCGCCAGACGGGGGCCGGGGCTGCGCGTGGGCGCACAGCTCCGAAATGGCATCGCGCAGGGCCGTCGGGGTGATGGGCTTGATCAGTACCGCGTCTAGCGCGAGGTCCGGGGCGCGCTGGGCGAGGGCTTCGCGGGGGAAGGCCGTGGCGAGGACGACATGTGGCGGATTGTCGAGTGTCGTGTCGTCGAGGATGGCCCGGGCGGCGTCGATACCGTCCATGCCGGGCATCAGCCAGTCGAGGATGACGATGTCGAAGGGGGTTGGCCCGCCGTCTGCCTTGCGTAGGCTTGCGAGGGCCTCGGTCGCCGTTTCGGCCTGCTGCGTTTCGAGCCCCATGTCTTCGAGCAGATTCGCGAGGATGAGGCGCGCCGTCGGGCTATCATCGACGATGAGCGCCCTGTGTGGGCAGTTCGTGTCGGGCAGTCGTTCCGGGCGTACTGTCGTCGCGCCCGGCAGGAGGGGAATGGTGAAGGTGACGGTGGTGCCGCGCTCTGGCGCGGTGTCCACGCGCATTTCTCCGCCGCAGAGTTCGACGAGCCGCCGCGACAGGGCAAGGCCGATGCCCACCCCGCCGTGCCTGCGCGTGGGGGTCTGGTCACCCTGCGTGAAGGGGGCGAAAAGGCGGGCGGCCTTTTCCTGCGACATGCCGATGCCGGTGTCGCGCACAGAGAATTCCATGAGCACGGACGATTCGTCCGAACGTAGCGTGCGGATGGAGACGACCACCTCGCCCTGCTGCGTGAAGCGGATGGCGTTGTCCGTGATGCTGTCGAGCACCTGCCGCAGTTTCATGGCGTCGCCCACGAGGGACGACGGCAGGTCCGGTGGCGTATCGAAGAGCACGTCGATGGGCTTGTCCTGTGCCTTGCGGGCCAGCGCTTCGCCGAGATGGCGCAGCAGGTCGTTCAGGTCGAAGGGCACGGCGTCCACGGACATGATGCCGCCTTCGAGGCGCGAGAAGTCGAGGATGCTGGTGATGATGTCGAGCAGGGAATGGGATGCCGTGTCGATTTTTTCCAGATAGTCGCGCTGGCGATCGGTGAGCTGCGTGCGGCGGATCAAGTGGCCCATGCCGATGATGGCGTTGAGGGGCGTGCGTATTTCGTGGCTCACATTGGCGAGGAATTCGCTTTTGACCCGAACGGCCTCCTCGGCGGCCGCCTTGGCGATGCGCAGGGCTTCCTCCGTGTTGCGGTGCTCGGCGATTTCGCGCTCCAGCGCGGCGTTGATGTCGCGCAGGTCGTCGGTGCGCTCGCGGACGCGTTCCTCCAGTTCTTCCTGCGAGCGCACGAGGGCGCGGTACGCGCCGTTGAGGCGGTCGACCATGTCGTTGAACGACGTGGCCAACTGCCCGAGTTCATCCTCAGAGGTGACATCGATGGTGCGCGTGAAATCCTGCGTGTCGGCGATCTCGGACATCTGGCGGCTGATTCGTGTCACGGGGCGGATGAAGCTGCGCCCTGCGGCGATGGAGATGCCGACGGCCAGCAGAAAGCCGAGCCCAAGACCGGCGAGCTGGAAGAGGATGATGGCGCGGGCGTGTCCCATGAGCGCGTCTCGCGAGATGAAGGCCGCAATGGTGCCGATGGGGTTCGTTTTGCGCTCGAAGAGGTGTGCCAGGACGAGGAAGGATGTGTTGTCCGCCGTGGCGGAAAAGGTTCCGTCGTCCGCCGGGGGAGCGAGGCGTGTGGGGAGGGCTGATGCGCTTGCGGCCACGCGCGCGCCCGAGGCATCGAAGACGGCCAGCTCCACGCTCTGCGTGCTGTGCACCCCGCGCAGCCACGAGTCGTCGAGCGTCTTTCGAAAGAGGATGGCTCCCACCACCTCGTCGCGTTCCTGCAGTGTGTCCGGGTCGAGAATCCGGGTGCGTAGTGGGGCGACGCCCTGAAGGGCCAGCCCTCGTTCCCCGACCTGCCATTCGACCAATGGCCCGAGGGGGAGCGACAGGGTCTGCGGCAGGTTCTGGGCCGGGACCACATTCTTCCACATCGGGCTTGCGAAACGGATGATGGCCGAGGGGCTGCTCGGGGCGTGGTGGACGATTTCGCCGTCCGCGCTTCGCGTCACGATGCGCAAGCTACCGGGCGTGGCGTATGCGACGAGGCCTGAAAGGCCGTAGAGGGCGACCTGATCGTATCCCTTGTTGCGGGCTACGATCTGCAATTCCCGGATGACGCTCAAGTACAGGTCCGGTCGGAGGTCCGCGTCGTCATCGGACAGTTCGAAGGCGGATCTGGCCCGGAAGAGGATGGCGCGGTTGCGCGATTCGTGGAGGAGGCTGTCCTTGAAGTCGAAGAACGCTCTGGCCAGATTCTCGCGCAGACCGCCAAGGCCAGCCTCCAGCGCGGTATTGCCCGCCTGCCTCGATTCTCTGATGAGGATGAGCGACGAGGTGACGCTCCCGAACATGGCCACGAAGGTGGCCGGGAGCAGGATGAGCACGAGGAGCTTCATCCGTAGTGATTTGCGCAGGCGGACCATGGTCATGCCTTTGGCCTAGCGGACGTTTTCGCGTGCGAGTGCACGCACGGTTTCGACGTTCTCCGCGTCCACGATGCCCACGCCGGTGTCGATGTCCGCAGGCGTGAGCGCGTAGCGCGCGGCGAGATCGAGGAGCATCACGGACATGAAGCCCTGCATGTAGGGCTGCTGGTCCACGGTGAAGTCCATGGTGCCCTCGCGGATGAGCTGGACCGTGAGCGGCGTGATGTCGAAGCTGGCGAAGTACAGGGCGGAGCCGCGTTTCTTGACCAGCGGTGCCAGCGCGTGCGTGCCGATCGGCCCGAGGCAGATGAGCCCGGATGTGTCCGGGCGGAGGCGGAGATGGTCCGTGACGACCTGTCGCGCCACGTCCGGGTCGGACGTCACATCCAGCGCATCGACAATGATTCCCTGTTCTTCGAAGATGTTACGCAGGCCGTTCAGGCGGGAGGTCAGGCCCGTCAGTCCCGGCTGCTGCACGGCGACGGCCACCCGTGTGCGCAGGCGGCCTGAAGCCAGCGCGCGGCGTGCGGCCGCTTCTCCCGCGCTGTGGTCGTTCATGCCGATATAGGCCAGAAATGGCGTGCGGAGTCTGTCTACGTCGTGGGGCAGGGCGTTGAAGGCGACCACGGGAATGCCGCGTTCGCGAGCGAGGCGCAGCTTCGACGTGAGCGCCGTGGGGTGCGAAATGGTGGTGGCTATGCCGTCCGGGGCGGCGGCGATGGCCTGTTCCAGCAGTTCCGTCTGGCGGACGATGTCGTTTGGAATGTCCGGCGCGAGGATGGTCAGTTGCGCTGCGCACATTTTCGCGGCGTCCATGGCGCCGCGAAATTCGATCTTCCAGAACGGATCCCCGGCTCCAGCGTGCGAGACGAGGAAGATTCTCGATCCTTCGGCCCGTCCTGGGAGCGGGCAGGACAGCAGCATGGCGAGTGCTGCGAGGACGAGCGCCGATTTCAAGTTCATGGCGTATTCTCCGTGTTTCGGTTCCCCCCGTCGGGAGGGGCGGTTTGCGTGCCTGCCGCAGTATTCGCGTCGTCCGTGAACAGGATGGTGATGGTGCGGATGAGGGCGTGTGCACTGACGGGTTTGATGAGGATCGCGTCGATTCCAATGCCCTTGGCGGCGGCGCGGATCTTCTCCCGCGCGTGGGCGGTGACCATGATGATGCGAGGACGCGGGCGCGGCCAGTCCGGCCCGAGAAGCTCTCGTGCGGCATCCAGTCCGCTCATGCCCGGCATGCCCCAGTCCATGAGGGTGAGGGCGAAGGGCGAATCCGGTGGGGCGGAGCGCAGGAGGTTCAGGGCGTCCGTGCCGTCTGTCGCTTCGGTGGCCCGCATGCCGAGGGACTCGACAAGCTCGCGCAGGATTTCGCGGGATGCGGGGTTGTCATCGACTACGAGCGCCCGGAGTCCGACGAGGGAGCGTGGAATTCGGTCTGGCCTGCGAAGTGTCCGGTGGTGTCTTTCGAAGGTGGCGCAGAAGCTCACCACGGTGCCCGTCTCGCTGGCTTCGATGCGAAGCTCGCCGCCCATGAGTTCCACGAGGCGGTTGGACAGCGCCAATCCGATGCCGCTTCCGCCGTGTCGGCGCGTGCTGGAGGCGTCGCCGGGCGAAAAGGGCGCGAATGGGCCGTGCGCCAGCTCGGGCGGGAAGCCGATGCCCGTATCCGAGACACTGAAGTGCAGGGTGACACGCTCGTCCTGTGCGGATTCGGGACCGACGGCGATGACGACGTGCCCCTGCGGGGTGAACTTGATGGCGTTGTCGGCGAGACTGGTCAGCACCATTTCCAGCCGCGCCGCGTCCCCGACGAGGGTGGTTGGTGTGTCCGGGGCGATGCGCACGAGCAGTTCGAGGGACTTGTCGCGGGCCATTGGGGCCGCGAAGGCGTTCACGGCGTCCATGACGTCTTCGAGATTGAAGGGCTGATTGTCCATGGCGAGGCGGCCAGCCTCGATGTCGGAGATGTCGAGCAGTCGGTTGACGAGGCCAAGCAGACTTTGTCCTGCGGCACCTATCTGATCCAGATACGAACGGATGCGTGGGTTCGGGGCCTGACGCGTCGCGAGATGCGTCAGGCCGAGGATCGCGTTGAGCGGCGTGCGGATTTCGTGGTTCATGTTGTCGAGGAATTGCGCCTTGGCGCGCGCGGCGATGTCGGCGGCCTCGCAGGCTTCGGCCAGCGAGCGTTCGAGCCTGCGCGACTCGGAGACGTCCTCCGCCACGGCGAAGGCCTCGGTCGGGCTTGCTCCCGGAAGCAGCGGCGTGAAGGTGATGCGCAACGCTCGCGGCGTCTGTCCGGGGAGGAAGGAGCAAGGGCCTTCGTGGACGGACTTTCTGCCGTGTATGGCGCGCGTGGCGGCGATGCGCAGCTCTTCGTTCGGGCCATCGTCCGTTAGGGATATGCCGATGCATGCCGCGCGGTCGATGTCCGTCAGCGTGGCGAAGCGGGCGTTGCAGTCGATGACGCGGCCGTCCGTGGCAAGGTGCAGCATGCCGTGGGGGGCGTTGTCGAACAGAACGTGCCGATGCAGTTCGCACTGTTGGTGCTGTCGAAGCATGCGGCGCTTTTCCGTGAGGTCGTCGAGCAGGGCTATGGTTCCCGTCTTGCGTCCGCTCTGGTCCATGAGCGGGGCAGCGCTGATGGCGCAGCGCACGTCGCTGCCGTCGGGGCGGGCGAGGTCGATCTCGTAGCGGCTGGTCTGCCCCAACTCGCGCAAAATGACGTTGCGGCGAAGCTCCGTGTGCAGGCGCTCCGGGACGAATTCCGTGAACGCCTTACCGAGGAGGACCTCGGGCCGGACGTTGAGGATTTTCCCGACCGCCTCGTTCGCCTGCGTGATGACCGTGGCATTGTCCACGATTATCACGCCAAGCTCCAGCATGCGGGAGATATGGTCCAGACGTTCGCGACATGTGTGGAGGGAGTCCTCGGCGTCCTGCCTGTGCGCGGCGTCTTCGCGTGCGGCGCTTTGCGCGGTGCGTAGCGCGGCGGCGAGTGTGGAGATTTCGTCGTGCCCGTCGGCAAGGCGGCCGAGATCGTCATGGACTCTTGTGGGGTGGACAACCACCTCGTGCAGGGCGCGAAGACGGTCCGTGACGGTGCGCACGACGATGAGGCGCTGGATCAGCAGGGCCGCGAGCATGCCGATGGCGGCGGTGGCTGCGGCGAAGGCCGGGCCGAGGTCGATAAGCGGGTGCATGCGCAGCACGGTGTCTTGTGTCCGGTGCAGTTCCGCCCGGGCTGTCGCCAGCGCATTGACGGAAATGGTTTCGGCAAGCGCTCCGAGTTGGGAGAGTATCCTGTCCGTGTTTCTGCGGTGCTCAATGCGTAGCGTGCAGAGATGAAAGAGATTTTCCCGTTGCATCCCGGTGCGAAGCAGGCTGTGCAGGGCGGCGTTTTGCGTGTCGCTTGGGGGCGTGCTCGCGGGGACTGCGGCTTCGAGGCTGTTGTGCAGCCTCTGGAACCGCGTTGCGAGGCGTTCGACCGTTTCGAGGTCCGTCGCCAGCGCGGCTTCGTGCAGGAGGGCGACGGCCCGCCATGTGTCGGCAGCGGGGAGCGTGACCGTGTTGGATGCCGTGTCCGCGAGGCGGCGGGCGCGCGCAAGGGTTTCGCCGATGGTTGCGTCAAGGGTGAGGATGGCCAGCCGCTCGTCGCGCAGCAGGGGCAACAATGGCGGGACGCTGGCAATGGCTCGGGACAACGATTCTTCGCGCGCGGTCTGGGGTGGGGATGCATCGTGCAGGGTTTCCACGATATCGCGCATGTGGTCGTGGATGGATTCAACGGCCCTGCCGGAAGGTGCGCTGGCCATGGCCTGTGCGCGTTCCGCGATCATGCTGGCCTGCGCCGCAAGGTGGATGTCCTCGTGCATGGCGGGGATGACCGTGCGCATCAGGGCGATGGCCGCGTCACCGAATTCGCGGAATTCGAGGACGACCATGACGCAGGCTGCGATGGTCAGCGCTGCGAGAAGGCCCAATGCTGCGGCGAGTTTGCCGCGGATGGTCATCCGCAGGGGCATGGAGACTCCCGGAGTTGCCATGTTCATGACGACCGCCGGATGGCGGACTGCGTGTCGCACCTTCCGGAACGGGATGGAGCGCTGCCCGGTCCGGGAGATTCCCTCATTGTTACACCATCGGAGAACATTGGGGAAGACGGGTGGCGTGCGGTCTGCCTTCGTGCAAAGCAAATGCGCAGGTCGGCCGATGGCCGCCTGCGCATGCGTGGGGGACGAGGAGGGGGCACGAGGGGGATTGGTGGGGGTGAGGGAGGCCCCCTCCTCGCGGGCGTGGTCGGAACATCCGGCCACGCGTAGGGGAAGACCGTCGGAGCGGAGGGAGCCCGCTGCCGACGGGTGGTCGCTGTATGTTGTGGACTACTGGGCCAGCCTGAAGAGGCTGGCGCGGATGTCGACGAGCACCTTGGTGCAGGTCTCCAGTTCGTCCTTGGGAATGCCCTTTATGATCTCCTCGCGCAGGCTGATGGCGATGCGCTCGAAGTCGTCGAGGAAGCTGCCTGCCTGTGCCGTCAGGCGTACCAGCTTTTTGCGGCGGTCCGTTTCGGAGACCTCGCGAAGCACCCAGCCGTCCTGTTCGAGCCGGTCCAGCAGGCGGACAAGGGTCGGGCTTTCCACGCCGATGGTCTCGGCGAGATGCTTCTGGGAGGTCGGTCCGATCTTTTGCAGACACAAGAGTGCCACCCAGCGGGCGCCGCTCATGCCGAAGGGCTTCATGCGCTCGTCGAGGCGAAGCCGCCATTCGCGGGCTATTTCGGCGATGAGTAGGCCGAGTTCACGTTGCTTGCCGTTGAAGATTTCTGACAGTTTCGGGTCCATGCGATGCTCCGGTGCAGGCGGATGGCCTGTTATCGCGCGGGGGTGGTGTGCCCGCCCCCGCGCGGTTCCAACTTAGGCTTCCTTCACCTCGGCTGCGGGCCGGGGCTTCCTGATGCGTTCCGAGAGGGACGCGATGGCCTTGTAGAAGGACGGAATGAAGAAGGTTGCGATAAACGTGGCGGCGAGCATGCCGCCAATGACGCCCGTGCCGATGGAGTGGCGGCTGGCCGCGCCTGCGCCGTGGCTGATGGCCAGTGGCAGGCAGCCCAGAATGAAGGCCAGCGAGGTCATGACGATGGGGCGGAATCGCAGGCGTGCGGCCTCGATGGCGGCATCGACGATATTCAGTCCCTCGCGGTGCTTCATGGCCGCGAACTCCACGATGAGGATGGCGTTCTTGGACGCCAGACCGATGAGCGTGACCAGCGCGATCTGGAAGTAGACGTCGTTGGCCAGCCCGCGCACCCAGTTGGCGGTGATGGCGCCGAACATGGCGAAGGGCACCACCATGATGACCGCCAGCGGCAGGGTCCAGCGTTCGTACTGGGCTGCGAGGATCAGGAACACCATGAGCAGGCCGAGTAGGAACACCTGCGACGAGGTGCCGCCGGTGGCCTTCTCCTGATATGCGGAGCCGGTCCACGCGAGGGTGAAGTCGCCGGGCAGCGTTGCGGCCGCCACCTCTTCCATGGCCGTGAGGGCCTGACCGGAGCTGTAGCCCGGCGCGGGGCCGCCCACCACCTTGGCCGCGGGGAACACGTTGTAGCGTTCCACCACGTCGGGGCCGACGGTCTGCTCGATGTTCACCAGCGCGGTGAGCGGGATCATCTGGCCCGTCTCGGAGCGCACGTAGACGTTTCGCAGATCCTCGGGGGTGCTGCGGTAGTCGGATTCGGACTGGATCTGCACGCGGAATGTGCGGCCCATCTTGTTGAAGTCATTGACGTAGTAGGCGCCGAAGGTGGCCTGCATGGTCTGGAAGACGCGGTTGACCGGCACGCCGAGGGCCTTGGCCTTCTCGCGGTCCAGATGCACGTGCAGCTGGGGCGCGTTGGCGCTGAAGGTGGTGCTGAGGTTGCCGATCTCGGGGCGCTTGGAGGCCTCGGCCACGAAGGCGCGAACCTGCGCGGACAGCTGGCGGAGATCCGCCCCGCCACGGCTCTGCACGTAGCCTTCGAAGCCGCCGGTGTTGCTCATGCCGTTGATGGGCGGCGGGTTGAAGGCGAGGACCATGGCGTCCGTGATGCCGTAGGAGGTGCGGAAGATGTCGCCCACCACTGCATAGGACGAATGGGCCTCGTCACGCTCGTCCCATTTCTTCAGGTTGACGAAGCTGGTTCCGGAACTGGTCTTGTAGGTTCCGGAGAACAGGTCGTAGCCCGAGAGGGTGATGGTGTCCGCCACGGCGGCGTTGGAATGGATGGCTTCGTCGAGCTTGTCCATGACAACCCCGGTGCGCGAGAGGGACGCGCCGTCAGGCAGGAAGGCCACGGAGGCGAGGAAGCCCTGATCCTCGTTGGGGACCAGCGAGCCGGGCACCCTCTGGAACAGGCCCCACGTGCAGAAGCACAGGCCCGCGAAGAGCAGCACGCCCACGAGCGTCCGCTTCAGAAGGAAGCGCACGCCGGAGGTGTAGCCCGAGGTGACGCTTCCGAAGAAGCTGTTGAACCAGCGGAAGGGCAGGGCCGGTTCGCTGTGGCCGGGCTTGAGTAGCAGGGCGCACAGGGCCGGGGTCAGGGTCAGCGCCACGATGCCGGACAGGATGACCGACACGGCGATGGTGACTGCGAACTGCTTGTACATCTCGCCGGCCAGTCCGCCCATGAAGGCCACGGGCACGAACACGGAGCACAAGACCAGCACGATGGCGATGACCGGGCCGGTGACTTCTTCCATGGCCTTGACGGTGGCGTCGTGGGGCGAAAGCCCCTCGGAGGACATGATGCGTTCCACGTTCTCGATGACGACGATGGCGTCGTCCACGACGATGCCGATGGCCAGCACGAGGCCGAAGAGCGTCAGCGTGTTGATGGAGAAGCCGAGGACGTACATGCCGGCAAAGGTGCCGATGATGGACACCGGAACAGCGAGGCTCGGGATGATCGTCGCCCGCCAGTTCTGGAGGAAGACGAAGATGATGATGAACACCAGCGCCATGGCCTCGAACAGCGTCTGAACCACCTCGTGGATGGAGATGCGCACGAAGGTCGTGGTGTCGTAGGGGATCTGGTAGGTGATGCCGTCCGGGAAGCGCTGGGACAGTTCGTGCATCTTGGCGGTGACGCGGTCGGCGGTGTCGAGGGCGTTGGCGCCGGGGGCGAGGAACACGCCCAGAGCCACGCAGGGGTTGCCGTTGTGCTTGGCTTCCACGTTGTAGCTATATGCGCCGAGTTCGAGGCGCGCCACGTCCTTGAGGCGCAGGAGCGTGCCGTCCGGATTGGCGCGCAGGATGATGTCGCCGAACTGCTCGGCGGTGACCATGCGGCCCTGCGTGGTGACGGTGTAGGTCAGCTCCACGGGGTTGGACAGCGGTTCGAGACCGATGCCGCCCGCTGCGAACTGGGCGTTCTGCTCCTGAATGGCCGCGGCAATGTCGGCCGGGGTCAGCTTGAGCTGGGCGAGCTTGTCGGGGCGGAGCCACACGCGCATGGAGTAGTCGTGCTGGCCGAAGATCATGGCGTCGCCCACGCCGGGCAGGCGCTTGAGGTCGTCGAGGATGTTGACCAGCGCGTAGTTGCCCATGAACACCGTGTCGTAGCGGCCGTCGGACTCGATGTTGAGCACCTGGAGCATGCTCGGTGAGCGCTTGCTGACGGTGACGCCCTGACGGCGCACTTCCTCGGGCAGTGTGGCCAGAGCCGCCTGCACGCGGTTGTTGACGTTAATGGTGGCCTGATCGGGGTCGGTGCCGATGGCGAAAGTGACGCTGATGCTCAGCGCTCCACTGCTGGAGCTGGAGGAGCGCATGTAGAGCATGTTGTCCACGCCGTTGATCTGCTGCTCCAGCGGAGCGGCCACGGACTGGGCGATGACCTCGGCGCTGGCGCCGGGGTAGGTCGTGGAGACGTTGACCTCCGGCGGCACGAGGTCCGGGTACTGCGCGATGGGCAGCGTTTCGATCGCCAGCAGTCCACCCAGCGTGATCAGCAGCGAGATGACCGTGGCGAAGATGGGGCGGTTGATGAAGAAGCGTGAGATCACGGATTAGCCCTCCGCACCCTTGGGCGCGGCGGGGGCCGCGCCCGCCACGTTCACGGGCATGCCGGGGCGGACCTTGACCACGCCCTCGGCCACGATGCGTTCGCCGCCTTCGAGGCCGCTTTCCACGATGAAGGATTCGCCGACGGTGTCGCCGAGAACCACGGGACGCGGGGAGGGGATGCCCTTGTCGTCGAGGACGTAGACGATGGGACCGCTCTGCGTGAACAGCGCGGCGCGCTGCGGAATGAGCAGCGCGTTGGTGAGTACGCCGCCATCAAGCAGCACGCGCACGAACTGGCCGGGTAGCACCTGGCCCTGCGGGTTGGAGAACTCGGCGCGCGAGCGGATGGAGCCGGTCATGGGGTCGACCTGCTTGTCCGAGAAGTTGATGCGTCCGGGAACGGAATACACCGCGCCGTCGCTCATGCGGATGCGCACGGTGTAGCCGTCGGTCGGGACGGAGAACTTCCCTTCGGCCGCGAGCTTGCGGTAGTGCAGGGCCTCGGTGCCGGGTATGGAGAAATTCACGTAGACCGGGTCGAGCTGGGTGATGGTGGTCAGCAGGCTGCCGGCGGCATCGGTGCTGACGAGGCTGCCCTCGGAGCGCGTCTCCTTGCTGGTCATGCCGGAAATGGGGGCGCGGACCTCGGTGTAGCCGAGATTGATGGCGGCCTCGCGCACGCGGGCGCTGGCGGCCTGCACGTCGGCCTCGGCAGCGTCGTAGGCGGTGATGGCGTTGTCGCGTTCCTGCGTGCTCACCGCGCCGTCGGCATAGAGTGCGAGGATGCGATCGCGGTCAAGGCCTGCCTGCTGGAGCGTGGCCTTGCATCTGGCCAACTGGCCGTTGGCCTGTGCCAGATCGGCGCGGAACGGCTCGGGGTCGATGGTGAACATGAGCTCGCCTTCGCGGATGGGGCTGCCTTCCACGTAGGCGCGCTTGAGAAGGATGCCGCCCACGCGGGCACGGACCTCGACCTCGCGGGAACCGGCGGTCTGGCCAACGTACTCGACCGTAAGCGGTATGTCGCTACGTTCGACGACCTGCGCCTTGACCAGCGGCGGGGGCGGGGTCTTGCCCGAACCTTTGGAGGCGTTGCCTTCGGTGCAGCCGCTCATGAGGGCTGTGGCGAAGAGCAGGCAGAGGAGCGTCAGACGTCCAACTTTCGACATGGGAAACTCTCCGTTCGTTGTAGTTGCTTTTTGATAGGGAAATAATAATTAGCTTGCTATCGTTTTGGAGTGCCAGATATATGAGCGCTCCGGTGGCTTGTCAAGCCATGCGCTGTGCGGGTTTTTGCACTTGTAGAGGGTGTGTCGGCGAGGGGGAACGCGTGGGTGTGTTTGAGTTTCCTGCGGAGCGGCGGCAGGTGCGAACGGGGCGGTGGACGCCCCGTTCCGGTTTCCTGTGGGGATCAGGAAAAGTTTTTTTCGATGAAGCGGTCGTCGGCGCGGCGGGTTTCGCTCTGTCCGTCGCGGCCCTCCAGCCAGCCGATGCGCGTGGCGTCCGGCGCGTCGAAGCGGGGGACAAAGGGCTTCACGTCCAGCAGCGGCGTGCCGTCAAGGATGTCCACGCCGCGGATGTCGAGGCGCGTTCCACTCACGGCGAGCAGTTCCACCACCGAGAAACCGATGGGGTTCGGGCGCTTGGGGGCGCGGGTGGCGAAGAGGCCGCGCGGGGTGTCGTCCATGAACGGCGTGACCGTAAGCGAAAAGCCGTGCGAGGCGTGGAAGGCGTAGAGAAGGATAATGTGCGAGAAGCCGTCGAGGTCGTGAAGGCCCTTGGCGTATTTGGGGTCGATGTCGATGTAGCCGATGGCGTCCTGCGCGCCGGTGGGCTGGATGGGCATGCCCGCAAGCTCGCGGAAGGGGGAGCGGATGGTGCCGATGGGGGAGAATTCGAAGGTGGTCATGGTGTCGCGTCCTTGATGAAATGCGTGATGCTTTCGGTCTACCCCTCGGGGCGGCGGGGGGCAAGCGTGGACTGAGGGGGTGCACTGGCCTGCGCGGGCGGTGAAAAGTTTTCCACATGGCAGAGTCGGCATTTCGCCGTTATACTCATTCACATTCGTCTCAATGGCGAGGGGTGCGACGCGCCACGCGGATTTCACCCACAACAAAAAAGCCCTCCGGATTTCTCCGGAGGGCTTGACGCTCATGGCGTCCCCAAGGGGATTTGAACCCCTGTCGCCTGCGTGAAAGGCAGGTGTCCTGGGCCGAGCTAGACGATGGGGACTTGTTGGCTGGCGGACAAGGACTCGAACCTTGACTACTGGAGCCAGAATCCAGCGTCCTGCCAATTAGACGATCCGCCAACAAAGGAAGTAGGCATCTACGCGCAAAACGGAGGGCTGTCAAATGGAAAATGCGGATGGGGGGCAAAAGGGAGGCGTGGATGGCGCGGCGTTCATGGCCGGGCGGGGTGACGGCGTGCGGAGAGGGGCGCGGGGAGAGGTGCTCTCTCTCAAGAGGGCGAGCCGGGCGCTGCCATGCGACAGGCCGCGTCGCGAAACGTCGTGTCGTGACGGCTCCGTATACTTCGCGCATACTCCGCCGTGGTCACGTGTGCGACCTTTCCCTCGTCGCCGCGCCTTGCCCACAACGAAAAAGCCCTCCGGATTTCTCCGGAGGGCTTGACGCTCATGGCGTCCCCAAGGGGATTTGAACCCCTGTCGCCTGCGTGAAAGGCAGGTGTCCTGGGCCGAGCTAGACGATGGGGACAGTGTTGGCTGGCGGACAAGGACTCGAACCTTGACTACTGGAGCCAGAATCCAGCGTCCTGCCAATTAGACGATCCGCCAACACGGAATTTGCGATTTACGGGTTTGGGCCGTTGCTGTCAACTCTTTTCTACAGGAAAATTTCGGCGGCCGCTAGGCGTTGTGGGCCATGCGCCGCGTGTGCTTCTTCAGCTTGTTGATCTTCCTGCGGATGAGTTTGCGCTTGGTCTTGTCCGTGGTGTCGAGCTTGGCGGTCTGAAGCTCGTGGATGGTGCCCTTGAGGGATGCGATCTGGCCCTGATACGGGTTCGGCGCGCCCTCTTCGTGGTTGGCGATGCCAAGGGTCTCCTTGATGGCCGAGAGAAGCGTCTGCTTCTCCATGCCGGAGGCTCCGGTAATCTGCGGGGCCTCGCGGATGGCGAGCTCGCGCAGTTCCTTCACGGTCATCTTTTCGAGCGGCTTCTTCAGCTGGAAGGTGAGTGCTTCGCTCATCGTCTGATGTCCTCCTTGGGTATATGTGCATGAAGCGATCGGGAGCCGTCCGAATCTGGGCGGTTCCGGTCTCCGAAAAGCCTCACGTATGCTTCGTAGCATCGTCCCACGGCGGAATCCGGGGCGAACGTCCCGGCCTTGGTGCCGAGCGTCGCGGGGCGGATGGCTTGCGGACGCGGCAGGGGAGCAAGCTCCCTGCGGATCGCGTCGAGGGACATCCGATCCCTGATGAGTTCGGGCATGACCCTGTCGAACAGGGGCGTCCCGAGGAAGTCGTTGACCTGCTGGAGGATGCGTGGAGAGTAGAAGGTCAGTTCCTGCATGATCATGGAATCCTCCACGCCGATGAGCAGCGTGCGCTTGCGGTGGCCAATGGGCTTGGCCATCTCGGCGATGTGCTCGTCGACGATGTCCGGCCAGTGCCGCCACAGCCTGCGCAGGCATTGCTGCATGCCGTCGGGGTCGTGCTTCCTCAAGAGGGCCTGAAGCAGGGCGTCCATTCGTTCCATGTCGGGATGTGTCTCCTCGACAGGCAGACCAACACATCCCGCGCCGAACCGCAAGCCCCATGGCGGGCGTTGCGGGCGGCTGGCGGGCGTTTGCCCATCGCCGCGACGCGCAGGCCGCCGCCGCGCCACGCAATCTGCACTTTGCGCCTCGGGGTGCGGCCTGTTACAGTGCCCCGGTCGTCCGACGGCCCGGATATTGCTACTGTCTCATCGCAGCCAGCGTGGCGACGCGCGGTTGACGCTTGGAAGACTTCGGAGGCGACGTGGCGGGACGGTTTCGATTCAAGTTGCAGCGGGTGCTGGAATTTCGCGCCCAGCTGGAGGATCAGGCCAGAATGCAGTTGGCCGTGGCCGTGCGCGCCCACAACGAGCAGACCGCGCTGGTGGACCGCCTGCGCGACGGTCTGGCCCGGCACGAGGCCGCCCTCGACGGGCGCACGCGGCTCTCCGAAGGCGATCTGTGGCTGTGGCGGATGTATCGCGACAGGCTGAAGCACGACCTCGCCGAGGCGGAGCAGGAGCTGTTCCGCAGGGCCAAGGAGGTCAACGCTCGCCGTCAGGATCTCGTGGCCAAGGCCAAGGAAAGGAAATTGCTGGAACGGATGCGCGCCTCGCAGGAGGCCGCCTTCCGTCTGGAAGAAAACGCGAGGGAGCAGAGGGAAGCCGATGAAATGGCGACGCTTCGTTTCGGGGCTGGGACTTTCTAGGATACTCAAGGGCCTTATGTGTCTGGCCCTGTTCAAGCTGTGTCTGCTGGCCGTCCTCGGCTGGCAGGCCCTTGCGCCCGTGACCGACGTCGCGCGCTCCGGCCGTGCGCAGGTGGCGGACGCGGCGCGTTCCGTCGTGCTCGATGCCGTGCGTCCGTCCGTGGCCCACGCCCAGAATGCTCCCGCCCCGGCCGCTGTCCCTGCCGCGCAGGCGCAGGCTCCCGCCGAACCGGCCCTTGGCCGCGATGCGCTCACGCGCATGCAGGAAGACCTCGACCGCCGCGAGCGTGACCTCAAGGCCTTGGAGCAGAAGATCGCCCGCGACATGGCGGAGCTGAAGAAGACCCGCGAGCAGATCGAGCGCATGCTCGAAGAGGCGAAGGCCGTCAAGGACAAGAAGGACAAGCATCTCGTCGAGGTGTTCTCCAACATGAAGGCCAAGCAGGCCGCGCAGGTGCTGGAGACCATGGACGAGCGTCAGGCCGTCAAGATTCTGTCGGGCATGCGCGGGCGTCAGGCTGGCGAGATTCTCTCCTTCGTGGACGCCAAGAAGGCGGCGCGACTGGCCGAGCAGCTCACGCGGCTCCAGATTCCCTTCGAGTAACCCATGGCGCGTCTGTGGTTGACCCTCGCCTACGAGGGAACGGATTTCTGCGGCTGGCAGTTGCAGGCGGCCAAAGCGGGCCAGACGGTGCAGGGTGCGCTGGAGGACGTGGTCTCGCGCGTGTGCGGCGTGTCCGTGCGCGCCCACGGCTCGGGGCGCACCGATTCCGGCGTGCATGCCCTCGGGCAGGTGGCGCACGTGGACATTCCAGACGCCAAGGCCGCGCTGGACTGGCAGCACATCATCAACGCCCAGATCGACCCCGCCATCTCCATCATCGACGCGCGCATCGTGGACGAGTCCATGCATGCGCGCTACAGCGTCGTCTCCAAGACCTACGCCTATAGTTTGTGGCTGAATGGCCGATACAGTATTCCGCAAAGGCGGAATTTTGTCTGGAAGGCAGGACCGCTCGACCTTGAGGCCATGGATGCCGCTGCGGCACTCTTCATGGGCGAGCACGATTTCCGGTCGTTCCAGAACGCGGGCACTCCCGTGAAGAGCACCGTGCGCACGGTGCATGCGCTGACGCGCCACGCCGGGCAGACGCCGGATGAGATTGTCTGGCGGTTCTCGGCGGACGGCTTCCTGAAGCAGATGGTGCGCAACATGATGGGCTTCATGGTCGCCGTGGGCCGTGGGCAGTTCGCCCCGCAGGACGTCTCCCGCGTTCTGGCCGCCACGGATCGCAGCGCGTACCGCTATCCCACCGCGCCGCCGCAGGGCCTGTGCCTCGAAACCGTGGTCTACGCGCAGCCGGATTCCGGGCAGGCCTAGCGTCCTTCGCGTTCTTCCCGCCTTTGCGCGTTCGCGCGTCAACCTCCGGGCGGGGTCATGGTCAGTATCGACTTTCAGGCTCTTCTGGCCTCCGTGAACATGCGGGTGGGCACACCGGGCGAGGGCAAGGCCGTCACCTCCGCCCTCGAACGCATGGCCTTCGACTCGCGCGTGGCGTGGCGCTACGAGCAGGCCGAGCGGCGCATGCGCTACGGCAGGCTGGCCACCGGCGTGGTGGAAGGCCTTTCGGCGCGGGTGGAGGCGCTGGAGTCCTCGCTGTCGCGCTTTTCGTGGCCGGTGGAGGACGCCCTGTCCCGCGCACGTCTCATCACACCGTCCAATGCCTCGGACGAGCTGGCCGGACGCCTCGTAGCCGAAGTGCGCGGTCAGGACGAGGCCTCCCGTTTCTACAAGTACTTCTCTCGCGGTCGCGATCCCTATGCCGACACGGGCCTCGATGGCACGTCCTACACCTTCCGCGTCACGCAGGGCGGCCAGTCCCGCACCGTGACCGTGGACGTGCCTGACGGAGCAGACTGGGGGGAAATCCTCGACCTGCTCGCCGCGGAGATCAATAACCTGCCGCTGTCCGTACAGGCGCAGGTCATCCGCCAGAACGCCCCCCGCAATCAGCTCGATATTTTGAACCGCACCGGAGCCGTCCTCGCCGTGACGGTCAATGCCGCCCACGCCGATCAGGACGTGGAATTCGCGGATACAAACGGCCACCTCATCGCCGCTCTCGACCTCACGCAGACGGATGCCCCCGTCGGACCCGCCTCTCTGTCCACCTACGACGTTCGCGTCAATTCCCGCGCCATGCCAACGTCCATCCGCTCCACGGTGTTCGATCCGCAGGCAGTGGCCGGGGTGACCGCTGGCGAGCATCGCCTGCGCTACACCGTGGGCGGGGCGAGCGGCACCATCTCCGTTGGCATCGAGGACGGCATGACGTGGGACGAGGTGCTCACCGCCGTGGCCAACTCCATCAATTCCACCACCACGGGCCTTCGCGCCACGCTTCGCGATGGCGAGCGCTCCTCCGGTCTCGACAGCGCACCGCTTCTGGCCGAGGGGCGCTATCTGGAGGTGGAACTCGCCTCGCCCAAGCTCGGGCAGCGGCTGTTTCTGGAGGACTATGGCGGTCCGTGGCTCGGGGACGTCACCCGTTTCTTTGATCCGACCGGCGGCCTGCCCGCCGCTCCCATGGGCGGCGAGCGCTACGTGGCCACAGCCACGGCAAACGGCTGGGTGCAGGACCGCATTTACGAATACGACGGCGCGGCGTGGAACGAAACGACACCCGCTGCGTATAACGCATTGTATGACGAAGAGACCGGGATTGACGCCTTCTACGACGGGACGGGCTGGTCCTCCGCGCCATCCGGCGATTTGCTGGACCTTCTGGGCATGACGTCCACGGCCACGCCGGGCGCGGACGCCTCGGTCACCGTGGACGGGGTGGAGATGAGCTCGGAGACGGGGATATTCTCCCTCGACCGGGGGCGGGTGCTGGTTCAGGCCCAGTCGGGCACGGGCGAGGAGAGCCTGCCGCTTTCCCTCGTGGAGGCCTTCACCGAGGTGCAGGATCGCTTTACGGACGTGGTCAATGCCTACAACGACCTGCGAAGCGCCGTGCTGCCGGTGCAGGATCTTTTCGAGGACGGATTCGCCGAGCGCTGGCGGGCACCGTTCACCGCGCGCAGGAATGGACTGGGCGGGCTTGGCGTCAGCGAGTTCACGGCGGAGCGCCTGCTGTGGGTGGACGGCGATGCGTTTTGGGAGGGCATTGTGCGCGATCCGGCGGCGGCGCGGGAGTTGCTGGCGGGCAGTGACGGCTTCGTGCCCGCGCTTCTTTCGGCATCCGTGCGGGCGCGTACGCCGAGTCTGTATGACCGTCTGCTCACGCCGTCGGCCCTCGTGGACCCTGGGCCGTCCGTGGAGCGGGAGTTCGACCTGCACAAGCGGGCATCGCTTTCCGAGGTCATCGATTCGCTGGCCACGACCTCGGAGCGGGACGCCAATCCCTATCTGGAAGCCACGGGGCTGCTGACGGGCGTGGCGGAGACGCGGCGCAAGGCTCTTGCGGCCAAGGTCCGCGATGCGCTCGGAGGCGGGATTCTGAACGTGAAGAGCTAGCCGCGCCAGTGTCGCACGGTTGGGGCCACGATAGGGGCTTCGTGCTCGTGGCGGAGGATGTGGGGCGCGGTGAGGCGTCGCCTCACTCGACGATGGTCACCGTCTCGAAGCTCGCGTCGCGCAGGTCGAAGACGAGCATCCGGCCCGCCAGCGCCGGGGGCTGGCCCGAGAGGATGCGCATGATTTCGGCTGATTGCAGGCTGGCTGCGGCATAGACGCCCGGTGCGGGGCTGCCCTGACTGTCCTCGGCCGCGTGTCCCGTGCCGAGGAAGTCCGACGGTCCGGGCTGCCCCGGAAGCACGGTGGCCACGTAGCCCGATAGCCCGGCGATGCCAGCGGTGACCAGCGGGATGCCCGCGCTGGTGGCGGCGCGTTGTAGGGCGGGGCGGTTGTCCAGCCCGCCGAGGGCGTCCACGGCCACGTCCGCGCTGGCGCACATGGAGGCCATGTCCGCCTCGTCGGCGAAGGATTCGTGGGCTACGCACTCCACGGCGGGGTTCACGTCGGCCACGCGCATGGCGGCGATGCGGGCCTTGGACAGGCCCACCAGCGTGCTCGACGAGGTGAGCTGGCGGTTGAGGTTGCTTTCCTCGAAGCGGTCGCCGTCGGCCGCGACGATGCGCCCCACGCCCATGCGGGCCATGGCCTCGATGAGCAGACCGCCTAGCCCCCCGAGGCCCACGAGGGCCGCGCGGGAGGACAGGAGCCGCGCCTGTCCGGTCATGTCGACGGTGTGGAAGTTGCGCACGTAGTGCTCGGGCACCACGCCTGCGCCGAGGGCGGCGATCTCCACCTCGCGCAGGGGCACGCGGAATTCGGCGGCGAGCTGCGCCGTGGCGTCGAGGCCTATGCTCAGATAGGGTGTGTCGTCGGGCATGGACTTTGGCCGTGCGCATTCGCGGATGCGCAGGCCGAGGGGATCGGCGTTGCCCATGGTTCAGCCTCCGCCCACGGCAGGAAACAGGCCCACGCGGTCGCCGTCGGCGATGACAGCCTCGGGCGTGGTGTGCCTGCTGTTGATGAACATGATCTTCACCTCTTCCGGGTCGATGCCCAGAATGCCCATGAGGCCGCCGACGGTGGTTTCATCGGGAAGCTCGAAGGCCTCGGCCTCGGCCGGTTCGAACGACTTGAGTGTCGCGAAGCATTTCACGGTGATCTTCATGGTGCGTATTGTGGCAAAAACGGGTGGAAAGGCAAGCCGCGCGACGGCGCGGTAGTCCGGTGGCACGTTCAGGGGCGGCGCTTCGCATGAAGCGCCGCCCTTGTCGTTCTTGTCTGTCCTGTCTAGGGCAGCGGCAGGCCGGGCGTCATGATCTGCCCGGTCAGCGCGGTCTCGTAGCCGCCAAGCGCCTCAATGCGTGTGCGGAAGTCCTCGGTTTTGATGAGCGCCAGCACCGCCTGCACGCGCGGGTCGTCGAGGCAGGCCCTCGGGATGAGCAGGTCGTAACGTTCGCGGGCAAGGGGCGCGAAGTCGAGCCCAAGCGCCCGCGCGGCGGCCATGATACCCAGTCCGCAGTCCGCCGCTCCGGTGAGCACGTTCACGGCCACGGCCATGTGCGTGAACTCTTCCTTGTCGTAGCCCGCCACGCTGGACGGGGCGATGCCCGCCTGCGAGAGGTGCCAGTCGAGGAGGATGCGCGTGCCCGCGCCGCGCTGGCGGTTGATGAAGCGCACGTCGTCGCGGGCGAGGTCCGCCACGCCGGTGATGCCCTTGGGGTTGCCGGCAGCCACGATGAGGCCCTGATGGCGCACGGCGAGGTTCACCAGCACCGTGTCCATGTCGGGCAGGTACTTTTTGATGAAGGGGAAGTTGTAGTCGCCGGTCTCGGGGTCGAAGAGGTGCGTTCCGGCCATGTGGCAGGAGCCGTTCTTGACGGCCATGAGACCGCCCATGCTGCCCACGTGGGTGGAGGCGATGCGGATGGGGTTTTCGAGTCCCATGAGCGCGTCGGCCAGCAGGTCGATGGTGTTGTCGTGGCTGCCCACGGTGACCAGCGTGCGTTCGAGGGCTTCCTCGGGCACCAGCAGTTCGGCGCGCAGGTGCTCGCCCTGATCCACGCCCTCGCTGTTGACCGGAATGCGGCAGATGCCCTGCGCGCGGGTCATGGTGGTGATCATGCCTGCCCCGCGCGAAAGCGGTGTGGCCACATGCTTGCCGCCCACGTGGCCGATGGACACGCGTAGGAATTCTTCCATGCCGAGCTTGGACGGCACGCGGCGGGTGAGTTCCACCTCGACGGTTCTGCGACGGCCACGGACGCGGCCCTCAAGCCATGCGGCCAGCGGAGCCAGCAGTTCCTCGAAACAGACCACGGCGCTGACCGGATAGCCCGGCGCGCCAACCAGTAGCTTGCCGCCGTGGGCGGCGTCCGCCACGCCGAGGAGCGAGGGCTTGCCGGGCATGGCCTTGATGCCGTGTACCAGCACGGTGCCCACGCTCTCCATGATGGAACGCGTGTAGTCCTTGGCTCCGGCGGACGATCCTGCGCCGATGACCACGATGTGCGCGTCCGAGGCCAGCGCCTGCGTGACGGCGGCGGTGAGGGCCTCCGGGCGGTCCGGCACCGGCGGCACGCGGCGGGCGTCGATGCCCCATGCCCGCGCCAGCGAGACGAAGACCTGCGAATTGCTCTCCACCACCTGTCCGGGACGCGGCTCGGGGCGGTCATGGAAGTCCAGCACCTCGTCGCCGGTGGGGATGAAGCAGGCACGCACGCGCTCGCGCACGGAGAGTTCCCAGATGCCAGCGGAGAGGAGCGCCCCGATGTCGTAGGCGTTCAGTTCGTGGTTCTGGGGGATGAGCAGTTCGGTGGCCACGATGTCCTCGCCGATGCGCCGCACGTGCTGCCACGGAAAGGCTGGGGCCTCGATGCTGGCCGTGCCGTCGGCGTTCATGACCACGTTCTCGATCATGATGACGGCGTCCATGCCTTTGGGCAGGGCGTTGCCTGTGTTCACCGGAACGAATTCTCCGGGCGCGAGGCGTAGCGGCTCGTCCTCGCGGGCGGAGAAGGTGCGTTCGGCGCACACGGCGATGCCGTCCATGGCCGCGCTGTGGTAGGTGGGCGAGGACAGCCGCGCGTACACGGCTTCGGCCGTCACACGGCCCGTTGCCTCATGGGTGGGCACGGTTTCGGTTCCGATGAGCGCGTGCCTGTCGAGAAGGGCGCGGACTTTGGCGACGGCCTCGTCCATGGGAACGGTGTCGAGATAGATGTTGCGCTTCATGTGTGCCTCCGGCGTACGGCGTGGCCGTCGCGTTGGTGCGTGCGGATGCGTTCCGGTCGCTGGCGGGGCGGCGGGCCGCCCGCGTGGGACAACCGGATCAGGTCAACAGCCAGACGTCCACGGTCTGGCCTTCGAAAAGTCCCTCGGTGTCCGCCGGGATGCGGATCAGGCCGTCGGCGCGCAGCATGGTGCGCAACAGGCCGGATTTGCCGAGGACTGGTACGGCGGCGAGGCTGCCGTCCTCGCGGTGCTCCATGCGCACGCGCACGTAGTCCTCACGCCCCTGTTTGGAGGCGATATTGCGGGCCAGCGTGGCGCTTCGCAGATTTTTGCGGGCGTCGCCAAAGGCTTCGGCGTCCCCGGCCAGATGGCGCAGGAAGGGCAGGCCGAATACGAGCATGACCACCTGCGCGGAGGTGACCTGTCCGGGCAGTCCCCACACGGCCTTGTTGCCCACACGGGCGAGGATGGTGGGTTTGCCGGGGCTTACTGCCACGCCGTGGGCGAGGATTTCGGAATCCGGCAGGCGTTCGATGGCGGTCTGCGTGAGGTCGCGCACGCCGACGGAACTGCCGCCGGAGAGAAAGACCACGTCGTTTTCCGCAACGGCGCGTTCCACGGCGGCGCACAGGCTGTCCTCGTCGTCCGCCACGAGACCGTAGAGTGTGACCTCCGCCCCTGCACCGAGGACCAGCGCCCCGAGGGCGTGGGAGTTGACGTCGCGTATCTGGCCCGGTGCGGGAACGGATTCCACGGGCACCAGCTCGTCTCCGGTGGAAATGATGCCGACCCTAGGGCGGGCGTGGATCGGGACGCGGGCATAGCCCAGCGCGGCCAGCAGGCCGATTTCCTGCGGGCGCAGCAGGGTTCCGGCGGGCAGGGCGGTGTGTCCGGCGCGGGCGTCCTCGCCGCGAAGCATCACGTTTTCTGCCGGGGCCACGGACTTGCGGATTTCGATGGTTCCCGCGCCGAGTTCCTGCGTGTGCTCGACCATGACCACCGCGTCCGCTCCCTCGGGCAGGGTGCCACCGGTGACGATGCCTACGCAGTGCCCCGGAGCGAGGGGGGTGTCCGGAATTCTGTCGATGGGGAGATGCTCTGTGCATTCGAGATAGGCGGGGTTGCCCTCGGTGGCCCCGAAGGCGTCGCGGGCCGAAAGCGCGTAGCCGTCCATGCACGAGCGGTTGACCATGGGCAGGTCCTCGTGTGCGGCGACATCTGCGGCGAGCGTGCGCCCAGTGGCCTCCAGCAGCCCTGCTTCGGCTGCAGCAAGCGCGGGGAAGCGCTTCAGAAGCCCCTTGAATTCGGTGGGGCTTACCACATGGAAAAAGCCTTTCTTCACTGGTCCTCCGATCGAACATCCCGAATTGTCACGGGAATGGTTTGCTTTGCCTTACCGCAAGAATCGGCGATTGCAAATGCCCAAATCCAAATCCCGGTCGGCATCGTTCGGTCGCAGGCTCCGGTTCAGGCCGAAATTGCCGTGAACAGCGTGTCCTCGTCCGGCGTTTCGCGAAGCCATGCGAAAAGGACCTCTGGCGCAACCTCCTTTTCGTCGCGGCGGGCAGAGCGGAGGGCCTGTGCATCTTCACGCGCGAGCGCCGCCAGCGCGTCGGCCAGTCGAGCGCGTGGGACGAGGACCCCTGCGGCCAGCGCGTGGCGTCCCGCATCGCGGCACACGAAGTTGAACATGCGCAGGGTGACGGTCCCCGCGCCGCGTTTCGCGTCGTCATGCGGGGCTTCGTAGGCGATGGAACTGCGCATGCGGGCCACGGGGCTGTCCCTGCGCATGGTGATGCCGCAGACGCCCGGGAGTGGGCCGGAAAGCGCCAATTCGCAGCCCGGTGTCACCACGGCGGCGTCGATGTCGTCCACGGGGTGCCCGTCGAGGAAAATGGTGCTCACCTCGCGCTCCACGTATCCGGTATCGAGGCCGAGGGGACCGGTCAGGAGCGCGCGAACGCTCATGGGGCCGTCAATCCGCAGCCCGACGCCCGTGTGGAGCAGCGCGCCCAGCAGGCCCAGCGCCTCCGGAGCGACGTGGACCGTCACGCCGGACGTGGGGGAGCCATTTGAGAACGGATTTTTGTTCGACAAAAATTGATGCCCTCTGCGGTTCGTATCTGTTGTTTGTCGTTGTTTTCTGTCGTGAACGGAATGCTTCGCATGGCGTTGCGTGCTGCAATGACCAGAAATATCCATTGTTACGCCTTGCGGCATTTTGACAATGCTTTCGCTTTGTACGTAGATGCTAATAGGTTTGGATCATTGAAGCAACGGTTTACCAGACGGCAATCTGGAGGAAAAACACGATGAAGATTCTGCGCATCAACACCCGTGAGCGTACCTGCGCCATTGAGGAGATGGGCGAGTATTCCGGCCTCGGCGGCCGCGCGCTCACCTCTCGCATCATCCGTCGCGAAGTTCCCGCGAACGCGCATCCCCTGTCCAAGGAGAACAAGCTCGTCTTCGCGCCCGGTCTGCTCTCCGGCACCATGGCCGCCAACTCCGGCCGCATCTCCGTGGGCGCGAAGTCTCCGCTCACCGGCACCATCAAGGAATCCAACTCCGGCGGCATCGTTTCTCAAAAGCTCGCCAAGCTCGGCATCGGGGCCGTTATCCTCGAAGACAAGCCCGAGCGCGACGCGCCCTTCACCGCCATTCGTATCCACAAGGACGGCGTTGAGTTCTTCGACGCGCCCGAGCGTGGCGGTCGGGACAACTACGCCTATCAGGACGTCCTGAACGACTTCTTCGGCGGCAAGGCCGCCGTGGCGCTTATCGGCACCGCTGGCGAGCAGTGCATGCAGGCCGCCACCATCCAGTTCTCCGACCCCTACGGCAATCCCGCCCGCTCCGCCGGGCGCGGCGGCATGGGCGCGGTAATGGGTTCCAAGCGCGTGCGTTGCATCGCCGTGGATGACGCCGACGCCTCCGGCATCGAGTACGCCGACAAGGAGGCCTTCAAGGCCGCCAACCGGCGCTGGACCGAAATCCTCAAGAACCACCCCGTCACTGGGCAGGGACTGGCCGGATTCGGCACCGCCATCCTCGTCAACATCATCAACGAGGCCGGAGCGCTGCCCACCAAGAACTTCCGCACCGGCCGCTTTGATCACGCCGCCGACGTCTCGGGCGAGAAGCTCAGCGAGACCATCGAGAAGCGCGGCGGCAAGGTTCACGAGGGCTGCCACCCCGGCTGCGTCATGCAGTGCTCGCAGCGCTACGTGGACGAGAAGGGCGAATACGTCACCTCCGGCTTCGAGTACGAAACCCTCTGGGCCTTCGGGCCGAATTCCCTCATTCACGATCTCGACCTCATCGCCGCGATGGACCGCCTGTGCGACGAGAAGGGCATCGACACCATCGAGATGGGCAACACCGTGGCCATCGCCATGGAGGGCGGACTCATCCCGTGGGGCGACGGACCCGCCGCCTACGAACTGCTCAAGAAGATCGGCACCGCCGACCCCATGGGCCGCATCATCGGCAATGGCACCGGCTACACCGCCGCCGCCCTCGGCGTGGACCGTGTGCCCGTGGTTAAGAATCAGGCCCTGCCCGCCTATGACCCCCGCGCCGTCAAGGGCGTGGGCGTGACCTACGCCACCAACCCCATGGGCGGCGACCACACCGCGGGCTACGCCGTGTGCCAGAACGTCCTCAAGGTCGGTGGCGACGTCGACGGGCACAAGGACGAAGGCAACATCGAGCTCTCGAAGAACCTCCAGATCGCCACTGCCGCCATCGACTCCTCGGGCATGTGCCTGTTCGTGGCCTTCGCCGTCCTTGATACGCCGGACGCCATGCAGGTCATGTGCGATCTGCTCAATGCGCGCTACGGCGGCTCCATCACCCCGGACGACGTGTTGGCCCTCGGCGTGCAGGTGCTCAAGGACGAACATTCCTTCAACGCCGACGCAGGCTTCACCAAGCACGACGATCAGCTCCCCCGCTGGTTCCGTGAAGCACTGCCGCCCCACAACGTCACGTGGGACTACACCGACGACGAGCTGCAGGCCGCCAAGACCTTCTAGCCCGTCGTATCAATCTGATCTCCATCCCGCCCCGGTCAGGCTTCGGTCTGGCTGGGGCCTTTTCGTGCCTGCGGTAGACGGTACGACCGTCGCGTCGCGAAGGGGGGAAATGGGCCTGCGGCGGCCGGGCAGGGGGGAAAATCGCCTCCGGCGGCCGGGGCGCTGCCCCGGACCCCGCTCAAGGGAATAATTCCCTTGAGAATCCTTATATATTGAAATTATTGGATAAAAGCCGGTTGGTCTGCCAAGGGGAGACGGCCTATCGCATATCGGGGGTCCAGGGGGCCAGCGGCCCCTTGGCCGGCGGAGCCTGCGTCTTGCATGTGGCCGCGAACGATACGCCCCGGCCACAGCGACGAGCGATGCGCCTGGCCTATGGCAGTAGTGGCAGATTCATGTTGGCGGCGATGCACCAGCCGAGGAGGGCGGAGATTTCGCCCCAGATGACGGCTGCGCCGAGGAAGTCGCCGTTCATGCCCTCGTTTCTGCGGGCGAGGGTGACGAGTTCGACGAGGCCGAGCAGGCACAGGCACAGGGTCGGGATGATGGTGATGGGGGGGATGACGAAGAGCGCGGCGAAGAGGGTCTGCGCGATGACGAGGAGGATGACGGGGACGGTTGCCCCGGCGAGGAACAGCTTTCCGTTGCCTGCGCGGACGAGGGAGCGCCCGCAGAAGGCAGTGCATGCGGCGAGGCTGCGGCCGAGGATGAAGGCGAAGGCGACGGCGGTGTAGGCTTCGGCGGCAAGGGCCTGATGCAGGAGGAGGAGCTGTCCGGACAGGCCCATGACGAGGGCGATGACGCCGAAGGCTCCGGTGCGGCTGTCCTTGACGATGTCCCAGAAGCGCTGGCCTTGCGCGTTGCTTCCCCAGCCGTCGAAGAGGTCGGCCCAGCCGTCCCAGTGCAGGCCACGGGTGAGGGCGAGGGAGCCGCCGAGGAGCAGCCACGCCTGAATCCATGGCTGCCCGCGCAGCACGCCGAGGGCGAAGGGCGCGGTGAGGAGCGTGCCGAGGACGAAGCCGACGAGGGGGAACCAGCCGATGGTGGCGGCGAAGACCTTGTCGTCGTAGATGCGGGGCGGCGCGAGGCGCGTGAGGAATCCGAAGGCTGCGGTGAAGGAGAGAACAAAGGTTTTCATGATGCGTCGTCGGTGGCGGAGAGGGTGATGCGGGTGCCGCAGGTTGCAGAGAGGAGTCGGGCGGCGGAGGCTTGATTCATGGACAGTTCGAGATAGCCCTGACTGCCGCGCATGAGGCCGAGGGCGCCGAGGGGAATGTTCGAGTAGATCTGCGCGCAGACCACGGAGGCGCTGTGTCGGCGTGAGGAGAGCGCGAGGCCGGACCATGCGCAGAAGGTGTCGAACCACGGGGCGTCTGGGATGTTGAGGATACAGTTGCCGAAGCGGTCCACGTGCAGGACCACGGCGGAGACGGCGCGTCGGTCTGCGGCGGGCTGTGGTGCGGCCCAGTCCAGCCGTTGGAGGGCGTCCACGGGGATTTGTGGCCCGAGGCTTTCGGGGGCTTCGCCGAGGGCGAGGCGCGCGGCCAGCGGTGCGAAGACGTCGCGCCCGTGGAAGGTGTGGCTAATGTCGGCGCGGGCGCGGATGTGGGCGCTCATGTCGAAGGCGCGGGCCTCGCCGGGGGCGGCCAGCACGAGGCCGAGCAGGCCGTTGTCCGGGGCGAGGATGCGCTGGCCGTCCTTTTCGAGGAGGACGATGCGCCGGGTGCCGCCCACGCCGGGATCGACGACGGCGACGAAGATGGTTCCCTGCGGGAAGTGGGGGCGGGTCGCATTGAGATGAAACCCGCCCTGCGCGAGATTGAACGGTTCGATGCCGTGGGTCACGTCCACGATGAGCGCGTCGGGGTTGATGCGCAGGATCGCTCCCTTCATTTGGGCGACGTAGGGGTCGCCGGTTCCGAAGTCGGACAGCAGAGCCACGGGTGTCTTCACGTCAATAGACCTTCCTGCGGGAGAAGTTGTGCCCGAGGACGTTCAGCGGACTTTCGACGATGGTGAACGCCTGCGGGTCGATGGTGTAGACCGCCTCTTCGAGCCGTTTGACCTGGATGTTGTTGACCACGGTCAGCAGGATGCGCTTGCGCCGTCCGGAATAGGCCCCCCTTCCGTAGAGGTAGGTCGCGCCACGGTGCAGGTCCTTGAGCACAGTCTTGGCGATCTCCTCGGTCTTGTCCGAGATGATGAGCGCCATCTTGCGCTGGTTGAACATGCCGAGGAAGTATTCCATGACCTGCGCGCCGATGAACACGGTGGCCAGCGAGTACAGCACGCGGTCAACGTCGAGATAGTACATGCTGCATGCGAAAAGCGCCAGATTGAAGCTGAAGTTCACCGTTCCGATGCGCAGGTTGTAGCGCTGGTTGAGGGCCACGGCCACGATGTCCGTGCCGCCGCAGGAACCGAGCGAACGGAAGGCGATGCCAAGCCCGGCGCCGAAGATGGTGCCCGCCGCCATGGCCGCGAGCCATGGGTCCTGCACGGGGAATTTCCAGTCGATGAGGTCCACGAAGAACACCATGGCGACCGTGCCGTAGAGGCTATAGAAGAAGAATCGGCGGCTCACGGCGAACCAGCCGATGAGAAAGACCGGGATGTTGAGCACGCACAGCCAGATGCCGGGCGTGAGTGCGTCCGTGAGGTAGTAGAGCAGGATGCCCAGACCGGCGATGCCGCCCGAGATGAAGCCGTGGGGCACGGCGATGCTCTTGACGGCCAGCGCGAAGAGCGCGGTGCCGATGGTGATCAGGCCAAGGTTCCAGGGAACGGAATAGGTGATGTCTCGTCGCATGTCGCCCCCTCCAGAGGGCATGTGGCCGCCGCACCGTGCGGCAGCCGTTCACGGCACATGTGCCAGTCTTCGGCGCAAAAGGAAACCCCGTTGTGACGGGAACGATTGTCGCAACGATAACAGGAAGATGCGCCCTTTGCCAGACCTTGGCGGTATGGCGCGTTTTCTTCGTTTCGCGGGGTGTGTTTGCGGCCACGAAAAAACCGCCCCGCTCTGACGAGCGGGGCGGCGTGCGAGGCGAAGTCGGAACCGTGTGGACTAGTAGCGGTAGTGGCTGGCCTTGTAGGGGCCTTCCACGGGTACGCCGATGTAGTCGGCCTGTTCCTTGGAGAGAGTGTCGAGCTTCACGCCGAGGCGGGCGAGGTGCAGGCGCGCCACTTCCTCGTCCAGCGTCTTGGGCAGGATCATGACGCAGGGCTCGTAGTCGTTCTTGGCGAGGTCGATCTGTGCCAGCGCCTGATTGGTGAAGCTGTTGGACATCACGAAGGACGGATGGCCGGTGGCGCAGCCGAGGTTCACCAGACGGCCTTCGGCGAGCATGATGATGCTGCGGCCGGAGGTCAGGGTCCACTTGTCCACCTGCGGCTTGATGTTGACCTGGGTGCAGCCGGGGGTGTTCTCGAGGTAGACCATGTCGATTTCGTTGTCGAAATGGCCGATGTTGCAGACGATGGCCTCGTCCTTCATGCGCTCCATGTGCTCGCCGCGGATGACGTGGTAGTTGCCCGTGGCGGTGACGAAGATGTCACCCATGGTGCAGGCCTCGTCCATGGTGGTCACTTCGAAGCCTTCCATGGCGGCCTGAAGCGCGCAGATGGGGTCGATTTCGGTGACGATGACGCGCGCGCCGAAGCCGCGCATGGACTGGGCGCAGCCCTTGCCCACGTCGCCGTAACCAACGACGACCACGACCTTGCCGGCGATCATGATGTCCGTGGCGCGCTTGATGCCATCGGCGAGGGACTCGCGGCAGCCGTAGAGGTTGTCGAACTTGGACTTGGTGACCGAGTCGTTGACGTTGAAGGCCGGGAAGAGCAGCTCGCCCTTCTCCTGCATCTGGTACAGGCGGTGGACGCCGGTGGTGGTCTCCTCGGACACGCCGCGCACCTTGGCGGCGATGCGGGTCCACTTGCCTGCGTCAGCCTTCACGCTGGCGGCGAGGCGGTCCATGATGATGCGGAATTCTTTGTTGTCGGTGTGCTCGTCGAGCAGCGCGGGGTTCTTCTCGACCTTCACGCCCTGATGGATGAGCAGGGTGGCGTCGCCGCCGTCATCGACAATGAGGTCCGGGCCGGAGCCGTCGGGCCAGGTGAGGGCCATCTCGGTGCACCACCAGTACTCTTCGAGGTTCTCGCCCTTCCAGGCGAAGACCTTGGCCATGCCGGACTCGGCGATGGCGGCCGCGGCGTGGTCCTGCGTGGAGAAGATGTTGCAGGACGCCCAGCGCAGATCCGCGCCAAGCTCGTAGAGGCACTTGATGAGCATGGCGGTCTGGATGGTCATGTGCAGGGAGCCGGTGACCTTGAGGCCCTTCAGGGGCTTCTGGGGGCCGTACTTCTCGATGATGGCCATGAGGCCGGGCATTTCGCGCTCGGAGAGCTGCATTTCCTTTTTGCCGAAATCGGCCTGGCTGATGTCCCTGACGAGATAGGGAAGGCTCAGGTCCAAAGGCTTGACGTTTGCCATGATGTTTCCTCCGGAAATTACTGTTTCACCGCCTCGAAGAGCCGCAGGCCAAGGCCCGACGGCAGGTCGAAGCGATCCTCGTTGGCGATGGTGAATCCCGTATCGGTGAGCCACGCGCGGACCGTGTCCGGGTCGAAGCCGAGCCAGCGGTCGCCGGATTCGGTGCGCATGGATTCCAGTTCGTGTCTTTCGAAATCGGCCAGAATGAAGCGGCTGCCCGGCGCGAGCGCGCGGTGCGCCTCCCGTACGCCTTCTACGGGCGAGGCGAGATGGTGCAGTGCCAGACACATTACCGCGAAATCGGCCTCGCCGTCAGCAAGCGGAAGATGTTCGAGGTCGCCGATGCGCAGGCTCACGCTGCCGCTGGCCCCGGCGCGTTCGCCGAAGGATTCGCGGGCGCGTTCGAGCATCTCCGTCGAGTTGTCCACGCCGATGACGCGCTGCGCATGCGTGGCCAGCGCATTCAGCAGGCCGCCCGTGCCGCATCCGAGGTCTGCTGCCGTGGTGGCACCGTGCATCCGCTTCGCCACGATACCCGCGATGTCCAGCCCGCCGAGTGTTTCGTGGCGGATGCGGTCCCAGTCCCCGGCGATGGAGCCGAAGAAGCGGGCCGTCTCCTTGCGGCGTGCGGCAACGACCCGTGTGGCGCGTGTCGCGTCTTCCGCAAGCTCCTCCTCGTTGCGCACGAAGGAATCGATGGCATCGAGGAAGCGCCGGGCTTCGCCGCGCGGCGTCCCTGTGTAGAAGACCCACTGCCCGTCGCGGCGCGATTGCACGAGACCTGCGTCGGACAGAATCTTCAGGTGTCGCGAGATGCGCGACTGCTTGAGGGAGAGGACTTCGACGATCTCGCCCACGGCCAGTTCGTGCTCATGCAGGATGCTCATGAGGCGCAGGCGGGTGGGATCGGCGATGGCCTTGGCAAAGTTGAGTATTTGCATATTGAGATATCATCATATGCTGAATTGCCACGTGCGTCAAGGCCCGCAAAGGGGTGCGGCGTGCTGTGGCTGGGCGGGGCGAGCAAGAATGGTGATTGACAGAATTGGTCTGTTTGGTATTTTGGTCAGACCAATTTGGAGGTCTGAACCATGGGCGTGAAGACACTGCCTTCGGAGGTGTTTCGGACGGTCGAGGCCGTGAGCCGGGCATCCGTGTACGAGGCAATCGTGGAACGCATAAGCGGGCTTCTCGCTTCCGGCGAGCTTGCACCGGGCGACAGGCTGCCGCCGGAGCGGCGGCTGGCCGAGGTTTTTGGGGTGTCGCGCAGTTCCGTGCGCGAGGCCATTCGCGTGCTCTCGGAGCAGGGCGTGCTGGAGAGCCGCCCCGGCAGCGGCACCTATGTGGCGCACAACCGCCGGGGCGAGTTCATCGCCGGGCTGGCGGATTCCATCGCCGCCGGGCGACGCAGACTGCGCGAGATGCTCGAAGTGCGGCTTCTGCTGGAGCCGCACATGGCGGGCATGGCCGCGCGCAACGCCACCGGGGACGACGTGGCGGCGCTGCGGGATATCCTCGACGCGCAGCGGGCCGAAGTGGCCACCGGCGGCACGGGTGGGAGTTCGGACGCGCTCTTTCACGAGCGGCTTTCGCGCATGTGCGGCAACGCCCTGCTGGCGGAGCTGACCGATCGTATGCGCGATGTGCTGGACGAGGTGCGTGACGATGGCTTGGTGACGGCCGAGCGTAGCGAGGCGTCCCTCGCCGCGCATGGGCGGATTCTCGATGCGGTGGAGTCCGGGGACGTGCAGGGTGCGCAGAGCGCCATGCGTGGACACCTGGAGCGCGTGTGCGCCATGCTCTTTCCGGACGGGGATTTCGCGTAGGGTGACGCGGCGGGCTGGCCTGCCGCATGGCAACGAATCAAACAGGAGTTTCGAGCATGGAGATGAAGGACGTTCGGGCGCGCGCCCGCGAGGCGATGAAGGGATACTGCCGGGTGTGCCCCGTGTGCGACGGTCGCGCCTGCTCCGGCGAGGTGCCGGGCATGGGCGGTCTGGGAACCGGTTCCGCGTTTCGGGCCAACGTGACCGCGCTGGCCGGGGTGAAGCTGAACATGCGCCTGATGCACGGTGCGGCCCAGCCCGACACCGCAACCAGCGCCCTTGGCCTCGATTTCGACATTCCGGTGCTGGCCGCGCCCATCGGCGGCGTGTCGTTCAACATGGGTGGCGCGTTGAGCGAGGACGCCTACGTGGACGCCATCCTCGGTGGCTGCCGGGCCTCGGGCATCGTGGGCTGCACGGGAGACGGCGTGCCGCCGTTCATCATCGACGCGGCCCTTGGCGGCATCCGCAAGGTGGACGGCCACGGCATTGTGTTCATCAAGCCGTGGGACGGCGAGGAACTGGAGCAGAAGCTTGAGGCCGCCTTTGATACCGGCGCGCGCGTGTTCGGCATGGACGTGGACGCGGCGGGCCTCATCACCCTGCGCAAGATGGGTCGCCCCGTGTCGCCCAAGACGCCGGAGCAGCTTCGCGAGATCATCGCCATGGTCCACGCTGCGGGCGGAAAGTTTATCCTCAAGGGCGTCATGACCGTGGACGAGGCCGAACTGGCCATCACGGTCGGCGCGGACGCCATCGTGGTCTCCAACCACGGTGGACGCGTGCTCGACCACACGCCGGGCACGGCCGAGGTGCTGCCCGACATCGCCGAGGCGGTGCACGGACGCATCTGCATCATTGTGGACGGCGGCGTGCGCGACGGCGTGGACGTGCTGAAGATGCTGGCCCTTGGCGCGGATCTGGTCATGATCGGCCGTCCGTTTGCCGTGGCCGCCATCGGCGGCGGGCAGGAGGGCGTGGCGGCGTACGTCGCCGCGCTCAAGGCCCAGCTGACGCAGGCCATGGTCCTTACCGGCTGCGCGAACGTGGCCGAGGCGGACCGGCGTATCCTTTACGGTTTCAAACGGTAGCGGGCGTAGGGCGGTCGGCGCGTCCGTCCGCCCGCGCGAAAGGGAATGCGGTAACGATCATGCTGTCCTCACTTCTGCTGTACATGGTCCTCGGCGCGTTTGCCGGGGTTCTGGCCGGGCTACTCGGCATCGGCGGCGGGCTGGTCATCGTGCCCATGCTCACCTTCTCCTTCGGCTGGCAGGGCGTCGCGCACGAGCACATCCTGCACATGGCGCTCGGCACGTCGCTGGCCACCATCATCTTCACCTCGCTGTCGAGCATGCGCGCCCACCACGGGCGCGGTGCCGTTGACTGGCGCGTGTTCTGGCGCATCACCCCCGGCATTCTCACCGGCACCTTCCTCGGCGCGTGGGTGGCGGCGCAACTGCCCACCAACGTGCTTAAGGCCTTCTTCGGCGTGTTTCTGTACTACGTGTCCTACCAGATGCTCATGGGCAAGAAGCCTAGCGCCTCGCGGGAGCTTCCGGGCAGCGCGGGCATCTTCGGCGTGGGCAACGTCATCGGCATGGTGTCGAGCCTTGTGGGCATTGGCGGCGGCACGCTGTCCGTGCCCTTCCTGACGTGGTGCAACATGGCCATCCATCGCGCCATCGGCACGGCGGCGGCCATCGGCCTGCCCATTGCGTTGGCTGGCAGCCTCGGCTTTCTGATCAATGGTCTCGGCGTGTCGGGGCGGCCCGAGTGGACCGTGGGCTACATCTATCTGCCTGCCATGGTGGGCATCCTGTCCATGAGCGTGCTCACCGCCCCCTTCGGCGCGAAGCTCGCACATTCGCTTCCCGTGTCCACCCTCAAGAAGGTGTTCGCCGTGCTGCTCTTCGTGGTCGGCACGCGGATGCTGTGGAGCCTGTTCTAGGCAGTCTCGTTCCTCCTCTCGCGCTGGCGGGGCCGGAGCCGGTCCGGTCCCGCCGGTCATGCGGGTGGGCGCGCAATGTTGCGGCGGCGGTTCGGTTGATCCGGACCTGCCGCCGTTGACTTTCGTGGGAGAAGCAGGCACTGTTCGCTTGTGAACAGTTTACTATGCAACAAAGGAAGAGACATGGAACATCCTCTTGTCGCGCGCCGCAGGACATCACCGGGGTACCGGGTCACGCGGTTGGCGCGGCTCAATTCCGCCTTTCTCGATCGACTGGTGGAGTCGATGGATATCGGGCACGGGCAGATTCCCTATCTGTGCGCACTGCTGGCCTGCGAGGGCCTGACGCAGGACGAGCTGGCGGCGGGGGTGGGCGTGAACCGTTCCGCCACGGCGCGGGCGCTGGCGCTTTTGGAGTCCAAGGGCCTTGTCTCGCGTCGGGAGAATTCGGAGAACAGGCGGCAGAAGCTGGTTTTCCCCTCGGAGCGGGCGAGGCGGATGGCGGATGATTTCTACGCGGTGCTCGATAGGGAGAACGAGGTGCTCTTCGAGGGCCTTTCCGAGGACGAGCGCCGCGTGGCACTGGACATTATGGACCGGATGATGGCCAACGTGCAGCGCGCGCTGGACGAGGAGGAATCATGAGCGGGAACGAGGCGTCGCGTCGGCGCGGCGTGCTTTTCGCGGTGACGGCCACCCAGTTCGCCGTGCCGTTCATGCTGTCGGCCATTGCTGTGGCGCTGCCGGTCATCGGGCATGATTTCGGGGCGCGGGCCGTGGAGCTGGGGCTGGTGGAATCGGCGTACATCGCCACGGCGTCCATGTTGCTTCTGCCTTTCGCGCGGGCATCGGACATGTTCGGGCGTGGTTTCGTGTTCGTCTGCGGCGTGACCACGTTCACCGTGGCGTCGTTGCTTCTGGCACTCGCGCAGTCCATAGAGTTGTTCATCGGCCTGCGGGTGTTGCAGGGGGTTGGCAGCTCTGCCCAGATCGCCACGGGTCTCGCCATTATTTCGGAGGTCTTTCCGCGTGAGGAGCGCGGCCGCGCCATCGGCTTGAGTGTCGCGGGCGTGTATGTGGGGCTTTCGGCCGGTCCATATCTGGGCGGGCTGGTGACCACACACCTCGGCTGGCGCTGGGTGTTTTTGCTGGGCATGGCGGCGTGCCTCGTTGCGCTGATCATGGCCGTGCGCGGGCTTGATGTGCATCCGCGCAAGGGAGATGGCACACGCTTCGACTGGGGCGGGCTGGTGACCAGCGCAGCGGGTTTCGGGCTTGTGGTCTTCGGCAGTGCGGAGTGGGGCGGCGTGCCCGGCAAGGTCATGGTCCTGTGCGGGCTCGCGCTGCTGGGCGTTTTCGCATGGTGGGAGCGCAGAGCCGAAGCGCCGCTTCTGGACATGGGACTTCTGGCGACCAATCGGTCCTTCGCCTATGCGAGCGCCGTGCAGTTCATCAACTACGCCGCGACGTTCGGCGTGACGTTTCTGACCAGTCTGTACCTCCAGACGGTGCTGGGGATGACGCCGGGGCAGGCTGGAGCGCTGCTGATTGTGCAGCCGCTGGTGATGGCCTCTCTCGCTCCGGTGAGCGGGCGCATGGCCGACAGGTTGCCGCCGCACCGCGTGGCCACGGTGGGCATGGCGCTTGGTACGCTGGGACTGCTGCTGGCCCTGCGCTTTGGACCGTCCACGGAACCATGGTGGGTGATGCTGGTGTTGGCGTTTTTCGGCATGGGCACGGCCCTGTTCGCCACGCCGAACATGAGCGTGATCATGGGCAGTGTGACCCCGCGCCACTACGCCATGGCTTCGGCCATGACCGGTGGCATGCGCACGGCGGGCATGACCGCGAGCATCGTGTGCATCGGCTTCGTCCTGTCGAGCGTGATGGGCGACGCCGCGGTGAGCGCCGCGACCAGCGGAGCGTATCTGCGGGCCATGCACGTGGCGCTTTCCGGATTTGTGATGCTGAGCGCGGTGGGTGTGCTTCTGTCTCTGCGCGCGCCTATGCCGGAACGCGCGGAGTAGATCGGATTTCATGAGATGAAAAAAGGGGCGCAAGCCATATGGCTTGCGCCCCTTTCGCGTGTGCGATTGGCGTCGAACTAGAGCTTGCAGGCCGTGCGCAGGTCGTTGACCGCGTCGGTGTGCTCCCAGGTGAATTCCGGACGCTCGCGGCCGAAGTGACCGTAGCAGGAGGACTGGGAGTAGATGGGGCGCTTGAGGTCGAGGCGCTTGAGAATGTGGTAGGGGCGCAGGTCAAAGACCTCGTTGACGGCCTTGGTCAGGATGTCGTCGGGCACGATGCCTGTGCCCTGCGTGGTGACCAGCGTGCTGACCGGCTCGGCCACGCCGATGACGTAGGCGACCTGGACTTCGCATTTGGGAGCCAGGCCGGCGGCCACGATGTTCTTGGCGATGTAGCGGGCCATGTACGCGCCGGAGCGGTCCACCTTGGACGGGTCCTTGCCGGAGAACGCGCCGCCGCCGTGAGCGCCCATGCCGCCGTAGGTGTCCTGAATGATCTTGCGGCCGGTGAGGCCAGCGTCACCCATGGGGCCGCCGATGACGAAGCGGCCGGTGGTGTTGATGAAGATGCGGGTCTTCTGGGGGTCGATGTATTCCTTGGGCAGCGTTTCGAAGATCACTTTCTCGCGGATGGCGTCGCACAGGTCCTGATAGGCGATGTTCTCGTCGTGCTGGGCGGCGACGACGACGGTGTCGATGAACTTGGGCTTGCCGTCCTCGTAGACGAAGCTGACTTCGGTCTTGCCGTCAGGACGCAGGAAATCGAGGATGCCTTCCTTGCGGACGTAGGTCAGGCGGCGGGACAGCTTGTGCGCCCAGTAGATGGGGGCGGGCATAAGGGTATCGGTCTCGTTGCAGGCGAAGCCGAACATCATGCCCTGATCGCCTGCACCCTGATTCTCGGGATGCTCGCGGTCCACGCCCTGTGCGATGTCCGGGGACTGCTTGTCGATGGAGGAGATGACGGCGCAGGTCTCGGCGTCGAAGCCCATGTCGGAGCTGGTGTAGCCGATCTCGCGGATGGTATCGCGCACGATGCGGGGCAGGTCGGCATAGCCCTTGGTGGTGATTTCACCGGCGATGAAGGCGAGGCCGGTGGTCACGAGGGTTTCGCATGCCACGCGGGAGTCGGGGTCCTGAGCGAGCAGCGCGTCGAGGACGGCGTCGGAAATGCGGTCGGCGACCTTGTCGGGATGGCCTTCGGTCACGGATTCCGAGGTGAAGTGGTAGCGTCCGGTGCTGTGTACCATGGTCTTTCCTCCGAAAGTTAAACCTGTTTCGATTCAGGGTTGATGATTCCGCCGGATATCAGGACCTTGAACGAGTCCTCCACGCTCATGTCGAGGGGGATGAGTTCCTCCTCGGGCACCATGAGGTAGAAGCCCGATGTCGGGTTGGGGGTGGTGGGCACGAACACGTTGACGACCTTCTTCTCAGTCCGGCGCTGAATCTCGCCCACGGCGGTACCCGTGACGTAGGCCAGTGCCCATATGCCCTTGCGCGGGAACTCGATGAGTACCACGCGCTTGAAGTCCTTGTTTCCACCGTTGAGGATGGTGTTCACCAGCTGCTTCACCGCGTTGTAGAACTTGTTCACCAACGGGATGTTGTTGAGGAGGGCCTCGCCGATGCGCACCACAAACCGCCCGAGGATGTTCCGGCCGAGAACGCCAGCCAGAAACAGGAACATGAACAGGATGATGATTCCCAGTCCGGGAACCTTGAACGGCAGGTACTGCTCCGGGCGGTATGGCTCGGGTATGAGCAGCAGCACCTTGTCCCCCCACTTGAAGAGCAGGCTGAGGAAGAAGCCCGTGGCCGCCAGCGGCGTGACCACGAGTATTCCGGCCAGAAGGTTTGCCTTCAGCGCGTCCTTGATATGGCGCAGCAGGGTCCTGAACATGGAAGTCTCCTCCGCTTTGGCCTAGGCCAGCGCGGGAATGAGCATGTTGTCGAGAAGTCGGGACTTGCCGATGCTCACGGCGATGGCCACCAGCGTCGGCTCGTCGAGCCGCGTGACCGGCACGATGTTCTCGGGATGGACGAATTCGATGTAGTCGATGACGCCCATGGGAATGTGTTTGGCGTAGTAGGCCGTGAGGGCCTCGCGCAGCGCGGCGGCGTTCCGCTCGCCCTTGGCCGCAAGGTCCGCGATGTGCAGGATGCCCTTGCGCAGATGCGGGGCGCAGGCGCGCTGTTCGGGCGTCATGTAGACGTTGCGGGAGCTGAGGGCCAGCCCGTCGGCCTCGCGCACGATGGGGCAGCCCACGATCTCCGTGGGCATGTGCATGTCGCGCGCCATGCGGCGCAGCAGGGCCAACTGCTGCCAGTCCTTCTGGCCGAACACCGCGAAGGTGGGCAGCGCCAGATGCAGCAGGATGGAAACCACTGTCGCCACGCCCCGGAAGTGGATGGGGCGGCTCTTGGCGCACAGGTGCTTGGCAAGGCTCGGCACCTCGACCCACGTGGCGTGGTCCTCGGGGTAGATGTCCTCGGGCTTGGGCGCGAAGAGGATGTCCGCTCCGGCTGCCTCGGCGAGCTTGGCGTCGTGGTCGAGGTCGCGGGGGTAGGCCGCGAGGTCCTCGTTGGGTCCGAACTGGGTGGGATTCACGAAGACGCTGACGTAGACCCGGTCCGCGTTGGCGCGCGCGTGGGTGATGAGGCTTTTGTGGCCATCGTGCAGGTAGCCCATGGTCGGAACGAGCGCGGTGGTGCGTCCTGCCGCGCGCTCAGCCATGGCGATGTTCTGAAATTCGCGCGGATCGGTGATGATCTGCATTCGTCGATGCTCCTAGGCCAGAAGAATCTCTGGACAATACGGGAAGTTATTACATGCAGCGAGTCGTGTCCACAAGCTTTGCGCAGAGTGCTTGCTGGCATGTGTCGCGACGCGCATGTCGTCGTGCAGGCTCCGCTTCTGGCTCTTCATGCATGCATCATGCTTGAGCGCCTACTATCGAGACGGCGATGTGCAATGGCTGGGGTGGGCTATGCCGTTTTGTCCCTTCGCCTTCCCGTCGTCCCGCGTGATGAGCCAAAAAAAAGACCCTCCGCCGTGGAGGGTCTCATTGTCCGTGAAGCTGAGTCTCCATGGGTCCCTTACGGGTCTGGCATTAGCACCTTGCCTTTGTGGCAGGTTGCCGGGCGGTCATGGGGCCAGGTCCCTCGCGCCTCTCTGCATGATCATATGTCAATGCGCCTCTATATGAGGCAAACTCAATATATGCATCACCAGCCGGGATGACAAGCGTTTTTTTGCGCATGGCTGGGAAGTCGCGAAATTCCTGCCGCACGGGGGTGGTTTTGCGCCGGACAGGAGGGCGGATGTCGGTGTGGGAGGGGAGTCAAGGAGAGCGACGGGACGATGGGTGCGCGTTGACGAAGACACGTCTGACGGGCAGCGGGGCGAGCTGCGATGTGGGGGAGGTTGGCGGAGGAGAGCGACGGGAAAGCGGCGCGGTGTTGGGGAGGGCAGCCGGTTTGCGGTGCGTGCGTTTGCGATGGGCGGACGGACTGGAGAGGTGGGAGGCTGAACGGCGGTCGCATGGTTGGGGCCGCCGGGTAACGCGCGAGACTGGGAAGAACCGGCTTGGGCTGATGTTTATGGACGAGCCAAAGACGCGACGATGTTTGGCTGTTTGTTGGCGCGTGAACTTTTGCGGTTCTTTGTTCGACGGGCGTGACGTGGACGGCTGGTGACGTGCGGAGATGTCGGGGGGAGTGACCGTCGCTCGCACATATTTGGCGCGTATGCGTCACTGCGTGGAGTGACTGTTGTTTGCGCGGTGGAGAATGCAGCACGGCACATGTCCGATGCCGGACGCTTTCCTGTGCGAAGATGAAAACGGCGTGCGCAACCCTGACGCGGCGTAAAGACACGTCAGGGTTGCGCGAAAATGCTGTGGTCGAAGACGTGGGCGATGTGGAGCCGAAGGGTGGTGCTGGATCGAGGCCCGGAGCGGAACGTGTGAATTGCGGCCGAAAAAAGTTTGCAAAAGTCCGGGAAAGAGGCCTGCGTGCCGTTTGGCACCCTTCGCCCCTCTCCTCAATTGGACAGATGGACGTGCCGCGCCGGGCGCGACGGATGTGAAGCTAGTCCTGCAACGCCAGCGTGACGTTGAAGGCGACGGCGTAGAAGTGGTGGAAGAAGTCCACGTACTCCACATTCACGTCGTCCGGCACCTCGATGCGTGCGGGGGCAAAGTTCAGGATGCCCTTGATGCCCGCGTCCACGAGATAGTTGCATGCACGCTGGGCGCGCTCGGGCGGCGTGGTGATGATGCCGACCTCAATGCCCAGTTCGTCGACCTTTTCCTTCAGCCGTCTGGAGCACACCACTTCCAGCCCGGACACGATTTCGCCGATCTTGAAGGGATCGCAGTCGAACGCGCCGACGATATGGAAGCCGCGCAGGCGGAATTCGCGGTGGTTGAGCAGGGCGCGACCGAGGTTGCCCACGCCGACCAGCGCGCATTTCCAGACCCGGTCAACGCCGAGGGCCTGCTTGATGCTCGTGATGAGATCCTGCACGTAGTACCCGACGCCGCGGACGCCGAATTCGCCGAAGTAGGCGAGGTCCTTGCGGATCTGGGAGGGGTTGACGTCGCAGGTCCGGGCCAGGAGTTCCGAGGAGATGACGTTCTTGCCATCTCGCTGGAGGTTCTCCAGAACCTGAATGTAGACGGCCATCCTCTGAATAGTGGCTCTTGGAATGTGTTGACTTTTCACTTTTGTAATTTATCCGAAAGTCATGTGAAATTTTTAACAAAAAAGTTGAAAAAGAAGGCCGCGCCGTGGCGCGGCCCCCACTCTAGCAAAACTTCGTCCTAAGCGAAAGGCTTAACGAAGAGGAGGATCAGGTTCACAACCAGGGCGTAAATGGCCAGGGACTCAACGAAGGCCAGGCCCAGAATCAGGGTAACGGTGATCTTGCCGGAAGCCTCGGGGTTGCGGGCGGTGCCTTCGCAAGCGGCCTTCAGGCCCATGCCCTGACCAAGACCGCAGCCAGCAGCGGCGATAGCCATGCCGATGGCGGAAGCCCAGACGGAAGCGGTGGCCACTTCGGCGTCAGCGGCGAAAGCGACGGAAGCAACGGCAACCAGAGCAACGGTGTTCAGAACGGTCAGAAGAGCTTTACGCATTGAGAAAAACCTCCAGATAGTTAGTATAAAATCGGTCAAATGACCGTTTCCCCCAGTTGGGACGTTCGTGATCCCTTAGGATCAATGCGCGTGTTCCAGAGAACCCTTCAGGTAGATCATGCCGAGCATGAAGAAGATGAAGGCCTGGATGAACTTCGCGAGCACGAACAGGAAGTACATGGGCAGCGTGCCGAGCAGCGGAGCCAGGGAGAACATCAGGATAAGAACGATTTCCTCACCCTTGATGTTGCCGAAAAGTCGCAGAGTCAGCGAAAGCGGACGGGACAGATGGCTCACGAACTCGATGATCATCATCAGCGGCGCCAGGGCCGGAATGGGGCCCATGAAGTGCTTGATGTAGCCGAACTTCCAACGCGTGATGCCGATCCAGTTGTAGTAGAGGAACAGGAACAGCGCCATGGCGGCGTTGGTGTTGACGTTGGCGGTCGGTGCGTCGAAGCCCGGAACGAGACCCACCCAGTTCAGGGGCAGGATGAACAGGAACAGCACGCACAGAACGGGGAAGACCTTGCGGCCGTCCTCGCCGACGTTGGTGACGACAAAGTCTTCGAGACCACCGATGATGATTTCGAAGAGATTCTGAAGCTTGCCCGGAACCATCTTCAGGTTGCGGCTGACGATGAAAGCCGTGATGAAGAGCAACAGCATGACGGTCCACGTCAGGCTGATGTGAACCGGGACATGGATTCCCATGGCGTCAAGCGCGTTGGGAATCAGAAGAACCGGATGCGGTAAACCACCACCAGCTGCCATTTTCCTTACGCCTCCTTCGCGTTTTTCCCTATCACCTGGGCGGCGCCCCAGATGAGAATCGTGACCACTGCCGTGGAAAGACCTGCCAGCAATGCGCCGACGACCGCGTTTCCCCATGCGATCAATGCAAGCAGTGCAAGCCCGGTCAAGAGAAGACGCCCGTAAAAGCCGAGGAGCAGACGGCTGATGGCGCCCTCACGTTTATGCACCAGATGTTGTGCGAAACGTGCAAGGGAAGAGAAATTGAACGTGATGAGCAGCGCTCCTGCCGCGAAATCGAAAAGCCAAGGCATCATCCAGCCAAGGCCTGCGGCTGCGATACACGATGCGGCGGCGAGATACAGCTGGTTGCGAACGAGGATTCGTACATCCCGCAGGGTGTAGCCCATCCGGTACAGCCGTGCCTCAACCGTTTCGTTTATCGTCTTCATTCTCATCTTTCGTGTCCTTCCCGTTCATCATTCGCATCGCCTGCTCGTACACGTTTTTGAATCCGGCGGCAATGCCGATGAACAGGAAGATCAAAAGGAACCACGGGTTCGTGCCGAGCCATTTGTCGAGGTAGTACCCCATGGCCAGCCCGACGAACGTGGATGCCACCATGTGCATGCCGATGGTGCCCACGTCCCCCATGAGATCGAGAAGAGGCCGTTCATTCTTCTTCCGATTGCCAAAGAACATGATCGCAGCCCCCTTGTTGTGGCGGCCTGCTTTCGTGCAAACATTCACAAACAGCAGGCTCCTATCACGACCAAGCCGAGCAAGTCAACGGATAATCGTTGCATTTTCCGGGACATGCCCTCTGCATTACCCCTTCTGCACACGCATCGACACTGCTCCTGCGGGTGCGTGCGTCCGGGCCGCGCGGTGCGTGGTCCGGGATGCGGGGATGAAGCAGCGCGCGGATGCTACTCGCGAACGTCCCGTTACGCCAGAGAAAATGTGCGGCGGTCAGGATTTTCGTCCAGTGTATGCCCCTGCGAGGCCCCTGCGCAATGTTCCGCACGTTCGAGGCTTCGGCCCTTTGCGGTGTGCGCGTGACGGGGCGTGGTCCTCAAGGGCGACGCCCCGTCATGTGGAAGGCTCGGGCCGCCGCTGATTCCGGATGGACACGACGCCTCGGCCCTACGCTCACTCCATGCCAAGCGGCCGGATGATGCGCGCCAGCACGCCCTGAAGCTTTGAGATGGCCACGCCGTAGTTGGTGACCGGAACCCCGCGCCGCTGGCACTCGCGGATGCGGCGCAGCATTTCGCGGCGGTTCAGCATGCACGCGCCGCAGTGGATGCACAGGGCGAAGCGTTCGAGATCCTCGGGGAAGTCGTGCCCGGCGTAGATTTCGAAATGCAGGTCCTTGCCGGTGTAGCGCTTCATCCATGCCGGAATCTTCACCCTGCCGATGTCGTCGTCCATGGCGTGGTGCGAGCAGGCTTCGGCCACGAGCACCGTGTCGCCGTCCTTGAGCGCGTCGATGGCCTGCGCCCCGGCCACCAGCGAGGCGAGGTCGCCCTTGTAGCGGGCGAAGAGGGTGGAGAACGTCGTGAGCGGCACGGATTCGGGCACGGTGGCCGCCACGGCGTCCACCACCTGCGAGTCCGTGATCACCAGCGCCGGGGCGTCTTTCATGTTATCGAGGGAGGCCGCGAGGTCGTGCTCCTTGACCACGATGCCCGTGGCGTCGGCGTCGAGGATGTCGCGCAGCACCTGCACCTGCGGCAGGATGAGGCGGCCCTTGGGCGCGGAGAGGTCGATGGGCACCACGCAGGTCACCCACTGGCCGGGAGTGACGAGGTCAGCGCACAGCATCGGCTCCTCGCGCATTTCGGCGGGGATGGCGTCGATGAGCGCAGTCTTGAGCGCGTCCACGCCAAGGCCCTCGCGAGCGCTGACTTCGACGGCCGTCAGGCCGTTTTGCGCGCACCATGCCGCGTCGGCCTCGGAAGGTCCGCGCAGGTCGCGCTTGTTGAAGGCCACGACGCAGGGGATGTCCAGTTCGCGGATGCGGCTGGCGATGTCGCGCTCGGCGTTGGTGATGCCCTCGCTACCGACCACGATGACCGCAACGTCGGCGCGCCAGAGCACCTTGCGCGTCGCCTCGATGCGCAGCGTGCCCAGCTCGCCCTCGTCGTCGAGACCGGCCGTGTCGTAGAAGGTCACCGGGCCGAAGGGCAGAAGCTCGTAGTGCTTGGCGACGGGGTCCGTGGTGGTGCCCGGATGTTCGGAAACGATGGCGATGTCCTGCCCGCACAGGGCGTTGATCAGGGACGACTTGCCAGCGTTTCTGCGTCCTGCGAGGGCGATGACCAGCCGGACGCCGCGGGGGGCCGTATCAGACATTGGTGTTCCTCCGTGGGGAAAAGCCTTGCGAGGCCGAGGGCACAAGCCCCAGCTCGCGGATCATGGTCTTGACCTCGTCTGCGAAGGCGAGTGCGTCCGAGGCGAAGGTGTTCTTGCCGGGATAGATGTTGTAGGCGGCGCGCACGTCCTGCGGTGTGAGCGAGGGCATGATGACGTTGCAGCCACGCATGAGGCCCGTGCGTCGCGCTCCCGGTTCCAGAGCGTCGAGGGCGCTGGTGGCCGGGATGTTGGCCTGCGGATTCATGACGCGCAGGAGCGCCGCCGCGCGGTAGTTCACGTCGAGGTCGCCGTGGGGCGCGTCGGCAAACGGCGTCTGCGGGTGCGGCACGAAAGGCCCCACGGCAAGCATGTCCAGCCCGAGGGCGCTCAAGCGCTCGATGTCGCGGGCGAGGATCTCCTCCGTCATGCCCGGAAGCCCCGTAATGACGCCCGAGCCGACCTCGTAGCCGAGTCCCTTCAGTTCTTCAATGCGCCGGAGTCTGTCGGCGAGGTTCTCGCCCGGACGGCAGCGGGCGTAGAGCGTCTCGTCCGTGGTTTCCAGCTTGATGAGGTACCGGTCCGCTCCGCAGTCCCTCCAGAGGGCGAATTCGTCGCGCGTGCGGTCGCCGAGGGACAGGGTCACGGCGATGTGGAAGCGCTCCTTGATCTCGCGCACAAGGGAGCCGATGTCCTCGGCGCTGTAGCTGAAGTCATCTCCGGATTGCAGCACGAGGGTGCCGAAGCCCACGGCGGGCAAAAGCGCCGCCGCGTCGAGTATCTGCTCGCGGTCGAGGCGGTAGCGCGTGGCGTGGGCGTTGGGCGCACGCAGGCCGCAGTAGTTGCAGCGGCGGCAGCAGTGGTTCGAGAATTCCACGATGCCGCGCAGGAAGATGTCGTCGCCGAACACGTCGTGCCGCGTGGCGTTTGCGCGGGCGTAGAGACCGGCGTCGTCCGCGCCGGAGAGAAGGTCGAGAATTTCGGAAACGTTCATGCTCATGCGGAAATGTCCTCGCGAGTGGCGGGGGCTGACTCGTCCATGGCCCGCAGGCATTCGGACACGATGCGCAGTGCGGCGCGTTCGTCGGCCGTGGCGTGTGGCGGAATGTTTCCGGAGCGCAGCCAGGCGCTCAGGCGCTCCACGTCGGCGTGGACGTGGAACCAGAAGCCTTCCGGCGCGGGGATGGGCGAGCGGGCGTAGTGCCCGAAATGGATGTCGTCGTCGATGATGAGAGCCGGAAACAGGCCGGGGCGCGCGGTTTCGTACAGGCGGACGCGGCCGGGATGCCGCCGTGCGAGGCCATGCAGAAACTCCCGCGAACGGGCGACGTGTTCCGCCATGGCCTCTGGCGTCCAGCCCTCGCGAAGCGCATCGAGGAAGTCGCGCATGGCCCGTCCTTCCGTCTCCGGGCGGATGCTCACCACGTCGAGTCCGCCGAAGTCCGGATGCGATAGCGCCGTTTCAAGGGCTGCCGCGTGCGTCGGTGAGTCCGCGAAGTTTCCGTAGATGGCGGCATGCAGCACGATGCGCCGCCGCGCGGCCGCCAGAGCGGCCGGGATGTCGAGTGATGCGATTCCGGTGACGGCAATCATGGAGCGTCCTTTCAGGGCGATGGCTGGCCTCCCCGTGGCCGGGCCGTATCGTTCATTGCCACATGCAAGCCGTAGGCTCCGCCAGTCAAGGGGCCGCTGGCCCCCTGGACCCCCGATATGCGACGGGCCGTCTGCCTGTGGCAGCCCGTGCGGCTTATCGGAACGACGCCCTAGTGGGGATTGTCAAGGGAATCATTCCCTTGACCGGGTCCGGGCAGAGCCCGGCCGCCGGAGGCATTGCCCCGCGCAGCGGTCTTTCCCGTGGCTGGGCCGTATCGTTCATTGCCACATGCAAGCCGTAGGCGCCGCCAGCCAAGGGGCCGCTGGCCCCCTGGACCCCCGATATGCGACGGGCCGTCTGCCTGTGGCAGGCCGTGCGGCTTATCGGAACGAAGCCCTAGTGAGGATTGTCAAGGGAATCATTCCCTTGACCGGGTCCGGGCAGAGCCCGGCCGCCGGAGGCCATGCCCCGCAGAGCGTACGGGTGCCGTGGCTGGGGCAAAGCCCCGGCCGCCGGAGGCCATGTTTTCGCATGGTCCGTTGGCCGGGGCGCATGATCCGGGGTAGTCGAAGCGGGCCTAGAAGTACAGGTCGCGCTCGCCGCTGTCGATACGCTTGATGCGTTCGCTGACGAGGTCGCGGCGCTTCTCGTCGGCCATTCCGGCGACCTCGTTTTCGAGCAGGATGCGACCGGCCTCGCGGGTCTCGGGGGAGGCGTAGTCGTTGAGGTACTCGTTGAAGGTCATGAGGGCGTTGGGATGGCAGTAGGTCTGGATGAAGCCCTTCTTGGCCAGTTCCATGAAGTGCTCGCCAGTACGGCCGAGGCGGTAGCAGGCTGTGCACCACGAGGGCAGGTAGCCCTGCTGCACCACGTCGCGGATGACCTCGTCGAGGGAGCGGCTGTCGCCCACGCAGAACTGCTGGACGTCGGGGCGGTCGTATTCGGGGTCGGTGTACGCGCCGGGGTAGGTGCGTGAACCGGCGGAAATCTGCGACACGCCGACCTTGATTAGCTCGCTGCGGAACTCGGCGTTCTCGCGGGTGGTGAGGATGAGGCCGGTGTAGGGCACGGCCAGTCGCAGGATGGCGACCACCTTCTTGAAGTCGTGCAGGCTGATCGGGTAGGGCGGATTGTAGGACATCTCGGAGCCCAGCGCGGGTTCGAGGCGCGGGAAGGAGATGGTGTGCGGGCCCACGCCGAACATCTTTTCGAGCTCCTCGGCGTGCTGGAGCAGGCCGAGCATGTCGAAGCGGTAGTCGTACAGGCCGAAGAGCGCGCCCATGGCCACGTCGTCGATGCCCGCCTTCTGCGCGCGGTGCAGGGAGTTGAGGCGCCACAGGTAGTTGGTCTTGCGGCCGGAGAGGTGGACCTTCTCGTAGGTCTTGCGGTGGTAGGTCTCCTGGAAGCACTGGTAGGTGCCGATACCGGTGTCCTTGAGGGCTCGGTAGCCGTCCACGTCGAGCGGGGCACAGTTGACGTTGACGCGGCGGATCTCGCCGGACTTCTCGGAGACGGTGTCGTAGACCACCTGCATGGTGTGGGCGATCCACTTGGCGTCGAGGGTGGGGTGCTCGCCGTAGACGAGCAGCAGGCGCTTCTGGCCCAGATCCTCAAGCACGCGCACTTCGCTGGAGAGTTCCTCGTCGGTGAGGGTGCGGCGGTCGAGGTCGGAGTTGTCGGCCTTGAATCCGCAGTAGGCACAGCGGTTCATGCACTCGTTGGTGACGTAGAGGGGGGCGAAGAGCACGAGGCGGTTGCCGTAGATGCCCTTCTTCACCTCGCGGGCGGTGGAGAAGATTTCCTCGTCGAGTTCGAGGTCCTTGTTCTGGAGAAGCACTGCGGTGTCGAACTGGGTCAGGCCCTTGCGCTCGCGGGCCTTGGCCAGCGTCTCGCGCACGAGGGACGGGTCCGGGTTCTCGGTGCGTTCGATGGTGCTCCAGATTGCAGATTCGTCGATGAAGTCTCTTGCGTCGGTGGTGTCGATTTTCATGGCTCCGCCTCCCTTCTATACAAGCATGGATTTGACTTTGACATTGTCGAGCTGGCCGAGTCGTCCGGTCATTGCGCCGACCTGATCGGTCGACGCCTCGATGATGAGCGAAATGACGTTCACACCCCGTTCCTTGTAGGGAAGCCCCATGCGGCCGACGATGATGTCAGCGTACTCGGACAGGATGTCGTTGACTGCGGCCGCCGCAGCGCATCTGTTCTGGATGAAGATGCCGATGACGCCGATGCGTTTTTCCATAGCGTAGGTCTCCGTGGCCGTTTCGGGCAAGCCTTGCGCAGTGTCGGCGGGAGCTGTCCGCGCCGACGGCGCTGTTGCGGTTGCGATGTTTCGAACGGCTCTGCGAAGAGGGGAGGGAGGCGGGGGAGCCTTGGGCGATGGTGGTGCGGGCGTTCCCGCGTGTCGCCGATGACTCGCGCGTGGCCACCCTCTGGTTCAGACGTGAGTCCTCCCCGCAGGTCGTATTGCGCATATCGGTAACACGATTTTTCGTTTCGTGTGTCTGTAGCCCCTACACATGTTTTGGCGGGGATGTCAACGGGTAATTTTATGAAAGCCGTATGATATCAGCGTGTTACGTGAATGCGCAAAGGAGATGAGCCGTCCGGGCGCGAACCCGGCGGAGGATGGCGTGGGGGAGGGAGGGGCGCGAAGGGCGACGCCCTCTGGTTCAGACCGGTAGGTCCTTCCCGCAGGCTGCCCGTTGCGTAAGCGCTAGAACTTGAGTTCCACGCCCTTGTCCTTCAGAGCCTGCACCTTGGCGGCGCGGTCGAAGTAGTGGGTGTGGAGCAGGTGATGCGACTTGTGACCGCAGGGACCCTCGCTCAGGAAACCGTCCTTGGCGTAGAGCGACATGACGGTGGGGTTCTCCTGGGACTTGCGCATCTTATAGATGTTGGCGTCCGCATTGTAGACGGAGGCCTGGCGCAGGCCGATGAATTCCATGGCTGCGGCTGCGGCCTCGCGGGTCAGGTTCACGCCGAGGACGGCGTAACCGCACGCGATGCCAGCGGCCTTGATGAAACCACGACGGGTCAGCTTGGCGACGTTTTGCATGGTTTCCTCCTTAGGCGAGCTTGCGCGCATGGAAGCGCTTGTTGACCTTGGCGATCATGCTCCGGAACAGGGAAGCCTGGACGTCGGGGTCCAGAGGCTGTCCGCCGCCGTTCACACAGCCGCCGGGGCAGGTCATGATCTCGATGAAGTGGTAGGGGGACTTGCCCGCACGCACTTCGTCGCACAGCTTGGCAGCATTTTCGAGGCCGGAAGCCACAGCCACCTTCACGGTGCCAAAGCCGGGGACGTCGATGTCCGCGGTATTGATACCTTCGTGGGTGCGCACGACCTTGATGTCGGGGTTGGCGAGCTTCTGGCCGGAGAGCACCTCGTAGGCCAGACGCAGAGCCGCTTCCATGACGCCGCCGCTGGCGCAGAAGATGGTCGCCGCGCCGGTGGACATGCCGAGGGCCGGGTCAGGCTCGATCTCGGGCAGGGTCGCCCAGTCGATGCCGGCCTTCTTGATCATGTATGCCAGTTCGCGGGTATTGATGGTGGCGTCGATGTCGCGGAAGCCGCTGGAGTTCAGCTCGGGGCGCAGACCTTCGTACTTCTTGGCCACGCAGGGCATGATGGAGACGGTGTAGACCTTCTTGGGGTCAACGCCGGTCTGCTCCGCACCGTAGGTCTTGGCCATGGGGCCGATCATGCCGATGGGCGACCGGCAGGTGGACAGGTGCGGGAGAAGGTCGGGGTAGAACGTCTCGCAGAACTTGATCCAGCCGGGGCAGCACGAGGTGAACTGCGGAAGCGGCATGTCGCCGGTCTTCACGCGGTTGATCAGCTCGGTACCTTCTTCGAGGATGGTGACGTCGGCGGTCCACTCGGTGTCCCACACGAAATCGACGCCCATCTTCTTGAGGGCTGCGTGCATCTTGCCGCTGACGAACTTGCCGGTGGGCTCGCCGAAGCATTCGCCAAGGGCGTAGCGCACGGCGGGGGCGGGCATGGTCACGACGACGGTGTTGGGATCTTTGAGCTTCTCGAAGATCTCATCGACGAAGGACACGTTCTCGTAGATGGCACCGAAGGGGCAGTTGGCCAGACACTGGCCGCAGTTCATGCAGGCAGCGGGATCGACGACCATGTGGACGCCGTCTGCGTTTTCCTGAATGGCTCCGGTGGGGCAGTAGCTTTCGCATTCGCCGCAGTTTTCACACTTTTCGGGGTCCACCTGCACGAAGAACAGCTCGTCCGGCTCGACGCCGTGAGGGGCGTTCATCATGTAGCGGATGGACTCCATCTCCTGCATCTTGCCCGCGCCTACGGGGGCGATGCCGGAGAGGTCGACCGGCTCGACAGGCGGCTTTTGTGCCTTACAACCTGACATGGCGATCCTCCTTCCGTTGTTTGTGCGGGCTTGCACCCGCGTTGTTCAACACCTCCAATGAAACCTGCGTGATGGATACAATTTTTTATTCGATCTTACAATAGGAATATCAAAACGAAATTGTTGTCACGAACGGTATGTAGGGCGTTGTACGCGGAAGGAACGGTGAAATGCGGAAATTTGGATGGGACGGCTGTCCCCTACACGAATGGTGGGGGAAAATGCAATATGCAATACTAATTACTGCGCATGCATATGCACCCGAGCGCACGTGCGGACCCCCGCCGGCCTCCGGGCGTATCGCCCGGAGGCCGCAGAGGGTCGCCGGATGGAAATTGTGCCCGAGGGCAGGGGAATTTCCGAACCCCGTGGGAGATAGGCATCAGTTGCCCCGTGTGGGACGGGACTGGCGGATGGATGGGTTCAGTACGGAGGTGTCGATGTGCACGGAACCCGAAAGCAAAACGTATCCTGCCGCATGCCATGGGCCGAGTCAACACAATATACCGAATGTCGTGCATCTGACGTGTCACGTAAACGACAAAAATGCTACCGTGGTTCGGGCGTCATCTGTGCGTCGTCGTGCAGGGGTGGCGTGCGCCGCATGTGGCGCGGTTCCGGCAGAGCGTGGCTGTGGCGGGCTCGCTGGTCAGCCGTGACGCTTTGGGGCATACTTTCGAAAACGCACGTTCCGCATGATGCGGGTGCTATACGGGAGATTCGCGTGAACGCACGGAAAGTCGCATTGCTCATCATTATCGCCGCGCTGGTTGCGGCGTACTTCGCGCTGGACCTCGGGCGCTTTCTGACCCTCGAATCCGTCAAGGCGCAGCAGGCGGCCTTCGCCGCGCTCTACGCCGAGCATACGGTGGGCGTCGTGGCCGCATATTTCATTGTTTACGTTGTACTGGTGGCGCTGTCCGTACCCGGGGCCACGGTCATGTCGCTCCTTGGCGGCGGGCTGTTCGGCTTCTGGATGGGGCTGGTCATTATTTCCTTCGCCAGCACCATCGGGGCGACGCTGGCCACGGCCGTGGCCCGGTTCATCCTGCGCGACTGGGTGCAGGGGCGCTTCGGGGATCGGCTTGCCGCAGTGAACCGGGGTGTGGAGCGCGAAGGCGCGTTCTACCTTTTCACCATGCGGCTCATTCCCGCCTTTCCCTTTTTCGCCATCAACCTCGCCATGGGGCTGACGCGCATGCCGCTGTCCACCTACTACTGGGTATCGCAGGTCGGGATGCTTCCCGGGACCATGGTCTACGTCAACGCCGGGCGCGAGCTGGCGGGCATCGAATCCCTTTCGGGCATCCTGTCGCCCTCGCTTGTCGCGTCCTTCGCCGCGCTCGGGCTGTTCCCGCTCGTGGCGCGTCGCGTCATCGTATTCGTCCGGGCGCGGCGCGGCTTGTCCTGACATCTCCAACGCTGGAGGGGGGCATGGCTTCGTACGATTTCGACATGGGCATCATCGGCGGCGGAGCGGCCGGGCTTACCGTGGCGGCGGGCAGTGGCCAGCTTGGCGCACGGACCCTGCTTGTCGAGCGCGAGCCGTCCCTTGGCGGCGACTGTCTGCATTACGGCTGCGTGCCGAGCAAGGCGCTCATTGCCTCGGCCTCGCTCTATCATCGCATGGGTCACCCCGAGCGTCTCGGCCTTCCTCCCGTGGATCTGCCGCCCGTGGACTTTGTCCGAATCGCCGCTCGCATCCGCGAGGTGCAGGCCGTCATCCAGCGGCACGACTCCGTGGAGCGTTTCTGCGGCCTCGGCGTGCGCGTCGAGTTCGGCGAGGCCCATTTCATTGATGATCATGTCGTGGATGTCGGCGGGCGGCGATTCTCCGCTCGGTCATGGCTGGTGGCCACCGGCTCGTCGGCAGCGCCGCCGCCGTTTCCCGGCGCGGACGTGGTTCCCTTCCTCACCAACCGCGAGATTTTTTTCCTCGATGCGCTCCCCGCGAGCATGATCGTTCTCGGTGGCGGACCCATCGCCTGCGAGCTGGCGCAGGCCTTCTGTCGCCTCGGCTCCAACGTGCGCATCGTGCAGCGCAGTCCGCAGCTCCTCTCGCGCGAGGATGCCGACATGGCCGACATCGTGCGCAGTACGCTTATTTCGGAGGGCGTTGAGTGCCACCTTGGCGTCACCGTGCGCGAGGTGCGCCGCGTTGGCGCTGGCGTCGAGGTCACCATTGTCGATGCGCAGGGACGCGAACAGCCCCTTGCCGCCGATGCGCTCTTTGTCGCCCTTGGGCGTTCGGCCAATGTTGAAGGCCTCGGCCTCGACCACGCTGGTGTCACGCACGACCGCCGAGGCGTGCCCGTCGATTCGCGCATGCGCACCAGTCAGCCGCACATCTACGCCGCTGGCGACGTGACCGGGCATCACCAGTTCACCCACGCCGCCGGATACGAGGGCGGCATCGTGGTTTCCAACGCCATCTTTCGCATTCCCCGCCGCGCCGACTACGCACACCTGCCGTGGTGCACCTACACCCGCCCCGAATTCGCGAGCATCGGCCTGAACGAGAAACGTGCCGCGGCGCAGGGGCTGGACGTGGAGGTCATCATCGAGGATTTCGCCACCAATGACCGTGCCATCGCCGAGGACGAGGCCCTTGGGCGCATCAAGCTGCTTCTGCACCGTGGGCGTCCGGTGGGCGTGCAGATCGTTGGGCCGTCGGCAGGTGATCTCATCGCCGAGTGGGTCGCCATCCAGAACGGCGGCGTGCGCCTGTCCACCCTCGCCGGGGCCGTGCACCCGTATCCGACTTTCGCCGAGATCAACAAGCGCGTCGCTGGGAGCTACCTCGGCCCGCGCATCTTCTCCGACAAGGTCCGCCGTACGCTCAAGCTCTTCTTTAACTACAAGGGCAACGCCTGCACCCTCGGCAAGGCCGTGGACGAGTAGAGCCGTCGCAGTGGTGGACCGTATCGTTCATTGACGGGTGCAAGACGTAGGCTCCGCCGGCCAAGGGGCCGCTGGCCCCTTGGAACCCCGATATGCGATGGCCGTGGGTGCCCTCGGCGCACCGTGCGGCTTTTTGCGACGAAGCCCTAGTGAGGATTGTCAAGGAAATCATTTCCTTGACTGGGGTCCGGGGCAAAGCCCCGGCCGCCGGAGGCCCTGCCCCGCGCAGCGGCGGGGCGTGAACGATACGACAGGCCATGCGCCCACGAACGGAAAACGGCCCGACCAGTGCTGGTCGGGCCGTTTTTGCGTGTTTGAGTTTTCCACACCCATGATTCGATGGGACATGCGCCTAGTAGGCTTCCTCGTAGTCGAGGTCGTCCTTGGTGATCTTGTGGGAGAAGGTCTTGAACACCCACAGTTGGTAGAGGATGACCACCGGGACCATGACGAGGGCCACGGTGAGCATGATCTTGAGCGTGAGCGGGGAGGACGCGGAGTTCTGGATGGTCATGCTCCATGCGTCGTTGAGGCTGGAGGGCAGCAGCCGGGGGTACATGCCCACCACGCCGAAGAGCGTGGTGCCTGCGATGCCGGTGGCCGAGGCTGCGAAGGCCCGCCACAGGTGCCCATGGCCGAGGGCGGGGCGGATGGCGATCATGCCGGCAACAGCGCCGATCAGGATGACCAGCAACAGCGGGTTCTGGATGTAGTTGGCGAGGAGCTTCGTCTCCACTGCGGTGTAGACCACGAAGGTGACGGCCCAGAGCATGAGCACGGGCCAGGCCTTGGTGGCGAGGGAGACCGCGCGGTCATGCAGTTCGCCGTGGGACTTGATGCCGAGCCAGATGGCCCCGTGCAGCACGAACATGATGACGAAGAGCACTCCGCCCGCCAGTCCGTAGGGATTGAGGAGCTGGAGCAGGCCTTCCTGATTCACGCCATTCGCGTCGATGGGGATGCCGCGAAAGATGTTGGCGAAGGCCACACCGAGCAGCAGGGCCGGGGCGAAGCTGCCAACGACGTGGCAGACGTCCCAGATGGAGCGCCACGCCGCGCTGTCCACCTTGGAGCGGAACTCGAAGGAGACGCCGCGCAGGATGAGCGCGAACAGCAGGAGGAACAGCGCCGAGTACATGGCGGAGAACAGCGTGGCGTAGGCGGCGGGGAATGCCGCGAAGGTCACGCCGCCCGCGGTGACGAGCCACACCTCGTTGCCGTCCCAGAACGGACCTGCCGCGTTGTAGATGGTGCGGCGGTCGGTCTCGTTGCGGCTGATGAAGGGCATGATGGTGCCCATGCCGAGATCGAAGCCGTCGAGGATGAAATAGACGGCCCACAGGATGCCCCAGAGCAGAAACCATGTCGTCTCTAACATGCCGGTACCTCGTCGGGTATGAAGTTCTTGGAGACCCGTTTCATGCCGCTACGACCTATTGCGGGCCCTTGCGGGCGTACTTGAACAGCAGGAAGATGTCCGCCGCGCCAAGCAGCAGGTACATGCCCGTCAGCGCAGCGAGGGAGAAGCCGACCTGCTGCGCCGTGATGGGCGACACGGCATCCGAGGTGCGCATCAGGTTGTAGACGATCCATGGCTGACGGCCGACCTCCGCCACGATCCATCCTGCCTGGTGGGCGAGGTAGGGCAGCGGGATGCACCACACCAGCGCCTTGAGCAGCAGCGGGTAGTCCTCCAGTCGGTTGCGGACCAGCCACGCCAGCGCCGAGAGCGCGATGAACAGGCTGCCGAGGCCGACCATGGCGCGGAAGGCGAGGAAGGTGATGGTGACGGGCGGGCGGTCCTCCTTGGGGAAGTCCTTGAGGCCCTTCACCGTGGCCGAGGGATCGTTGTAGGCGAGGATGGAGAGCAGTCCCGGAATGGGGAACATCTCCACGAGGTTCTCCTCGTTGGCTTCGTCCGGAATCTGGAACAGGTACATGGGGGCGTTGTCCGTGGTCTCCCAGTGGGCTTCCATGGCCGCGAGCTTTGCGGGCTGGAGCAGCGCCACCTCGTTGCCGTGGATGTGGCCCTCGAAGGCGGTGAACACGGAGAAGATGAGCGCCGCGTACATGCCGAAGGCAAAAGACTTGCGGAAGAACTCCGGGTGGGACTTGCGCAGCAGGTGCCACGCAGAGATGCCCATGATGAAGAAGCCCGCCACGATGAGCGCTCCGGGGATGACGTGGAAGAACTGCATCCAGCCGAAGGGGTTGGTGACGACGTCCATGAAGTCGGCCAGTTCGGCCCGTCCGCCGCGCAGCGTGTAGCCCACGGGGTTCTGCATGAAGCCGTTGGCGAGCAGAATCCACAGGCCCGAGAGGTTGGAGGCGATGGCCACCAGCCAGATGGCCATGAGGTGCAGCTTGGGCGAGATGCGATCCCAGCCGAAGACCCACACCGCGATGAACGTGGATTCGAGGAAGAAGGCCACGGTGGCCTCGATGGCCAGAAGCGAGCCGAAGATGTCACCGACGTAGGTCGAATAGCGCGACCAGTTGGTGCCGAATTGGAATTCGAGGGTGATGCCGGTCACCACGCCGAGGGCGAAGTTGATGAGGAACAGCTTGCCCCAGAATTTCGCCATGCGCTTGTAGATGTCGTTGCCGGTGGAGACGTATCTGGTCTCCATGAGGGCGACGAGGATGGACAGCCCCAGCGTGAGCGGTACGAAAATGAAGTGGAACATGGTCGCCGCCGCGAATTGCAGCCGCGAGAGGAACAGTGCGTCCATGGTGCGCCCCCCTTGTTAGCGGGTTGTCCCGATCCGTTCGTCGAGGCTCCGGACGCGGGCCGTCGCGTCCGGAGCCGTCTTTACGTGCTGGGCCTAGGCCCCGATCTTCGCCTTGAGCGCCTTGCCCACGGCGCGGCCGAGTTCCACGCACTCGTCGAGGGATGCCCGGTCCGGGACGTGCTTCGTCTTGACCGGGTCGATCATCTCGAAGCTCATGGATTCGAGCCATTCGGTGATGGTCTTCACGCATTCGCCGCTCCAGCCGAAGGAGCCGAAGGCCGCGCCGATCTTGTTCTGCGGGCGCAGGCCCTTCATGTAGGTCAGCATGTCGGCCACGAGGGGCAGGATGCCGTTGTTGTGCGTGGGCGAGCCCACGAGCACCGCTCCGGCCTGGAAGACTTCGGTCATGACCTCGGAGTGGTGGTAGCTCTTGAGGTGCATGATCCGTACGGACACGCCCTCGTCCAGCAGGCCGTCGGCAATGGCCTTGGCCATCTTTTCGGTGGAGTGCCACATGGTGTCGTAGACGATGACCGCGCGGTTGGCGGGCTTCTGCTCGGCGAACTCGCGGTAGGTGTCGAGGGCGAAGTTCACGTCCTCGGTTCCGCGGAAGATCACGCCGTGGTCTGGGGCGATCATGTCGATGTCGAGCTTGAGGTCCGCCACGCCGTCGAGTGTCTTCTCCACCACGGGGGAGTAGGGCACCACGATGTTGGCGTAGTACTCCATCATCCGGCGCTTGAGGAACCCGCGCTCCAGTTCGTCCGCGAAGCGCTCGGATGCGGCCACGTTCTGGCCGAAGGCGTCGTTGGAGATGAGTAGCTTGTCCTCGGGGATGTAGGAGAGCATGGAGTCGGGCCAGTGCAGCATGCGGGTTTCCACGAACTGCACGGTGCGCTTGCCGAGGGAGATGGACGAACCGGACTTCATGGCCTCAATGGGCCAGCCCTGCGGGTGGAAATGGGCCTCGATGGCGCGCTGGCCCATGGGCGAACAGAAAATCTTCTCGGGCTTGGCGCGTTCCACCAGTTCGGCCAGCAGGCCGCCGTGGTCCGGTTCGAGATGGTTGGCGACGATGTAGTCGATGTCCTCGATGTTGACCACCTGCGAGAGGATGTCGAGGAACTCGTCCCGAAATTCAGCCTTCACGGTGTCGAACAGGGTGATCTTCTCGTCCTTGACGAGATAGGCGTTGTAGGTGGTGCCGAAGCGCGCAACGGAATAGCCGTGGAAGTCGATGCCGTTCCAGTCGATGCAGCCGACCCAGAAAACGTCCTTCTTGATTTCTACCGGTCTCATGTCCTTCCTTTCCGATCTGTCGTGTTCAGTTTCGTGTCAACCGCCCGGCGGGCGGGGGTGTGCCGTTTGGCCGAATCCGGCCTTGCGCGGAGTGCGGGACGTGTCGCGCCGCACCCCGAGCAAGGCCGCCGCGCGTCCGATGAGGCCGAACGCGCGGTGGCCGGGGTGCTACATCTTCTCGAAGTCCGCCTTGGACGCGCCGCAGACCGGGCAGGTCCAGTCGGCGGGCAGATCCTCGAAGGCGGTGCCGGGTGCGACGCCGCTGTCCGGGTCGCCCTCGGCGGGATCATACACATAGCCACACAGGGAACAGACGTATTTGCTCATGATTTCTCCGTCATTGGCGGTCAGTTTTGCCGAAAGCCCCTAGGCTTTCCACAGGCCGTGCAGGTTGCAGTATTCGCGCGCGCTGACCTTGTCCGCCTTTACGCAGAAGGTCGCCACGGGAGCATCGCCGGGCTTCAGGAACTGGCGGTAGGCCTTGCCGTCGGCCACCAGCTCGATCCACTCGATCCAATGCTTCTCCTCCATGGGATGGGCCACGCTGCCCACACTCACCTTGTAGCCGTCAGCGGTCTTCTCGATGACCGGAACGTGCTTTTCCTTGGCGGCGTCCACGGTGTTCTCCTTGAAGAGCTTCATGGGTTCGCCGCAGCAGACCAGCTCGCCCGCGCCGCCGTGGACGACTTCGACAATGTTGCCGCATGCGTTGCATTTGTAGATCTCAAGAACCTCGGGCATGTCGTCCTCCTGTTGTATTACGGAAGGTTGTTCGTGATTTGTTATTAGGAACCATTATCGTTTAGGTTCGGGTTTGGCAAGCCCCGGCGAAAAGTTTTTCCTGGTTTCCGGATACATGCCCCCTGTAGGCTCTGAAAGCATATCGGGGTCCACCATTTTCTATATCCTCAATGTGAACGGTGGGCAATCCCGCGTGGAAATGCACGCGCTACGCGGATTCCTGATCAGGTCGCAAAGTAAAAGGGGGGAGTGCGAAGCAACTCCCCCCTGCATGATGATGCTTGTCGCGTTCGTTGGCTATTCCCGGAACTTGTCCACAAGCCGGTTCAGCCTCTCGGCCATTCCGGCCACGTCGCGAATGGATGAATTGGCCTGCGTGATGCGCTGTGAGATGTCCTGCGACAGCTGGTTTATGGTGGAGAGGTTAAGGTTGATCTCCTCGCTGGTGGACGATTGCTGATCCGCAGCCGTGGCAATGGAGCGCACCATGTCCGCGATGGATTCGGAGCGCGACACGATGTTGGTGAGCACGTTACCCGCGTTTTCGGCCAGTTCCTCGGTATGGTGGGCGCGCTCGCGGGTGTGGTTCATTTCCGCGACGGCCTCCTGCGCGCTGTGCTGGATGGCCCGGATGGCGTGGTGGACCTCCTGCGTGGCCGTCATGGTCTTTTCGGCCAGCTTGCGAACCTCGTCGGCGACGACGGCGAAGCCGCGTCCCGCATCGCCAGCGCGTGCTGCCTCGATGGCGGCGTTGAGGGCCAGCAGGTTCGTCTGGTCAGCGATGTCGTTGATGACGGACATGACCTGTCCGATATTCTCTGCCTTTTCGGACAGATCGCCGAGTGTCTTGGCCAGCCCGAGGGTGGTTTCGGCCATCTGGCGGGTTTCCTGCACAGTGTTGCCGACCTCGTTGCCGCCATCCTTGGCCACGTCGCGCGCGGTGTTGGACGCGTCCGACGCCGTTCCAGCGTTCTTGGCGACCTCCAGCACGGTGGCGTTCATCTCCTCCATGGCGGCGGCGACCTGACTGGTCTGCCCGGCCGTTTCCTCCATGCCCCGCGTCAGTTCCTCCATCTGGCGAGTGAGGTCCGCCGCCGCGTCGGACAGCGAGGTGGACACGGACGTGACCTGATCGGCCACCTGCAACAGGTTCTCGCGCTGTGCGCGGATGCGGGCCTTGTCCTCCTCCTGCTTGGTGAGGTCGATCATCATGGCGATGGCTCCGACCGCCGCGCCCGTGGCGTCGCGCAGGGCGGAAATCTCGTAGCGCACGGAGACTGGCTCGCCGTCCGCACGCATCACGCTCGTCTCGCCGTTGCGGCTTGCGCCATCGGCGATCAGTCGGCGTACGGCGTCGCCCCGCAGGGCCTCGCAACCGTCGAACAGTTGCGGGAAGCTCTGCCGCGTGGCACCGGACCGGTCGATGCCGAGGATGTTTAGCATGGGATCGTTGATGTAGGTCACGCGCTCCCTCTCGTCCGTGACGACGAGGGGGATGATGATGCCTTCGAGGATTCCCCGGTTGTACTGCAACTGATTCTGGACCGTGCGGACCATCTCACGCAGATTCTCGGACAGGACGGCCAACTCGTCCTCGCCGCAGGTGTCGAATTCGGCTTCGTAGTCGCCCTTGCGGATGCGGTCGCTGATGTCGGCGATGCACGAGACCTTGTTCAGGATCATGCGCTTGAGGAATCCCAGAAGCGCCAGCAGCAGGAAAATCGCACCGGCTATGGAGATGCCGAAGCTCATGCGTTCCGAGGCGTGCAGGTCCGCGAACTGGGCGCTGACGTCCTGCACAAGGACCATCGCACCGAGGATGGGCTGTGACGCGCCGTGGCAGTGGTGGCAGCTCTTCTCGTTGGGAATGGAATTGACCGCCACGAAGCAGGGCTTGCCGTCCACTGTCGCCAGTACCCCGGAATGCGTCTCGCTGCCGAGGCTTGCCGCAAGCAGTCCGCCGAGTTCCGGTTCCGGGCGGAGTTCATCAAGATTCCTGCGCAGCGTCTCGGGAATGGTGGAATAGGTCACGTTGCCGCGGAAGTTGGTCAGGAATACCGAAACGTCCGGGAAATTCTCCGCCACCTTGCGCAACTGTCGCTCTGTGCCCTCGTTGTCGCCGACACTCATAGGCTCTTCAATGGCCGAAAGCAGCGTGGCGGAGATGCGCGTCGCGGACTGGTTGATGATGTCGGTGGTGGTCTGGCGATGCCACAGGGAGTTCGTGGCCGCGAGGATGCCGAAGGTCAGGATGGTGATGCAGGAGATGGGGACGAGGATCTTCAATCGTAGGGATCTGCTGTAGAAACTCATGGTCGCCCCCTCCCTAGTGTGCGCCGCCGTAGAGCATCGGCTTGAAGTTGAACGTTCCGACGCGCTCCTCGTTGTGACAGTGCTCGCAGTCCTTGATGTTCAGCGTCCCCTTGATCAGCGAGGGATCGCCGCCTTCCTCGACGTGTGTCGAGCCGGGGCCGTGGCAGACCTCGCACCCCGCATGCCCGAGCTCCGGTGTCTCGTCGAAGCTCTTGAATCCGCCGGGTTGCCCGTAGCCCGTCGTGTGGCACCCATAGCACTCGCGGACCTCGTCCTTCGTCAGGTCCGACGCCATGATCTGGATGCTGTGCGACGACTTCGCCTTCTTCGCGTACTTCTGGAAGTTCTCGTACTGTTTCTCGTGGCATTCGGCGCAGGCCGCGGAACCGAGATACCGCGCATCCTGTGCCAAGGCCGGGGCCGCAGACACCAACGCCAGTGCGACAAGCGCTCCAACAAGCCGGATTCGCATGCATTTCCTCCCACTCTTCAAGGTTCTGCCATCTGTATTGCCGCAATGCCAGACATTGTCAACATCATGAAATGTCTCATGAACTTTGGAATACATTCGGTCCGCCGTCGTCGCGTCAGGATTTCCGCCTGTGGCAGTGCATTCGGAGATTGGCTGAAAAGGAGAGAGGCCTCCGGCGGCCGGGGCTTTGCCCCGGACCCCAGTCAAGGAAATGATTTCCTTGACAATACTCACTAGGGCTTCGTCGCGCAAAGCCGGGCGGTTCGCCACGGGCAGACGGCCCATCGCATATCGGGGGTCCAGGGGGCCAGCGGCCCCTTGGCTGGCGGAGCCTACGTCTTGCATCGGTCATTGAACGATACGGTTGGCCTCAGCGATGAACCGCTGCGCGGAGCAGGGACGGGAGGAAAAAGGGCCTCCGGCGGCCGGGGCTTTGCCCCGGACCCCAGTCAAGGAAATGATTTCCTTGACAATCCTCACTAGGGCTTCGTCGCGCAAAGCCGGGCGGTTCGCCACGGGCAGACGGCCCATCGCATATCGGGGGTCCAGGGGGCCAGCGGCCCCTTGGCCGGCGGAGCCTACGTCTTGCATCGGTCGTTGAACGATACGCCCCGCCCACTGCGACCTTACGGCGCTGCGGCCTGCCCGCTGTGCTGGGCAGTTGGCGCAAAAAAAGCCGGGAAGGGGTTGAACCCTTCCCGGCCTTGTTGTCGTACTGACGTGGGGGTGGCCTATTTGGCGTAGCCCACGGCTCGGCGTTCGCGGATGCAGGTCACGCGAATCTGTCCGGGGTAGGTGAGGTTATCCTCGATCTTCTTGGAGATGTCCTTGCAGAGCAGGTAGGTCTTGTCGTCGTCGATGCGTTCGGAATCGACCATGACGCGGATTTCGCGACCTGCCTGAATGGCGTAGGCTTTGGAGACGCCTTCGAAGCTGGTGGCGATGCCTTCCAGCTCTTCGAGGCGCTTAACGTAGTTTTCGAGTAGTTCCTTGCGGGCACCGGGGCGAGCGCCGGAGACGCTGTCCGCGGCCTGCACGAGGATGGCGAGCACGGTCGAGGGCGGGGTGTCCTCGTGGTGAGCGGCGATGGCATGGATGATTTCCTTGCTTTCGCCGAACTTTTTGGCGAGGTCCGCGCCGATGAGGGCGTGGGGGCCTTCGACCTCGTGGTCCACGGCCTTGCCGATGTCGTGCAGCAGTCCTGCGCGCTTGGCTTTCTTGACGTCGAGGCCGAGCTCGGCGGCCATGATTCCACACAGGGATGCGACTTCCAGCGAGTGCTGGAGGACGTTCTGGGAGAAGCTGGTGCGGTACTGGAGTTGGCCGAGCAGTTTGACGACATCGGGGTGGATGCCGTGCACGCCAGCGTCGAAGGTGGCCTGCTCGCCGATTTCACGGACCTTGACGTCCATCTCCTGTTCGACCTTCTTGACGACTTCCTCGATGCGGGCGGGGTGAATCCGTCCGTCGCTGATGAGGCGTTCGAGGGACATCTTGGCGACCTGCCTGCGCAGGGGCGAGAAGGCGGAGAGGACGACTGTTTCGGGGGTGTCGTCGATGATGAGATCGACGCCGGTGGCGGCCTCGAAGGCGCGGATGTTGCGGCCTTCTCGACCGATGATGCGGCCCTTCATGTCCTCACTGGGAATGTTGACGGCCGCAACGGTCTGCTCCCCGACGTAGTCGCCGGAGTAGCGCTGAATGGCGGTTGCCAGGATTTCCTTGGCCTTGCGGTCTGCGGTTTCCTTGGCTTCCATTTCGATCTGCCGGACGCGCTTTGCGGCGTCGTGGCGGGTCTGGGATTCGATTTCGTCGATGAGTCGCGCCTTGGCTTCCTCTGCGGTAAGGCCGGAGATTTCTTCGAGCTTGCTGAGCTTCTGGCGCTCAAGCTCGTCGATTTCCTCTTCGCGCTGAACGATCTTGCGTTCGAGGCGGGAGAGTCTTTTCTCCATGGCTACGAGCTCGGATTCCTTGCTGTTGAGCTCTTCGGCCTTGTGCTCGTAGCGTTCTTCCTTTTCCTGATTGCGGGCCTCGCGCTTCTTAACCTCGCGTTCCTGTTCCTTGAGGTCTGCGGCGAGATCCTTGAATTCAGCTTCCTTGTCCTTGAACTCGGACTCCATCTCTTTCTTAAGCTTGAGGATTTCGTCCTGAGCCTGAAGCATGAACTCCTTGCGCTGGGCCTGACCTTCCTTGCGCGCCTCATCGAGGATGCGCTCGGCCAGATCCTTGGCACCGGCAAGGCGTTTCGAGGCGATGTAATTGTGCAGGATGTATCCCGCTGAGGCCCCCACTGCCGCTCCGACAATGGCGGCGAATAATACAGCCAAACTCATGGCACTCTCCTTTTATGCGCTACGGGTGCCGCTGACCCGATACCGTATCGGCAGGGCTTCATGCTTCCTGCCAGCGGCGTGGCTGAAGCGCGGTACGTCGGAGAAGAGAGCGGCCGGAGGCAGCCGCGGCTGGAATGCCCGGTTGGGCATGTGGGACGGCGGGTCGTGTAAGGCGTTTAGGAAAGTCCTGTTCGTTTCATGCAGGGTTAAGGTGTTTATCCGCAACCAAATATATATATCTACCCCGGGGCGCCGTGTCGGGAACTCTTTTGAACCTTGCATGTGCAAGGTGGGTGCAACTGTGCCTGCCGTCAGGCTCCCCGGTCGAGCGGGTCTGCGCACGGGCTGGTCTGAAAGCCGCTCCCGTTTTGGAAGTGTTGGCTCAAAAATCGTTCCTCAATCACGAACTCCCCAGGGAGATACGCATGTCATACGCCTATACTACGGGGTACCGCCGTTGTCGATCTTCGTGAGAAGACCGGAGAGTTTCCCATCCAGCTCTTCGAGTTTCCGAGTGCTCTGGAGCAGATCATCCGCCAACCCCAGAGCCAGGAATGTCAACAGCTTTTCTTTGCTGAGTCGTCTACCGTGCTGTGTCAGTTCCCGGTACCGTTCTTCAAGAAGCTCCTTCGCCTTGAGAACTCGCGTATGGTCGGCCTTCGCCTTGAAGGAAACCTCCAGATCAAGGACGGAGAGAGTATAGCTCGGCATCGGGGACCTTCCGTTATTCGGTCTCGACCTGAAGCTTGTTCAGGAGACCGTCTATCTTGGCGAGCACATCCCGCTTGGCGGAACGTTCCCGCTCGATTTCGTCCCGGAGGGTACGGTTCTCGGTTTCGAGCTCTCTTTTGCCGTCCTCAAGTTCGCGCCGAAGTCGACGGTTTTCCTCCTCCAGAACCCGGTTCTTGGCGAGAATCGAATCAATTCGGGCTTCCAATTGGCTCAGGGCATCCATAGGCGAATTTTCTATCCTGTTCAGAGTTCAAAATCAAGAAATGTGTTATTTCCTTCGAGGAAGTTCCACCTGTTTGGCTCGGGTGACGGCAAGGTGTTTGGGGCTGACGTCGCGGGTGATGACCGAACCTGCGCCCACCAGCGCGCCTTCGCCCACGGTCACCGGTGCCACCAGCGCTGTGTTGCTGCCGATGAAGGCGCGGTCGCAGATGGTGGTCTTGTGCTTGTTCACGCCGTCGTAGTTGCAGGTGATGGTTCCCGCACCGATGTTCACGTCCGTGCCGACCTCGGTGTCGCCGAGGTAGGTCAGGTGGCTGGCCTTGGAGCCGTGGCCCAGCACGGCCTTCTTCATCTCCACGAAATTGCCGACCTTCGATTCGTCGCACATGACGGCCTGCGGGCGCAGCCGCGCGTAGGGGCCGACCTGACAGCCGTTGCCCACAGTCGAGCGTTCGAGGTGGCTGAAGGGCTTCACCTGTGTGCCTTCGCCGATGACGCAGTCCGTGATCCAGCAGTGCGAGGCGATGGACGTGCCGGAGGCGACGCGCGTAGCGCCGTAGATTTCGCAGGGCCCGTGCAGTTCGCAGCCGGGCGCGATCTGCGCGCGGGGGCCGATGACCGCCGACGATGGCGAGTGGATGCACACGCCGGAGTTCAGCAGAGCGTCCACGATGCGCGAGCGGATGAGCTCCTCGGAGCGCACCAGTTCGGCCGGGCTGTTCACGCCGAGAAGCTGGGGATCCCTGCCGCCGGAGGTGGCCGTCACGACGAGGCCGTCGGCCACGGCGAGGGACACGAGGTCCGTGATGTAGAATTCGCCGCTGGCGTTGGTATTGCTCAGCCGGGGCAGAAGGTCGGCCACGGCCGACATGCGCAGCCAGTAGATGCCCGCGTTGATCTCGCGGACCTCGCCGCCGTGGACGGCGGGATCGAAGTCCTTGGCCTCCACGATGGCCCGCACGCGGCCTTCGGCGTCGCGCACGACGCGGCCGTATGCGCCGGGGTCGTCGAGGGTCAGGCTCATGAAGGCGACGTCCGCCCCGGCGTCCACGGATTCGCGCACAAGGCGTTCGAGGCTTTCAGAGGGGACGAGGGGCGTGTCGCCATTGGCCACGAGTACGTAGTCGAGACCGGCGGCCTCAAGGGCGGGCCATGCCTCGCTCAGCGCGTGGCCGGTGCCGAGTTGGGCGGTCTGCATCACGAAATGCTCGGCGGGGACGTCGGGGAAGGCCGCGCGGACCATGTCCGCCCCGTGGCCGATGACTGTCCACACGCCGCGCAGGCCGAGGCCGTCGAGGGCGCGGTGGATGTACCACAGCATGGGTTCGCCGAGAATGGCGTGCAGCACCTTGGGTTTGTCGGAACGCATGCGCGTTCCCTTTCCGGCGGCCAGGACCAGCGCCCCGGCATTGAGAGTCGCGTCGATCATGTATCGGTTCCTCGATTGTCTTCGATGGGTATCGGGTATGCGGTCGCGGCGAGTCCGCCGCGTACCAGTGAGCCTTTACTCTTCGTTCGGTGCGCTTGTCCAGTTGGGCTAGCCGGGGAGGGCGACGCCCTCGATGGTCAGCAACAGGCGCTTGAGGTCGAGCCCGAGGGAATATCCGCCGAGTCCGCCTGCCGCGAGCACGCGGTGGCAGGGGATGAGAAGCGGCCAGCGGTTGGTGGCCATGGCCCGGCCAACAGCGCGCGCGGCGCGGGGGGAGCCTGCGCGCGCGGCCAGTTCTGCGTAGGTGACGGTCTCGCCACGGCCCACCGTGTCGCGAAGGGTGACGAGCACCGTGCGGGTGAAGGGCGAGAGGCCGTGCATGGCGTAGGGGATGCGGGGCCACGCGACGTCCTCGCCGTTGACGTAGGCGCTAAGCGCCTGCTGGAGCAGTGCTCCGGCGTCGGTGAGCTGTGGCGAGGGAGTGCGTTCGCCGCGCGCGGAGAGTTCCGTGCGCAGAAGGACGCCGTTGTCCCAGTGCAGGTCGAGGGCGAGGGGGCCGGCTGCGATGCATTCCGTGCGGCGGGTTCTCATGGCGCGACGTCCTCCGGATGCGGGATGGTGGGGTCGAATATCGTCGGGATGGGCGCGTGCGGTGCCAAGGCCCGGCTCTGCCAGGTGTCGGCGGCGGCGAGCGCCCGGTTTATGGCGTTGTGGATTTCCCGCTTGTCGGCGGCCCAGTCCGGGGCGACGAGTTCGCCCGGTGCGGGGTCGGCGGCGAGGCGGTGGATCACGATCTCTGGCCGCAGCAGTTCAAGTGCACCGATGACGCTTTGTATATAGGTATTGAGCGATGGAGGACAGTAGTTTTCCTCTTTGAACATGCGCTCCATGGGCGTGCCGGTGCAGACGTAGAGGTTGTGGAGCTTCACGCCGCGCACGGGCAGCGCATTCACGAAGCGGGCGCTACGCAGGAAGTCGTGCGGGCCTTCGCCGGGCAGCCCCATGATGATGTGGGCGCACACGGCGAGCCCGCGATCGGCGGCGGCGTGTGTGGCGCGGGCGAAGGCGGCGGAGTCGTGCCCGCGGTTGATGCGGCGCAGGGTGTCGTCATTGGACGACTGGAGGCCGAGATCCAGCCAGACCTCGGGCAGCGGCAGCGCGGCGAGCAGGTCGAGCTTGTCGTCGTCGAGGCAGTCGGGCCGGGTGCCGATGCACAGGCCGACCGCACCGGGCAGGCTCGTGATGCGCGACAGGACGCGTTCGAGCCGTTCGATGGGGCCGTAGGTGTTGGAGAACGACTGAAGGTAGGCGATGAAGCGGTCCGTGTGGTGCTTCGCGCCGAGCTGAGCGCGCCAGCGGTTCCATTGTCCCTCGATGTCCATGCCGTCGGCATGCAGCCCCGTTCCCGAGCCCTGGCCGTTGCAGAATGCGCAGCCCCGCCGCGAGAGCGTGCCGTCGCGGTTGGGACAGGTGAAGCCCGCGTCCAGCGGTATCTTGCGGATGCGGGTGCCGAAGCGGCGGTGCAGGTGGGCCGAGAGGCCGTGGTATCGGTTCATCGAATGTGCCAGAATGATTTTGGAAACGAACCCTTGCCTGATGCCGGGCGTTTGTATACTAACTCATGGTGACGACGCTGGCTGAAACCGGATTGTTTCAGCTCATCGAAATTCCACGAATTCATTGACCCAAGAGAGTGTTTATGTCCAGAATCTTGGATACGGTTCTCGGATTTTTCTCCAATGATCTCGCCATAGACTTGGGCACGGCCAACACCTGCGTCTACGTCAAGGGTCAGGGCATCGTGCTCCGCGAGCCGTCCGTCGTTGCCGTGAAACAGGACAACAAGGGCGGCAAGAAGGTGCTGGCCGTAGGCCTTGAGGCCAAGCTCATGCTCGGCCGCACCCCCGCGAACATCGTCGCCATCCGGCCCATGAAGGATGGCGTCATTGCCGACTTCGAGATCACGGAGGCCATGCTTCGGCACTTCATCACCAAGGTGCACAACAGCCGTCGGCTGGTGCGCCCCAGAATCATCATCTGCGTTCCCACGGGCATCACCCAGGTGGAGAAACGCGCGGTGAAGGAGTCCGCCGAGAGCGCTGGCGCCCGGGAAGTTTATCTTATCGAGGAACCGATGGCTGCGGCCATCGGCGCAAATCTGCCCATTACGGAACCCACGTCCAACATGGTCGTGGACATCGGCGGTGGCACCACGGAAGTGGCGGTCATATCCCTGTCCGGCATCGTCTATTCCAAGTCGGTCCGCGTGGGCGGCGACAAGATGGACGAGGCGATCATGCAGTACGTGAAGCGCAAGTACAACATGCTCATCGGTGAAAGCACCGCCGAGACCATCAAGATCCAGGCCGGAAGCGCCTATCCCTCGTCCCACGAGGTGGAGATGTCGGTCAAGGGCCGTGACCTCGTGTCCGGCATCCCGCAGAACATCACCATCACCTCGGAGGAGGTCCGCAAGGCCATCGCCGAGCAGGTGGACGCCATCGTTCAGGCCTGCCGCATCGCACTGGAGCAGACCCCGCCAGAACTGGCGGCGGACATCGTCGACCGTGGCATCGTGCTCACGGGCGGCGGAGCGCTGCTCAAGGGGCTGGATCAGCTGCTGCGCGAGGAAACCGGACTGCCCATCACCGTCGTGGACGATCCCCTGTCGACCGTCGTGCTCGGTTCCGGCCGAGCCCTCGACAATCTGGACGTCCTCAAGGAGGTAACGATCGATTAACCTCCGATCGAAGAAAGGCATTGTCTGCGTCCTGCTTGCCACCCTGTTCGCGTACCTGAGCCTGTTCACCTGGAACCTCAGGACCGGCATCCTTGACGCCCTTTCCGGGCATACGGGGCTGGAATTCGTGGGCGCGGTGCTCAAGCCCGGACGCTGGGCCGCTGATTCGTCCGCCGAACTGTGGCGGAACTACGTCTACCTCGTAGACGTGCGGGAAGAGAATGCCGAACTCAAGGCCGAGATGGACACGCTGAAGATGCAGGTGGCCATGCTCCGCGAAGAAGCCGCCGAGGTTCCCCGCCTCAGGCGGCTCCTGTCGTTCGCGCCCCAGCCGGGGTGGACCGTGCAGGGCGGGCGGGTCATCGCGCATCGTCTTGGTCCCGGAGCCGTCCTCGACACGCTCGTCGTGGACAAGGGCACCATGAGCGACGTTGGCGTCAACGACCCTGTGGGCACCGCCGACGGCATACTGGGCCGCGTGCTGCGCACCGGTCCCGCCACGGCGACGGTTCTGCTCATCACGGACATCAACAGCAAACTCCCTGTCATCAGCTCGGAGCGCCGCATCAGCGGCGTGCTCTGCGGGCGCGGCGACGACGGCCTTCTGGAGGTGCGCTACGTGCCCCAGAACGCCCCCTTGGCTGTGGGCGAGCTGCTGGTCACGTCCGGGCTGGCGGGCATCTTCCCCAAGGGGATTCCCGTTGCCCGCGTGGTGGGCGTGGAACGCTCGGACATCTCGCTGTTCCTGACCGTGCAGGCCGAGCCGCTGGTTGACATCCGCAATGTGGAGGAGGCCCTCGTGCTGCGGCGCGTGGTCGATGCCTCCGAACCGGCTCCCGGGGCCAGGGACTAGGGGGCGAACATGCATCCGCTTGTCTGGTGGACGGGCTTCACCGTTGCGGGCATCTGGCTGCAACGGCTGGTGCCCGGCGTGGATTTCCTCGCGCCGGGGCTGGTCATCCTCATGCAGGAGCGCCGCGTGCGCTCCGCCGTGTGGATGGGCCTGTTCTGGATGTTCGTCATCGAGGGCACATCCGGCCTCGCGTTCGGCACGGGGATTCTCTGGTATGCGGCGCTGGTCGGGGCGTTTCTCGCCGGGCGCGGCGTCTTTGAGTCCACGAATTTCCTTTTCATAACCCTCATCGGGCTGTTCCTCGGCGTCTGGCATATTGCGCTTACCGAACTCATGGTGCAGTTGCAGGACCTTGCCGTGCCGTGGCACAGGCTTCTTCTGGAAGGCCTGTTGCAGGCGGGATTCTTCCCGGTCCAGTGGGGTCTTACCTACTCGATGTATAAGAACTGGGTACGATATGGCAGCCCAATTTGAACCTGAAGGTCAGGCCCCTCCGCGCTTCGGCCTGTTCCTGCTGCAGGCGCTCATATGGGGGCTCTTTGGCCTGTTCGTGCTGCGTTTCTGGTACCTTCAGGTCCACAAGGGCGAGGAGTTCGCCCAGAAGGCCCGGGACAACCAGTTGCGGCAGGAACTGCTGCACGCTCCCCGAGGGCTTATCCGCGACCGAAACGGCGTGCTCGTGGCCGTCAATCAGCCCGCCTACGCGCTGGGACTGATCCGCGAGGATGTGCGCGACGTGAAGGCCACGCTGGACCAGATCGCCGTGTGGACCGACATTGACCTCGCGACCCTTGAGGCGAAATACGCCAAGGGGCGGCGTCGGGTGAAGCCCTTCGAGCCGCTCATCCTCGTGCCGGACCTCTCCTTCGAGCAGGTGGCGCGTATCGAATCCAACGCCCTGTTCTGGCCGGGACTCGAAATCGTGGTCCGTCCGCGTCGCTATTACCCGCAGGGACCGCTTCTGGCTCATGTGCTCGGCTACGTGGCCGAGGCCAACGAGGAAGAGTTGGAGAAGGACCCGACCCTGAGCCTCGGCGACAACGTGGGCAAGGGCGGTCTGGAGTTTACACTCGAAGAGCGCCTGCGCGGTGCCAAGGGCTTGCGGCAGCTCGAAGTGGACGCCACCGGTCGTCGCCTCAGCCAGCACGTCATGCGCCCGCCCAGAGCTGGCGAGGACCTGCGCCTGTCCATCGACCTCGAACTGCAGGCGCGTTGCCACGAGATGCTTGAGGGGCAGGCCGGTGCCATCGTCGTGATGGAGCCATTTTCCGGCGAGGTGGTGGCCTTCGTCAGCCAGCCGAGTTACGACGCCAACTGGTTCGTGACCGGTCTTTCCGGCCCGCAGTGGGAGAAGCTGCGCGACGACCCCATGCATCCGCTGCAGAACCGTGTGGTGCAGAGCGCCTATCCGCCCGGCTCGGTCTTTAAGCTTGTGGTGGGCGGCGCGGCGTTGGTCAACGGGGTGTCCCCGTCCGAGCGCGTGTACTGCTCGGGGCAGGTCAAGCTTGGGCGGCACATCTTTCGTTGCTGGAAGAAGCACGGTCACGGTCATATCGACTTTCTGCAGGCCCTCACCCAGTCCTGCGACGTGTACTACTACGAGATGGGCAGCCGTCTCGGCGTGGACAAGATAAGCGAGTTCGCCATGACCTGCGGCTTCGGCCACAAGACGGACATCAGTCTGCCGCATGAGAAGGGCGGGCTGATCCCCACGCGCGAGTGGAAGCGCAGACGCTTCGGTGAGTCATGGCAGGGCGGCGAGAACCTGAACCTGGCCATCGGGCAGGGCTATACGCTGGTCACCCCGTTGCAGGTTGCGCGCTTCATCGGCGCGCTGGTCAACGGTGGAGACATCCTGCGTCCCACGCTGCTCGCCGGTGGCGAACCGGAGCGGCAGGGGCACCTGCCACTGACCGACGCACAGCGGCAGCTTCTGGTGCGGTCCATGGTGGAGACCGTGGAGCAGGGAACGGCGCGTCGGCTTAAGCGGCGTGATGCCGTCATCGGCGGAAAGACCGGCACCGCGCAGGTGGTGCGTCTCAAGCTCAAGGCAGGGGACGTGCGCCGCAAGTTGGAGGAGATGCCTTACGAGGAGCGCGACCACGCGTGGCTGGCGTCCTTCGGCGAGAAGGACGGCAAGACCTACGTGGCGGTGTGCATGGTGGAGCACGGCGGACACGGCGGCTCCGCGGCCGGCCCCATGCTCAAGGGCGTGTACGAGCACCTTTTCGGGAAGCAGAAATGACCCCCATCGATCGACGCATACTGCTGCACATCAACTGGTCCCTCGTGGGCCTGACGCTGCTCCTCTTCGGTGTGGGCGTCATGAATCTCTATTCGGCCAGTGGCTTCCGTCTCGAGGACGGCCTGTCCCTGAATCCGTTCTACAAGAAGCAGTTCCTGTGGGGGCTTATGGGCTTCGGCGGCATGATCACGTTCATGCTGTTCGATTACAGGCACTTGAAGACGCTCGCCGTACCCATGTTTCTGGTCACACTTTTGCTGCTTCTTTGCGTGCCGGTTTTCGGCAAGGTCATCTACGGCGCGCGGCGCTGGCTGGATCTCGGCTTCTTCAATCTCCAGCCGAGCGAAGTGGCGAAGATCTCCATCCTGCTCATCGGGGCCAAGCTGCTCTCCAAGGGGCAGCGTCCTCTGGACTGGCTCCAGTTGTTCGGCGTGCTGGCCGTGGGCATGGTGCCTGCCGGGCTCATCATATTGCAGCCCGATTTGGGGTCAGGCCTGTCCGTACTGCTGTTGCTTGGCGGATTGGTGCTGTATCGCGGCATCCAGATGCGGGTGTTCAAGCCGCTGATGATTCTTGTGCCCGTATTGCTGCCGATGTCGTGGTTTTTCCTGCACGACTACCAGAAGCGACGCATTCTCACCTTCCTTGACCCAGGCAACGACCCCCTTGGTGCGGGCTATCACATCATCCAGTCCCAGATTGCCATCGGCTCCGGACGCCTGTGGGGTAAGGGATTTCTGAGCGGCACACAGAGCCAGCTGCGTTTTCTGCCCGAGAAGCATACGGACTTCGCCATCGCGGTGTTTGGCGAGGAGTGGGGCTTCATCGGGTGCATGTTTCTCCTTTCCCTTTTCTGTCTCTTCCTGTATCAAATCTACCTCACGGCGCACGACGCAAAGGACCGATTCGGCAGCTTTCTCGCCGCCGGGGTCTTTTTCTATTTCTTCTGGCAGATACTGATCAACATGGGCATGGTTCTTGGACTCATGCCGGTGGTGGGAATACCCCTGCCGTTCATCAGCTACGGCGGCAGTGCCACTGTCGTGAATCTGAGCCTCATCGGACTCGTGTTGAACGTTTCCATGCGCAGGTTCGTGTTCAAGCGCGCCTAGACCATTCGGCGGCGTGCGAAACGGACTGCGGAGAACCTCTCGCAACGGAGAGCGACCATGGCGCGCGACGAGATCAACGCCTTTCTGGGTAGCGGAACCACGTATCAGGGGCGTCTGGAATTCAAGGGTTCCGTCCGCATCGACGGCAGCTTCAATGGCGAGGTCGAGTCGGAGGGGACTCTGGTCATTGGCCGTGAGGCGCATGTCGAGGGCACGCTGCATGTCGGCCAGCTCATCGTCAGCGGCCGGGTGAAGGGCGAGGTGCGGGCGCTGGCCAAGGTCGTCCTGCACAAGACCGCCAATTTCGACGGAAGCATGTCCACGCCCGTGCTGATGATGGAGGAAGGAGCTGTTCTCGAAGGACAGGTCAGCATGGGTACGAAGAAGACGGAGAAGCCCGTCGATGACGCCCGTAGCGGTGCAACGGGTTCCACTGTCGGTCTCGCCACTGCAACGCGACCCACACTTGCAGTGACGAAATGAAGCACAATACGGTTCTCCATTGTACCCGCTCCGAAAATGCAGGAATAGCCGTCGTTAACACGTCGATTTAGAAAAATGTTTTGACAGGGTACCTGAAATCGGCTAAAGCCCGTTTGACTTTGCTCAATAATTCACAACCTCCGAGAGGGCGCGTATGATTGATCTCGATATCACCTTTTTTATTCAGTTTGTGAACTTCGTGGTCACGTTGATTGTTCTGAACTTTCTTCTCATCCGCCCCATCCGGGAAATCATCAAGAAGCGTAATGACCGGATGTCCGGCTGTCTCGAGGATGCCGAAAAGTTCAATGCCTCCTCTCAGGAGAAGCTGAAGAACTATTCCGCAGCGCTCGAAGAGGCTCGCCGTTCCGGTGTCGAAATTCGCAATGACCTCCGTGAAGGTGGCGTTGCGGAAGAGAAGGGCATCATCGAAGCCGCCAATGCCAAGGCCGCTGTCGCACTCAAGGCCGAGCGCGACGCTGTCGCCGCCGAGATCAAATCCTGCATGGACGATCTCAAGGCCCAGGTCAACGGCATGGCTGGCAAGGTCGTTGCCAAGGTGCTCGGCTAATCACGCGCAAGAGGCGAAACCCCACGGGGCTTCGCCTTCACGTCTTTTGCTCAAGCCAAAGAACCGGATGGAAAGGAGGGTTTCGCGTTGAAAGGGCTTAAACGAATCGTGCCGGCTCTGCTGCTCGTACTGGCAGTGGCATCGGTCGCTTATGCGTCCGAGGCCGGCGGCGCGCACGGCGGACACGGGCTGAACTGGAAGGACTTCCTGCTCCGTGTCGTCAACTTCGTCATCTTCATCGGCATTATCTACAAGTTTGCCGGAAAGAAGATCGCCGAACTCTTCGTCGGGCGCCGCAAGCAGATCGAGACCCAGCTGGCCGACTTGGCCGACCGTCGCGAAGAGGCCGAGAAGAAGCTGGCTGAGGTCGAGAAGAACATCGCCAACATCGAGCAGGAGCGCGAGGCCATCCTGGCTGAGTTCCGTGCGCAGGGCGAGTCGCTCAAGGCATCCATCATCGAGGCTGCAAAGCTGAATGCCGAGAAGATCACCGCCCAGGTCAAGCTCACTGCCGAGCAGGAGCGCCGCGCAGCCATCCAGTCTGTGCGCGCCGAAGTGGCGGAGCTGGTTGTCGAGGCTGCTGAAAGGCTCCTGACGGAGAAGCTCTCCGCCACCGAGCACAACAAGCTCGTCGACGACTCATTAAAGAAGGTGGTGCTCAATTGATTGCCAATATCGTAGCACGCAGATACGCCCGGGCGCTGTTCACCATTGGACAGCAGAAGGGCGCCTCCGAAATCGAGACGTACGGCAAGGACCTGGCTGGATTCAGTGCCGTGCTGGAGAGCAACCCGGATCTTCTTCGGATCTTCCGGAACCCCATCTTCAGCATCGACGAGAAGAAAGCCATCGTGGAGAAGATTCTGTCTAAGCTGGATCCCAATCCCACCGTCAGGAACTTCCTGTTCCTGCTGGCAGACAAGGGACGCCTGTCCATCCTGCCGGATATCGAAGCCTACTTTGGTGTTCTGCTGGACGATGCCCGCGGTGTCGTTCGTGGTGAACTGGTCACCGCGACGCCCCTCGAGCAGGCCCGGCAGGACGAGGTTCTCAAGCAGCTTGCCGAGCAGCTGGGCAAGGAGCTGGTGCTGGACTTCGCCACCGATGCCGGAATCCTCGGTGGCGTGGTGCTCAAGGTAGGAGACAAGATTTTGGATGCTAGCTTGCGCGCTCAGCTTCACGGTATGAAAGAACAGATCAAAAGGGGTGAGTAGGGCCATGCAGATCAAGGCTGAAGAAATCAGTAAAATCATTGAGGATTCGATTCAAAATTACGAATCCAAGGTGGAGATGACCGAAACCGGTACGGTCCTCTACGTGGGCGACGGCATCGCCCGCGTCCACGGCGTGGAGAACGTCATGGCCATGGAGCTGCTGGAGTTCCCCGGCGGCCTCAAGGGCATGACGCTCAACCTCGAAGAGGACAACGTCGGTGTCGCTCTCCTCGGTGACGACACGGGCATCAAGGAAGGCGACCCGGTCAAGCGTACCGGCGAGATCTTCTCCGTGCCGGTCGGCGATGCGGTTATGGGCCGCGTCATCAACCCCCTTGGCCAGCCCATCGACGGTCTTGGACCGATCGACGCCAAGGAGACCCGTCCCGTCGAGCTGAAGGCTCCCGGCATCATCGCTCGTAAGTCCGTTCACGAGCCGATGTACACCGGCCTGAAGGCCATCGACGCCATGACCCCCATCGGCCGTGGTCAGCGCGAGCTGATCATTGGCGACCGTCAGACCGGCAAGACCGCCGTCTGCATCGACGCCATCCTGGCCCAGAAGAATTCCGATGTGCACTGCATCTACGTTGCCATCGGCCAGAAGAAGGCCTCCGTTGCCCTCGTGGCCGACGTGCTGCGCAAGCACGGTGCCCTGGAGTACACCACCATCATCTCGGCCACCGCGTCCGAGCCCGCTCCGCTGCAGTTCATCGCTGCCTACGCCGGTGCGACCATGGGTGAGTACTACCGCGACAACGGCAAGCACTGCCTCATCATCTACGATGATCTTTCCAAGCAGGCTACCGCTTACCGCCAGATGTCCCTGCTGCTCCGCCGTCCTCCGGGACGTGAGGCTTTCCCCGGCGACGTCTTCTACCTGCACTCCCGTCTGCTCGAGCGTGCGGCGAAGGTCAACGACAGCCTCGGCGCCGGTTCCATGACCGCACTGCCCATCATCGAGACCCAGGCAGGCGACGTGTCCGCGTACATCCCGACCAACGTTATTTCCATCACCGACGGTCAGGTGTACCTGGAGCCTAACCTCTTCAACGCTGGCGTGCGTCCGGCCATTAACGTCGGCCTCTCGGTCTCCCGAGTTGGCGGCGCGGCCCAGATCAAGGCCATGAAGCAGGTTGCCGGTACCATGCGTCTGGAAATGGCTCAGTACCGCGAACTGGCTGCCTTCGCGCAGTTCGGTTCCGACCTCGACAAGGCCACTCAGCAGAAGCTGAACCGTGGTGCCCGCCTGGTCGAGCTGCTCAAGCAGCCCCAGTACAAGCCCCAGCCGGTTGAAGAGCAGGTTTCCGCCATGTTCATGGCGACCCGCGGCTTCATGGACGATGTCCCGGTCGCAGCCATCCGGAAGTGCGAGACGGAATTCATCGACTTCCTGCGCAATTCCAAGGCCGACATCCTCGAAGGCATCCGGACCAAGAAGGTCATCGACGACGAGATCGACGGCAAGCTTCGTTCCGCCATCGCTGAGTTTAAGAAGAGCTTCCAGGCTTAACTTGAGGAGGTAACGACATGCCTTCGCTCAAGGATGTCCAATTGAAGATCGTCGGGGTCAAGAAGACCAAGCAGATCACCAAGGCCATGAACATGGTGGCCTCGGCAAAGATGCGTAGCGCCCAGGATCGAATCGAGCGCTTCCGCCCTTACGCCGACAAGTTCTATGAGATGCTTGGCGACCTCGCGACCGGAGCGGATGCCGAAGCGCATCCCCTCCTTGAGGTCCGCGAGGAGATTAAGACCTCGGCCATCGTTCTGGTCACCTCCGACCGCGGTCTGTGCGGCAGCTTCAACGCGAACCTCATCAAGATGGCTTCGAAGCTGGCTGCCCAGAAGACCGCCGAGGGAAAGACGGTCAAGTTCTACTGCATCGGCAAGAAGGGTCGCGATTTCTTCAGGAAGACCTCCTACGAGATCGCACTCGGACTCGGCGATGCCATGGGACACTATGACTTCTCCCTCGCCAACAAGGTCGGCATGGAGATCATTGGCGGCTATCTGTCCGGCGAGCTGGACGAGGTGACGGTTGTCTACGGTCAGTTCATCAACATGGCGAAGCAGGAGCCTGTGGCTCTGAACGTGCTCCCCATCACCCCGGGCGAGGCCGAAGAGGCCGAAGTCGGAGCCGGTGCGGAATACGTCTACGAGCCCGCAGTGGAAGGCCTTCTGGCCGAACTGCTCCCCCGCTTCATCAAGGTGCAGCTCTACCGCGGCATGCTCGACACGTCCGCGTCCGAGCACGCAGCGCGAATGGCCGCCATGGACAACGCCACCAAGGCCTGCGACGACATGGTCGGATCCCTGACGCTCATCTTCAACAAGACCCGTCAGGCCGCCATCACCACCGAGCTTATGGATATCGTCGGCGGCGCAGAAGCGCTGAATGGATAAGAAGGGGGCATTATTGCTATGAGTGCTAACGGTAAAATCGTTCAGGTTATCGGCGCCGTTGTCGACGTCGAATTTCCCGCGGGTCAGTTGCCCAATATCCTGACCGCGCTTGACATCACGAACCCCAACAATACCGATGCGCCGAATCTGGTGGTCGAAGTCTCCCAGCATCTGGGTGACAACGTCTGCCGCTGCATCGCCATGGACGCCACTGAAGGCCTCCAGCGCGGCATGGCCGTCGTCAACACTGGCAAGCCCATCGCGGTGCCGGTTGGCAAGGCTTCTCTCGGCCGCATCATGAACGTCGTGGGTCGTCCCGTGGACGAACTCGGCGAGATCAAGGCCGTCAAGGAACTGCCCATTCACAGGGCTGCTCCGGCCTTCACCGAGCAGAGCACCAAGATTGAGCTGCTCGAAACCGGCATCAAGGTCGTCGACCTGCTCATCCCCTTCCCCAAGGGCGGCAAGATGGGCCTCTTCGGCGGCGCAGGCGTCGGCAAGACCGTTATTCTCATGGAGATGATCAACAACATCGCCAAGCAGCACGGCGGCATCTCCGTGTTCGCCGGTGTTGGTGAGCGTACCCGTGAGGGCAACGACCTCTACCACGAAATGAAGGACGCTGGCGTTCTGGAGAAAGCCGCTCTGGTCTACGGCCAGATGAACGAGCCTCCGGGAGCCCGTGCCCGCGTCGCACTGACCGCTCTGACCTGTGCAGAGTACTTCCGCGACGAGGAAGGACAGGACGTGCTCCTGTTCATCGATAACATCTTCCGGTTCACGCAGGCCGGTTCCGAGGTGTCCGCACTCCTCGGCCGCATGCCTTCCGCCGTGGGTTACCAGCCCACCCTGGGTACCGACCTCGGTGCCCTGCAGGAACGCATCACCTCGACCGTGAAGGGTTCCATCACCTCGGTTCAGGCGGTCTACGTCCCTGCTGACGACTTGACCGACCCGGCCCCGGCGACGACCTTCTCGCATCTTGACGGTACGCTGGTTCTGTCCCGTCAGATCGCCGAGCTCGGCATCTACCCCGCGGTGGATCCGCTTGACTCCACTTCCCGCATCCTGGACCCCCACGTCCTCGGTGAGGAGCACTACGTGACCGCTCGCGAAGTGCAGCAGATTCTGCAGAAGTACAAGGATCTCGGCGACATCATCGCGATTCTGGGCATGGACGAACTGTCCGACGAGGACAAGCTCACCGTTGCCCGTGCGCGTAAGATCCAGCGCTTCCTGTCTCAGCCGTTCCACGTCGCCGAAGTGTTTACCGGCACTCCCGGCGAGTACGTTAAGCTGGAGGATACCATTCGCGCCTTCCGCGAGATTCTCGATGGCAAACACGACGACATGAATGAAAATGATTTCTACATGGTCGGCGGCATCGAGATGGCTCTCGCCAAGGCCGAGGCGCGTCAGGCCCAGGCCTAAGTCCTGGTTAACAGGAGGAAGCTATGGCCAGATCGTTGCACTTGGAGATCGTCACCCCGGACCGGCTCGTCCTGAGCAAGGAAGTGGAATACGTGGGTGCCCCCGGTTTCGAGGGCGAATTCGGTATCATGCCGAACCACATCCCTTTCCTGTCGGCCCTGAGGGTGGGGAGTCTGTACTACAAGGACGGCGGTAAGACGTTCTACGTCTTCGTCGCCGGAGGCTTCGCAGAAGTCTCCAACAACAAGGTAACCATCCTTGCCGAGGTGGCTGAAATCGCCGCCGAGATCGACGTCGAGCGTGCCCGCGTGGCCCGCGAACGCGCCGAGCAGCGCCTTGCGCAGCGGCAGGAGAAAATCGACTATGCGCGGGTTCAGGCTTCCCTGGCTCGCTCCCTGGCCCGCATTTCCTGCCGTGACCGCGCCACCGCGGCCGGCACCTGCGAAATGTAGCCAAACGGCATAGTCCCTATCGCCCCTATGAGAAGGCGGACCGTCACCGACGGTCCGCCTTCCTTTTTTCCCTTCGCCCCAATCGTCTCGCGTCCCCACGTCGTCGTGGCCGACGGTGTCGTTCCCTGCCACATGCAAGCCGATAGCTCCGCTGGCCAAGGGGCCGCTGGCCCCCTGGACCCCCGATCTGCGATTGGCCGCCTGCCCTTGGCAGACCGTACGGCTTTACGCGACGAAGCCCTAGTGAGGATTGTCAAGGGGGTCACCCCCTTGACCGGGTCCGGGGCAGCGCCCCGGTCGCCGAAGGCCACACCCGCGTAGCGCGTAGCGCGTTGCCGTGTCGCCGCACCGTGTCGTCGCCTTGGCCGACGGTGTCGTTCCCTGCCAGATGCAAGCCGTAGGCTCCGCCAGCCAAGGGGCCGCTGGCCCCCTGGACCCCCGATCTGCGATGGGCCGTCTGCCCTTGGCGTACCGTACGGCTTTGCGCGACGAAGCCCTAGTTGGGATTCTCAAGGGCCCACGGTCCTTGAGCGGGTCCGGGGCAGCGCCCCGGTCGCCGAAGGCCTCGCCCGCGCAGCGGCCACGCCCCGCGCCGCCCGCATCGGGTGCGGCCCTACGGTTCTGCGCTTCTGACCGATTCGCCACCGAAGAGCTTCCAGCCGACCATCCCCCATGTCAGATTCGAAACCGTACCCAGCCCTGCTTTGCGCAGCCGCCATGCCATGATGGGCGAGCGGTGCCCGGTCATGCAGATGACCACAGTATCGCGGCCCTTCCAGTCCATGAGCTGCTCCGGGGTGGGCAGTTGCGGAGCCGGGACGTTCACGGCGTCGTGTATATGAAATATGGCGAATTCCTGCGGTGTCCTGACGTCGAGGAGTACGGGCGGTTCCCCACGTTGGGCGAGGAGCCGTTTCAAGGCCCATGGCGGGCGCTGTGCGATGCCGAAAGCCGCCACGCCGACGTCCCATGCCAGCCAAGCAACGACAAGCGCGAGAAGCGCGAATTTCATAGTCATCGGGTTCCTCCGTTCGGCGACATGATTAAGACTTTTCACTGCCGACAGCATCCTGTGCACAATACCAATTCCGGCGAACCGTGGACAGTGTAAGAAGCAATTTGGTCCCGTTGTCGTTGATTTGGGTGCGGATGGCCTGTGGATAACATTGGCGTGTTCCGCTGGGTGGCGTTGCTGGCTGGGGCGCGTCGAGCGTCGCTTTTGGGGAGCGTTGCGCAGGGCATTGAACGTGTGCGTTTCGCGTGGTCCTGACAGGGCAGAAGCTGGGCATCCCTGTGTGCCACCGACCTGCGGGCAAAACGAAAGCGGCCGCCGGAAGTGTCCGGTGGCCGCTTGATGGTGGCTTTATGTGGTGGGCGGGGCTCTACAGGTAGAGGCCCAGCAGCACGCCCACGAAGAGGAAGACGGCAATCACGCCGTTGAGGGTGAAGAAGGCGAGATTGACGCGGCTCATGTCGTCGGCCTTGATGAGGGTGTGCTCGTAGACGAGGATTCCCGCCACCACGGCCCAGACGGGGTAGTACCACGCGCCTGCGCCCGCGGCCCATCCGGCGAGGCCGAAAAGGATGGCTGTCACCACGTGGCCGAAGGTGCTCAGCGCCAGCGCAGTGGGGATGCCAAGGCTGGCAGGTGCGGAGTGCAAGCCGTTTTCGCGGTCGAACTCCACGTCCTGACAGGAGTAGAGGATGTCGAAGCCCGCGACCCAGAAGGTCACGCCGAAGAAGAAGAGCACGGCGGGTAGGGTGAAGGTTGGCTCGTATGCCAGCCAGCCCGCGAGCGGGGCGAGGCCGAGCACGCTGCCCAGCCAGTAGTGGCAGAGCATGGAGAAGCGCTTGAGGTAGCTGTAGCCGCCGGCCACGAAGAGCGCCACGGGCGACAGTGCGAGGCACAGGGTGTTCAGCCCGGCGCAGGCCAGCACGAACACGGCGGCGGTTCCGGCAAGGAATGCCCACGTCTCGCGCACGGTGATTTCGCCGGTGACGAGGGGGCGGTTCTGCGTGCGTGGGTTTTTCGCGTCGTACTTGAGGTCCGCGAGGCGGTTGAAGGCCATGGCGAAGGATCGCACCGCCACCATGGCGAGGGTCAGCAGCAGGAAGACGCGCAGGCCGGGCCAGCCGCCCGCCGCCAGGAAGACGCCGATGTAGGCGAAGGGAAGGGCGAAGACCGAGTGCTCGATCTTCACCATCCTGCACAGTGCGAGAAACTTGTCCATGGATGCCTCCGAAAGGTGTTGAATGCCGGGCGTGGTGTCGCGCGTTGCGATTGCGTTCTTGATGCGTGCCATGTGGCGCGCCGGGCCGCCCGGTCCGGGCCCGGAATGTGCGGGCCGAAAGTGAACAAGCCCGCCATCCGGAGACGGCGGGCTTGCGTGTAACTATTTCAGTACCACGAGTCCGTAGTGCTTCTTGCCCTTTCTGATGAGCAGCACCTCACCGTGGAGGAAGTCCGCTGGCTGCGGCGTGTGGACCATGTCCGTCACCTGCTCGCCGTTGACGCGGACCGCACCGGCCTGAATGTCCTTCTTGGCCTGTCCCTTGGACTTGATCAGCCCGAGGTCCACCAGCATGTCTGCCAGCTGAGGCAGGGCGTCGGCGGCGTATTCCACGCTGGGCGCGGACTGCATGGCGGCGCGCAGTGTCGCGATGTCGACGGTGGCGATATCGCCGCCGCCGAAGAGCACATCCACCGCGCCGAGAATCTTGTCCAACTCCTCGCGGCCGTGGACCATGATCGTCATTTCCTCGGCCAGCGCCTTCTGGGCTTCACGCAGGTGCGGAGCCTCTTCCATGCGCTGTACGAGGGCCTTGATTTCGTCTTCGGTCTTGAAGGTGAAGAACTTGAGCAGGCGTTCCACGTCACGGTCATCGGCGTTGATCCAGAACTGGTAGAACTCCCACGGGGAGGTCATGGTCGGATCAAGGTAGATGGCACCCTTCTCGGACTTGCCGAACTTTGCGCCGCTGGCCGTGGTCAGCAGCGGGAAGGTCAGGGCGAAGGCCTCGCCGCTGGACTTCTTGCGGATGAGCTCCGTGCCAGCGGTGATGTTGCCCCACTGGTCGGAACCGCCGATCTGGAGCTTGCAGTCGCGCGTCCTGAACAGGTGCTCGTAGTCCAGCGACTGGAGAATCATGTAGCTGAATTCGGTGTAGGAGATGCCCACCTCGTCGCGCACGATGCGCTGACGCACGGATTCCTTGCGCATCATCTCGTTCACCGTGAAGTGCTTGCCGATGTCGCGCAGGAAGTCGATGGGGTTCATCTGCTTGATCCAGTCGTAGTTGTTCAGCACGGGGGTGTCGTCGCCGAACAGACGGTGGACCTGCTTGCGGATGCAGTCGATGTTGTTGTCGATGATGCTGTAGTCGAGCAGCTGGCGTTCCTGATCCTTGCCGCTGGGGTCGCCGATGCGGCCCGTCGCGCCGCCCATGAGCGCCATGGGGGTGTGGCCAGCCTTCTTGAAGCGCAAAAGCGCCAGAAGGGGCACCATGTTGCCCACGTGCAGGCTCTTGGCCGAGGGGTCAAAGCCGCAGTAGAGCGTGCGGCCGGAAGTTTCGAAGTACTCGCGCAGCTTCGCTTCGTCGGTGGTCTGGAAAATGAGGCCGCGCCATTTGAGTTCGTCGATGATGTTCATCGTGGTCATCCTGTATATGTTGTGCCCCTGTGGGCCGGTGAAAAGACGTGTGGATGGAAACGGGGGAGGGGGACGCTTAAAATGCCCGGCGCTGGTCCCGGTGAATGCGCCGGGCTAGCAATACAGGCTGAGCGTATACAGGTGCCCGAGAAGGGCGGAGGCAAATGCACGGCGAGGCCGCGACGATGCCGCGGCTGGAAAAGTGAATCGGTGGTGGGCGTGAATTCTGGTCGTCATCATGCTTTTCCTGAATGTCTTGGATGCGAGGAATGGGTTGTATCCCGTGGCGCGGGTGGAGTCAAATGCAAGAGGCATTGCGTTTGAGACAGGCCCGCTGCGCGGGGCAGGGCCTCCGGCGGCCGGGCTCTGCCCGGACCCGGTCAAGGGGGTGACCCTCTTGACAATCCTCACTAGGGCTTTGTCGCGCAAAGCCGCACGGTGTGCCTAGGGCACCCACGGTTATCGCAAATCGGGGTTCCAAGGGGCCAGCGGCCCCTTGGCCGGCGGAGCCTACGGCTTGCATGTGGCAATGAACGATACGGCTCGGCCATGGTTTGGCGTCAGCCCTGTAGCCACTGCATCCACAGCGAGCGCGTGCGAGGGCCGTCGAATTCACAGAAGTAGACGCCCTGCCACGTGCCGAGCTGAAGTCGTCCGCCGTCCACGATGAGGGTGAGTCCGGGGCCGAAGAGGCTGGTCTTGATGTGGGCGTCGGAGTTGCCCTCTGCGTGGCGGTAGTCGCCCCGGTGCGGCACCAGCCCGCGCATGCCCACCACGATGTCCCTCGCGACGTCCGGGTCCGCCGCCTCGTTCACCGTGAGCGCGCCCGTGGTGTGCGGGCACCACAGAACAACGGCACCGTTGTCCCAGCCGCGTTCGCGGATGCGCTCGTTGAGCGCGGACGTGACGTTGACCAGCTCCTCTCGCATATGCGTGACGATCGTCATTTTTTCCACAGCAACACTCCTGTTGTTCACAGCCGGTCATCGTTTAAATTCGTATTTACGGCGCAAAATGACGATTTGCAGCGCCAGCCCAAGGTGGCAAGGTGCCCATCAAGGAGCCGTGGATGGACGTTGTCGTTCGCGGCCCGGTGCAAGACGCGGCCTCCGGCGGCCAAGGGAGCGCGGCTCCCTTGGATCCCCGAATAGGCGATGGACCGCGTCCCTATTGCGAACGCTTCGGCTTTGCCACTGTCCCCATATCGGGGGTCCAGGGGGCCAGCGGCCCCTTGGCCAGCGGAGCTATCGGCTTGCATCTCGCAGTGAACGATACGGCCCGGTCATGCGAGGACCTGCTATGGTGCCGTGAACGATACGCCTCGCCCACGGCCTCAAGGCCGCCGCGCTAGGCGGCGGCCCGGACGGCGGCGAGGATGGCCTCGAAGACCTGATCGATGTCGAGGCTGGAGGTATCGATGACGACGGCGTCGTCTGCGGGGCGCAGCGGGGCGACGGGGCGATTTCGGTCGCGGTCGTCGCGCTGGCGGATCTGTTCGGCCAGTTCGGCGAGGTCGGCCTCGCGGCCCATGTCGCGCAGTTGGTGGTAGCGGCGTTCGGCGCGAACCTCGGGCGTGGCGTCGAGGAAGATCTTGCAGGTGGCGTGGGGGAAGACCACGGTGCCCATGTCGCGCCCCTCGACGACGAGGGACGTTCCGCTGCCGATGGCCTGCTGGGCCGTGCACTGGAATTCGCGGACGAGGGGAAGCGTGGCGATGCGCGAGGCCATGGTGCCGACGTCCTCGGTGCGGATTTCGTCGCCGATGATGCGCCCGTTGACGCGCAGGACGGACTTTTCGCCGCAGCCAGAGAGCTCGAAGCGCAGGGACTGGAGGCGGGCGACGAGCTCGGAATCCGCGAGGTCGGACGCGCCGGGGCCGAGTTCCAGCGCGGTGGTGCGGAACATGGCCCCGGTGTCGAGGTAGGCCACGCCGAGGGCCTGTGCGGTCCTGCGGGCGAGGGTGGTTTTGCCGACGCCTGCGGGGCCGTCGATGGTGACGATGAGCGGATTAGGCATTGGCGATGAACTCCCGAACGGCGCGGATGAATTCGCGGTTCTCCTCGCCGTCGCCCACGGTGATGCGCACGGAGCGCGGCAGGCTGTAGCTGCCGAGGGGGCGGATGATGATGCCGCGCCGCAGGAGGCCTTCCACGAGGGCGGAGGCGTCGAAGGGCGCGTCGGCGGGCATGTCCACGAGGATGAAGTTGGCGTGGGAGGGGTGGACGCGAAAGCCCATGGATTCGAGTTCGGTGCGCAGATAGCTGCGGCCTTCGCAGACGGCGGTGCGGGTGGCACAGACGAAGTCCCGGTCCGCGAGCGCGGCGATGCCTGCGATTTCGGCCAGCACGTTGACGGAGAAGGGCAGCTTCACGCGGCGACAGTAGTCGCCAAGCCACTCGGGCAATACGCCGTAGCCAAGGCGCAGCCCGGCGAGGCCGTACATCTTGGAAAAGGTGCGCAGAAAGGCGACGTTGGGGAATTCATCGCGCCGGGAAAGAAGCGAGTGGGCGTCCTGATCCTCCACGAAATCCATGTAGGCTTCGTCGATGACGAGCAGACACTGCGGGGGCAGACGCCTAGCGAGGGCTTCGAGTTCGGCGGCGGTGGGCGCGTATCCGGACGGATTGTCCGGGGTGGTCACGAAGCACAGGGCGGTGTTCTCGTCGGCGAGGGCGAGGAGGTCGTCCCACGGGAAGGAGAAGTCCGCATTGAGCGGGGCCTGCCGGAATTCCACGCCGCACAGCTTGGACTGGAGCCTGTAGAGGGAGAAGCTCGGCTTGAAGGCGATGACGTTGTCCACGCCGGGGCGCGCCTTGACGCGCACGATGAGGTCGATGACTTCGTCGGAGCCGTTGCCGGTGACGATGGCCCCTTCGGGTACGCCCAGATGTTCGGCGATGGCGCGGTTGAGGCGCGGGGTTCCCGCCTGCGCGTAGCGGAAGGCCAGTGCGGCGTTCTCGGCCAGCGCCTGCTGCACGACGGGGGAGGTGCCAAGCGGGTTTTCGTTGCTGGCGAGCTTGATGACGCGGCCGAGGCCGTAGCGCTCCCTGATTTCCTCAATGGCCAGCCCGGGGCTGTACGGCTCGAAATCCGGCACCTGCGGCCGGACGGTCTTCTGAAGATCCATGACGTGTGCCTCGCGATTGTGTGTGCGGACGCGAATGCGCCGAACGGATGACGGCGGTGGATGTTCCACCATGAGGCGGAGATGAGAATGGAATCCGGCGGGAAAGTCAACTCGGGGAAATGCGGGCCGCCGGATGGACGGCCCGCCGGGATTGCGGCCTAGGAGCGGGGACGCACCGTGAATACGGGGCACGGCGCGGACTTGACGACCTTCTCGGCCACGGAGCCGAAGATGATGCGGTTGAGCCCGGTGCGTCCGTGGGAGCCGATGACGATGATGTCGCAGTCGAAGTCGCGGGCGGCGTGGAGGATTTCGTCCGAGGGGTAGCCGGTGGTTACGTGGCTTCGGGCGGAGACGTCCTTGAAGTGGCGGGACATGAATTCTTCCATGCTCTTGCGAGCGCCTTCGGCGATGTCGCCCACGAGGGCGTTGAGCTTGCTGGCGGGGACGTCGAAGCCCGCATAGTGTTCGAGGGTGGGGGCGGCGTAGAAGACGACGACCTCGGCGGTCATGCACTTGGCGAGGGTTTCGGCGTATTCGGCCACCTTCTCGCTGTGCTCGGAAAAATCGACGGCGCAGAGAATCCTGTTGACCTGAATCATCACGCTCCTCCTGTGGTGTTCTCCCCGGCCCGCGTCAGACGGCGCGTGGCCGTACGGTCAGTACGGGGCAGAAGGAGCTTCGCACGACCTTTTCGGCCACGGAGCCGAAGATGATGCGGTCGACGCCCTGCCGCCCGTGGGTGCCGATGACGATGAGATCGGCACTCATGTTCCTTGCCTCGCCCAGTATCTCCTGGGCCGGATAGCCCGCGGTGACGCGGGGGGTGACCTTCATGCCGGGAAAGCGCTCGGCCACGAAGGCGCGCATGCGTTCGGCCGCGCCCTTCATGATGCCGCCGACGAGATCCTCGATGTGGGTCAGGGGGACGTCGAAGCTGAGATACTGGTCGAAGGAGGGGGCGGCGTAGAGGACGGTGAGTTCAGCGCCGGTGGATTTGGCGAGGGCGAGGGCGTAGTCGGCCACGATGGGGCTGTGTTCCGAGAAATCTATGGCACAGAGGATTCTGCGGATCGTTGGCATGTGCGCCTCCGGTGTGTCCGGACCGTCGGCGCGGGGCCGACGGTCCGGATGCTTCATCCGGTCTGTCAGCTCTGGGGACGGATGGTCAGGACCGGGCAGGCCGAGCCCTTGACCACCTTCTCGGCCACGGAACCGAAGAGTATGCGGTCGATACCCTTGCGGCCATGCGTGCCGATGACGATCATGTCCACCTTTTCGTTGTGTGCCGTTTCGAGGATTTCCTCGGCGGCGTATCCGGTGGCGACCCTTCCGGTCACGGATACGTCGGTGAAGTTCTCGTCGATGAAGGTGTCCATGGTCATTTCGGCCCCGGACACGATCTCCCCGACGAAATTCTCGATGCTCGACGGCGGGACGTGAAATCCTACATACTGGTTGAGGGACGGTGCGACGTAGAGAACGATGATCTCCGCATTCATGCACTTTGCGAGGGCCTGGGCATATGAGGCAACGCTCGGGCTGTAATCGGAAAAGTCGACGGCGCACAGAATCCTGTTCACTTGAACCATGTCATTCCTCCGGTTGGTGCTTGCGCCCACAAGCCGCTACGGGCTGTCCTCCCTTTACGGGTACGATGGAGAAACCAATTGGCAAATCAGGATGTTCACACAATACAAGTAACCGCACGAAGGCTTGTTAGACAAGGAGTTTTTTATCCAGTATGTTGTCGGACATGGGCTGGCTGGGCGACTTGAGCGAGTCTGCCTCGCGGCGCGGCGGTTTCTCCACCGGGCCATGCGCGGGGAAAAAAATGCCGAGGGCCCAGCGGCGAAGTCCTTTAAAATCAGTATGTTGCGAATGCGTTCCTCGTTGGCAAGCTATTTGCTTCACACGTGGAAACACCATACGGGATAGGAGTGTGCCATGAAAATCCGTCCTGATCAGATCAAGGCCTATGAGCAGGAACAGGCCAAGCAGAAGCGCGTCCATGGGGACGACGAGGAGTTCGGCCGCCTGCTCGCCGGCGAGATCGGGAAGAGTGGGGAAGCGTCCAAGACGCGGGGCGCGGTTCCCACACCTCCCCTGTCCGGTCTGCTGACCGGCCAGATTCTCGCGGCGCAGGGCGCAAACCGGTCCGGTGAATCCGCGCAGACGGGGCGAGAAGCCATGGAGAAGTTGGAAACCGTTCTGGACGAATGGGAAAATTATGCCGAAAATCTCGGCTCCGCCAGCACCAACCTGCGTCAGGCCGAGGGAACCCTTCGGGGCATCGAGAACGGCATTGCCGGTATCCGCGAGAAGTGGCCCGGCCTCGCCAAGGACAATCCCGGCATGAACGCCCTCGTCGACGAAGTGGAGATTATGGCCGTCACGGAACGCATCAAGCTCAACCGGGGCGACTACATCGAATAGCGCCCGATAGCGACGGTCCATCGGACGGACACCGTCGCGCCACGAACCAACGCCGAAGCCAGCGGGTCACACGGATGTGGCCCGATATTCGGAGAGCGCCGCATAGCGGGGGCCGCCGGGCGTCAGACGGCTCCGCCACAGTACGAAACGGTCCACGGTCACCGTGGGCCATTCCATTTTCCCGAACTCCGAAAGCATATCACTCCACGGATCGCGTCCGGCATCCTTCACCCGGCACACGGTGAGATGCGGCGAGAATCCGCGTGCCTCCGGCGTAAAGCCCACGGGCGTGAGCGCCTCTTCCACGGCCCGCGCCAATCCGGCGAGTTCCTCGCCGCCTTGCGCCACGCCGACCCAGACCACGCGCGGCGTTCCCTTTGGGGGAAACGTTCCGCACCCACCAGCACGAAATTCGAAGGCGTCGAAACGTACGCCAGACAGCGCGTGACGCACCTGCGGCACGTGGTCTTCCGCCACGTCGCCCAGAAAGCGCAGCGTCACGTGCCAGTTGCCCGGCCGCGTCCAACTGGTGCGGGAGGAAAGCCGCCCGCGCCACTGCGCCATGCGTTCCAACTGTTTCTGGTAGTCCTCGGGAAGTGGGATGCCAACGAAGGCCCGAATGGTCGTCATGTCGATTCCTCCAGCCGCTGCGGCATGCCGAATCGGTGGTGGGGGAGGCGGGAGAGGAGGCGGCTACCGGCGCGCGGCGATGGCCCATTGTTGCCGATTTTCTTTGGGATGTCTTCCCACGGCGCTCTTTTCCCGGCATGGCGGTCGCGCCGTGGATGCGGATGCCTCGGGCTTCGCAGGCCGTCATGGTCTGCGAAGCCCGAGGTGTGTTTGATGGATAGGGCTACGCGGGGAGAACGGCGGCGAGATACTCGTATCCGGCGTCCACGGCGTATTCGTACGGCATGTCCCAGTGGATGCGCGCACTCATGGCGATGTGCGGCAGCGGGATGAAGGTCGCGGAGCCTTCCAGCAGTGCCTGATAGCAGGGGTCGGCCACCACGAGATCGACGTCCGCCTCGTTCATGAGCGCCGCGATGGTCCGTTCGTCGTCCGTGTCCCGGTCATGGGGACCGCGCTCTGCCAGCAGGCCCACGCGGCCCGGAGACTCCCGGAAGATCGGATCGCTCGGCGTGACGGAGATCACGTCCACGCGGGGAACGCCGAAGTCGTTTCGCAGGCAGTGTTGCAGACCGTAGCCGAGCACAGGTTCGCCGATGACCAGCGCGCGTTTGCATGACGTCGCGCGTTGGGGAGTGGACGCGGGGACGGTCTGCGAGCCGCGCAGCATGGCCAGAAAGGCGTCGCGCGCCGAAAGGCCCACGGGCATGCCCGTCACGTACGGGATGCCGTACTCGGTGAACATGCGCTCGGCGAGGTCCAGACCGCTTGTGGAGACCACGGCGTTGATGGCCGCGCCCGGAGCCTGCCGCACGCCTTCGAGGGGGTCCGTCCGGTCGTGGCGGGGCGCGGAGAATACGCCCACCAGTTCGTGCCCGTCATTCTCGATGGCCTGAAGCAGCGGCTCCAGATGGTTTTCGCGACCCGTGGAGAGGTGGATGGCTCCGAGGACGTTGACGCCCCGTTCCCGCCGGGGGGCGGCCGGATCCATGAACGTGTCGGCCAGCGCGAGGAAGGCCTTGGACGCTCCCTCGGGATAGGGCTCGGAACCGGCGGTGGGGACCATGAAGACCGGCATGCCGGTGCGGGCCTGGATGGTCCGCGCGAAGCCCTTGAGGTCCGTGCCGATGATCTCCGAGATGGGCGTTCCAGAAAGGGCAACGAAGCGGCGATTCAGGCCCTTGGCCGTCTTCACGATGTTGTCGATGAACTTGTCGTCGTTGCCGAGGATGACGTCCATCTCCAGCAGGCCCGCGCCCACGACCGTGGCCGGGCCGCGATACCAGCGCGGCTCGTCCTCGATGTTGATGTGCCATGCTCCCCCGGCCGGACCGTAGATCACCACGAGGCCCTCGAAATCGTAGAGGGCGGAGCTGACTCCGAAGTAGCCGGTGGCGAGGGGCAGAAGGCGATGATATTCCTTCATGTGAAATCCTTGTGTCTTGCGGTGTGCCGTTATCCTCAGATGAGGAAGTTGCGGCCGTAGATCCACTCGTAGTTGCTCACCGGATGCTCCAGCGCCTCGTGGGTCTGTTCGAGCATCCAGAGCGTGGCCTCGTAGCCGTACTTCTGCTCCTGATAGCGCGAGAGGGGAACGTTCGCCGCGTTGACGCAGTAGATGCCAGCGTCCACGCCGTAGGCGAGTTCCACGTCGTCGAAGGATTCGGTCCTGCCGCACAGGGCGGGATGCGAGGCGTTGTAGACCATGATGTCCGGCTTGACCGCGCGCAGTCGCTCCACGAGCTCCCACTCGTAGGGCTTGATGGTGCCGCGGGCGAAGATCGTGTCCACGCTCAGCCCGTTCTGGACCAGAAATAGCGCCAGTTCGAAGGGGCTGCCGTTGATGCTGCATCCCACGGCGGTCTTTTTGCCGCGCAGATCGGCGAGCAGCGGCTCGGCGGCCCGGCGGGCTTCCTGCTCCCGGTCATCGATGGGCAGCGCTCGTCCGATGGCCTCGGAGATCAGACCGTACTGTTCCCTGATGGTTGAGAAGCCGTAGGAGGTGGGCGCGAAGCAACTGGGGATGCCCATTTCCTGCTCCATCTTTCCGCACAGGCCGTTGGCGAGGGGATGCAGGACCACCGAAGCCCGCGCGTGGGCCATGCGGGAGAATTCCGCGAGATCACGGCACAGGGGAATCTGCACCACCGTCTCCATCCCGGCCTCGGTCAGCACCTGATACAGCTCCCCGGATTCGGAAAGCGGCATGAAGGTGCCAAGCAGGTTCACGACGCCGTCGTCGAGGCGGCGCGGCTCGTGCTTCAGGAATTCGAAGAACGAGGTGTAGGCCGAAGTGAAGGGCGATTCCTTGAGACCGATGGTGATGGGGGCCATGGCCCCGAGGATGATCCTCCTACCGGTCTTTTCCTCCAGCCGCCTGATGACGCCGGAGAAGTCGGTGCCCAGAATGTAGTCCGGGCAGCCCACGATGAGGAAGACCACTTTCTCGTCGCGCCGGGCGATGATATCGGCGACGCCTCGTTCCACCTTGTCCAGATGGTTGCCGAGGGTCATGTCCAGTTCGGACAGGCAGAGCATGTGGAAGCGGTCGGTGAAGCCACGGGCGTGGGCCATGAAGGCCGAGTGGCGCAGGCAGGCCGACGGTCCGGCCATGACGGCCACGGACTCGGGCAGCAGCAGGCAGGTTTCGATGACGCCCCATCCGGCAAGATTCGGCCCCACGCCCTCAAGGGGCGCGAAGGGAAAGTCGGGTTTCTTTCGCAGGTGCTCCAGCCTGATCCCCGCGTGATCCAAATCCATATGGTTCTCCTTGTTCGCCGTGCGTTCAGACGGCTTTTCGTTCAGCACCGAAGCCGACGATGGTTTTGGCGAGGTCGAAGAAGCGTTGCGAGGTGGGCAGCGTGCGGTCGCCCTCAACGATGGTCTTTCCTTCCTCTTCGAAGGTGTGGATGGCCCTGTCGCGGGGGATGATGCCGATGACGGACGTTCCCATCTCCTCGGCGAAGTCCGTGACGCGTTCCACTTCGTCGGCCATGTCGCGGCAGTTGAGGATCAGGCCGCCGAGCTGGGCGTAGTTGCGGTCCGCGAAGTTGCGCAGGGCCATGATGATGTTCTTCGCGGCCAGCAGGGCCATCTTCTCGCCAGAGGTGACGATGCACACCTTGTCCGCGAAGCCCTCGCGCATGGGCACGGCGATGCCGCCGCAGACGATGTCGGCGAGGATGTCATAGAGCACGACGTCCGGCTTGTAGGTCTCGTAGGCGCCCATTTCATCCAGAAGTTCGAAGGCGGTGAGCATGCCGCGGCCGAAGCAACCCACGCCGGGGGTGGGGCCGCCCACCTCCATGCAGGCCACGTTGCCGAAGCCCTGTCGGACCACGGCGTCCAGCCGGTCCGGGCGGCCGTTCTCCTGCATGTACTGCAGGATGGGCGGCGGGGGCGTGCCACCCAGAAGATTGATGGTGGAATCGGTCTTGGGATCGCAGCCGAGCTGCATGACCCTATATCCATCAAGTCCCAGCGCGGCCGAGATGCCCGACGTCACCGTGGACTTTCCGATGCCGCCCTTGCCGTAGATCGCAACCTTGATCAAAGCCGTTCTCCTTGCATTTTGAGTGAGTGTCCCTTTCCGTCGGCCACGGTCCGTCCGGCCCGGTGCACCACGCCGCGCGCCTCGTCCACGGAGACGTAGCGCTTGCGGGTGGTGATCTGGAATTCGTACTCGACCTTGTCGGCCTTGCTTTTCCGGAAGGGATTGCAGTTGGGCATGATGACGTTGGCGCCGCCGAGGGTCAGGGCGCGGTACTGTCCGTTGTCCGGGTCCAGCGTGGCCACGGTGTTGGCCGCGGCCATGTGCGTGTTGCCGGTCACGATGCGGGTGAGGGCGAAGACCCGGAGCATGAGTTCCTCGTCGGCGGTGGCCTCGTCCCGAAGCGGCGTCTGCGCGTGGGGGATGAAGGGGCCGATGTTGATCATGTCCGGCTGGAAGCTCTGGAAGAAGAGAATGTCGTCACAGAGGTCTTCGAGCGTCTGTCCCGGCAGGCCCACGATGTTGCCCACGCCGGTCTGGAAGCCCGTTTCCCGCAGTGTCTCGATGGTGCGCAGCCGGTCGTCGAGCTTGAGCCCGGAGCGCATGCGCGAATAGATCTGCGGATTCATGGTCTCGTGCTTCATGAGGTAGCGCTCTGCCCCGGCGGATCGGAGGGCGGCGAGGTCCTCGCGCGAGCGCTCGCCGAGGCTCAGGGTGATCGCCACGTCCGCCTTGTCCAGAATGCGCTCGATGATGGAGCAGAGCATGGCGCAGGTGTAGTGCGGATCCTCGCCCGACTGGAGCACCACGGTGTTTAGCCCGGCCTCGGCCACGGCCAGCGCGGTGTCCACGATCTGGTCTTCGTCCATCCGGAAGCGCTTGCACTGGGTGTTGTTCAGGGCCAGCCCGCAGTAGAGGTCGTTACGCTTGCAGTAGTTCGAGAAGTGGACGACGCCGCGCAGCTGCACCGCGTCCCCCACCTGCGCCCGGCGCACCTGATCGGCCTCGGCGAAGAGCGCCTGCTGATTGGCCTCGTCGCGCAGGGCGTCTAGAATGGTTTCTCGCTTCATGTTCCGGTTTCCTGTTGCAGATGATGTCATTTGGCGCTGACGGTGGTGATGTCGCCGGTGTCGGCGTTTTCGATGACCACCAGACAGGCGTTGCAGGGGTCCAGTTCGTGCACGGTGCGCAGGATTTCCAGCGGACGTTCGGGGCTGGACACCGGAGCGCCGAGAAGCGCCCGCTCCAGCGGGCCGCGTTGGCCCTGCGAATCGCGCGGGGAGAAATTCCACAGCGAGGGGATGAGATAGTCGTGGGCGGCGATGCGGCGCTCCTCCAGCCGGATGGTGTGGGTCAGTGTGCCGCGTGGCACTTCCACCACGCCCGTGCCAACCCCAGAGGACGGCAGGATTGGATCGTCGCACGCACGTGTGCCCTTCACGGCCGGGAGCGATTCCAGCTCGTCCAGCCAGCCCAGGGCGGCCTCGGCCAGAACGGCCGATTCCACGCCACGGGACAAAATCCGCCCGAGGGTGGAGTTGAGGGCCGCCGGGGTAAGACCGCAGGCGTCCATGGTGCGTTGCATCACGCGTTGCACGCCGTCCCGGTTGCTAGCCCACGCGCCCATGATGCGGGACAGGGCCCCCACCTCGCAGGCCTCTTCCCCGTGGCGCGGAACGGGCAGCCACGCGAAGGCACCCGTGTCCAGCCGGAAGAGCGGGCCGGGTTGGGAGGGCGTCAGGCGGTAGCGGTTGCGGTCCGGGAGGCTCCAGCGCGGGTAGTGCTCCTCGTGGACCGGGCCGAGGGCGGGGCCGCTGGTCCAGTGGTCGCTGCCGTCCCGTGCGGCGCTGGGCGGACAGACAAGCCCGCCGGGGAAGAAGGCCCCCGCCTCGGAGCGCGGCCCGTAGTCGTCGCCGCAGAGGAAGATGCTTCCGGCCCCCAGATTCGCGATATGCGCATAGGTCCGGGCCAGCAGTTCCAGATCGGGCAGGAAGGTCCGCGTCACGAAGTCGCGGCACTGGGCGAGCTGCTTGCGCAGTTCGCACCGCACGTCCGCGCAGAGGTCCAGATTTTCGGGCAGTCCGCCCACATGGTAGGCCTTGAATCCGTTCGGTCCGCAGTCCAGGAGCTTCAGGGCGGCGTTGATGGCTCCCTGCGCCGCGAGGGATTCCAATCCGTGCGCCCGAAGTGTCAGATGAAATTCCGGCGCACCCCTGTATTCGGGATGCTCGCGGCTTTCGCCGTCGCGCTTGGCGATGCCCTGCCCGTGGGCGAGGGCCTCCAGCCGCGTCTGCGCCTGACGGTAGTCCTGCGCCCGCAGGGGCGAGCGCGGGGCCAGTCGGGCGCAGTTCGCGGGATCGGCGCGCAGGGCGGCGGAAAGGCTCGCCCAGTCGTCCAGATGGAACTGGTAGACATGGAGCAGATGCTCCTGAACGCACCGCAGGCTCTGGACCAGCCCGCGCACGAGCTGTGCCTCGCGCGATGGTTCCATCCCGGCGAGATTCTCTATGGCCCGCACCGCGGCCAGCGCGTGGCCGTCGTTGCAGAGACAATGCGCTTGCTGGACGAAGCGGGCGTGGCCGCTGGCGTCCAGCTCGCCCTTCAGGATCACGCCCATGTTGCGCATCATCTTGCCGGTGCTCCAGGCCTCGACCACGCGGCCGCCCGTTAGACGGACGCGGATGACGAATGTGTTGCCCGGGCAGACGATTTCCTCGCGCGGTTCATATCCGCATGGGGCCTCGGCACGGCATTCTGCGGCTTCCCTGTATGCATGCATCATGAGATTCCAGTGGCTGGGATGCCCGGGGCGTGCGCAGTCCCGGCATCGGTGATGGATCGGTCTGTTGTGGCGACGCCGCCGCGATGGGCGCAGGCGGGCAGGGACGCACGCCGCAAGGGCGAGGAGGGACTGGTGCGGGGTGTGCAGAAGTGCGCAGTCCACCGCATGCTCCAAGGAGTGGGCATGGCGGGGCGATCCCGTAGGATGGCGTTGGTGGGCTGCATTTTGGCGCTCCCCCTCGGCAGGAGTCCCCCGGCGATGCCGAAGGATGGAGAAAGGGAACGCAGATGGCGCGCATGCGGGAAGAGTCAAGCGTCACTGCACGCTCCCCCTTGGGTTCAGTACATACCTTCCCGCAGGATGCGTTCATGAACACGAAATACGGCCATGCGAAGATAGAGCCGTTGGTGTTACTTGTCAAGCAAGTGGTAGCATGCAGTATCTAAAATTTTGAAAATGATATTCTGATTACCAATGCGTGCGCAACGAGCGTTATGTATCGCTGTGGATGCGGTCCGCATCATGCGTGAGTGGCGTATATTGCGTGCAGAAAAGCATTCTGAAGAGAGGTGTGACGGACGAAAATTGGCTAAAGGCGGGCAAAAAGAATCATACCGAAACGCTTCTTGATTGGACGGCGCGTGCACTGCATTGGCGGGCTTGGAAGGTGGTTCCCGAGACACGACGGTGGCCCGGACCTTTCGCGTCCGAGGGGGCGGGCATTTTATCCGGAGCCGTTGCGGGGCGGATGGGGGCCGCCGTCTGTGCCGGTTCGGCGGCTCCCGTGATTCAGCCGTGCGTCACGCGTTCCAGTAGTCCGGCGATGGCCTGCCGGGCCGTTGCGGCCTTGATGGCGTCGCGCCCGCCCTCGAAGTGGAAGACCTGCGCGTTACGCGCTCCATTCACGTTCCACGCCATCCAGACCGTGCCCACGGGCTTGTCCGGCGTGCCGCCGCCCGGTCCGGCAATGCCCGATACGGCCACGCCGCAGTGGGCCTTGACCAGTGGGCACAGCCCCTCGACCATGGCCAGCACGGTCTCGCGGCTTACGGCGCCGTGTGCGCGTAGCACGGCTTCGGGCACGCCCAGAAGTCCTGTCTTGACCTCGTTGGCATAGGCCACCACGCCGCCCAGAAACCACTCGGAACTGCCGGGGACGTTGGTTAGCAGGTGCGCCACCAGCCCGCCGGTGCAGGATTCCGCCGTAGAGGCGAACCAGCCGCGTTCGCGCAGCGCGTCGCCCAATCGTTCGATCATTTCGTTCATATCATCAGAGTGTTGCATTGTGCGATCTCCTCGGACAGGGATAGCAGCGAGCGGTTTGCCATACAACCCCGCTTGCGGTACACCCCGGGAATCCGGTCCGTCGCTGCGACGGCATCCGCCCGCAGGCGGTCCGGAAAACGAACGGCAACCAGCGCGGCGCGTTCCGATCAGCGTATCGGCTCGACGCCGCGAGACCCGGAGTCCACCCCACATGACCGACACCACCCGCACCCGGCGCATTCGCGACATCCTCGACCACCTCGTGCAGGACCCGCCACAGGTGCTGCTTCTGGAAGGCGGCTCCGTGGCCGAGCGGGTGGACATGGCCATGCACTGGGCCGCCCTGAACAACTGCGCCACGCGCTCGGCTTGTGGGCATTGCCACGCTTGCGTGCAGATCGCGCAGGGCGTCCACACGGACGTGAAGCTCCTCGACGGACGCGAGGGCAAGATCAAGATCGACGACATCCGCGAACTCAAGCCCCTGTTCGGTCAGCCGCCGCGCGGGGACGGCAGGCGCGTCGTCATCCTTGCCGAGGCGCAGGAGCTTATCGTGGCGGCGGCAAACGCGCTTTTGAAGACGCTTGAGGAACCGTGCCCCGGCACGCTGTTCGTGCTGCTCGCCCCGCAGCGCGAGCGCCTGTTGCCGACCCTCGTCTCCCGCAGTTGGGTGCTGACCATGCCATGGCCGCACGGTCTCGGCAGTGACGCCGAAACCGTCGACTGGCTGCGCACACTCGCCGGATTCGTCCAGAGCGGTTCCGGATGGTTCAAGCGCACCGGCACCAAGGGCGCGGTGACGCGCGATGTGGCGCTGTCCGTGGTGCTGGGGTGCAGGCGCGAACTGGCCGACGTGCTCTCGGGGCGTCAGGCCGCGAATCTTGGTCCGGTGCTCGGGCGCTTCGACCTCGCCACCCTCAAGACCTTCGAACTCGTTCTCGCCCATGCCGAGGACGCTCTCAATCTGCCGACTCCCGTCAACCCGGCAATGGTGCTCGATTGGCTGGCCACAAGAATCTATCGTCTCGCCAGACGCCCCCGGCCGCGAACCGTCGCGCGCTGATTTAGGAACACATCATCACGGAAAACGGACGGTTCCGCATTGCCACTGCTTGCGCCTTGGCCGGTGTGTGCTATCATCTGCACGCATGCCTTGGCGGCCGCCAGTTGGCGGCAATCCGGCGGCATCCCGCTTGACACCGGCTGCATGGTGCAATAGTGAGAACGATGTGAATACTTTACCATTACCTATGAGGAGGTAAACGCGAGATGAAGAAGATTCTTTCTCTGTGCGTGGTCTGCTTCGCCGTTGCGTGCTTCTGTGCGCTGCCGGTGCTGAACGCAGCCGACGCTCCTGCCGATGGCCTGAAAATGGCGAAGACCGCTAAGGCCGTCGTTTTCAACCACGGCACCCACAAGGATGCCAAGTGTCAGGATTGCCACCACAAGTGGGATGGCGCTTCCGCCATCAAGAAGTGCTCCGACGCGGGCTGCCACGACAACTTCGACAAGAAGGCCAAGGACGCAAGCTCCTACTACCAGGCCATGCACGCCAAGAAGGTCAAGGCCGCTGATTCTTGCATCAGCTGCCACCTTAAGGCTGCCGGTTCTGACAAGGACAAGAAGAAGCAGCTTACCGGCTGCAAGAAGTCCGCTTGCCATCCCGAATAAGGATGCAGTCCACGGAGGGGCCGCGCCGCGGCCCCTCCTTTTCCCAATGTTCACGGAAAACGAGGTAGAGCCATGGTCCCGGAAGACGGCAACAACGAGGACATCCTCGAACTTACCGACATCATCAAGAAGGGCGATCTCTCCGACGGCGGAGAAGGCTCGTCGGATGAGGACATGGACCTCAGCTTCGAGCAGGAGCTTGAAGAGCTGTTTTCCGATGACGAAAGCGGCGAGTCCGCCGACGTCCACGAGATAGACCTCTCCGACCTCGATGAGAACTTCGGTCTCGATGACGAGGAAACCGCCCCCGCCAGCGATTCCGAGGCCACGTCCGCAGACGTGCTCTCCGCTGCCGAAGATGCCGGGGACGATCTTGGTGATTTGGGTGACCTCGGTGATCTTGGTGATGTGGACGACCTCGATGCGCTCCTCGGTGAGGCCGAGGCCGAATTCGACGCGGCGCCCGACAAGGCCGCCGAGGCGCAGGAGGAAGACGAGGGCGACGACATCGACCTGAGTTCCCTCGACGACATCGCCGCCGCAGACCAGTCCGCCGCGCCCGAATCCGAAGGTGAGGACATCGATCTGAGCGGGCTTGACGACCTGCTCGACGGCCTCGAAGGCGGCGCGCCCAAGGCGAAGCCCGCCGCGCCCGTGCTTCCCGACGAGGAACAGATTTTCAAGGACGCCGAGGCGGATATGGATGACGCCCTGGCGGACCTTGGCGACCTCCCCGAAGACCTGCTGGCCGATCTCCCCGAGGATTTCGGAGCCGAGGCCGAGGAGACCGCCGCCGACCTGACCGAGGAGCTTCCCGAGCCAGACATGGGACTGCCCGAGCCAGACATGGAACTGCCCGAGCCAGACATGGAGCTTCCTGAACCGGACATGGAGCCTGAAGCCGCTCCTGCCGCCGAGGAAGCCGCCGCCATCGAAGATATTTCCGAGATGCCCGAAGAGGCACCCGAAGCCGAAGGCGCGGACGACCTTGGCGACCTCGGTGACTTGGGTGACCTCGGCGATCTGGCTGATCTTGCCGGTCTTGAGCTTCCCGAGGATGCCGACCTCGACAGCCTCGAATTCCCGGAGTCCTCGGATATTGATATGGAGGTCCCGGATTTCGACGTGACCGAGGCGGAACTGCCGCAGGAGGAATCCGAGGCGGCCGAGCCGTCCGCTCCCGTCGAGGAGATGCCCCTGCCGGATCTTGAGGAGCCGGAATCCGCCCCGCAGCCCGAGGAAATGGCACTGCCGGAGGAGATGGCGCTGCCCGAGGAGCCGGAAGCCGCCCAGGCCCCGGTGGCCGAGGAGCAGCCCCCCGCGGCCATGGTCCCGCCCTCGGTCCCGCAGGAAATTCTCGACGGTCTTGGCGAGCGCATTGCCGCCATTGAGACCGGCCTTGGCGCGCAGATCGACGAAAAGCTCGATGCGCGTTTCGCCGCCCTTGAGGAGCGCCTTGCGCAGACTCCCACCGAAGCTCCGGCTTCCGAAGCCCCGGCTATTACCGCCGAGGACCTCGATGAACTCAAGGCCGCCATGAAGGCCGAGTTGCAGGAGGAGTTGGCCACGACCCTCAAGCGTGCGCTGAGCGAAGAATTGGCCGATCTGCGCGAGGAATTGCGCGTGGCCATGACCGAAGCCCTCAGTGGCGAACTGCGCGCCTCCATCGTTGCGGACCTCGAAGGCCATATCGAGACGGCCCTTCCCGCCGCCGCCGCGCGCATCATCCGCGAGGAAATCGCCGCGCTGGCCAAGGAACTCGCCTAGTTCAGCATCCGCGTCGGTCCATGCGAATTAATCGAAAGGGCAGCCACTGGCTGCCCTTTTTTTGCGTAGTGGCGGGCCGTGTCGTTCATTGAGAGATGCAAGACGTAGGCTCCGCCGGCCAAGGGGCCGCTGGCCCCTTGGAACCCCGATTTGCGATAGGCCGTCTGCCCTTGGCGAGCCGTGCGGCTTTGCACAACGAAGCCCTAGTGAGGATTGTCAAGGGGGTCACCCCCTTGACCGGGTCCGGGCAGAGCCCGGCCGCCGGAGGCCACGTCTTGCACCCTTAAGCGAACGATACGCCCAGCCAAAGCGCCACGAACGACACGCCCAGCCACTGCACCGAAAAAACGGCCCGTCTCCTTGCGGAGACGGGCCGTTGGCGTCTTGGCGTGGCGGTGCGCGGTTAGGCGTTGGCGCCGGAGCCGTTGGTGCCGAAGGTTCCCTTCCATGCGCTGGCGAGGGTTTCGACATTTTCGGCGATGATGGTCTTGCCGTCGTGATCGACGTGGAGGGTGTCGGCACCGGTGACCTCGCCGATGCAGGCGAAGTGTTGGCCTGCGAAGATGGCTTCGAAGGCGTCGCGGTTTTCGGGCTTCACGCTCACGAGCAGGCGCGAGTTGGACTCGCTGTAGAGGATGTCGGTATCGGCCATGTTGGCGGGGCAGACCGGCACGCGGGTGAGGTCGATGCGTGCGCCGGTGCGGCCGCCGATGCACATTTCGGCTGCTGCCACGGCGAGGCCGCCGTCCGAGAGGTCGTGCGCGGCGGTGACGAGGCCGGAGGTGATGGCCTTGTGCAGCGCGTTGTAGCGTTCGCGGGCGGAGACGGCGTCGACCTGCGGCACTTCGGAGAAGGGAGCGCGCATCATGTCGGAGAGTTCGCTGCCGCCGAGTTCGGGCCGGGTGAGGCCGAGGATGTAGACGAGGTCTTCTGCGGCCTTGAAGTCCGAGGTGACGGCGTGGTTCACGTCGTCAACGATGCCGAGGACGGAGAAGAGCACCGTGGGCGGGATGGAAATCTTCTGTCCGCCGCCGGTGTAGTCGTTCTTCATGGAGTCCTTGCCGGAGATGCAGGGCACGCCGAAGGCCTGGCAGTAGTGGGCCAGCGCCTGATTGGCGCGCACGAGCTGGGCGAGCTTGTACTGGCCGTCCGGGGTGCGCTCGGACTGGACGGGGTCGCACCAGCAGAAGTTGTCGGTGCCGGCCATGTGGCGCGGGTTCGCGCCGGTGGCCACGGCGTTGCGGACAGCTTCGTCGATGGCGGAGGCCATCATCCAGTAGGTGTCGAGCTTGGAGAACTTGGGACAGATGCCGTGGGAGACCACGATGCCCTTGGTGGAGCCGAGCACCGGGCGCATGACGCCCGCATCGGAGGGGCCGTCGTTCTTCGCGCCGGTGAGGGGCTTGACCACGCTTCCGCCCTGCACTTCATGGTCGTACTGGCGGACGATGTACTCCTTGGAGCACACGTTGAGGCGGCCGAGCATCTTGCGCAGCAGTGCGCCCTGATCCGTGACGAAGAACGGCATGTAGGGGTCTTCGTCGCCGGGGCGTTCCCACACGGCGGTAAGGTGCATCTGGGGCACGCCGTCGTGGAGGAAGTCCATGGGCAGGTAGGCCACGGGGGTGTCGCCATAGGTGACGTGGAAGTAGCCGGTGTCGGTGAATTCGCCGAGCACGGAGGCTTCCACGCCCATTTCCTCGGCCATGGCGAGGAACGCGGGGAGCTGCTCCTTGGAGACGGCCAGGGTCATGCGCTCCTGCGCCTCGGAGAGGAGGATTTCCCACGGACGCAGGCCGTCGTACTTGAGCGGAGCCTGCGAGAGGTCCATGCGGCAGCCGCCGCTGAACTCGGCCATTTCGCCCACGGAGGAGGACAGGCCGCCCGCGCCGTTGTCGGTGATGGCGTTGTAGAGGCCCGCGTCACGCGCGCGCATGAGGAAGTCGTACATCTTGCGCTGGGTGATGGGGTCGCCGATCTGGACGGCGGTTGCGGGGGAACCCTCGTGCAGCTCCTCGGAGGAGAAGGTCGCGCCGTGGATGCCGTCTTTGCCGATGCGGCCGCCGCACATGACGATGAAGTCGCCGGGGAGGGCGGCCTTCTCATGGCTGGGCTTGCCGCCGACTTCGCGGGGCATGATGCCGATGGTGCCGCAGAAGACGAGGGGCTTGCCAAGGTACTGGTCGTGGAAGACCACGGAACCGTTGACCGTGGGGATGCCGGACTTGTTGCCGCCGTGCTCCACGCCCTCGCGCACGCCTTCGAGCACGCGGCGCGGGTGCAGCAGGCGGGGAGGCAGTTCGCCGGTGTGGAAGGGCGAGGCGAAGCAGAAGACGTCCGTATTGCAGACGAGGTTCGCGCCCATGCCGGTGCCCATGGGGTCGCGGTTCACGCCGACGATGCCGGTCAGCGCACCGCCGTAGGGGTCGAGCGCGGAGGGGCTGTTGTGGGTCTCCACCTTGATGCACACGCTGTGCTTCTCGTCGAAGGTGATGACGCCCGCGTTGTCCTTGAACACGGAGAGGCAGAAGTCGTTCGTGCCCTGCTGTTCGCGGATGCGCGCGGTGGAGTCCATGATGAAGGTCTTGAACAGGCTGTCGATGGTGCTCCGGGTGCCGTTCTCGCGGTCCTCGTAGTCGATCTTGGCGCTGAAGATCTTGTGCTTGCAGTGCTCGGACCAGGTCTGGGCCAGCGCTTCAAGCTCCGCGTCCGTGGGGCGGGCGGCGAGGCCTGCCTCGGCGCGGGCGGCGATGACGGCGGACTCGCGGAAGTGGTCGCGAATGGCCTTCATCTCTTCGAGGGAGAGGGCGAGGGTGTTCTCGCGGGAGAAGGCCACCAACTCCTCGTCGCTCATGGCGTCGAGGTTCACCTCGGCCACTTCGTCGTGGGCCTCGCCGGTGACCTGCGCGGCCTTGGCGGCGAAGCCGGGTTCGGCGGCCCACTGCGCGGCGCTCTTGTACTCGAAGCGCTGGATGAGCTCGTTGGCGAGGTAGTCGCGGCCGATGCGCGCCACGTCTTCCTCGCAGAGGTCACCGGAAAGCAGGTAGCGCGTGGAGGTGAATACGGCGATGCGTTCGGCCTCGGCCTTGTTCAGGCCGAGAACGAGGGCGACGCTCTCGCGGGCGGTGCGGCCCTCGTTGTCCGTGACGCCGGGGCGGAAGCCGACTTCCAGCGTCCAGTCGAAGGCGGTGTCGAAGGGTTCGAGCGAAACCTCGTGCAGCACGGGATCGTGCAGCGCGGCGGCGTCGAGAATCCGGGCGATGCCCGCGTCGTCGACGCCCTGAATGGTGAAGACCTTTATGATGCGGCAGTCGTCCACGGGCACGCCAGTCGCCCGGCTGATGCCGCGGGCGACCTTCTGGCCCACCGTGTCCGTGACATGCTTCTTAAGCCCCAACTCAACTCGCCTGAGCATTGACTTGTCTCCCTGTTGTCGTGCTGCACGGGCCGGTCAGACGGCCCCGGTGTCCCGGAAATGATGATGCCGGGTCCGCGTATGCGGCCCGGTCCCTTCGAGCCGTTTCCGTACGTGGAAACGGCTGTGGAGCGGGGCGGGGGTCAGTCCGCCCAACAGATGCGATTGCCTCCCGCGGCCTTGGCGGCATAGGCGGCCTTGTCCGCCCTGCGCAGGAGGTCTTCGGGCTTTTCGTGGGGAGCGAGTAGGGCCGCGCCCATGCTCATGCCCACGGTGCCGCGAAAACGGTTCGACACGAACGCGTGGATGCGTTCGGCAAGGGCCATGAGGCCCGAAGCACTTGATTCTGTGGCGATGACGGCGAATTCGTCGCCGCCGTAGCGGCAGGGGAAATCCGTGCCTTTGCGGATGGTTGCACGCAAAGCCTGTGCGATTTCACGCAGCAGTTCGTCACCGGCCTGGTGGCCCCGGGTGTCGTTGATTTCCTTGAACCCGTCAAGGTCGAAGAACAACAGACCGAGGGGGCGGCCCGTGCGGAGGCTGCGTTGCATCTCGCGTTCGAGCAGCGCATTGAACTGGTAGTGGTTGAACAGGCCGGTCAGACCGTCGCGGGTGGCCTGCCTGCGCAGCTTGTCTTCCAGCCGCCGGATTTCCGTGAGGTCGCGCCCCACCACAAGGTAGCTCGGGGTGCCGCCCATCGCGCCGAGGAGCGAGCTGACGACCAGTTCGAGATTGAGGCTGCGCTTGGCGTCGAGGCGCAGCAGAACCTCGATGGGGCTCGTGGCCGAGGCGAGGGCTTCCGGCCCCCACATGGCGGAGTCCTCCGTGGCGGGGGTGGCGCACTCGAAGAGGTTGCGACCTGTCAGGTCGTCCGCGTAGGCGGGGGAAGCGTAGGCGATGAGCCCCGTTGCGCTGACGGTGAGCACCACGTCCTGCATGGATTTCACGATCTGGCCGAGGAATTCGCCGTGCTGCAGCGCCTGCTTCTGCACGGCGGTGAGTTCGGTGATGTCCTCGATCATGAACAGAATTTCGCCCCCGGTCTGCCGATGGGCACAGAGGTACATGCAGTGGGCATCGTCCGTTGTGCTGTTCAGAAAGAATATCTTGCTGAACGCGGTGCGCCTCGGGGTGGTGAGAAAGCTGTCCCAGTCCGCGCCGAGGACCGTCGTGCCGGATTGCCCGAGGCAGTCGGCCATGGTGCGGCCCTTGGGGTTTCGCGGGTTGCCGAGCAGGTCGAACAGACGGAGATTGATTTCGGCCACGCGACCCTGCGCATCGAGCCGCGCCACGCCCACGGGCAGATTGTCCAAGGTTCTGGCCTTGGAGACGAGAACCGCCTGCCGTCTGGCGTATTGCTCCAGGGCGCGGCTCAGGAAACGGACGTAGAGTCCGAGTTCCGATTCGTCGGCGTGGCAGTTGGCGCGCAGGCGTAGTTCGCCCCACTGCGAGCCGAAGGCCGAGAGGTCGACGCGATGGCCGGTGATGTCCCATGGCAGGTCGTCGAGCTGCTGCGCCGCACCAAGCGGCGTGACTCCGCTGCCGGGGCGGGAGGCGTAGAGGCTGAAGCGGTTCAGCCCCGGTTCGTGCAGGGCGAGGTTCCATTCGTCGAGGCCGAAGTTCCAGCGCAGCTGGCGCGCGACGAGGGTGGCCACACCGTCGGTTCCGCCGTCGGTTCCGGCGATTTCCATGCTCTGGAAGTGGAAGCTCTGCATGGACTGGACGGAATGCTCGTAGAGGCGATGGCTCGGGTGCGCCTCGTCGATGCCGATGGTGGCGAGCATGGAGCGGAAGCGTTCGAGGCAGGTCAGGCGCAGGTGATTGAGTTCCTCGGGCGTGTAGGCGGCGGTGTAGCGGGTGAGGTTCGCCAGCAGCACGATGGAGTCCGGGGAGTGGACGTCTCCGCAGTCGTTGACCAGTTCCGCCCAGCGCGTTGCGAGGATGATGGCCTGCGTGAGTGGCGGATGGCCGTCGATGCCCGCGAGGTCGTGGTGGTGGCGGATGCCGTCACAGCCGAGATCCGGAATGCCCCACAGGGAGAGCAGTTCGGTGGAGAGTTCGCCGTGGTCGATGGACCACAGGTCACGTTCGGCTTCGAGTTGCCCCGGCTGGAGAGCCGTGAGTGGCGTTCCGGGCGTGCTGCTGGGCAGGGGTGTTTCACCCGCTCCGGCCAGCGCAACGAGGGAGATGTCCTTGAGCAGGGTGCACAGGTAGGCCTTGTGCATGGCCTCCGGGGCGAGGCGTTCCGCCAGCAGCTCCGCCGCGATGGCGGACCAGACCACCATCCGCCAGTTGGCGAAGGATTCCGGGCCTGCATGCCGGGAGATGCTGGAGCGGGACTGGAGATAGGCCACGGACAGGGCGATCTTGAGGATCTCCCGCGTGCCGAGGACCACGGCGGCTCGCTTGAGGTCGGTGATGCCGCGGCTCATGCCGTAGAACGGCGAATTGACGAGATTGAGGATGGCCGCGCTCATGGCCGGGTCTAGTTGGATGACCTTGGCGATGGCCTCGAAGTTCGGTTCCTGCTTGACCAGCTCACGCAGCAGTTGCGCCATTGCGGGAGGGAACGTCTGTTCCAGGCTTTGCCTGGCCGTGGTGAGGACCGACTTCAGGTGTTCATGCATGGCGCTTGTGCTTCGCGATCATTTTTGCCGGGCCAGCACGTAGTGCAGGATGGCGTCGAGCACCTCGCGCTCGGGACGGTCGGGGAATGAGCGCAGGGCTTCCCGTGCCCTTTCCGCATACTTACCGGCGGCCTCGCGCGTGCGGTCCGCAAGGCCGAGCCGCGTGATCTCGTCGAGGATGGCAGCGGTTTCCACCTCGGAGAGGGCGTTGTCGCGGAAGCGAGCTTCCAGCTCCGCGCGCCGGTCGGCCGGGAGGGAGTTGAAATAGCCGATGAGCGGCAGTGTCAGCTTGCCTTCGCGCAGGTCGCCGCCGGAGGGCTTGCCGGAGACGTCGGACGGGGACACGTAGTCCAGCGCGTCGTCCACCAGCTGGAAGGCGATGCCGAGGTAGAGGCCGTAGTCGTGCGCGGCCTGTTCGATTTCGGGGCCGGACCCGGCGATGATGGCTCCGCATTCACAGGCCGCCTGAAAGAGATAGGCCGTCTTGCCGGTGATGATGTCCAGATAGGCCTCGTTGGTCAGCTCCGTGTTGCGGACGTTGGCGATTTCTTTCACCTCGCCAGCGGCGGTGCGCATGATGGCCTCGGAGAGGATGGCCGTGAGCCGGGGCTGTCCGTAGTCCGCCACGAGGCGGTTGGCCAGCGCCAGCAGCACGTCGCCCGCGAGGATGGTCTCGGAGCGGCCGAACACGATGTGCGCGCTCTTGCGTCCGCGCCGCAGGTCCGCCTCGTCGAGAATGTCGTCGTGCAGAAGGGTTGCCGAGTGGAGCATCTCCAGAGAGCAGGCCAGCGGATAGGCCTTGTCGCCTTCGGCGCCGAGGGCGCGCGCGGCGAGGAGCGTGAGCAACGGGCGCAGGCGCTTGCCGCCCGCGGCGAGCACATGCTGGATGGGCGGGCGGACGCTTTCGTCGAGCCTGTCGGTCTCTGCCTGAAGGAACGCGTTGATGCGCGGCAGCTCGCGTTCAAGGTACAGGGCGATGATCTTCTGCATAGGCGGTGTATTATCCATGTTACCCTGCCGCATAGCAAGGCAATAGTGGTCAGCGGAAACTGGGTGGTCCCTATCCGATAGACGCGCCGGAGGCAAGTCTGGAGAGCAGATCAAGGGCGGCGCGTCCGGCTTCGCCCATATCGTCGCTCAGATCGTTCACGTAGGCGGCGATGTGGCGTTCAAGGGTCTCGTCGTCGAGTTCCTGCGCCAGCGTGCGCACCAGCGGCCATATGTCGGCGCGGGCGGCGCGGGCGTGGGCGAGGCTGGCGCGGATGGTGGCCACGACGGCGTCGCGGTCCTCGGGCGGCAGGTCGCGCCGGGCGGCGATGACGCCAAGCGGGATGGGCGCGCTGACGCCCTGCGCGTTCCACCATGCGCCGAGGTCCATGCGCAGTTCGAGGCCGTGGCGGGCGTAGACGAGGGCCGTCTCGTGGATGACGAGACCGGCGTCCACTCGGCCTTCGCGCACGGCGTCCACGATGTCCGAGAAGAGCATGGGCACGGGCGTGAAGCCTTGCGGCAGGGCCGCGCGCAGCACCGTGTAGGCCGTGGTGTGCAGGCCCGGTACGGCGATGGTGCGTAGCGTGGCGGGTGCGTCAGGCCGGGTGACGAGCTTCGGTCCCGCGCCGTGGCCGAAGGCCGCGCCCGAGGGCAGGATCTCGTAGTCGTCGGACAGGGCGAGGGCTGCTGCGGCGGAGAGCTTGATGACGTCGTGGCGGCCCGCTGCGGCGGACTGGTTGAGCTCCTCCACGTCGGCCCAGAAGAAGCGGACCGGGCGGGACAGGCGCTCGGGCACGAGGCCGAGGATCCATGCCGCAAAGATGAACGTGTCGTTGGGACACGGGGAAATGGCGACGCTTAAGGGAGTGTTCATCGTATCGTCCATATGTCGGGCGGCGGTGGCTACCGCGTCGTCGCGCAGTGCCGTCGCGCCCGTTTACGGGATCGGTTCGTCGGTCCCGGCGGGTGATGCGCCGCCGAGAAGCGTTGTGGCGACTTCGGCGAGGCGCTCAAGGGCTTGGGGCAGGTTCCAGTCCTCTGCTGCGCGCGAACCGACGCGGTTCGACACGGTGCGGATTTCGAGGAAGGGTAGCCCCAGTTGCGCGCAGGCCAGCGCGAGGGCGAAGCCCTCCATGCCTTCGGTCCGCGCGTCGGGATAGCGCTCGCGCAGGATGCTCAGGCGCTGCGGCGTGCCCGTCACGCCGGACACGGTGAGCATGCCCGCGCGGGCCCAGTGGGCTGGAAGCGTCAGGCCCATGGCCCGGGCCGCGTGGGCCGGGTCGAGGTCGATGCGGTCGAAGACGCGGCCCGCCGGGCCGTCGTGTAGCGCAAAGCCGATGCCCTGCGGGTCCGTGCCGTTCGGGCCGTTGAGGCCATACTCCGGCCACAGTTCGGCGTTGGCCGCGCAGACTGCCCCGAGGGGCAGCGCGGCGTCGTCGAGGGTTCCGGCCACGCCGAGGTTCAGCACTCCGTCGATGCCGGACTGCGAGGCGACGAGACGTCCCAGATGCAGCCCCGCATTGATCGGGGACAGGCCCGTGACCAGCACGAACGCGTCGCGACCGCACACGGCGGAGCGCAACCAGCCGCCCTGCTCCGGCACAGGATGGAGCTGGGGCAGGGCGGCCGAACATTCGCGCGCGGTGGCGAAAACGAGGGCGAGCATCGCTCAGTCCTTCCTGATCGTCACGAGGTAGTGGGCGGAGGGCAGGCGCTCGCGCGAGACGAGGCTCGCGCCCCGGTGGCGGAGGATGATGTCGACCTTGATCAGGCCTTCATAGTCCACCTCGGCCTCGAGGAGGCCGCCGGACGGCAGATCCTGGAGATGCAAACTCATCTCCCGATAGCCCGCTCAGCAGTCCTGCCAGCAGATGATGCGACGCATGTCGTCACTCATCGCGTCCTCCCGTGGCGGCTAGAGCCGCCAGTATCCCATGCCCGCGCCCTCGATGGCGGCGCGGTCGAAAAAGCCCTTGATGTCCATGAGCATGCCCTTGGCGGGATCGGCGAAGAATCCGGCGATGCGCTCGGCGGAAAGCTCCGTGTACTGCCTGTGGGACACGGCGAGGAACAGGCCGTCCAGATTCGTGAACTCGTCGAGTCCGGCGAGGGTGAGGCCGTATTCGCGCTGGGCTTCCTCGGGGTCGGCCATGGGATCGTGCACGACGATCTCGATGCCGTATTCGCGAAGCTCGTGGATGATGTCCACGACCTTGGTGTTGCGCAGGTCGGGCACGTTTTCCTTGAAGGTGAGGCCGAGGATGCCCACACGCGCGCCCTTGACGAGACAGCCGCGTCCGATGAGCTTCTTGACCATGGATTCGGCCAGCCATTTGCCCATGGAGTCGTTGATCTCGCGACCGGCGAGGATGACCTGCGGGTGGAAGCCCATCTCTTCGGCCTTGAAGGTCAGGTAGTAGGGGTCCACGCCGATGCAGTGACCGCCCACCAGACCCGGACGGAAGGGCAGGAAGTTCCACTTGGTGCCCGCGGCTTCGAGGACTTCGATGGTGTCGATGCCCATGCGGTCGAAGATGAGCGCCAGCTCGTTCATGAGCGCGATGTTGAGGTCGCGCTGGGTGTTCTCGATGACCTTGGCCGCCTCGGCGACCTTGATGCTCGACGCGCGGTGAACGCCCGCCGCGACCACAGTGCCGTAGACGCGGGCAAGCAGGTCGGCGGTTTCCTCGTTCTGACCGGCCACGATCTTCACGATGGTTTCGAGGGTGTGCACCTTGTCGCCGGGGTTGATGCGCTCCGGCGAGTAGCCCACGAAGAAGTCGCGGCCACAGGTCAGGCCGGAACGCTCCTCGATGATGGGCACGCAGATGTCCTCGGTGAGGCCGGGGTAGACCGTGGACTCGTAGACGATGACCGTGTCCGGGGACAGGTTCTCGCCTACGGTGCGGCTGGCACCGGTGACGGGAGTCAGGTCCGGACGGCGGTTGGCGTCGATGGGCGTGGGCACGGCCACGATGATCAGCCCCGCGCGGCGCAGGTCGGCGGGGTCGCAGGTGTATTCGATCTCCGCGGCGGTGAGCCTGTCGGGGGCCACTTCGCCGGTGCGGTCGGTGCCCTTGCGCAGCTCATCCACGCGGCGGGCGGAGATGTCGAAGCCGATGATCTGGAAATGGCGGGACAGGGCCACCGCAAGCGGCAGGCCCACGTAACCCAGACCGACCACGGCCAGCGGCTTCTGCTTGCTGGCAAGCTGTTCGAATGTCGTCATGCTCTTGATGCTCCTTGATATTTCCCACTGGGGCGCAACGCGCGGGAGTGGACACGGCGGGGCGGCGAATGTAGGTTGACGCATGCAGTTCGACTGGAAGCTCTTCACCGCAGCGATCGGGCTTGCGTTCGTCTTCGAAGGCGTCTTCTACGCATTGGCCGCCAACCACATGCAGCGCATTTTGCGTGCACTGGCCGACAGACCTCCGTCCGAGCTGCGTACGCTCGGGCTTACGGCAGCCATTCTCGGGCTGCTGCTGGTCTGGTTCGCGCGGTCCTGATCCCGGCGCGTCGTTACTTCTTCTTCGCGGGCGCGGCCTTCTTGGTCGTCGCCTTCTTCTTTTTCGTCTTGGCCGCGGGCTTCTTCGCCGCGGCCGAATTCGTTTCGTTTGCTGCCTTGGCGGCCGCCTTCGTGCCCTTCGTCGTCGTGGTCTTCTTCGAGGCCTTTTTCGGTGCCGCCTGCGCCGGAGCCGCCTTGGCGGGTTCCGTCTTCGCAGCCTCGGGCATCTTGGACTTTGGCTCCTCGGTCGTCACGGGAGTCTCGACGACGGGTTCGGAGGCCGGGGCCTTGTCGGCGGGCGCTTCGGCCTTCGGTGCCACGGGTTCCGCAACCGGTTCCGCTTTGGGGACCTCGGCCTTCGCCGGTGCCGCGGGTGCGGTCGTCTCGGTGGGCTGCGCGGCTTCGGGCGCGTCCTCGGTGGCGGTCGCTTCGTGCGCGCGGGCGGCCATGTCAAGCCCTGCGAGGGCGACGGCCACGGCCTGCGCGTTGAATTCGAGGGCGGAGCGTCCGTCGGCGTCGGTGACGCGCGCGGCGGGTGCGGGGGCGGGCGCTTCGGCCGCCGCGGCCTTGCGGGCTACGTGGATGTTCACGATGCCCGACATGAGCGGTACGTGGTACACCTGCTCGAAGCCTGCGGCGCGGATTTCATCGGCCAGTTCCGGCGCGGTGGGGAAGGCGCAGATGGTGTCGGCGAGGTAGGCGTAGGCCTTTTCGTCGCCGGAGAAGACCCTGCCGATGAGGGGCAGGAGCTTGTTCAGATAGAAATTGTAGAGGCCCTTCCAGATGCGATTGCGGCCCGAGCCGAATTCGAGGATGCACATGCGCCCGCCGGGCACCAGCACGCGCAGCATTTCGGCGTAGGCGTCCTCGCGGGGACGGATGTTGCGGATGCCGAAGGCGATGGTGACGTTGTCCACGCTGTGGCCGGGCAGGGGGATGTTCCGGCCATCGGCCAGCACGGGAAGAATGTTCGCGTGGGTGCCGGGCTTGAGCTTGCGGCGGCCCTTGAGCAGCATAGGCTTCGCGAAGTCCATGGACAGGACCTGCGTGCCGGGGTGCTGCCGGAGGATTTCGAGGGACACGTCCAGCGTGCCGGCGGCGAGGTCGAGAACGCGGCGGGTGGGACCGGGGCGCAGCATGCGCACCAGCCGGTAGCGCCAGTAGATGTCCAGCCCGAGGCTCAGGAAGTGATTGAGGAAGTCGTACCAGTCGGCGATGCGTCCGAACATGCCGGCGACCCGTCCGGCGTGTCTGGCGTGGTCGATGTTCTGCATGGGAGTGGAGCCTCGGAGATGTTTAGCGCTCGGTGGGCGCGTTGTCGTCGTTCGAGATGGTGGCCAGAACCTCTCTGTAGATGCTGGAGAAGAACTCCGAGAAGTTGGTGGGGGAGATGCGTCCCGTCTCGATGAACTTGACAACGATCTCCTTCGTTACCTGCAATGCCTGCTGCTGTAGCTTGTCCACTGAAAGCCTCCATGGAGATGGCGGGCGCAGTGCGCACGCTTTCTTGAAAAACCCGCCCGGGGGGAAACGCCATTCGACCACCGAGTCAAAAGCGACCGGGCGGGAAAGGAAGATAACCCTGGTAGGCCACCCCCCTTTTTCCGGGGCTTGTAGCATCTTGCCAACCCGGAGTCGAGGCATAGTGCATGGCGGGCCGTGGCGGCTCGCCATGCCGTGCGCGATATGCTGCGTCCGCGAGATGTCCTATTCGTCGCGCAGGTCGCGGGTCATGAGTTCCGCCACGGCCTGCCGGGGAGACTTGTCCTCGTAGAGCACCTGATGGAGCTCGCTGGTGATGGGCAGATCCACGCCAAGCTCCATGGCGAGGGAGTGCACGGCCTCGGTGGTCTTCACGCCCTCGGCCACGGAGCGCATCTCGCCGAGGATGTCCACCAGCTTTCGGCCACGGCCGATCTGCAAGCCCACCTGCCGGTTGCGCGAGGCGTCGCCCGTGCAGGTCAGCACGAGGTCGCCAAGGCCCGATAGGCCCTGAAAGGTCTCTGCCCGCGCGCCGAGCGCCACGCCGAGGCGGCTCATTTCGGTCAGCCCGCGCGTGATGAGGGCCGCCCGGGCGTTGGAGCCGAAGTCGAGCCCGTCGGCGATGCCCGCCGCGATGGCGATGATGTTCTTGAATGCGCCGCCGAGTTCCACGCCGCGATAGTCCGTGGTGGTGTAGATGCGGAAGTGCTCGGTGGAGAGCGCGTCGCGGATGGCGCGGCCGCGCTTCTCGTCCGCACAGCCGAGGGTGACGGTGGTGGGGATGTCGCGGCTGACCTCGTCCGCGAAGGACGGGCCGGACAGCATGGCGTAGTGCGGTCGCAGATCGCCCAGCACGTCGTCCACCACCTGTGACATGGTCATGTGCGTGGAAAGTTCGATGCCCTTGCTGGCGCAGACGATGATCGGCCGCGAGGGCAGGTGCTCCACGCAGTTTTCCATGGCCTGCCGGGTGAACTGCGCGGGGACGGCCCACAGGAAGATTTCGGCGTTCTCGCTGGCGTGCGCCATGTCCGTCGTTGCGGTGAGGCGCGGATCAAGGGCGATGCCCGGGAGGTACCACGAGTTCTCGTGCTCCCGGTTGAGGCGCGAGACCATGTCGTGCTGGCGGGACCAGAGGATGGTGTCGTGTCCCTTGCGGGCGCAGACGTTGGCGAGTGTGGTTCCCCACGCACCCGCGCCGATGACGGCGATCTTCATGATGCGGCATTCTCCTTTTTGCTGGTTCTGCGGCGCTTCGAGCCTGTTTCCTAGGATTTCCGGAGAGTACATATCCCGCGCCACCTGCCAAGGCAAGGTTGGCGGTTGCAACGGCCTCAAGGCTCCGGTATCACAGGTCCGTCCGGCGGTTCTCCGCAGGATGCATCCCAAACGCGAGGATATACAGCATGGCAGCACGCACGTTCACGGATATGCAGCGCACGATACTGCGCAGGATTCAGGGCACCCTGCCCGACAGCCCGACGCCCTTCGCGGATATCGCCGCCGAGGCGGGCGTGACCGAGCAGGAGGTTCTCGACCTCGTGCGCGGCCTCAAGGCCGACGGCGCCATCCGTCGCTTCGGAGCCACCCTTCGGCATCAGAAGGCCGGATACGCCCACAACGCCATGGTCGCGTGGTATGTGGAGGCGGATCTGGACATCGACGAGGTCGGTGCCATCATGGCCGCACGCCCCGAAGTGTCGCACTGCTATCACCGCCGTAACTGCATGGACTGGCCCTACAATATCTACACCATGATTCACGGCCAGAATCCAGACGATTACAAGCTCGTTGTCGAGGAGATCATCGCCGCCACCGGCGTGACCCAGTACGACGTGCTCGAAAGCGTGAAGGAACTCAAGAAGTCCTCCATGAAATACTTCTAGCCGACGCTTCCGGCCCGGCCGGGACACGGCGGACCAAGGAACCCGCGTGGACGCCCACCCTGTGCAATCCCCCGCACTGCGCGTCCGCGATATCTTTTTCGCAGGGGGGCGAGGCTTCGGGCGCGTTTCCGCTCTTGTCGGGCGGGCCGTGGACTCGGGCCGGAGACAACAGCAATGAGCAAATCACAGGAACTGTTCGAGCAGGCCAAGACGCTCATCCCGGGCGGCGTGAATAGCCCGGTGCGCGCCTGCCTCAGCGTGGGCGTGGACCCCATCTTCATCGACAGCGCTCGCGGATCGCGGTTGACCACCGTGGACGGTGACGAACTGGTCGATTTCGTCATGTCGTGGGGCCCCATGCTCCTCGGCTACGGGCACCCCGAGGTCAACGCCGCCGCAGCAGCGGCCGCCGCAAAGGGCACCAGCTTCGGCGCTCCCTGCGCCCTTGAGGTCGAGATGGCCAAGGCCGTTGTCGACGCCGTGCCGTCCATCGAGATGGTGCGCATGGTCAGCTCCGGCACCGAGGCCACCATGAGCGCCCTGCGCCTCGCGCGCGGCTACACCGGCCGCAGCAAGGTCGTGAAGTTCATGGGCAACTACCATGGTCACTCCGACAGCTTCCTCGCCAGCGCCGGTTCCGGTCTGGCCACCCTGTCCATTCCCGGCACGCCTGGCGTTCCGGCCGAGACCGTGGCCCACACCCTGCTTGCCCCCTACAACGACCTCGACGCCGTCAAGGCCCTGTTCGCCGCCCATGGTAGCGACATCGCCGCCGTCATCGTGGAACCCTGCGCGGGCAACATGGGCCTTGTCCTGCCCGCAGACGGCTTCCTCAAGGGCCTGCGTGCCGTGACCGAGCAGTACGGCGCACTGCTCATCTTCGACGAAGTCATCACCGGCTTCCGCGTGTCCTTCGGCGGCGCGCAGAAGCGCTTCGGCATCACCCCGGACCTGACCACCCTCGGCAAGATCATCGGCGGTGGCTACCCCGTGGGCTGCTACGGCGGCAAGCGCGAGATTATGGAGCGCGTGGCCCCCAGCGGAGACGTGTATCAGGCCGGAACCCTGTCCGGTAACCCCGTGGCCATGGCCGCCGGTCTTGCCACGCTGCGCCTGCTCGAACAGGCCGATTACGGCGCCCTCGAACGCCGCACCGTGAAGCTCGTGGACGAGATGACCGGCCTCTTCATGGAGAAGTCCGTACCGGTGACGGTGAACACCATCGCTTCCCTGTTCACGGTCTTCTTCACCCGCGAGGAGATCACGGACTTCGACAGCGCCCGCAAGGCCGACGGCGAGCGCTATGCCAGCTTCTACCGCCAGATGCGCGCCAACGGCGTGAACCTCGCGCCCTCGGGCTACGAGTGCTCCTTCACGTCCTTCGCCCATACCGAAGAGGACTACGACCACTTCCTCGACGCCGTGAGCAAGGTGCAGTTCTAGGCATTCGCCTTTCAGCGCTCCGGCCGTCGAGGTGAAGGCCTCCGGCGGCCGGGGCTTTGCCCCGGACCCCAGTCAAGGAAATGATTTCCTTGACAATCCTCATTAGGGCTTCGTCGCGCAAAGCCGCACGGTGCGCCTAGGGCACCCACGGTTATCGCATGTCGGGGTTCCAAGGGGCCAGCGGCCCCTTGGCCGGCGGAGCCTACGGCTTGCATCGGTCAACGAACGATACGCCTCGCCCACGGCGAGCGACGTCGCGAGCGCTGCGGCCCACCCCGGTCCGCCCGCCTTTTTTGTTCACGCATCATACGGTCCCGTTGGCGAGTCCGCCTGTACGGCGGCGAGTCGGGACCGGAGGAGTTCGTCTTTCATGTCATCCATGGGCATGCGTGGTTCCGCGCGCGGAACCGTCGACGCATCGCTTCACGTCCCGGTGCGCGCCGCATGGCGCGGCGTGGCCGGTGTCCTTGTCGTTCTGGTCTGCCTTTTGGTGCCGTTTTGCGCCTTGTCCAACACCATGCCCGTCGCGCGGCCGGACAGCGTCGTCGTGGCGCGTCCGCATGGGCTTCGCGCCCAGATGCCTGCGGTGACCTTCGTCCATTCGCGCCATGGGCACATGCGTTGCGGCCTGTGCCATCACACCATGGAGAGCCTTGGCGCGGCGGAAAGGTGCTCGTCCGCCGGATGCCACGACATGGTGGCCCCGCACTGCCCGCGCGAGAAGGCTTCCGGTCGCTATTTCAAAAACGCCTTCCACGACAGCCCGGCGAGCTGCCGGGGCTGCCACGCCGAACGTTCCGCCGAGGGGCACAACGCAGGTCCCGTGGCCTGCAAGGGGTGCCATCGGTGATGTTTCGGGGCGCTAGCTGCGGATGGAGCGGCTGGCGCCCTCGAACAGACCGAGGAAGAAGTTGCGGGCGTTGGTGCCCAGCGAGCGGATGCGGTAGCCGCCTTCCTGCACCACGAGGGTATGCAGGCCGAGGCTGCCGATGAGCCGCCCATTCTCCGCGAAGTCTTTTGCCGCGAGGTTCCACGTTCCCGTGGGATCGCCCTTGGCGGTATCCAGCCCCAGCCCCACCACTAGAAACATGGGTTCGAAGTCTCGGATGAGGTCGAGCGCGCGACGCAGTACCGAGGCGTACTGCTCGCCGGTCACGCGCTCCATGAGCGGGAAATTGCGGTTGCAGCCCAGTCCCTCGCCCACGCCCAGCTCCTCGGCGAAGCCGCTGAAGTAGGGGTAGGCGAAGCGCGGGTGCCCGTGGATGGAGATGGTGAGCACGTCGCGCCGGGCGTAGAAGATGTCCTGCGTGCCGTTGCCGTGGTGGTAGTCGATGTCGAGGACCGCCACGCGTCCGAGCTTCGAGAGTCTGTGCGCCGCGATGGCCGCCGTGTTGAAGTAGCAGAAGCCGCCGAACACGCGGCGCTCCGCGTGATGTCCGGGCGGGCGTACCAGCGCGTAGGCCAGCCTGCGGCCCTCGGTAAGCGCGTCGGCGGCGGTGAGGCCGCAGTCCACGGCGCGCTTGGCTGCGGCGTAGGCGTTGGCGTTGAGGGGCGTGAAGGTGTCGATGCAGTAGTATCCGGCGCGGACCGGAAGCTCGCGCGGGGGGCGCGAGGCATTGCGCACCGGAAACACGTAGGGGTAGAGCGACTTGTTTTCCGGCAGGCGCGAACAGATCTTCTTGAGGTAGGCCACGAAGTCCTTGTCGTGCACGGCGGTAATGACGTTTTCCGGGTACTGCCGGGGGGCAAGGACGTCGAAGAGTTCCGTGCGTTCGAGGGCCGTCTGGATGCTCGACACGCGCACCGGGGACTCCACGTAGCCCCGTTCGCGCATGTGGTGGATCTGGTGGCGGTCGTTGATGACCATGACGATGCCCGCGTCTGCGCTGCGCCGCTTGATGGCGCTGGCCTGCGCTGCCTCGGGCAGGACGTGGCGCGGGTCGCGCAGGCGCACCTCCGGGTCGGTGAACGACTCCACGACCATGTCGATGTACTCGGGCGAGCAGGTGTCCGCGTATTTGCGGGTGAGGATGGCGCGCACGATCTTGCGGATGCGCCCGCGCGGGATGTGCAGCGGCCTGCCCAGCGGGTCCGCCACCAGATAGGGCGGGCAGTCCCCGCCGGGGGTGAGGGGCGTCTCGTAGGCCGTGCCGATGATGGGCCGCGCGCCGTAGCGCTCGTAGAACTTGAGGCGGGCGATGTTGTCCCGCAGCGTGTCCGGTTCGGCGCACAGCGCCGGGTCGTCGGGCAGGCACTCGAAGAAGAGGGCCGTATCCCCAAGGGCGAGGGCTTCCTCACGGATGCGTTCGTACAGGGCGGAACCGACACCGCGCCCGCCATGCTCCACGCTCACGGAGATGAAATCTAAATAACAGAAATGCAAATCCGGGAAGTGACACAGAAGCGCGAAGCCCTGCACCCCTGCGCGGGCCTTCTCGGCCACGAAGAGGATGGAGCGGTAGTGCTTGAGGAACGGATTGCTCAAGAGTTCCGGAAGCTGGGCGATTTCGCTGTCGGCCACGAGGGAGAAGCGTTCGCGAAGGATTTCCTGCGAGCGGGCCACGGCGGCCTGATCGACGGGCAGCCGTGTGTCGTAGATGGGGCGGATGCGAAACATGGAACCTCCAACATGACGCGTTTCGTCCGGGGGCGGCATGCGCCTTGCGATCAGGGCACGCTGGATGCGCCGACGGGCGGTTCTTCCCAGTCAATGCGCCTGATGCGGGAACTTTGCAAGGGGGCGGCGCGGGTATGCGCCATGCGGGGAGCGGGCGGGTGCCCCATGACATGCGTGCGGCCCGGAACGGCGTTGATGCCGGTTCCGGGCCGCATGTGGGGGGTGAGGGAAAGCTAGGCAGTGACGCGCGTGGCGGCCACGGCGGCGATGTCCGTTTCGCCGGTGCGGATACGCAGGGAGCGGGCGATGTCGAGGACGAAGATCACGCCGTCGCCCTCGCTACCGGTGTGTGCGCCTTCGCTTACGGCCTCGATGGCCGCATCCTCGAAGTTGTCGTTCACGCCGATTTCGAGGCGCACCTTCTTGAGCAGGTTCACTTCCACCGGCAGGCCGCGGTAGGTTTCCACGAATCCCTTCTGGCGGCCGCTGCCGAGGACGTTGGTTACGGTCATGCTGAAGATATCCCGCGCGTAGAGCGCCTTTTTCACTGCGTTCAGCCTTTCCGGCCTGATGTATGCGATGACGAGTTTCATGGTTTGTCTCCCGTGCGTCATTCGGTGGTGAAGATCTGGAATCCGCCGTAGGACTCCGTGCCGTGCTCGACGATGTCGAGCCCGCGCAGTTCCTCGTTTTCCTTCACGCGAAGGCCCATCACGGCCTTGACCACGGCGAAGGTGACCACGCCCATGCCGAAGGCCCAGCAGAACACTGCTCCAACGCCGATGAGCTGCGTCGTCAGAAGTCCGAAGCCGCCGCCGTAGAGCAGGCCGACGTTCGATCCGTAGCCCGGCGCGGCCATGAGGCCGACCATGAGCGTTCCGTACGCTCCGCACACGCCGTGCACGGAAACCGCGCCCACCGGGTCGTCGATGCGAAGCACCGTGTCGATGAACACCACGGAGAGCACCACCAGTACGCCGCCGCCGAAGCCGGTGATCAGCGAGCCGATGGGCGAGAGTTCGAAGCAGCCCGCCGTGATGGCCACCAGCCCTGCCAGCGCGCCGTTGAGGGTCATGGACGGATCGGGGTGTCCGTAGCGCGTCCACGCGGTGATCATGGCGCCCAGCGCACCGGCCGCTCCGGCCAGCGAGGTGTTGACCGCGATGTAGCCGATGGTGCCGTCGGCCACGGTGGTGGAGCCGGGGTTGAAGCCGAACCAGCCGAACCACAGGATGAACACGCCAAGCGAGGCCAGCGGCAGGTTGTGGCCGCGAATGGCGTTGGCGCTGCCGTCATCGTTGTACTTGCCCACGCGGGGACCAACGGCCAGCGCACCGGCAAGGGCGAGCCATCCGCCCACGGAGTGGACCACCGTCGATCCGGCGAAGTCGATGAAGCCGATGCGTTCGAGCCAGCCGCCCTCGGTGCCCCACAGTCCGCCCCAGCACCAGTGGCCGGACACGGGGTAGATGAGCGCCGTGACGATCATGCTGACCGTGATGTAGGCCGGGAATTTCATGCGCTCGGCCACGCCGCCGGAGACGATGGTCGCCGAGGTGGCCGCGAACACGCTCTGGAAGAACCAGAAGGTCAGCGTCCACATGCCTTCGGGCGTGGTGGCGTCCACGCCGATGAGCGCGAAGTCGCTGCCGCCAAGCAGCCCGGCGATGCTGCCGCCGAACATGAGGCCGAAGCCCACCAGAAAGAACGCCACGGACCCGGCCGAGAAATCCAGAAAGTTCTTCATGATGATGTTTCCGGCATTCTTGGCGCGCGTGAATCCGGTCTCCACCATGGCGAAGCCCGCCTGCATGAACATGACCAGTATCGCGGCGATGAGCGTCCACAGGATGTTGGCGTTGAACTGGCTGAGCGCTTCGGTGCCCTCGGCGGCATGCGCCGCATGGGGCAGGGTGGCGAGGACGGCCAACAGCGTCGCGGCCAGAAACGGCACAGACAGCGGGCGTTTCGGACTGAACCAGAACGGGGACATGGGGCACCTCCATGGTGCAACCGCCAGCGGCGGGTTCGTGTGGTTGCCTGCGTTTCAGGCGCCGATGCCCCAACTAAAGCAACATGTGGGCCAAAATATATAACTATGCGTATTCGCAGCGTTTTGTTTGGAAGGCCGACAAAACGTGCATGTTGTGTTGTTATAAAATTAACATAAATGCCAAGAATTGACACATATAAATTAACATAAATGTGATAAATTGAAAAACTTCGAAATAGCGCTTGGCAAAAGGCTTTGGATGAAAAATAGCGGCCAATTCTGGCCTTCGGCGGCCGGGGCTTTGCCCCGACCCCAGCCAAGGGAATAATGTGAATGGCAATTCACATCATTCCCTTGAGAATCCTTATATGGGGGGATTTTTGGGCAAAGCCCAAAGGTCGGCGCAGGGCGGCCACGTCCATCGCAAGTCGGGGGTCCAGGGGGCCAGCGGCCCCTTGGCTGGCGGAGCCTACGTCTTGCATATGGCAACGAACGATACGCCCAGACACAGCGACGGCGGAGCCAACGCCTTACGCGTGGCAGGGAGCGATACGTCCCGGCCCCGGTGACGCCACGGCTTATGCCGTGGCGTGACGCATTACGGCCCTAGAGGAAGAACGCGACGATGTAGCGGGTGGCGGTGGTGACGATGACGGCGCAGAGCATGAGCTTGATGGCCTTGGCGGGGACGTGCTTCTGGCAGCGTGCGCCGAGGGCCATGCCGAGTGCTCCGCCGATGCCGAAGAGGATGCCGAGCGCCCAGTCCGGGGCGATGGACAGGGTGGGGTTGAGGATGGCGAGGAGCTGGTAGAAGGCCACGGCGGCGATGGAGGTGACGAAGGTGCCCATGAGGGCCGGTGCTGCGGCCACGTAGACGGGGATGCCGAGGATGGAAACGAAGAAGGGGGCGATGATGGCGCCGCCGCCGATGCCGTAGACGCCGCCGACGATGCCGACGGTGAACGTGAGCGCCACGAGGGCGGGGGTACGCACGGTGAAGGTTTCGCCGTTGAAGGCGAAGCGGATGCGGGTGGCGGACGCTTCGAGAATGTCGACCTTTCCTGCGGCGGCACCGGAGCGGACATTGGCGCGGAAGCGACGTTCGGCACCGTTTTGTCTGTTGGAGACGAGGTCGCGGGCCATGCGGACGCCGATGTAGAGGAGCACCAGCCCGGCGAAGAGCTTGAAGCGCACGGGGTCCGGTAGCCAGTGGACGCGGGCCACCGCACCGATGAGAACGCCGGGCAGCGTGCCGAAGACGACCGCCCACGTGAGCGGCCAGACCATGCGCCCTTCGCGGGCATAGCGCATCACGCCACTTGGAATGGCGACGATGTTGAAGAGCTGGTTGGTGGCGCTGACCGAGGGCGAGGTGAAGCCGAGGATCGACATCTGGAAGGGCAACAGCAGGAAGGCCCCGGACATGCCGCCCATGGACGTGAAGAAGGAGATGGCGAAGGCCGTGAGTGGTGGAATCCATACTGCGACGTCAACGCCGGAAACCGTGAACTGCATGGGTGCCTCCTTGTGCCCGCCTCGTGATTCAATGCTAGGTGCTCTCGAATGAATTGTCACGAAAAAAAGTGTATTCGTGTAAGTTGCCCATGCAACGGTGCGTTGACAGGAATCTTTACGGGGGGATAGCTTGCGCGATGCTCGGCGTCCGCATGGCAAGCCGGGCTCGGTGATGTTCGGGGGCGCGGCGGCTGCGGGGGCGGCGGCTGCGTATTGCCGGATGATGGGGTATTTTGGTCGCGAAGGGGGCGTGGCATCCGCAGCAATGGTTTTTCCGATACGGAGGACGGGTGCATGGGTGAGCAGTTCGGCGTCGGGCGCAGAGTGAATCCGGCGCGCATCTTTTCCATTCCGAGGGACGTGAAGCATCTCGACACGGTGCAGCTGGAGGCGCTGGCCGCCTCGTTTCGCCGCTGGGCCGTGGACTCGCCGCGCCGCGACGTTCGCGTGTCGCGCAGGCGGCTGTGTCTGGTCTTCCTTGTGCTGCGGCATACGGGAGCCAAGCTTGGCGAGGTGTTGGCCCTTGACGAACTGCGCGATTTCGATGCCGCGACCGGCGTGTGCCGCCTCGGGCGCGAGCGGCGCGAGGTGAGCCTGCCCGGCGACGTGGCGGGTGAGCTTCGCGAGGCCGTGGAATCCGAGGATTTTGCACCGTGGCGGGGGCGGCTGTTGAGCCTCGATCCGGGGCACGTGCGTCGCAAGTTCTACGAGCGGGCGCAGGAGCTGGGGCTTCCCAAGGAGTTCGGCAACCCCTCGGTGCTGCGGCGCTCCCGTGCCATCGAACTGCTGCGGCAGGACGTGCCCTTGACCGTGGTGCAGGCCATTCTGGGGCAGGCCTCGGCGGACCTCACCGCCGCGCTGATGGATTTTTCGGATGTCGATGTGCGCCGCATCCAGCGCATGACCGTGGAGAAGGAGGCCGACCGGCGCACGAGTGCGCGCAACGCCTTCTACGGCAAGGTGGTGGACGTGACGCGCGGTGGCATCCAGTCGATGGTGACCCTGCGCACACTGGGCGGGCACGACGTGTCGAGCGTGGTGACCAACGACAGCGTGGAGGCGTTGGGCATTCGCCCCGGCGTGCTGCTGGCCGCGGAGATCAAGGCCCCGTGGGTGGTGGTCGTTCCGGGGGCGCAGCGCCCCGCCGTGGCGTCTGGGAATGTCTTTTCGGGTGTGGTGGAGCGCGTCGGCCTTGGCGACGTATCGGCGGAAGTTGTGGTACGTCTGGAGGACGGGACGGAAATCTGCGCCATCGTCACCGTGGACAGCCTGCGCGTGGGCGCCTTTGCGCCGGGCATGCCCGCGTGGGTGGTGTGTTCGGCCTTTTCGGTGATTCTGCGGGCGGACTAGCCGACGACGGAAGCATTGTCTCTGCCGCCGGGCCGTGCCATCGCCGCGATATGTGGGAGGATGCGCTCGGCGGCGGAAACCCGCCTCTCAAGCGGGGAGCCTCGGTGGGGCTGCCGGGTGGCGGCTCTGCCGAGTAGGGGATAGGCGCATGCGGCGTGACGGTTCGCGCGCTGTGCCTGCCGAGTTGCAGACGGGGACGTGTTTCGGCGTTGCTGCCTTTTGCCAAACGCGAAAGGGCCAAGACGTCAGACAGGTCTGACGTCTTGGCCCTTTCGCGAAAATCTGCTTGACCACCGGCCGGAAAGTGGTGACATCCGGCGCGGAGTATCCGCCTAGTGGTGGTTCTTGTGCTGGCGAATGCGATAGAGGGCAGTGCCCACGATCAGCGCCATATACATGTAGATCAGCGGGACGCCGACCCAGCCCTGCGGGGTGCTGTGATAGGCATTGCGCATCAGTTCGAACAGGGTTTCCATGGTGCTCCTCCTCGTTGGCTTTGGAGTTCTTGAAATCGAATGAAAAATCGAAAAAGTCAAGTCGATTGAAAATGGAAGTGGGGCAATGAGAGAAAATATTCACAATGGTGACAGGCTGGAACTGACCGTTGACGCGCTGGCCTTTGGCGGACGCGGTGTGGCACGCGCCGAGGGCTTCGTATTTTTCGTCGAGGGAGCGTTGCCGGGACAGCGCGTGGAGGCGCAGATCACGTCGGTGAAGAAGCGCTTCGCCGAGGCGGAAACCGTCCGGCTGCTGGAGTCCGGCCCGCACGACGTGAAACCCTTCTGCCCCCACTACGGCAAGTGCGGCGGCTGCGATTTGCAGGACATGGATCAGGCCGGGCAGCTTCTCTGGAAGCGGCGCTTCGTGTCGGATAGCCTGTCGCGCCTTGGCGGCGAGGAGACGCCCGAGGTGCTCGAAACCGTGCCCTCGCCCGATTCGCTCCACTTCCGCAACAAGATGGAATTCGCCTTCTCCGGTGGCGGCAGCGAGCGTAATCTCTCGCTTGGCCTGCATAAACGCGGCTCCGACGAGAGCATCGTCAACGTGGAGGCTTGTGGCCTGCAATCCCCGCTGGCCATGGACATCGTCATCCGCGCCCGCGAGTTCTGCCGCGACTCCGGCGTGCCGTCGTGGAATCCGCGCACTCGCAAGGGCCTGTGGCGCTTCCTCGTGGTGCGCGAGGGCCGCGCGACCGGGCAGGTCATGGTGCATCTCATCACTTCGGCTGGTCCCGGTGCCGCCGTGGCTCGTGCCCTTGGCGCGCAGCTCATGGAGGCCCTGCCCGCCGTGACCACCTTCGTGCATTCCGAACGCCGCGCGCCAAGCGCCATCGCCTTTGGCGAGCGCGTGGTGGCGACGCTTGGCCCCGGTGTCATCGAGGACGAGGTCCTCGGCATCCGCTACCGCATCTCGCCGGATTCCTTCTTTCAGACCAACACCGGCGCGGCCGAGCGTCTGTATGCCAAGGCGCGCGACTACGCGGCCCTGTCCGGCGAGCAGACCGTGTGGGATCTCTACTGCGGTTCCGGCGGGCTGTCGCTGGTCATGGCGCAGGCGGCCGGACGTGTGGTAGGCTTCGAGACGGTGGAGTCCGCCGTGGAGGATGCCCGCGCCAACGCGAAGCTCAACGGCATCGGCAACTGCGAGTTCGTGGCTGGCGACGTGCGCGACATGATCGCCTCGCGCGGGGAACGCCCGGACGTCGTCATTACCGACCCGCCCCGCAAGGGCATGCACGAGGACGTGGTGCAGGCCATCGCCAAGGCCGCGCCGAAGCGCATCGTCTACGTGTCGTGCAATCCGGCGACGCTCTCGCGCGACGTGGCGCTTCTTTCGCAGTCCTATCGGCTGGTGGAGGCGTGCCCGGTGGACATGTTCCCCCATTCGGCCCATGTGGAGTGCGTGGCACTTCTTGAGTTGAAATGATGGGAAAATCCCGTTATGTGAATCTGAATTTTCCATGCAAGGAGTGAACTATGGATTTCTTCTGGTTCTTTCTCGGTTTGGTGATGGTGGGCCTGTGCATGTTCTACATTAAGCAGTCCTGGAAGAACGGCGAGTAGGTCTGTCGCGTCCGTATTTCCGAAAGGGGTCCGTTGGTTCGTCCGGCGGACCCTTTCGCTTTTTCTCCGTTCTGGCACAATGACGCGGATGCGGCGTCCGACGGTTCGTGCCGCAGACTGCGCACTGTTTGCGCATGCATGAGGGAGGAAACGACATGGTCATCTGCTTCTTCGGGGATTCGCTGGTCAACGGCACGCGCGACGCGGAATGTCTCGGCTGGCCCGGACGCTTGTGCGCGCCGCATATCGCGGCGGGGCTGGACCTCACCTATTACAACCTCGGCGTGCGCCGGGACGCCAGCGCCCAGATCCTCGCCCGCTGGCGGGGCGAGCTCGAACGCCGCGAATTGCAGGGCCTGCGCACCCGGTTGGTGTTCTCCTACGGCGTGGGCGATATGGCCATGGCAGGGTCCCGCCCCCGCGCCACGGCGGACGAGGCCGCAGAGAACACGCAGATCCTGCTTGAGGCCGCGCGCGGCTACGACACCCTTTTCGTGGGGCCGCCTCCGGTGTCCGATCCTGGCCACACGGCTCGCATATCCGAGCTGTCCATGCGCCTCGGCACCGTGTGCGCACGCTTCGGCGTGCCCTACTTCGACATGGTGGGACGCCTTGGCGGTGATGCGCACTACATCGCCGACGTGCGCGCGTCGGACGGCATCCATCCGCGTTCCGCAGGTTACGCGCGCATGGCCCGCCTGCTGGTGGAGTGGCCCGGCTGGCGCGAGTGGTTCGACTAGCTCTCGCAGGGGGGCTTGACAGCGGTGCCCACTGGCGGGTAGAGATCACGCATGCGCAAGTGTCACATCGCTCTCACCTCCTGCTTTTCTTGGTGGTGGCTCTGGTAACAGAGCCGCGCGTGATGCTTTTGCGACAATAAAAAACCGAAAGACAGACACATCAACCGCGGCAGTGCAGACTGGCCGCGGTTTTTTCATTTCTGGCGGCCGAGCTGCCCCGCGACCGGAAGGAGTACGACAATGACCATGCTTCCCAATGCGGACGGTTTCTTTGGCGAATACGGCGGCCAGTTTCTTCCTGCCGAGGTGCTTCCCGTCGTGGCCGAACTGGCCGAGGCCTACGAGCGCTACCGCGATGACGACGATTTCCTCGCCGACTTCAAGCGCCTGCTCAAGCACTTCTCGGGCCGTCCCACCCCGCTCTATTTCTGCGGCAACCTGACCCGCCAGCTTGGCGGCGCGCGCATCTACCTCAAGCGCGAGGACCTGAACCACCTCGGCGCGCACAAGGTCAACAACACCATCGGCCAGATTCTGCTGGCCAAGCGTATGGGCAAGACCCGCATCATCGCCGAGACCGGTGCCGGTCAGCACGGCGTGGCCACCGCGGCCACCGCAGCGCTCATGGGCATGGAATGTACGGTGTACATGGGTGCGGAGGACATCGAACGTCAGAAGCTCAACGTGTTCCGCATGGAGATGATGGGCGCGAAGGTCGTTCCGGCCATGAGCGGCCAGCGTACCCTCAAGGAGGCCGTGGACGAGGCCATCGCCGCATGGGTGGCCGACGCGGGCGAGAGCTTCTACCTGCTCGGTTCCGCCGTTGGTCCGCATCCCTATCCGGAGATGGTGCGCGACTTCCAGTCCGTCATCGGCCGCGAGGCCCGCAAGCAGATTCTCGAACTCGAAGGCCGCATGCCCGATTATCTGGTGGCCTGCGTGGGCGGCGGCTCCAACGCCATCGGCCTGTTCCATCCCTTCCTCGAAGACGAGGGCGTGCGCATGCAGGGCGTGGAGCCTGCCGGACGCGGTCTGACCCCCGGCAATCACGCCGCCACTCTGAGCCTTGGCACCCCCGGCGTACTGCACGGTTTCAAGTCCTACGTGCTGCAGGACGACAAGGGCGAACCCGCCCCGGTCTACTCCATCTCTGCCGGTCTGGACTACCCCGGCGTCGGCCCCGAGCACAGCTACCTGAAGGACATCGGTCGCGCCGAGTACGTCTCCGCCTCCGATGCCGAGGCTGTGCACGCGTTCTTCACCCTGTCGCGCTCCGAAGGTATCATTCCCGCGCTGGAATCCTCCCACGCGCTGGCGCAGGCCTTGAAGCTCGCCCCGACCCTCGGTCAGGACAAGATCGTCATCGTCAACCTCTCCGGACGCGGTGACAAGGACGTGGCCCAGATCCAGCGCATGCTGCACGAGGGCACCATCACCGACCGCTAATTTCGGCAGGAAGCACGACTGTGAACGGCCCCGTTCGCCATGTGGCGAGCGGGGCCGTTTTGTGTCCAAAAGAAAGGCCTCCGGCGGCCGGGGCGCTGCCCCGGACCCCGGTCAAGGGGGTGACCCCCTTGACAATCCTCAGTAGGGCTTCGTCGCGCAAAGCCGCACGGTCTACCAAGGGCACCCACGGTTATCGCATGTCGGGGTTCCAAGGGGCCAGCGGCCCCTTGGCCGGCGGAGCCTACGGCTTGCATGTGGCAATGACCGAAACGGTCGGCCACAGCGATGAGCCGCTGCGCGGGGCGGCGGAGCGTCAGGCACCCTTGGTGCGCTCGGCGACCTTGTGGGCGAGGTCTTTGGTTTCGAGGAGGCGGATGGTCTTCTCGTGGTTGTCGTTCATGAAGAATTCGATGATTTTGTGCTGTTCGAGCATGGAGAGCGCCTTGTCGATGCTTTCCTTGTTCGTGTTGAAGGTGGCGGCGAGGGTGTTGAGGGTATCGAGGTAGTTGAAGGTGGTCACGCCGCCCTGCGCCATGAGTCCGAAGACGTTGCAGATGCCGATGAAGAGGTTGGGGACGCGCAGGGATTTGACGGTGGCGGTCTTGAGCCGGTGGACCAGCACGTTGACCAATGTGGAGATGATGACGGGGGATTGCTTCAGGTATTCCTGAAAGTCGTACTTCTTGATTTCGACGACCTTGGAGTCCTCCAGCGCCACGGCGGTGGCGGTACGTTTCTCGTCATCGAGGAGGATGGCCATTTCCCCGAACATGGACGGCGGGCGCAGGTGCGCGAAGACCTTCTTCTTGCCGTCCATCTCCTTGGAGATCTCGACCATGCCTTCCTTGAGCAGATAGGCCGTGTCGCCGCGCGTGCCTTCTGAGAAGATCACGGAATAGCGCAGGAAGTTTTTGACCAGAAAGGAGCCTTTCGACGGGTTGCCCATGCCTGCCCCCGGAAGAGAGTGTGAGCGCGGAGCGATGCCGATCCGCAATCTTCTGTATACGGCCTTTCCCGCTTGCGGACAACGTTTGTGCGCCGCGAAGTGGGAACAGGCGGAATGCTGGATTTGGCGGGACTTTCGGCCTTTCAGTCCACTTGTTCGCCAATGCCGAACTGTGCGGCAAGGCGCAGGGTGCGCGCCGGACCGCCGCCGTTGGCGAAGCGTTGCACGAGGGCTTCGAGGTCCTCGATGGTGTCGATGTCGTCGACGGCGGGCAGAAGATGCACCGCGCGCCCTGCGTGGGCGAAGGAATCGAGGGTGGTGGCGAGAACTTCCGGGGTGCTCCACTGCATGTTCTCGAAGATTTCTGGGGCGAAGGCGTCGCGCTTGAAGGCGATGAGGGAGTAGCCGCCGTCTGGGGACGGGGCGATGGCCGCTCCGACGGACGTGGCCTGCGCGAGGGCTTCGGCGACGAGGGACGAGGGCATGTGCGGGGCATCGCTGCCGGTGAGCACGGCTGCTTCGCGGCCATCGGCGAAGGCGTCGGCGAAGGCGTTTGCCATGCGTTGGCCGAGGTCGTCTCCGCGTTGGTCCATGTAACCCACGCTCTGGCCAAGCCATGTGCGGTAGCGCCGGGACGAGGCCGCCGGATCGCAGCAGGCGATGACGTGCAAGCCCGAGGCGAGGAGCGCGTCGCGCTGGTCGCGGGCGAAGGCGTCGTAGAGGCGCATGGCGCGGTCGTCACCGATGGCGGCGGCGAGGCGTGTCTTGACTCTGCCCGGTTCGGGCAGTTTGACGAAGAAGAGGGCGGCAGCGGGGCGGCTCATGGGCGTTTCTCCGTTGTGGTGCGTCCGAAGGAGTAGAAGGCGGCCAGTCTGTGCGCGGAGATTCCGGCGTGGTAGGCGAGGCGCAGCGCCCAGTTGCGCAGCGTGCAGCGCAGGAGGCCTTCCTCGCGCCAGCGCCGGGCCGAGGTGGTCACTGCGGCGTCGAGGATGCGGATGCGGTCCGCGCGCCTGCGGATGCGCGTCATGATTTCGAGGTCCTCCATGAGCGGCATGTCCCGAAAGCCACCGATGGCGAGAAAGTAGTCGCGCAGGAAGAACTGGGCCTGATCGCCGTAGGGTGCGCGGGTGAGCTGCGAGCGCAGGTTGGCCACGGCGGCGATGAGGCGCATTCCGGGGGAATCGGTGTCGAAGCGCAGGGTGAACGCGCCGCCCACGCAGCCGTCCGTAGCGGCTTGCGTGACGAGGGACAGGGCGTCCTGCGGCAGGCGTGTGTCGGCGTGCAGGAAGAGCAGAATGTCGCCCGAGGCGGCCTGTGCGGCGGCGTTCATCTGCCGCGCCCTGCCGCGCGGGGCGAGGAGGGTTTTAATCTCTTTATGGCGCAGGGCTTTTATTGTATCCCCGTTTTCTGACCCGTCCACCATGAGGATTTCCGCCGTTCCGGCGGGCGACAGGGCGAGGACGTGCTCGACGAGCGCGTTTGCCCCCTCGGCCTCGCGAAGGACGGGGATGATGATCGAGACGGCTGGATGTTCGGGTGCCCATGCGCTTTCTTCATGCATGGCCCTGTCATAGCGCCGCAGAACAGTGCTGTAAATGCGATGATTGTCGCATTGGGAGGCCATGATGGGCAGGCCGGAGCGGCTTACCGGGGATTCCGGGAAAATCTGGGGCATCCTGCGCAGGGCGCGGGTGCTGCGCCTTGGCCTGTGCGACGCCGGGCGGCCCTACGTGGTCCCGGTGTGCTTTGGCTGCGGCGAGGGCTGCCTGTATGTGCACTCCGGGCCGCATGGCCGCAAGATGGACATTCTGCAGGCCAATCCGCAGGTGTGCTTCGAGGTGGACGTGGATTGCGAGCCCATGGCCGGAGCGACGCCCTGCGCATGGAGCATGCGCTACGCGAGCGTCGTCGGCTTTGGCACGGCGCATGTCGTATCCGGGCGCGAAGAGATACTTCGCGGCCTGCGCGCCGTGATGGCCCAGTATGCGAAGGAAACGTTCCGGGACGAGGATTTCCCGGAGAAGACATGTGAACGCATTGCGGTGGTGCGCATCGACATCGAGAGCATGACCGCGAAGCTCAACGGATGGAACGAATCATGAAAAACGACAATATCGCCCGACTGCTCATCTCCTGCCCGGATCGGCCGGGCATCGTGTCCGCCGTGAGCAGTTTCCTCTATTCCCACGGCGTGAACATCACGGAACTCGCTCAGCACTCCACGGACCCCGAGGGCGGCGACTTCTTCATGCGCCTCGAATTTCAGACGCCGTACATGGACGTCTCCGCCTCCACGCTGGAGAAGGCCTTCGACGAGGTCGTGGCGGAGCGCTTCGGCATGAACTGGCGCATCAGCTACGCCAAGCCGCGCAAGAAGACGGCCATCCTCGTCTCCAAGTTCGACCACGCGCTGTATGAACTGCTGTGGCTGTGGAAGCGTGGTAAGCTCCAGACGGACATTTCCATGGTCATCAGCAACCATGACGACCTGCGTGCGCCCGTGGAGGCCTTCGGCATCCCGTTCCACCACGTTCCCGTGGACCCCGCCAACAAGGAGGCCAGCGAGGAGCGCATCGTGGAGCTTTTGGAGGGCAACGCCGATTTGGTGGTGCTCGCCCGCTACATGCAGATTCTCTCCGGGGAGCTGGTCAGCCGCTATCCCCGCCGCATCATCAACATCCACCACTCGTTTCTTCCCGCCTTCGCGGGTGCCGATCCCTACCGGCAGGCCCACGACAAGGGCGTGAAGGTTATCGGCGCGACGGCGCACTACGTGGTGGAGGAGCTGGACGCCGGTCCCATCATCGAACAGGACGTGGCCCGCGTGACCCATCGCCACAGCGTGGAGGACCTGAAGGACCTCGGCCGAGACCTCGAACGGCAGGTGCTGGCCCGTGCGGTGAAGTGGCATCTGGAGGACCGCATTCTCCTTTACGGCAACCGCACTATCGTCTTCAAGTAGACGGTACTCCAGCAGACGCGCGAATCACGAACGAAAGGGGCCGGAAGCATCGCTTCCGGCCCCTTTTCGCGTGGCGTGGAAATCTCTGGGAATCAGCCGAGGCGCAGGCTGTCACCGGCTTCGGGCATACAGGCGTTGATGTCCGTCGCCGTGGCGAGCAGGGCGCGGATTTCGTCGGTACGGCCATGACGCACGCGGCGGTTGACGTGGACGATGGCCAGCCGCTTGGCTTCGGCCTTGCGGGCGAAGTCGATGGCTCCGGGAATGGTACCGTGGCCCTCGGTGTCCAGTTCGAGGCTGAAGGCCTCCTGCGCCACGAGGTCGCAGCCCGTGGCGAGGGCGAGGGTTTCCGGCGTGGGGCGGCCGTCGCCGCTGTAGAACACGGCGCGTTCGCCGTCGTCCACGCGCACGGCGAGGCAGGGTTGGCCGTGGCCGCCGAAGGCGGTGTTCCAGTTCAGCCCGCAGGCCGTGAAGGGACGGCCCGGTTCGGCCTCGATGTAGTGGACAGGGAAGCGCATGCGCTCGCGAAAGCGCGGATAGGCGGCGTCCATGGCCTGCGTCAGGGCCGCTTCCACTCCCGGACCGCCGATGACCGTGAGCGGACGCGTGCGGTCCTCCTCCCAGAAGCGCAGATACAGGAGCGGCACGCCGAAGAAGTGGTCGCCGTGGAAGTGCGATATCCACAGACAGTCGAGATCGAGGGGGGCGCGGGCCGTGCGCCAGAAGGCGTGCGCGGCGGTGAAGCCGCAGTCCAGAAGTGCGGTGACGGGGCCGTTCGCCCCGTTGGCTTCGAGCAGGATCGAGCAGTTGGGGATGCGTTCGTCGAACGCCTCGCCGACACCCGTGAACGTGACGAGCATGGACGCCTCCGCGTGAAGGGGTGGGGCGGACCATCCGGCCCGCCCCGAAAGGGGGTTCGCGCGGCGCAGCGCTGTGCCCGCGCGTGGATGGCTATTCCCAGAAGCGCAGCACGTCTTCGGGGCGCTCGCGGCGCTTGAGGACGATGACGCCGCCAGTTGCGTCCGGGCTGTCGAAGCCGAGCACTGCGGGCACGGCGCGCGAGTTGTAGCGCGACCACATGGACAGGGTATACGCGCCGGTGTCGTGGATGATGATCCAGTCGCCGGGTTCGATCTCGGGCAGCACCACGTCGCGTCCGGGCAGGTCACCCGCGAAGCACAGGGGACCCGCGATGCGGTAGGGCCGCTCGCCGCCGCTCTTGAGGCTGCCGTCCGGGGCGCAGACGGTGAAGGCGTGGTGCCAGTCGCCGGGGTTGTAGCATTTGCGCAGGAACATGTCCGCGCCGAGGTGGATCACGGCGGTGCGGATGTCGCCCTGCGGCTTCACGTATTCCACGCGGCTGGCGGCGAAGCCCGCATTGGCGTGTACGGCGCGGCCGAATTCGGTCATGAGTCGGTAGCGGCCCGAGAAGAGTTCCGGGCAGCGCTCGCGAAGCGCCGCGGCGTAGCGGGTGAAGTCCGGGGCGTCGAAGCCGTCCTGACCGTAGTCCGCAGGCAGGCCGCCGCCCATGTCGAAGGTGCGGATGCGCCCGCCGGTGGCCGCGTTGACCTCTTCGACGAAATCGAGCACCGCGCGAATGCCGGTGACAATCTGGTCCATGGGGCAGCCCTGCGAGCCGACGTGTACGTGCACGCCCGTGAGCCACGGATTCTTCGCGTAGGCCTCGGCCAGTTCGCTCCGGAAGACCTTGAGCGGCACGCCGAACTTGGAGTATTCCGCCGCCACGGAGGTCGCGCCGATGGTGCCGCTGCCCACCTGCGGGTTGATGCGGATGCCGAAGCCACCGGTGGGGGCGCTATTCCGTTCGGCCACCATGGCGGCCACGCGTTCGACTTCCTGCAGGTTGTCCATGTTGAGGTGCACGCCGAGGTCGATGGCGCGCCCAAGCTCGCGGACGGTCTTGGCCGGGGAGTCGAACACGATGCGCTCCGGCGTGAAGCCGCTGGAGAGCGCCAATTCGAACTCCGGCTCCGATGCGGCTTCGAGGCCGAGGAGCGGACCCGTGCCCGGTTTGGAAAGGGTTTCGATGTGCCGGAGAACCTTGCGCAGGGGATTGGCCTTGACGGCCACCGCGTGCAGGGTGTCTGCGGGGAAGGCCTCGCCCAGTTCGCGAACGCGCTCTTCGATGAGCGAGAGGTCGTGGAACAGGACGCTTGTATCCTCGTCGCGCACGGCCCCGGCCTCAAGGGCGCGGACGAGCGCGAGCGACATTGCAGTGGGGGAGAGTCTCTTTCGCATGCGGCGGGTATACAACGGGCCGTCGCGGAAGGGAACAGGCATAAGGCTGGACCCGGCGCGCCAGAGATTGTACACGGGCCTCTCCGGCTGTGCCGGATTCATCACGACAGCAACGAACGGAATCATACATGTCTGGAAAAGGTAGCAGTCTCTACGCCACCGGCGGCGGATGCGTGACTCTCATCGGCATGGCCGGTGCGGGCAAGTCCACCGTCGGCAACAGGCTGGCCGCCCTGCTCGGGTGGCCGCAGCTCGATACGGATCAGCTCATCGAGGCCCATTTCGGCCGCCCCCTTCAGGAATTGGCCGACGCCTTCGGCCGCGACCGCTTTGTGGAGGTCGAGGACGAGATCGTCTCCGGTCTGGCCGTGCGGCGCGCGGTGATCTCCACCGGTGGTAGCGTGGTCTATGGCAAGCGATGCATGGACCGCCTGCGCGAGCTTGGTCCCATCGTGTACCTCGCCCCCGCGCGTGAGGTGATCCTCGCCCGCGTGGCCGCGAATCCGGATCGCGGACTGGCCATCGCCCCTGGCCAGACCGTGGAGGATCTCTTCAACGAACGCCTGCCCCTGTACGAGGCCGCCGCGGACTTCACCGTGGACTCGGGTCGCCTTGGTCCCGACGCGTGCGCCGAGGCCATTCGGGACTGGCTCAATCAACGGGAAGGCGAACGTGAAGCGTAACAGCGTTGGTGTGTTCAGACGTCTTGAGGCCCTCTATGCCCGCATGCAGAAGGAGTACGACGCCACCGTCGCCGGGACGGGCTTCACCTGCGCGGACTGTCCGCAGAACTGCTGTACGAGCTATTTCCAGCACCACACCTACGTGGAGTGGGCGTTTCTGTGGAAGGGCATGCAGGAGCTGCCCGAGGAGCGCCGCGCCCTGTATCTGGAGCGCGCCCACGACTACGTGCGCAGCATGAACGAGAGCCTCGCCGCTGGCACGCGCCCCGACGCCATGTGCCCCCTCAACGACGACGGCCTGTGCGGTCTGTATCGGCATCGGCTTATGATTTGCCGCCTGCATGGCGTGGTGCATACGCTGGTGGGACGCGGTCCCCTCGGGCGGCCCGTGGAGCAGCGCTACCCCGGATGCTGGCGTTTCACCGAGGTCACCGCCGAGGCGCAGAATCTGCGTCCGCTGGATCGCACGCCCCTGTATCGCGACCTTGCCGCGCTGGAGATGGATTTTCTGGGATCGCGCATACATGCGTTGCCGAAAGTGAACTTGACTCTTGCCGAGATGCTGGTGCAAGGTTCTCCCAATCTGAACCAGTAACGGCCCGGAGGCATTCATGAAACGTCATGTCGCGTGGATAGCGGCCCTCGTCGTTCTCGCGGCCATCGTGACCGGCTGTTCGCACATGAGCGTGAAGCACCTCAAGCGTCAGCCGTGGGTGCTTGAGGCGGGGCAGTCCCTGCCCATGAAGTTCTGGCGCTTCGACTACGCGGTGGTGCCGCTGACCGACCGCTTCGGCGTGCGCGGCCGGGCCTACCCCGTGACCGACGCCGTGCCCGGATGGGCCGAGTGGGTGGGGGACCTGTGGCTCGCCGCCTACCTTTCCGACCGCGACGGCAACGTCATCGCCAAGGACCTGCGGGTGTATTTGCCGCGCAGCCTCGACCGGGCGGAGGGCGTCGAGTTCGAGTTCATCTTGCGGCCCGACAAGCTGGAAACACGAGACGACCTGTTCATCACCTTCGGCTACCGCATGAAGCTCACGTCCGAGCGTTACGGCGACGTCGACAAGAGCCCCGGCGACGACACCGGCGGCGAGGTCTTCTTCGCCAGCGAAGGCGCGCTGACCCGCTACTAGATTTTTCGAACGACGTGCAAAGGCCTCCGCCCCACTGGGACGGAGGCCTTTTTTGTGATTTCGAAATAGATTTTCATGTATTTCGTGGCGTTTCGCGTCCCTCTGTGCCGCAAGTGCCCGACTGACGGGCAAAACGCTGGAAATGGCTTGCACGAAGCCTTGCGTGGGGTAGAGTGGGGATAGTTGGAGGTGCGACCATGAGTGTGATCGACGAGGCGCGGGCCGGAGCGTTCCCGCGGGTGAAGTTTTTCGATCTGGTGGGCGCGGTATCAGCTGTGCTGGATTTCATCAGCCCGCTTGTCGTCGGGCATCATCATCGGACCGCCTACATCGCCGGAGCGCTGGCGCAGGCCGCCGGAGCCACCCCTGAGGAGCGGGCGGACGTGGTTCTCGCCGCGCTGCTGCACGACGTGGGCGTGTTCACCCTGCGTTCGCGCATAGACACCCTCCAGTTCGACACGGACGACATAAGCCACATGCAGACGGGCTACCACCTGCTGGCCGGTTCCGCGCGCTTCGCGACCATGGCGCGCATCATCCGCAGGCATCACGTGCCCTTCAGGGATTATGAACGGTGTGATGACGATGGGGGGCTATTGTGGCTCGCGGGCATCGTGCATCTGGCGGACCGCGTGGATGTGCTCTCCCCGCGCCGCCCCGGCGAACCGCCTGATCTGGACGGCATTGCCGCGCATATCGAATCCGGCAGGGGGACGATGTTCATTCCGGAGTTGTGCCGACCGATGCTGGACCTGTGCCGCTCCGGGGCGTTTTGGCGCGGGCTTGGCGCGCCGGATCGCATCGTGGGTCTCGGCGAGGCCTGTGCGCCGCGCTCCACGGTGCTCACGCCGGAGGAACTGGTGGAGGTATCGCGCCTCGTGGCGCATGTGGTGGATTTTCGCAGCCGCTTCACGGCCACCCATTCGCGCGGCGTGGCGTGCGTGGCGGAGGAACTGGGCCTCCTCGCCGGGCTTGGGCGCGAGGAGGCGCTCATGCTGCATGTGGCGGGCAACCTGCACGACGTGGGCAAGCTGGCCATCTCCTCGGAGCTACTCGAAAAGCCGGGGCCTTTGGCCGATGACGAGTACGGCGTCATGAAGGGCCATGCCTATTTCACCAACTCCGCGCTGTCCGGAGTGCCGGGCCTGCGCGAGATAGCCGCGTGGAGCGGACGCCATCACGAACGCCTCGACGGCACGGGCTATCCCTTCCATCTCGACGGATCGCGGCTCGATCTCGGTGCGCGCATCATGGCCGTGGCCGACGTGTTCACGGCGCTTACCGAGGACCGCCCCTATCGCAGCGGCATGGCGCGTCCCGATGTGGCGAAAGTGCTGTATGCCATGACCGAGTCAGGCGCGCTGGATCGCGAGGTCGTGCGCTTGGTGCTGGACGGCTACGGACGCTGCAACGGCACGCGCGAGGAGGCCCAGCGCATGGCACGCAGGGATTTCGAGAATTTTTCCAGTTCCTGTCCCATCGAGGCCGCGCCGCTGCGGACCGGGACATAAGGAGCTTGAAGCTCGTCAGATTGGGTTCTATAGTTCCGTCGCACCAGACACACCTTCTGCAATGCGACGGAGCACATGGAACTCTTTCGAGCCGATCTACACATCCATTCACGGTTTTCGCGGGCAACGAGCAAGGCGTTGAACCTTCGGTCGCTGTCCGCATGGGCGAGGGTCAAGGGCCTCGACGTCCTCGCCACGGGAGATTTCACCCACCCAGCGTGGATGGCCGAAATCGAGGACATGCTGGAGCAGGACGACTCCGGCCTGCTCACCCTGCGCGACCCCAGACGCCTTGAGCGCGAGATTCCCCTGCTTGAGGGCTATCCGCTCTCGGGGCGCGTGCGCTTCATGCTGTGCACCGAGATAAGCAGCATCTACAAGCGCGGCGGGCGGGTGCGCAAGAATCACAACCTCGTGTTCATGCCCACGCTGGACATGGCCAAGTCCTTCACCCGGAGGCTGGCGCAGGTGGGCAACCTCGAATCCGACGGACGTCCCATCCTCGGCCTCGATGCCCGCGACCTGCTGGAGATGGTCCTCGAAACCGGTCCCAACGCCTTCCTCGTCCCAGCCCACATCTGGACGCCGTGGTTCTCGCTGTTCGGCTCCAAGTCCGGCTTCGACAGCGTGGAGGAGTGCTTCGGCGATCTGTCCTCCGAAATTTTCGCCATGGAGACCGGCCTGTCCTCGGACCCGGACATGAACCGCATGTGGTCCGCTCTGGACCGTTATCGCATGATTTCCAACTCCGACGCACACTCCGGCGAGAAGCTCGCGCGCGAGGCCAATCTCTTTAGCGGCGAGATGTCCTACGAGGGCATCTACCGCGCCCTGCGCGGTGAGGCCCTCGGCCACCGCTTCCTCGGCACGCTGGAGTTCTTCCCCGAGGAGGGCAAGTACCACCTCGACGGGCACCGAGCCTGTGGCGTGGTCATGGACCCGCAGGAGACCCGCGCCCGTGGCGGCCTGTGCCCCGTGTGCGGCAAGCCGCTGACCGTGGGCGTGCTGAATCGGGTGATGGAACTGGCGGACCGCGAGACGCCCCTCCAGCCCTCGGGGCAGCCGGGATTCAGCTCCCTCGTGCCCCTGCCCGAGATCGTGGGCGAGGTACTTGGCGTCGGCCCGTCCAGCAAGAAGGTGCAGGCCTTCTACGGGCGGCTCATCGCCCGCTTTGGTTCCGAGTTGGCCGTGTTGCAGGAGGTGCCGCTGGAGGACATCGCCCACGTGAGTACTCCGCTGGCCGAGGGCATCGCCCGCATGCGCCGGGGGCAGGTGCTGCGCCAGCCGGGCTTCGACGGCCAGTATGGCGTCATCACAGTCTTTTCCCCTGCCGAGCGCGACGAGATTCGCCGTGGTGGCTCGCTTATCACCATGCCTGCGCCGCGCGCTCCGCGCGCCGTGCCCGTGCCGCGTGCGGATGCCGCCGTTTCAGACGACGCGTCGCCGAAGCGGGAGACCGCCGGGCAGGGCAAGACCTCGGGCGTGGGGTACAACGCCGCGCAGAAGCGGGCCATCGCGGCCGGTCCCGGACCAGTGCTCGTGCTGGCCGGACCCGGCACCGGCAAGACCCAGACCCTCATGGGGCGCATCGACGCCCTGTTGGACGCGGGAGAGAATCCCCGCCACATTCTGGCCCTGACCTTCACCCGGCGCGCGGCGGCGGAAATGCGCCGCAGGCTCGTGGACATGCGCGGCGAGCAGGCGGCCCTGCCCCGTGCCGACACGCTGCACGCGCTGGCCTTCGAGTGCTGGACCTCGGTGCGCGGGGAGGAACCAATTCTTTTGACCGAGGATGCGTCCCGGCGCGTGTTCGCCAAGGCCAATCCGGCGCTGTCCGGGCACGAACTGTCCGCCGCGTGGCAGCGGCTGGGCCTCGTGCGCGAGCGGTTGGAGGAACCGGGCGAACTGGCCGATGCGGCCCGTGCCTACGCCGAGGCCAAGTCCGCCCTGAATCTCGCCGACTACACGGACCTGCTCGTCTTCTGGCGCAGAAGTCTCGATTCCGGCGCGTGGGCCAATCCTTACACCCATGTCCTTGTAGACGAGGTGCAGGACCTGTCCGCCCTGCAACTCGGGCTGGTGCGCGCGCTGTCCGGGCGCGACGGGCGAGGCTTTTTCGCCATCGGCGACCCCAACCAGTCCATCTATTCCTTCCGTGGAGCGCGCGGCAACGTGCGTGAATACCTCGAAGCGTCGTGGCCGGGGCTGGACGTCGTGAGTCTGACCGAGAACTACCGCTCCTCGCAGAAGGTTCTTGATCTGTCGCGGCCCGTGGTCCCCGGTGGTCCAGCCCTTGTGGCGCGCTGCGACGTGGCGGCCGACCTGCGGCTCTTCGCCGCGCCAAGCGCCGCGCGCGAGGCCACGTGGATCGGCGAGCGCGTGCGCGAACTCGTGGGCGGCACCAGCCACACCATGGTCGATTCGGCTTCGGATTCCCCGTGCCTCGCGCCGGGGGACGTGGCGATTCTGGTGCGCATGAAGGCGCTCATCCCGACCCTGCGTAACACGCTGGAGCGCATGGGGCTGCCCTGCGCCGTGCCCGAGGCCGAGGCCTTCTGGATGGATACCCGCGTGGCGGCGCTTTTGGACGCCGTGGGCCGGACTCTCGGCATCGACGGCCCCGCCGCCGACGCACAGGCCGAGCGCGTGGAGTTGCCGGAACGCATCGTCGAGCGCGGTCCGCTTGGCATTGCCGCCTATCTTCAGGATGCGCGGCCCTTCGACCCGCTGTTCTGGCAGGGGCCGGAATTCCGCAAGTTGGAACGCGCCCACGCCGAGCACGGCGGCTGGCAGGGGTTGTTGAACTGGGTGGGCCTGCAGTCGGAACTCGATCAGGTCCGCGCCAAGGCCGAGAAGATTCAGATCATGACCCTGCACGCGGCCAAGGGCCTTGAGTTCGAGGCCGTGTTCCTGCCCGCGCTGGAGGACGGCATAGTGCCCTTTGCCGGGGCGGGAATGCTGACGGGAAGCGCGAACCACGCCGCCGAGGCGGACGAGGCCGAGGAACGCAGGCTGTTCTATGTGGGGCTGACGCGGGCGCGTGGGCGGCTGTATCTCAGCCATGCCGCGTCGCGGACGCTCTACGGACGGGAGCTTCGGCTGTCCGCATCGCCGTATCTCGCGGATCTCGACGCGAAGTTGCTGACGCGGACGCGGGTGGTCAGCCATGTGGTGCGCCAGACGCGCCAGCTCGGCCTGCTTGGGGGCGGGGAGTAGTCGGCCTCGCGCGCGCCGGAGCCGCGGACCGTCCTCCTGTGGATACCGCGGCTGGTTGTGGCGTTCAGGCCGAGAAGATTCTGTACACGTACCGCTCGTAGACGGAACACATGTGGCGGGTGAGCGAGGTGCTCACGCCCATGTCCCTCAGACGGCAGTACACGTGCAGCGGATTGAGGTAGTGCTGCATCAGGCATTTGAAAGCGCTCATGGCGGCCTCCTGGTCCGTGTGTCTGCCTTTTTGGGGTGAGCAGCAATATCCATGCCCCGGCGGGCTTCGCCAGCGTCTGCGGCCGGTTCGTTTCCCGGCCCGGGGCGACGGCGGCATTCCCTGCCGGAAAACCGGCGCGTGACGCACGGAGCCTACGCATGTCTTATCGGCAGATTGTCGCGGAAATTCAGGGTGCGCCCCGCGTGCTGGCCGCGCCGTCCTTCGTGATCCCCTCCGGGGTGGCGGAAAATTGTCGCCATCTGGCGGGGCTTTTCCCGGAGGTGGCGCTGCTCTTCTTCGAGTCCGACGCCTGCCTGCGCTACACGGACGAGGATCTTCCGCCGTGGCTGGCGCAGCTCGGGCTGCGCTACCACGTCCACCTGCCGCTGGATCTGCCGTGGGAGGACGGGGCCGATGCCGCGTGGCGCGTCGTGGAGCGCCTCGTTTCGCGGGCGGCGTTTCTTTCGCCGCAGGCCTTCGTGCTGCACCCCCCGGCGCGCACGGACGTGCTCGCGGCCTTCGCGGACCGCTGGGAGGGCGCGGGGTATGATCCGGCGGCCCTGCTTCTGGAGAACACGCGGGAGTGCGACCTCGCGCGGCACCTGCGGCTGGCCGAGGACCGGGGACTGGCCCTGTGTCTGGACTTGGGGCACATGTTGGCCTATGAACAGGAGTTTCTGGCGGAGGATGCGGATTTTGCCCGCGTGCGCATGCTGCATCTTAACGCGCCCGGGCCGGGCGGCCGCCATCTGTCCCTCGCCGCACTGGACGAGCGGGGGCAAGCACTGGTACAGCGTATGCTGGACCGACTGCGCCCGGATGCGGTGCTGACCATCGAGGTGTTCGAGGAACGCGGACTCATGGAGTCCGCGCGTGTTCTGCTCGACATGCTCGGCGCGGTGTCGGTCCGCTAGCGCGACACACGCGCCTGGAGACGACGATGGCATACTTCCGCTCTATTCCCCGGCTGGACGAGATGCTGGCCCTGTTCCGCCGCGAGGAGCGCTGGCTCATCATCATCAACGCGGACCCGGACGCGCTGGCCTCGGCCATGGCCCTCAAGCGCATCATGGCCCGCCGCGTGCAGGACTGCGGCATCGCGCACATCAACGAGATATCCCGGCCGGACAATCTAGAGATGATCCGCTGCCTGCGCATTCCCACCCGCAGGCTCACGCCCAACGTTGCCGCCCAGTACGACCGCTTCGCGCTGGTGGACTCCCAGCCCCACCATAGCGACATCTTTTCGGAGTACCGTTTCTCGGTGATCATCGACCACCATCCCCTGTCGGCGGAAAAGCCCGCCACGGCGGATTATGTGGACATCAAGCCCGAGTACGGCTCCAATTCGAGCATCCTGACGCAGTACCTCTACAACCTGCGCATCCGGCCCGGAAAGCTTTTGGCCACGGCGTTGCTCTACGGCATAAAGACCGACACTTCGAGCTTCGAGCGGTCCTTCTGCGAGGCCGACATGCGCGCCTTCCAGTATCTGTCGAAGCACGCCGACCACCTGCTTCTGCGCAAGGTCTACCGCAGCGAATTCCACCTCGAATGGCTGCGCTACTTTTGTCAGGCCTACTTCAAGCTGCGCCTGACGGGGCAGGGCATCTTCGCCTACCTTGAGGAGGTGGACAGCCCGGACATCCTCGTCATCCTCGCGGACCTGTTCATGCGCGTGCAGGGTGCGGCGTGGACCGTCATCAGCGGCACCACGGGCGGGCGCGTGGTGGCCGTGTTCCGTGGCGACGGCCTGCGGCGCGACATGGGCCGCTTCGCCGCGCGCTGCTTCGGCGACGTTGGCTCCGCAGGCGGACACCGCAATGCGGCCCGCGCCGAGATACCGCTCGACGCCGTTGACGGCGTCCCCGTCGAAGTCTTCCTCTGGAACCGTCTGAAAACGAAGAAAACGCGCGTGCGCAAGCCCTCCGCCGAGGCGGGGGAAGAATAGCCGCGCCTCGCCATTCACCGCCGCAGCCGCGGCGCACGGAGCCTAAATGTCCCTGAAAGATCGTCTCGGATTCGAGCAGTCTCCCGCGTTCCTCATCGACGGACACGCCTTCGCCTACCGCTTCTACTACGCCATGCGCGATATGCAGCGCTCCGACGGGTTTCCCACCAACGCGCTCTACCTGTTCCTGCGCATGCTCATGAACCTGCTGCGCGACGAGAAGCCCGAGTATCTCGGCGTCTTCTTCGACGGCAAGGGGCCGACCTTCCGTCACGAGCTCTACAAGCCGTACAAGGCCCAGCGTCCGGCCATGCCCGAGGACCTCGCCATGCAGCTCGAACCGATGCGCGACGCCGTGCGCGTGCTCGGCCTGCCGCTGCACGTGGCCGAGGGCGTGGAGGCCGACGACTGCATGGCCAGCGTGGCCGCCCGTGTGAAGGCCCAGTGCCCCGTGGTCATCGTCGGCGCGGACAAGGACCTCAAGCAGTGCCTCGACGATTCCGTGGTGCTCTGGGACCCCGACGTCAAGCGCGAGAAGCTGACCACCATCATGGATTTCCGTAGAGACACGGGGCTTGAGCCAGCCCAGTGGCCGGACTTTCAGGCGCTCATTGGCGACTCGGCCGACAACATCCCCGGCGTGCAGGGCATCGGTCCCAAGTCCGCCGCCACGATCATGGAGCAGTTCCCGACCCTTGAGGCCTTGCGCGACGCCATCGTGGAGGGGAAGGGCACGTTTACCGCGTCGGTGCGCCGCAAGCTGGAAACCGGTATGAACGACGCCTTCCTTTTCCGGACCCTGACCACGCTCTCCACCGAGGTCTGCACCGGCATCGACCTCGCCGCGCTGGCCGTGAAGCCGCCCGTCTACGACGAGGTGGAGGCCTTCCTTGCGCACTACGAATTCCGGACCATGCTGCGCACCCTGCCGAGCTATCTGCCCCGGCCGGTGGTTGCGCCAAAGCCCGCTCCCGCTCCGGAGCCGGTTCCGGAGGCCACGCGGCCTGCCGCATCCGCCGCTCCCGCCGCGCAGCAGTTGTCGCTGTTCGGGCTGGCCCCCGCCGCTCCCGCCGCGCAGCCCGCATCGGTTGCCGACGCCGAATGTGCCGAGTCCGCCGCCGACTCCGTCACGCAGGGACTGTGCGAGCCCTACGTCCTGCGCGAGGCCTCGGAGCCGCGCGCTCTGCCGGATGTGGCCGGTGTCGACGTGGGCCTTGTGCCTACGGACGAGGACGGACGCTGGCTGGTGGGCATCAAGGGGCAGGAGTGGGCCGTGTGCGGCACGCCCGCGCAGTTGGCGGAGCATCTGGCCGCCGCGCGCCGTATCGCCGTGCCCTCGGTCAAGGACCTGCTGCGGGCCGACGACGCGTGGCGCAGCCTGCCGGCGGAACGTTTCTTCGATCTCGGCCTTGCCTGCTATCTGCTTTCGCCGGAGGACCGCGACTACGGCTGGGAACACCTGCGCGAGCGCATGGCCCTTGAGTTTTTGGGAATGCCCATGGAGGGCGAGGCCCGCACGGCCGCGGCCATGGCCGTTGCCCTGCGTGGACGCCTCGACGCCGCGCACCTGTCGCCGCTCATGAGCGAGCTTGAAATGCCGCTCATCCCGGTGCTGGCCGACATGGAGGAGGCTGGCATAGCCATCGACACCGCCGCGCTCTCGGCCTTTCTCGATGAGGTGCAGGCGGAGCTGGACGCGCTCACCGTGCGCATCCACGAGCGCGCAGGGCGCGAGTTCAACATCCGCTCCAGCCAGCAGATGGCGGAGGTGCTGTTCACGGACCTCGGCCTCAAGCCGCGCGGCAAGACCCCCGGCGGCCTGCCGTCCACGGCCTTCGAGGTGCTGGAGAAGATCCGCTCCGAGCATCCCGTGGTGGAGGACATCCAGAGCTGGCGCAAGCTGGAGAAAATGCGTTCCACTTATCTGGAGCCGCTGCCTCGCGCCGCAGACGCCGCCGGGCGCGTGCATACGTCCTTCAACCAGCTGGCCACGGCCACGGGCCGCCTGTCCAGCTCCGGGCCGAATCTCCAGAACATTCCCATCCGGGGCGACATGGGCAAGCGCATGCGCTCCTGCTTCACGGCCTCGGAGGGCAATCTGCTGGTGGCGGCGGACTATTCGCAGATCGAACTGCGCGTGCTGGCGCATTTTTCGGAAGAGCCCGCCCTCGTGGAGGCCTTCCGCAATGGCGAGGACATCCACGCCCGCACCGCCGCGCTCCTCTTCGACCGCACGCCGGACGCCGTGGAGCCAGACGAGCGCCGAAGCGCCAAGACCATCAACTTCGGGCTCATCTACGGCATGGGGCCGCAGAAGCTGGCTGGCGAACTCGGCATTTCGCTCAAGGAGGCCAAGGGTTTCATCGAGCGTTATTTCGAGCGCCTGTCCGGGCTGGCTGCCTTCTACGACGCGGTGGAGGCGCAGGCCCGCACCGACGGCTTCGTGACCACGCTGGCCGGACGCAGGCGGCTTCTGCCGGACATCAACTCCCGCAATGCCCACCATCAGTCGCAGGCGCGGCGGCAGGCCATCAACACGCGCATTCAGGGCAGCGCCGCCGACATCATCAAGATGGCCATGCTGCGCGCGTGGCGTGACGAGGATCTGCGTTCCATGGGCGCGCGGCTCATCCTGCAGGTGCATGACGAACTGCTCATCGAGGCCCCTCGGGCCGTCGCCGAAAGGGCAGGACGCAGACTTGAAGAAATCATGACTGGGATTTATGACCTTTCGGTGCCGCTGGTCGTGGACTGGGGCACCGGGAGCAACTGGGGCGAGGCGCACTAGCGCGTTCGCACCGCAGTCTTCGCGCGCCGGAGAGCCTTCGGACCGTGCCGCCTGCACCATCGTGCCGCGTGTGCCGTCCGCCGTGCTCCGGCGCGTCCGCGTGCGCAGCGCTTCTCCGTATCGCGCGAACGGCACTGCGCATGCGCGGCAACATCATTCAATCGCAAGGGACAAGGGAACACGATGGACAAGATGCGACTTCTCACGCCCGGCCCTACGCCGCTTCCCGAAGCGGTGCGCCTGACGCTGGCCATGGATATGGTGCACCACCGCAAGCCCGGCTTCACGGCCCTGCTCGGCGAAATCCAGAAGGATCTGCGTTGGCTGTTCGGCACCGAGCAGCCGGTGATCTCCATGGCCTGTTCCGGTACCGGAGCCATGACCGCCGCGGTGAACAACCTCTTCCGCAAGGGCGAGAAGGTCATCATCGTCGATGGCGGAAAGTTCGGCGAGCGCTGGGGCGAGATCGCCTCCACCCACGCGGTTGACGCCATCATCATCTCCGTGCCGTGGGGCAAGGCCATCACCGTGGATCATGTCCGCTCCGCACTTGCCCAGTACCCCGACGTGAAGGGCGTGTTGGTGCAGGCCTCCGAGACCTCCACCGGCGCGATGCACCCCGTGCGCGAGCTGGCCGCCCTGACCCGCGAGCGCGACGTGATGCTTGTCGTGGACGGCATCTCCGCCGTTGGCATCTCGCCCTGTCCCATGGACGAGTGGGGCGTGGATTGCCTGCTTACCGGCTCCCAGAAGGGCCTCATGCTGCCCCCCGGACTGGCCTTCCTCGCCCTGTCCGAGCGCGCGTGGAAGCGTGTGGAAGAGAACAAGCCCCGCGAATTCTATTTCAACCTGCTCGGTGAGCGCGAGAAGATCGTCAAGAATTCCCAGACGCTGTTCACCCCACCCATCAACCTGCTCATGGGCCTGCACACCTGTCTGGCCATGTTCCGTGAGAAGGGGCTGGATGCGGTGTTCCGCCGTCAGTGGGCCTTGACGCAGATGGTGCGCGCCGCCGCCCGGTCCATGGGCCTGTCGCTTCTGGCCGAGGACGATCACTGCACCTGGGGCCTCACGAGCATCGTGCTGCCCGCCGGTGTGGATGGTTCCGCCGTGCTGGCCTGCTGCGCCGAACGCTATGGCGTGATCATGGCTGGCGGTCAGGATCGCCTGAAGGGCCGCATCGTGCGCTTCGGCCACATGGGCCACGTGGATTTCGGCGATGTGCTGGCCGGGCTGTACGCGCTCGATCGCGCCATCGCCGCATGCGGCGGATACAGCGCCTCGCGCGAGTACATGGAGACCGGCATGCGCGCCTACGAGGCCGCCCTCGAACAGGGCCTGCCCGAGGCATTCCTGTAACGGCATATCCGAAGGAGATCGAAGATGTCCGACGAGAAGCGTTCCGTGGACGAGTCGCGGGAGCGGATGTCCTCCGGGAACATCCCCCTGCCGCAGGTCACGTTTTCCACCTTCGTCATGTCGCTTGCGTCCTCGGCCCTGGTGCACCTCGGCGAGGTGCCCGAGCCGGAGTCCGGCCGCACGGCGGAGAATCTCGCGCTGGCCAAGCACACCATCGACATCCTGTCCATGCTTGAGGAAAAGACGACGGGTGGGCTGGACGCCGAGGAAGCTCGACTGTTGTCGGGTCTGCTCTATGAACTGCGCATGAAGTACGTGCTGCACACGAAATAGGAGACGCCCATGGCACATCGCATTCCCGTCGGCCTCGTCGGCGTGACGGGCTACACGGGCATCGAACTGGCACGGCTTCTGGCCTGCCACGGCGGCATGGAACTGGTGCGCGCCACGTCGCGCTCCGAGGCGGGGAAGACCCTGCGTGACCTGTTTCCGTCGCTGTCCGGCTTTCCCATCGGCGAGCTGACCATTTCCCTGCCTGACCCCGACGACCTCGCGGCCGCGTGCGAGCTGGTGTTTTTGGCCGTGCCCCACGGCACGGCCATGGACATGGCCGCCGCCCTCGTCGAGCGCGGGGTGAAGGTGGTGGACCTCTCGGCGGACTTCCGCCTGCACGATGCCGAGGTCTACGCCCAGTGGTACGGGCTGGAGCATCGCCATCCGGAGCTTCTGCCCGAGGCCGTGTTCGGCCTGCCCGAATTCTACGCGGACCGCGTGCGCACGGCGCAGCTCGTGGCCAATCCCGGCTGCTATCCCACTTCGGCCATACTCGGCCTTGCTCCGGCGCTTCGCGCCGGGTTGGTGGAGACCGACGGCATCGTCATCGACTCCAAGTCCGGCACCACGGGTTCCGGGCGCAAGGCTAGCGTCGGCTCCCTGTTCTGCGAGGTGTCCGACACGTTTCGGGCCTACAACCTCGGCCGTCACCGCCACACGCCGGAGATCGAGCAGGAGTTGGGTGCCGTGTGCGGGCAGGCGGGAATGACCGTTTCCTTCAACACGCACCTGTTGCCCATCAACCGAGGCATCCTCACCACCGCCTACGCGCGGCTCCAAAAAACCGTTTCACCGCAAGAGGCGCATCTGGTATATTCCGAGATGTACCAGAACTCCCCGTGGGTGCGGGTGCTTCCCCTTGGCTCGCTGCCCGAGACCCGTTTCGTGCGGGGGACGATGTTTTGCGACATCGGGATTGTCGTCGATCCGCGCACCAACAGACTCATCGTGGTCTCGGTCATCGACAACCTCTGCCGCGGGGCATCGGGGCAGGCTCTGGCCAACGCGAACCTGATGCTCGGCCTTGCCGTGGACGAGGGCCTGAAACTGGCTCCCCTTGTTCCCTAGCAGTCGGCCCTGCCTTCGAGGAACTGAAATGCCTTCAAAGTGCAACGAGCGCGACGAGATTACCAGCGCGGCGGAGTCCGTCTTCGTCGCGCGCCAGCCCATCTTCGACGTGCAGCAGAACGTCTTTGGCTATGAGTTGCTCTTTCGCAGCTCCGGCGAGGCGGCCTGCGCGTTCGTCACCGATTCCGACATGGCGACGACCAAGGTCATCGCCGACGGGTTCCTGCTGGCGCACGCGGGCATGGAGCCGGGGCAGCGGGCGCTGATTAACTTTCCGCGCAGGCTGCTCCTCGATGACGCTGCCTTCGCTCTGCCGCCGGACATCGCCATCGTCGAGATTCTCGAAGATGTGCGGCCGGAGCCTGACGTCCTGCACGCCATTCAGGCCATCAAGCAGTCCGGGTTCATGCTCGCCATGGACGACTACATGGGCGAGCCGGAACTCGAACCGTTCTTGCAGTTCGTGGACATCATCAAGGTCGATATCCTCGGGCTGGGGGGCGATCCGGAACGCATCCGCCAGACCGTGGAGAAGCTCGCGAAGTACGGCTGCACGCTTCTGGCCGAGAAGGTCGAGGATCTCGAAACCTTCGAATTGACCAAGGAACTCGGCTTCACGCTGTTTCAGGGCTTCTTCTTTTCCAAGCCGGAGATCATCCCCGGAAAGAAGATATCCTCCAGCGAGATCGCCAAGTTGCAACTGTTGCAGGAACTGGGGCGGCCGGATTTCGAGGTTGCCAAGATTGGCCGCATTATCCAGTCCGACCTGTCCCTGTCCTATCGTCTGTTTCAGTACATCAATTCCGCCGGACTCGGCGTGCGCTACAAGGTGGATTCCGTGTCGCGCGCGCTGACGCTCCTCGGCCAGCGCCAGCTTGCCCAGTGGCTGCGCGTGGCCATCATGTCGGACCTGAGTCCCTCTAGAAAGGCCGCCGAGGTCGCGTTTCTCTCCGTGCACCGGGGGCGCTTCCTCGAAATGCTCGAAGGGGTGGCCAAGAGCTACGGCGTGTCGCCGGATTCCATGTTTCTGCTCGGCCTGTTTTCGCTACTCGATGCGCTGCTCGGCCAGCCCATGGACGTCGTGCTGAAGAACGTTCCGCTGGACGACGAGGTCTATGCGGCGCTGGTTGGGCAGGACAATCGTCTCAAGCATCTGCTCGACCTGTCGCGCGCCTACGAGCATGGGCATTGGGATTATGTGCGCGAGGCCGTGCATTCCGTGGGCCTGACGCAGGAGCACGCCGACCGATGCTTCGTGCAGGCCATGGCGTGGACGCAGGACATCCTCGGCCGTGGACGCGAGGAATGTTGAGGCCGTTTCGATTTCACGACGAAGAACGCCCGGTTGGCAGTGCCGACCGGGCGTTTCGTTTTCGCGATGGGGATACCCGCAGCCGCGCGGGGGCGGATCAGTCGCCCCGAGCGACCTCCAGCAGATATTTGCCGTAGGAGTTCTTCAGCATGTCCGAGGCCAGCGCCTCCAGCTGGGCGGCGTTGATGTAGCCCATGCGGTAGGCGATTTCCTCGATGCACGCCACGATGACGCCTTGGCGTTCTTGAATGGCCTGCACGTAGTTGGCGGCCTGCAACAGGGATTCGTGGGTGCCGGTATCGAGCCACGCCAGCCCGCGCCCGAAGAACTCGGCCTTGAGCTGGCCACGGCGCAGGTACTCGTTGTTCACGTCGGTGATTTCGAGTTCACCCCGGGCCGAGGGCTTGAGATTTTTGGCGATGTCCACCACCTGCGAATCGTAGAAGTACAGGCCGGTCACGGCGTACTTGGAGCGCGGCTTGGCGGGTTTTTCCTCGATGCTCACCACGTTCTGGAGTTCGTCGAACTCCACCACGCCGTAGCGCTCGGGGTCGCGCACCTTGTAGCCGAAGATGATACCGCCGCGTTCCAGTTGGGCGCAGGCGCGAAGCGTGACCGACAGTCCGTGGCCGTAGAAAATGTTGTCGCCGAGGATGAGGCTCACCGGCTCGCCATCGATGAAGTCCTCGGCGAGGATGAAGGCCTGTGCGATGCCCTCGGGCTTGGGCTGCTCCTTGTAGGATATCTTGAGGCCCAGCTGGGAGCCGTCGCCGAAGATGTCCCGAAAGCGCGGCAGGTCCTGCGGGGTGGAGATGATGAGCACGTCCCGGATGCCCGCCAGCATGAGCACGGACAGCGGATAGTAGATCATGGGCTTGTCGTAGACCGGAAGCAGTTGCTTGCTGGCCGCGCGGGTCAGCGGGTAGAGGCGCGTCCCGGAGCCGCCTGCCAGAATGATGCCTTTCATGGGCGAATCCTCGCGATATTCGGTGTCGTTTACTTCACGTGATGGCTGCGCTAGTCTGCATGAGTGCGCAGGCGTTTGGCTTTGCGGCCGTTTTTTCGTCCTGCCGTCCGGAAAGATAGAGCATTTTCGGAGACAGTGAAACCCCGCAGGAGTGATCATTTCGACATGAGACCCCCGTTCATATCCTTCCCGTTTATGCTGCTGGCCCTTGTCGGGCTGTTCCTTTCCCTCGTCGTGCTGTTCATCCTTGTGCAGGTGGGGCTGGTCACCGTGGCCTTCGGCAAGCTCGGACTGAGCGCCGGGCAGGCCTTTCTCATCCTCTTGGCCACGCTTTTCGGCAGCGGCGTCAACTTGCCCCTGTTTCGCACGGGGCGGGTGGTCCGCGTGCCCGCCGGGCCGCGCCACATGTTCATGGATCGCAACGGCTCCATTCAGGTCTCCCCGCAGGAGATGGAGCTGGTCGATCAGGTGGTGGCCGTCAATGTGGGCGGCTGCGTGATCCCCTGCCTGTTGTGCGTGCTCTTTCTCGGACAGGTCGGTCCGTCCGTTGGGCTTGGGCTGGCCCTCGCCTCGGTCTGTGCGGTATGCTATGCGTTGGCGCGTCCCATTCCGGGGCGCGGCATCGGCGTGCCCATGCTCGTGCCCCCGCTGGTGGCCGCGCTGGCCGCCATCATTTTCGCGCCCGAGGGGCATGGGCCGCAGGTGGCCTACATCGCGGGCTGCATGGGCATCCTGCTCGGTGCGGATGTGCTGCATCTCGTCGATAGGCGCTTCGGCGAACTGCTCGACGCGCCGCTTCTATCCATCGGTGGAGCCGGAACCTTCGACGGAATCTTCGTCACCGGCATCATCGCCGTTCTGCTCGCCTAACCAAGGAGGCCTTCGATGCGGACCCAATACAAGGACATCGTTCTGCTCACCGAAACGGAACTCTCGTTTCGCGTCGGGGACCAGACCCCGCTGCCGACCTACCCCTCGGCCGGGCATATCCTGTGGCCGGAGCATCCGCACCAGATGCCTGGCGTCGGCGCGCGCCTTTCGCGTGGGCGCGACGAGGAGTTCGTCATTCGCTCCATCTTTTGGACCCCCGCGCCGGACCCCCGCGCCACGGCCCGCCGTGGCGCGGTGCTCGAAGCCGTGGCCAACGTGGATTTCGTCCCCGGTTCCTACGGCTTCTCCTGCGTCAAGGACGGCTTCAGCGTGGCGTGGATCGTGCTGAGCGACAAGGGCGCTGCCGGAATGCGCGAGGACGAGTGCGGCCCCATCATCGAGGCCGCCGTGCGCGAGACGCTGCCCGTGTGCCTGTGTCAGGGGTTCCTCATCCCCGACGAATCGCGTCAGCTCAAGGCGCTTCTGTCGGACCTCGCCCTGCTTCAGGGCTATGACCTCATTCTCACCAGCGGCGGCACCGGTGTCGGCCCGCGCGACATTACGCCCGAGGCGACGCTCAAGGTCATCGAGAAGCGTCTGTCCGGCTTCGAGCACGCCATGACCGCCGCCAGCCTCGCCAAGACGCCGCATGGCGTCATCTCGCGGGCTGTGGCGGGCACCATTGGCACCACGCTCGTGGTCAATCTGCCCGGCAGTCCCAAGGCCGTGCGCGAGAACCTTGCCGCCGTGCTACCCGCACTCCAGCACACCATGGAGAAGTTGCAGGGCGACCCGAGCGACTGCGCCCAGCTTTAGGCGAGGAGATTTTTTGAGTGAAGGGGCGGCGCGTTCCGTGTGGGGCGCGCCGCCCTTTTTGGGTTTATGCGGCGCGAGGACGGGCGGGGGCCGCAGACGGCGAAGAAAAATTCGCAACGATCAACGCGCGCGTTGAGAGCCCGCGCAAGGCCTCGACGCAATGGGATGTTTCGCATGCGCCTCGCAAAGCGCTTGACACAGCGCGGGGGGCGAGCGTAACAAATTTTCAAATGTGCAACACCTCCATGACCACCTCCACCCGCAGCAGCATGTTCAGCCTGATGTATTTCTGGCTGTTCTTTATGTATTTTATGCCGGCCTGCGGTCAGGGATGGAGAGGTTTGTAGCCGTACTGTAAACCAGCCTTCATCGGGGCCGCAGGCATCAAGCCTGCGGCCCTTTTTTTTCCATCCGAGGGCTGTGGGCAGGTGCGGGCACGACGGGGCGCAATCTTCAAGGAGACGCAGCCATGATGCTGGGCAAGGCCATTCGCTCGGAACGGATTTTCGACAGGAACACGCGACGCACGATCATCGTCCCGCTGGATCACGGCGTGAGCGTCGGCCCGATCTACGGTCTCGTGGACCTCAAGGGCACGGTGAACCAGATCGCCGAGGGCGGCGCCAACGCGGTGCTGATGCATAAGGGCCTGCCGCGCTGCACGCATCGCGGGGCCGGGCGCGACGTGGGCCTCATCATCCATCTTTCGGCCAGCACCTCGCTGTGCCCCTCGCCCAACGCCAAGACGCTGGTCGGCACCGTGGAGGACGCCCTGAAGCTCGGCGCGGACGGCGTGTCCGTGCATGTGAACCTCGGCGACGAGACGGAGCGGCACATGCTGCACGCGCTTGGCGAGGTGAGCTCCCACGCCACGGAGTGGGGCATGCCGGTTCTGGCCATGATCTACGCCCGTGGCCCCAAGATCGCCGACGAATACGCTCCCGAGGTGGTCCGCCACTGCGCCCGCGTGGGCGAGGAACTGGGCGCGGACATCGTGAAGGTACCCTACACCGGCGACCCCGACAGCTTCGCCACCGTCGCCGAGTCCTGCTGCGTCCCCGTCGTCATCGCCGGAGGTCCGAAGCTGGACAGCACGCGCGACCTTCTGCGCATGGTGCACGACAGCGTGCAGGCGGGCGGCTCCGGCCTCTCGATCGGGCGCAACGTCTTCCAGCACAAGAACGTGACACTGCTCCTCAAGGCTCTCAACGGCATCGTCCACAAGGACTGGGATCTCGATCAGGCCGTCGACTTCATGGGCGACGAACTGGACTAGCGCAAACCACACGGGAAGTGAGACGATGAAGAAGATATTCGTGCAGGCCGTGCCCTTCGATAAGCATCTGGTGACCCTCGCGCTGGAATCCGGCGTGGACGGCGTCATCGTGGACCCGGCCGACCGGGACAAGGTGGCCACCCTCGCCCGTACCGAGGTGCTCGGCACCGACGCCTTCACCTACGTGACCCTTGGTGGCAAGGACGACGAGAAGACCGCCGCCGAGGCGCTGGCCGCTGGCGGGCGTGTGGTGCTTCGCGAGGGCTGGGAGATCATCCCCGTGGAGAACCTTCTGGCGCAGGGGCAGGGCCTCGGCGTCGAGGTCGCATCTCTTGAGCGCGCAGTGCTCGCGGCGGGCATTCTGGAGCGCGGCGTGGACTTCATCGTGGTTCCGCCGTCCGCGTCCGCGGACCTCAAGGCCATCGTGGCCGAGCTGAAGCTCAGTCAGGGCGTGCTCGACCTCGAAACCGCCACGGTCACCGCCGTGGAGCAGGCCGGGCTGGGCCACCGCGTGTGCGTGGACACACTGAGCATGCTCCGGCGCGGACAGGGCATGCTGGTGGGCAATTCCAGCGCCTTTACCGTCCTCGTCCATGCCGAGACGGAGTCCAATCCCTACGTGGCCGCGCGGCCGTTTCGGGTCAACGCCGGTGCCGTGCACGCCTACGTCGTGATGCCCGGCGACCGCACCAACTACCTCGAAGAGCTTTCCGCCGGAACGCAGGTGCTCATCGTGGACGCGACGGGACGAACCTCCCTTGCCACGGTGGGTCGGGTGAAGGTGGAGGTGCGGCCCATGCTGCTCGTCACGGCCCGTACCGCCGATGGTACGCTCGGGCGGGTCTTTCTTCAGAACGCGGAGACCATCCGCGTGGTGCGCGCCGACGGCTCGCCGGTGTCCGTGGTGGAACTGAAGCCTGGCGACGAGATTCTCGTGCGGACCGACGCGGCGGGGCGGCACTTCGGCATGCGCATCAGCGAAGACATCAAGGAAGGCTAGTCATGGCGGACCAGAAAGACGACGTGACACGCATCCCCGCCAAGCCCGAAGCCGACGAGCGTTTGGGCGTCCTGCGCGGCGAGATCGACGAACTCGATCTGCGCATCGTGGAGCTGTTGAACCGGCGGGCATCGTGCTCGCTGGAAGTGGGGCGCATCAAGCGTGGCGCGGGGGACTGCATCTTCAAACCCGTGCGCGAGCGGCAGGTCATGGAGCGCCTGCTGGTGCATGCCGACTCGCTTCCCGAACGCCACCTGCGCGCCATCTACCGCGAAATCTTCTCCTCCAGCCGCCATCTTCAGCGGCCCCAGCAGGTGGCATACCTCGGTCCCGAGGGCACCTTCTCCTACTTCGCAGGCATCGAATTCCTCGGCCACAGCGCCGACTACATCCCCCAGAACGATCTTGAAGGCGTGTTCCGCGCCGTGTCCACCGGCGAGGCCGAGCTTGGCATCGTGCCGCTCGAAAACTCGTTGCACGGCACCGTGGGCCAGAGCCTCGATCTGTTCCTGCGCTTCGGCGTGAGCATCCAGAGCGAGCTGTTCTGCAAGATCAGCCACAATGTGCTCGGCATGGGCACCTCGCTTGCCGACGTGCGCCGGGTGTACTCGCACCCGCAGCCGCTGGCCCAGTGCGCGCGCTGGCTTCGGGCCAACATGCCGAATGCCGTGCTCGTGCCCGTGGAGAGCACCGCCGCCGCTGCGGCCCGCGTTCAGAACGAGCCGGACGCCGCCGCCATCGGCCACGTCCGCCTTGGGGACATCTTCGGCCTCAACGTGCTGGCGCGCGGGGTGGAGGATCTGCCGGACAACTGGACGCGCTTCGTGGTCATCGGCATTGGCGGCGAGAGCGGCGGCGGGCGCGACAAGACCTCGCTCCTGTTCACGCTGCCCGACAAGCCCGGCGCGCTGTCCGGCGTGCTGGACGTCTTCGCCCGCCACGGCGTGAACATGAAGAAGCTGGAATCGCGCCCCATGCGGAGCGAGAAGTGGAAGTACGTATTTTTCGTCGATGTGGAGTGCGACCTCGAACGCGGGGAATACGCCTCGGCGCTGGCCGAGATGCGCGAGCGCTGCCACACCGTGCGGATACTGGGATGCTACCCCGCGGGGCCGTCGCTGGACGTTTCCGCGGACCTCGGGGCCGATGGCCCGGAATGATACCGTCTTGAAAGGGGTGCGTGAATGAAGGTGAATTACGACGCGCAGAAGGACGTGCTGCGGATTGTGCTGTCCACAACGCCCGTGCGCAAGTGTGATTACGACAAGCCGGGCATCGTGCTCGGATACGGCAGCGACGGCTCCCTCGTCGATCTCGAGATCAGGGACGCCTCGCGCCGCATCGACGATCCCCGCAGCGTGGACCTGGCCATGAACGGCCGTAGCGTCCACGGCGTGCGGCTTTTGTAAACCGCGACACAACGGAACGATCATGAACATTGCGCATGCCACCGTCCGGGTGAAGGCTCCGGCCAGCAAATCCATGTCCCACAGGGCCGTCATCGCAGCGGCCCTTGCCGGGGGCAGAAGCGAGTTGACCGGGGTTCTGGACAGCGTGGACCTTGAACGGACCATGGGGTGCCTGCGCGCCTGCGGGGCCGTCATCGAACGCCGGGGCGACGTTGTCGTCGTCGATGGCGTGGCGGGGCGGCCCATGGGCGGCAAGGACGAACCGGCGGACTTGAACGTGCACGAATCCGGCACCACCTGCCGCCTGATGACGGGAGTCGTCGCGGCGGGAGACGGGCGCTTCCGCATTCACGGAGCGCCGCGCATGCACGAGCGTCCCATCGGCGCGCTTGCCAGCGTGCTCGAAGACCTCGGCGCGGGTTTCGCATGGGAAGGGAAAAAGGGGTATCCGCCCTTCGTTCTTGCCGCTTCGGGCATTCCCGGCGGCGAGGTGCTCGTGGACGCGGGCGAGAGCAGCCAGTACATCTCCGGCGTGCTTTTGGCCTGCGCCTGCGGTCGTTCCGAAACCATCGTCGGCCTTGGGGGGGCCAAGGTCGTGTCGTGGCCGTACGTGGCCCTCACCCTGCAGATCATGGACGACTTCGGCGTGCCGGTGCGCGTCCAGATTGCGCAGGGTGACGGATGGATCGACGCCGACTGGCGCGACATGGACGAGGCCGCTCCCGGCCGCGTGCGTTTCGTGGTCAGCCCCGGTAGCTACCGTGCGCAGGATTACGACGTCGAGGGCGACTGGAGCAACGCTTCCTACTTCCTCGCGGCGGGCGCGGTGGGGCCGCATCCCGTGGCCGTGTCCGGCCTGCGCATGGATTCCCTGCAGGGCGACCGCGCCATGCTCGATATTCTCGGCTTCATGGGCGCGCGCATCACGTGGCAGGCCGACGGTGTACTCGTGGCCCCGCCGGTGACGGGCTGTCTGCGCGGCGTGGAGGTCGACATGTCCTCCTGTCCGGACATCGTGCCCACCGTGGCCGTCGTGGCCGCACAGGCCGCCACGCGCACGGTCATCACCGGCGCGGCGCACCTGCGCATCAAGGAGTGCGACCGCCTCGACGCTACGGCTACCCAGCTGCGCAAGGTGGGGGCCCGCGTCGCGGTCACCTCGGACGGGCTGATTATCGATCCTGCGGCCATCACGCCCGGTCCCGTGGATTTCGAGACCTACGGCGACCACCGCATCCCCATGAGCCTTTCCGTGCTGGAACTGGCCGGGGTGCGGCCGACCTTCGACAATCCCGGCTGCGTGTCCAAGTCCTTCCCCGGCTTCTGGGACGAGTGGGCCAAGGTCCACCCCCGGCGCTAGGAAACCATTCGCAACACATGCAACGATGAACGAACGAGACATGCAGATAGAGACTATCCTCGTCATTGGCAGTCAGGGCCGCATGGGACGGCTGTTCGCCACGCGCGCACAAGCCGCTGGTCTTGGCGTGCGCGGTGTGGACAGGCCGCTGTCGCCTGCGCTGGTGGCCGAGGCCGCGCGTGGGGCCGACCTCGTGCTGCTGGCTGTGCCCGCCGCCGCCATGGTCGACGTGGCCGTCATGTGTGCCGGAGTCATGGACGCCTCACAGATTCTGGCCGACATCTGCTCGGTGAAGGTCAAGCCCGTGCAGGCCATGCTGGCCGCATATTCCGGCCCCGTGGTGGGCACGCATCCGCTCTTCGGGCCCGAGCCGAAGGACGGCGAGACACGCGTGGCCGTCACCCCCGGACGCGACGACGCGGCCCGCGACGCGGTGGAAGCCTTCTTCGCGCGGATGGGCTTCGCTCCCTTCCGCACCACGGCCGAGGAGCACGACCGCGCCATGGCCGCCATTCAGGGCCTCAACTTCGTGACCACGGTCTCCTACTTCGCCGCGCTGGCCGACAGGCCTGAGCTGGAGAATTTCATCACGCCGTCCTTCAATCGCCGCCTCGACGCGGCGCGCAAGATGCTGACCGAGGACGCGGAACTCTTCTGTGGTCTCATGGACGCCAACCCCTTCACGCAGGAATCCGTGCGCGCATTCCGTTCCATGCTCAACATCGCCGCTGGCGGCGATATCGAACTTCTGGCCGAAAAGGCCAACTGGTGGTGGCGCGAGCGCAATTCAGGGGGAGACGTGTAACCTTTTGCCAGTCGTCAGCACGACAGTCATAGGGCCGCATCCTCTCCCGGGGATGCGGCCCTTTTCGTTTCCCGCCCACGGCGGACGAAGCGACAGGGACGGTGTGACGAATCGAAATATGGCGTAGAATGGAACAAGGCGCGTCCGAAACATGGTGCGCATAACAGGAACCCGCGAACGGCGGAGGACGACATGAGCGAGATAACGGTGAGGCAACACGGCAGATGGATGCCGGCGGATATACAGACGCCCATCAGCCTCTTTCTGGGACTGGTGGGGCAGAAGCAGGGCATTCTGCTCGAAAGCGCGCAGGTAGACGGCAGGCTCGGCCGCTACAGCATCGTGGCGTGGAATTTCGCTCTGCGTCTGTCCTGCGCGGACGGACGGCTGGAGGTCGGCGTGCGGGACTCGCGCTTTGAGCCGCTTCGCGAACTGGCGGGGCAGCCCTTTATCGAGGGCGTGCGCGAGGCCATGCGGCGCATACGCATCGAGCCGGAAGAGGGCTTCGAGGACCTGCCGTCCATCGCCCGTAGCCTCGTGGGCTATTTCGGCTACGGCACGGCCGGGCTGTTCGAACCAAAGCTCGCGGAGGCACTGCCGCCGGAGGACGCCGAGGCCTGCCTCGTGCTGCCGGGCTGCGTGGCCATCCTCGACCACCTGCGTAGCAGGCTATGCCTTCTGACCCTGAGCCCGGGCATGCGCCCCGCCGTGGACATGAAGGCCGTGGCGCGAGCCATGGTCAATCCGGACATCGGCGAGGTCACCGCCAACCCCGGCGAGCGCGACTACACCCGCGCCGTGGCCGACGCCATCGAGCTCATCCGGCAGGGCGAGTGCATCCAGACTGTGCTCTCCACGCGCTTCTCGGCCACCTTCTCCGGCGACGCCTTCGTGCTCTACCGCAGGCTGCGGCAGGTGAATCCCTCGCCGTATCTGTTCTTCATGCGCTTGCCGCGCATCGAGCTGTTCGGCTCCTCGCCGGAACTCCTCGTGCGCTGCGACGGTGGGCAGCTCACCACCTGCCCCATCGCGGGCACCCGAAGGCGCGGGGCCACCCCCGCCGAGGACGAGGCCCTCGCCCGCGAGCTGCTGGCCGACCCCAAGGAGCGTGCCGAGCACGTCATGCTGGTGGACCTCGGGCGTAACGACCTCGGGCGCATCGCCACCCCCGGAAGCGTCAGCGTGGACACGTTCATGCAGGTGGAGCGCTTCTCCCATGTCATGCACCTCACGTCCTACGTCAGCGCGACGCTTCGCGACGGGCTGGATGCGCTGGACGTGCTGGCCTCGGCCTTTCCCGCTGGGACCGTCTCGGGCGCGCCCAAGGTGCGGGCCATGGAGATCATCGCCGACCTCGAACGCCGCCCGCGCGGGCCCTACGCCGGAGCCATTGGCTGGCTTGGGCTGGACCGGGACCGCGTGGACATGGACACCGGCATCACCATCCGCAGCATGTGGGTGCGCGATGGAAAGCTCCATTGGCAGGCGGGCGCGGGGATCGTGTTCGATTCCGACCCCGTGCGGGAATGGGAGGAATGCGCCAACAAGGCGCGCGTGCTCGGAGAAATCCTCACCGGACGCGGAGGCTGCGATGTTCTTGCTGATTGATAACTACGACTCGTTCACCTTCAATCTCGTGCAGGCGTTCCAGCGCCTCGGGCACGATCCGAAGGTCCTGCGCAACGACGACCCCGCCGTTCTCGAACTGGCGGACTCCGGCCGTCTGCGCTGCGTGTGCATCTCGCCGGGACCCGGCCGTCCCGAGACCGCCGGGCTGTGCCTCGAATTCCTGAAGCGCCTGCCCGCGACGGTGCCCGTGTTCGGCGTTTGCCTCGGGCACCAGATTCTCGGCGCGTTCGCTGGTGCGCCCGTGGTGCAGGCCGAGCGCATCATGCACGGCAAGACCTCGCCCGTCCGCCACGACGGCACCGGCCTCTTCGCGGACCTGCCGAATCCCGTGGAGGTCGGCCGCTACCACTCGCTCCTCGTGGATGTGGACGCCGCGCCAGAGGACGTTCGCAAGCGCCTCGTCGTCACCGCGCGTACCGACGAGGGCGAGGTCATGGGCCTGCGCTACGCAGACCGCCCATGGGCAGGCGTGCAGTTCCATCCCGAATCGGTGCTCACCCCGGATGGCGACCGCCTCATCGCGCGGTTCCCGGATGGCATCGTGTGATGGGGTGGGGCGGCGAGGTGCGGCGGGGAAAGGCCTCCGGCGGCCGGGCTCTGCCCGGACCCGGTCAAGGGGGTGACCCCCTTGACAATCCTCACTAGGGCTTCGTCGCGCAAAGCCGCACGGTGCGCCAAGGGCACCCACGGTTATCGCATGTCGGGGGTCCAGGGGGCCAGCGGCCCCTTGGCCGGCGGAGCCTACGGCTTGCACCAGTCAATGAACGATACGGCCAGACACACGCACATAACCCGCAAAGGGAGACGATGACGATGACGATGACGCAGACAACGGACGCGAAGGGAATGCACATGGCGGAGGTCTTGGAGCTTCTGGCCTTTCACAAGGATTTGCCGCAGGACATGGCGGACGAGAGCTTTCGGCGGCTGATGGACGGGACCATGAGTCCGGCGCAGGCTGGGGCCTTCCTGATGGGGCTCAAGACCAAGGGCGAGACGGCCCGCGAACTGACGGCAGCGGTGAATGCGGCCCTTGCGCATGCGCGGCTGGTGCCGGGCTTGAGCGGAGCGCGCATCGACACCTGCGGCACCGGCGGCGACGCGACGTGCAGCTTCAACTGCTCCACGGTGGTGGCGCTGACCTTGGCGGGCATGGGCTACAAGGTGGTGAAACACGGCAACCGGTCGGTGTCGAGCACCTGCGGCAGCGCGGACGCGCTGGAGGCCGTGGGCCTGTCCCTGACCACGAAGCCCGAGGCCGTTGCCGGGGAATTGGAACGCTGCAATTTCGCGTTCCTGTTCGCGCCGGAGTACCACCCGGCGTTCCGGCACATCATGCCCGTGCGCAAGGAAATCGGCTGTCGGACGCTGTTCAACATGCTGGGTCCGCTGCTCAACCCGGCGCGGCCCACGCATCAGCTTCTCGGCGTGGCGCTGCCGCAGTTTTTGCTGCGCATGGCCACAGTGCTCGCCAATACCGGCGTGCGCCGGGCGGCGGTGGTGCATGGGGCCGGGGGCTTCGACGAATTGACGCCCTTCGGCGTGAACCGGATGGTGGAGGTGCGCGACGGCTGGCTGCGCGAGGCGGAGTTTGACCCAGCGGACTACGGTTTCGCGCGGCACGCGCCGGAGGCCGTGGCCGTGACCGGACGCGACGAGGCCGTGGCCGTGCTGCGCGAGGTGCTGGCCGGCGGCGGACCCGAGGCCATGCGCGACATGGCGGCGCTGAACGTCGGCATGTGCGTGCATCTGTTGGAGGACGGCATGGACATGGCGCAGGCCATGGACGCGGCGCGTGCGGCACTGGCCGCCGGAGCCGGGGAGCGGGTGCTCCATGCTTGATGCCTTCGCGAAAGCCAAACAGGCCGAGATTGCGGCGCTTGAGGCGCTGGCGGCGGCGGGGGATTTCCCCGCGCCATGGGCTGGGGAACGTCCGTCCTTCGTGGAATCGCTGCTGCGGCGGGGACCGGGCGCGATCATCGCCGAATACAAGCGCGCCTCGCCGAGCCGGGGGGACATCGCCCCCGAACTGCGGGCGGCGGACGTGGCCATGGCCTACGCCAGGGGCGGCGCGGCGGCGGTATCCGTCCTGACGCAAGAGGAGCATTTCCGCGGGCGGCTGGAGTTTCTGGACGAGGCTGCAGGCTGCGGGCTGCCGCTTCTGCGCAAGGATTTCATCCTGCACCCCTTGCAGGTGCGGCGCACGGCGGCCACGCCCGCCTCGGCGGTGCTGCTCATCGCGCGGATGGTGCCGGTGGAGCGCCTCGCCCTGCTGGTGCCCCTGTGCCGCGAACTGGGGCTGACCGCCGTGACCGAAATCTTCGACGAGGCGGACCTCCACCGTGCACGGCAGGCCGGGGCGCGGGTGATTCAGGTCAACAATCGCGATCTGGATACGCTGGCCGTGAACCTCGACGTGTCGCGCGCGATGGTCGCGCGGCGCATTCCCGGCGAGATATGGATCAGCGCCAGCGGCATCACCCGCCACGCGGAGGTCGCGGAAATGGCTGCGAAAGGCTATGACGCCGTGCTCGTCGGCACCTCGCTCATGGAGGGCGGCGACCCGGCGGGCGCTCTGGAGCGGTTGCGGTCCGGGGAGGGCGAGACATGACGCCGCGCCGTTTACTGGTGAAGGTGTGCGGCATCACGAGGCAGGTGGACGCCGAGGCCTGTGTCCGCCATGGGGCGGACCTCGTCGGCTTCATCTTCCATCCGGCCAGCCCGCGCTTCATAGAGCCGGGCAACGCGGCGCAGATCGACACGGGGCGCGCCCTGCGCGTGGGCGTGTTCGTGGAGCAGGACGCCGCCGAGGTGCGGGACATCATGGACCGCGCCCGGTTGGATTACGCTCAACTGGCCGGGGAGCACGATCCGCAGTGCTGCCGCGCCGTGGGGCCGGGGCGTGTGATTCGCGTGTTTCGCCCGCAGCGCCATGCGGATGTGGCGGGGCTTGCGGCGGAGATGGCGCAGTATGCGCAGTGCATGACCATGGCGCTTCTGGACGCGGGAACCGCAGGCGGTGGGCACGGGCGTACGCTTGACTTTGCGGCGCTATCCACGCTTCGCGCGCCGGTGCCGTGGCTTCTGGCCGGTGGGCTGTCGCCGCGCACGCTGCCCGAGGCGCTGCGGCTGGTCGCGCCCGACGGCTTCGACCTCAACTCCGGGCTTGAAAGCGCCCCCGGCATCAAGGATGAAACCCTCGTGCGCGAGGCGATACGCCTCATCCGCACGTTTGACGAAACGAACGACCCCCGCGCGGACGCACCGCGCGGGTCTGGAGGATGCATCGGATGAAGAAGGGATACTTCGGCGATTTCGGTGGGCAGTTCGTGCCCGAGCTGCTCATGCCGCCGCTTCGTGAGCTGGAGGAGGCGCAGCAGACCATCGTGCGTTCGCGCAATTTTCTCACGGACTATGCGCAGCTTCTGGCCGACTACGTGGGCCGTTCCACGCCGCTCTACCTGTGCCGCAACATCTCGCGCGAGCTTGGCGTGAATGTGTGGCTCAAGCGCGAGGACCTCGCCCACACCGGCGCGCACAAGATCAACAACACCATCGGACAGGCGCTTCTGACCCGCCACATGGGCAAGGAAACGCTTCTGGCCGAAACCGGGGCGGGCCAGCACGGCGTGGCCTCGGCCACGGCGGCGGCCATGCTCGGCCTCAAGTGCATCGTCTACATGGGCGCGACGGACGTGGAGCGTCAGGCCCACAACGTGCGGCGCATGGAGCTTCTGGGCGCGCAGGTGCGCCCGGTTGAGAGCGGAACCCGCACCCTCAAGGACGCCATCAACGCCGCGCTGCGCCATTGGATCGCCGAGCAGGCGACCACGCACTACTGCATCGGCTCCGTGGTCGGTCCCCATCCCTTCCCCGAACTGGTGCGCGATTTCCAGTCCGTCATCGGGCACGAGTCGCGTCAGCAGAGCGTGGAGAAGTTCGGCACCCTGCCGGACGCCGTGGTGGCCTGTGTGGGCGGCGGCTCCAACGCCATCGGCATCTTCCATGCCTTCGTGGAGGATCGAGAGGTGCGTCTGGTGGGCGTGGAGGCGGCGGGAACCGGCGAGGCGGGCTGTTACCATTCCGCCACCGTGACGCAGGGGACCGACGGTGTGCTGCACGGCACCAAGAGCAAGCTGTTGCAGACCGAAGACGGGCAGATTCTGCCCTCGCATTCGGTGGCACCCGGGCTGGACTACCCCGGCGTGGGACCGGAGCACGCCTTCCTCGATGCCTCGGGCCGCGCGGAGTACGTGAGCGTCACCGACGATCAGGCCCTGCGCGCCTTCCATCGGCTGTGCCGCAGCGAGGGCATCATCCCCGCCCTCGAATCGTCCCATGCGCTGGCCTACGTCTTTGAGAACGCGGACACCTTCGAGCGCGGAAGCAACGTGGTGGTCTGCCTTTCCGGACGTGGCGACAAGGACCTCGGCATCATCGCGGGACTCGGCGCGTAGGCGCGGGAACCGCTCACACCTTTCGCGGCATGGCCGCAGTGGAGCGATACAACATGAAGGAATCGAAACTGACGCAGAGCATACGGCAGGCGCGGGCCGAGGGCCGCACCGCGCTCATCCCCTACATCCCGGCGGGCTTTCCGGGGCTTCAAGAGTTCTGGAACGTGCTGGCCGAGCTGGACGCCGCCGGGGCGGACGTCATCGAGATCGGCGTGCCGTTCTCGGACCCGGTGGCCGACGGCCCAACCGTGGAGCAGGCCTCGCTGGAGTGCATCGAACGCGGCGTGACCCTGTCGTGGATTCTGACCGAACTCGAAGGGCGGCGTGCAGGCATTCGGGCGGCCATCGTGCTCATGGGCTACGTGAATCCCTTCTTCCGCTACGGCTACGAGCGCCTCGCCAAGGACGCCGCGCGCGCCGGGGTGGACGGATTCATCGTCCCGGACCTGCCCTTCGAGGAGTCTGGAGACCTGCGGGCCGCACTGGCGGACACTGGCATCGCGCTGGTGCCGCTGGTGGGCCTCAACACCCCCGCCGAGCGCATGAAGCTCTACACCAAGGGCTTCGGCGGCTTCTGCTACGTGGTTAGCGTGATGGGCGTCACCGGCGAGCGGGTGGACATCTCCGGCGATGTGGCGCGTACCATCGCCGAGGCGCGGGCCTGCTTTGACATCCCCGTGGCCCTCGGCTTCGGTCTGAAAACGCCGGACCAGCTTGCGGCCATGGCCGAGAAGCCGGACGCGGCGGTTTTCGGCAGTTCGCTCATCACCCACCTGCGTGGCGGTGGTAGCGCCGGGGAATTCATGAAGGTCTGGACCGGGCGCTAGGCCCGAAGGCGTCCGGCGCGCGCGTGAGCGGGCGTTCGGATTTCGCGAGGCGGGGCGGCCTGTGCGCCCCGCCCTCGTTTGGCTAGCCGAGAAGGGCGAGCCAGCGGTGGCCCCACAGGATGCCCGCCGTTATGGCGATGCATAGGAAGGGGCCGAAGGGCAGGGGGGCCTTCGCGGATTCTTCTGCCCCGCGTCTGCCAACCAATGCGGCAAGCCCTGCGAGCGCCGCGCCAAGCGCGATGACCGGGGGCAAGAGTCCCACGCCGAGGAGCGCTCCCGCAAGCGCGACGAGCGCCATGTCCCCCACGCCGAGCCATTGCCCGGAGCGCAGGCGTGCGCTGCCGAGGCGCAGGACCCAAAACAGTCCGGCTCCCACCGCTACGCCGAAGAGCGAATCCCGCAGGGGAACGCCAAGCAGCGTGGGAGCGACGACGAGGGCCGCAGCCGCGCCGATGAGCAGGGACCGCGTGGGCATGATCCGCGTGTCGAAGGCGAGGAAGCTCGTCACGATGAACAGGCCCGTGAAGGCCATATGCACGGCCCACTGCGGGCCGGGGCCGAAGCGCAGCGCCAGTGCCAGCGCAACGACGCCGGTGAGGGCCTCCACCATCGGATAGCGTGGGCTGATGGGCAGGTGGCATTGGCGGCAGCGACCGCGCAAGAGCAGGTAGCTGACGAGGGGAACGTTTTCCCACCATGCGAGAAAGTGCCCGCACTTTGGGCATTTCGAACGTGGCGGATTGGTCACGGTCTCGCCGGAGAGCGTGCGGTGGATGCAGACGTTGTAGAAGCTTCCGAGGCACAGGCCCAGTACGAGGGCCAGCCCCTGGAATGCATGCAGATAGAGGTCCATGCGCAATTCCGTGTTGGGTCCGAGGTTGAACGGCGGCCTGAATTGAGGCATTGTCTCCCGGTTCGGGCACTCCTGCCGTGATCGTTAATGAATTTTAGGGGTTCGGACAAGCGCGAACACGCTTGCGCCCCATTGCAAGTCAAAGGAGACTGCGGCGTATGCAGTACAAGGACCGTTTCATTCCGCTTCTTTCCGAGGAACAGATCCGCGACACCCAGCTCAACGGTCTCAAGTGGACGGTGCAGCATGCAGCGGCCGGAAGCCCTGCCTACGCCGCGAAATTCCGCGAGGCGGGCATCGACCCGGCGGGTGTGCAGAGCCTCGACGACCTCCAGCATCTGCCCTTCACCTCGGTGGAGGACCTGCGCGACGGCTATCCCTTCCCCCTGCTTTCCGTGCCCGAGGAGGAAGTGGTGCGCATCCATGCCTCCAGCGGCACCACCGGCAAGCGCAAGGTGCTCTGCTACACGCAAAAGGACGTCAACGACTGGAAGAACATGATGGCCCGCTGCTTCGAGCTGGCCGGGCTCTCCCGGCTCGACCGCATCCAGATTTGCGCGGGCTACGGCCTGTGGACGGCGGGCGTCGGCTTCCAGCTTGGCTGTGAGCACTTCGGTGCCATGGCCGTTCCCGTCGGCCCCGGCAACCTCGACATGCAGCTTCAGCTCCTCACGGACATGGGCGTCACCTGCATGTGCTCCACGGCCAGCATGGCGCTGCTCATGGGCGAGGAAGTCGAGAAGCACGGCCTGCGCGACAAGCTGCGCCTGCGCACCTGCATCTTTGGTTCCGAGGCCCACACGCCCAAGATGCGCCGCCGCTTCGAGGAGCTTCTCGGCATTGAGGACAGCTTCGACATCTCCGGCATGACCGAACTCTACGGTCCCGGTGCCGGTCTCGAATGCCCGGCCCACGAGGGTATCCACTACTGGGCCGACATGTACATCGCCGAGATCATCGACCCCGAGACGCTCAGGCCCGTCGCCCCCGGCGAGGTGGGCGAGCTGGTCCTCACCTCCCTGCGCAAGGAGGCCGCGCCCCTCGTGCGCTACCGCACCCACGACCTCACGCGGCTCATCCCCGGAACCTGTTCCTGCGGCGTCACCATGCCGCGCCACGATAAGATCATGGGCCGCTCCGACGACATGATTATCTTCCGTGGCGTGAACATCTACCCCGGTCAGATCGCCGCCGTTCTCGAAGGCTTCCCCGGCGTGTCCTCGGAATATCAGGTCCGCCTCAGCCGCGTCGAAGGCCGCGACAACATGACCATCTCCATCGAGCGTGCCCGTGATGCGCATTCCGGTGGCGACGCCGATCTCGCTCGCGCAGTTGGCGGCGTGATGCACAAGCAACTCATGGCTCGCGCCGGGATCGAGATCGTTGATCACGGGAGCCTGCCACGTTCCTTCGGCAAGACCCGCCGCATCATCGACGACCGCGAAAACGGCAACTGACGCCGCATTTCGCACCTGCGCCATATCGAAACGACAAGGGGCGGCATCCGACGGATGCCGCCCCTTTTTCACGTTTGACGTGTGGGGGGAAAAGCCTCCGGCGGCCGGGCGTGGGGGCGGGAGGGATGCCTCCGGCGGCCGGGGCTTTGCCCCGGACCCCAGTCAAGGAAATGATTTCCTTGACAATCCTCACTAGGGCTTCGTCGCTCAAAGCCGCACGGCTCGCCAAGGGCGCCCACGTCCATCGCATGTCGGGGTTCCAAGGGGCCAGCGGCCCCTTGGCCGGCGGAGCCTACGGCTTGCATGCGGCAAAGACCGATACGGCTGGCCACAGCGCCACAGCGCCCCGTGTGCCGTCAGGCGTCGCTGTCGGGCGGCGCGGGTGCTGCGGCTGGGGTGAGTGTGCCGAGGTAGCGTTGCCAGTAGGCCCAGAGCAGGCAGGTGCAGGGGATGGCCATGAGCAGGCCGAGCATCCCGAGGAGCTGGCCCCAGATGGACAGCGACAGCAGGATGAATGCTGGCGACAGGCCGGTGACCTTGCCCATGATGCGCGGGGTGAGCACGGCGTCCTGAATGATCTGGACCACGGCGAACACGGTGAGGATGAGGGCGGTTTCGGTCCAGATGGGGGTTCCGGTCTCCAGCGCGTGGACGATGCCGAGGGCGAGGGCCGGGATGAAGCCGACGATCTGGAGGTAGGGCACCATGTTGAGCAGGCCGATGAACAGGCCGAGGAGAATGCCAAGCGGCAGGCCGATGAGGCCGAAGCCGATGGCGAACAGGACGCCCACGAGCCCCGCCACGGCGGCCTGCGCGCGGAAGTAGCGGCTCATGGCGGTGCTGAATTCGTCGATGAAGGCGGTGACGCCCTCGCGGCGGGCGGGCGGGATGACTTGGGTCCAGCCCTCGCGTACGCGGCGGTAGTCGATGAGCAGGAACACGAGATAGAGCAGGATGACGAACAGACCGACCACGCCGAAGAGCGCGTTGGCCGCGCCCTGCATGATTCCCCACATCCCCGGCAGGAGCTTGGAAAGGACGGTGCGTGCGAGGGAGAGGACGTCGGGCGAGGCGAGGATGTCGCGCACGTTCTGCTGGGCGAGAGTGTCCTTGACGGCCTGCCAGAGTTCAGGGGGCAGGCTTTGCAGGGCCTTGTGGTCGAGGGTGGAGCCGTCGGCCATTTCGGCGACGAGCCGCGCCATGTGGCGGATTTCGCCAGTGATGACCGGCGTGAGCAGCCACAGGGCGAGCCAGATGGCCGCCCCCACGAGGGTGAGGGCGGCGACGACGGCCGTGGCTCGATTGCCGATGCGGCGTTCGATGACCTCGGTCAGCGGGTTGAGCAGGTATGCCAGAACGAGGGCCACGACGAAGGGGATGAGCGCGTCGGCCAGAAGGTTCAGCAGCCAGACCCCGGCAGCGAGGACGCCCGCCGACAGGGCAAGACGTACGACACGGTCGAGGGTGTAGGGGCGGTTGTCTGAAAACACGCGGACCTCCCGCTGTGCCCGCTGCCGGGCGTTATGGTTCGTGGCGCGCTGCGCCGGGTCAGTCTCCTCCGTCGCGAAGGGCCAGCCAGAGCAGCTTGTCCAGCACGCGGGCGAGCTTGGCGAAGAGTCCGCCGTATTGCATGTGCTGGCCGAAGAGGGCGGTGCGCTGCTCGCGCAGGCTGTCGCTCGGGATGTCGCCGGACGATTCGGGAACGCTCATGGCCAGCCGCTCGGCCAGCAGGTATCCGGCCAGCCCGTGGCTGAACATGTCGAGATTTTCGAGGAAGGCGTCGCAGTGGTTTTTCCAGTAGGCCTCGGCCTCGGGCGTGGGCACGAGGTTCTGGGCCTGACAGGCCATGGAGTAGAGCGAATTGATGTACGCGCCGGGGATGCCGCGCCGCCAGCCCAGAAGCCACGAGTTGCGCCGGAAGATGAGCAGGTGGTCCATGCCGAGGGCGATGATTTCTTCGAGGGCGGCCTTGGCCGCGGCCAGTGCCTCTCCGCCCGCAGCATCCGGCCAGCGGCGCTCGAGGCTGTCGAGATTCCACGCGGGCAGGACCGAGGGCGAGCCTACGGCGGGGGACAGGCCCGTCAGGCGCTGCAGGATATGCGCAAACCAGAGGTTGGCGTCGGGCGATGAGGGCGTTTCGAGGTGCGCGTAGGACAGCAGATAGCGTCCCTTGCCGAAATTGCCTTCAATGATGCAGGGCTGGTCGGTCATGAATTCCGGCCAGATGCGGATGCCGTACTGGGTTTCGAGGTCGGCCAGCGGCTGCTTGGGCATGCTGTCCAGCGGCAGGTCCGCCACCCAGAAATCCGGGCCGGGAGCCTCGTAGGTGGCCAGCACGCGCACGTCGTCGCGCGGCTGGTACTCGAAGCGGGCGGGCCACCACACGGGGATGAGCGGCCGCTCGGGCAGAACGTCCGGGGTCAGGCCGCCGCGTTCGCCGAGGCGGGTGAACATGTGCCCGCTGCATGCGTGCTGAAGGCGATCCGTGAAGGCGCGGCGCTTCCACGGGCACAGGCCGAGACCGTAGGGCCCGGTGAGGGCGAGGCCGGTGCCGCCGCAGAAGCCCATGTACACGCCGCCGTGGCGGATGTAGCTGCGGACTTCGGAGACGCCCTGCTCGCCGAGGTGATCGTATTTTGCCCGGGCCCAACCGCCGGGAACCAGCAGCATGAGGGGCGGTTCGGCAGAAAGAAGGCCGTCCGCGATTTCGTCGCCGCGTACGAGACGATGCGGCAACCCCCACGATTTGATGGCTCTCCAGGCCAGAAGACCCCACAGGTGCGACTCGTCCCAGTATATATAGATGCTTGACATTGCGTGTGTGCTCATTAGGCTGTGGTGCCGCGCTGTTCCGCGGTGGCTTGTCCGGGCGGAGCCTTCCGCGTTCGCTGCGGCGATTTCAGCTCCGCAACATGGTCATTGAATCCCATCTGCGGGCCGTGTATGAACGGGCGCGTTCCCCGGACGGGGAGAATCTACGGAAATTACGTCAAGAAGTGAAGACGAGGAGATAATCGCCATGGCAGCAAAGACCCTGCCCAAAGGTTACGAGCCCGCGGACGTTGAGTCCCGTTGGCGCGCCTACTGGGAAGAGAACAAGACCTTCACCCCCGACGTGGACGCCGAGGGCCAGCCCTATTCCATCGTCATTCCCCCGCCGAACGTCACCGGCCAGCTCCACATCGGCCACGCGCTGAACCTCACCCTGCAGGATATCCTGTGCCGTTACAACCGGCAGCAGGGCCGCAAGGTGCTGTGGGTTCCCGGCATGGACCATGCGGGTATCGCCACCCAGAACGTCGTCGAGCGTAAGCTCGCCACCGAAGGCCTCAAGCGCGAGGATCTCGGCCGCGAGAAGTTCATCGAGCGCGTGTGGGAGTGGAAGGAGGAGTACGGCGGCAAGATTCTGAACCAGATTCGCCGCCTGGGCTGCTCCGTGGACTGGACCCGCGAGCGCTTCACCATGGACGAGGGCCTGTCGCGCGCCGTGCGTGAGGTGTTCGTGCAGCTCTACGAAGAGGGCCTCATCTACAAGGGCGACTACATCGTCAACTGGTGCCCGCGCTGCAACACCGCGCTGGCCGATGACGAGGTCGATCACTCCGCCGAGAAGGGTGCCCTGCACTACATCACCTACAAGCTCGAAGACGGCTCCGGCGACATCACCATCGCCACCACCCGTCCCGAGACCATGCTCGCCGACACGGCCATTGCCGTGCATCCCGAGGACGAGCGCTTCAATCACCTCATTGGCAAGTACGCCATCCTGCCGCTGGTGGGCCGCCGCCTCATCATCATCGGCGACAAGTACGTCGACCGTGAGTTCGGCACCGGCTGCCTGAAGGTGACCCCCGCCCACGACATGAACGACTGGGAGCTTGGCCGCAAGCACAACCTCGAAGTCATCTCCATCCTCAACGAGGACGGCACTCTCAACGAGAAGGCCGGTGAGTTCGCGGGCATGACCTGCCCCGATGCGCGCAAGAAGATCATCGGCATGCTCGAAGAGGCCGGTCATCTCGTGCGCATCGACGAGCACGAGCACAACGTGGGCCACTGCTACCGTTGCAAGACGGTCATCGAGCCGTTCGTGTCCACCCAGTGGTTCGTGGCCGTGAAGAGCCTCGCCGAAGAGGCCGCCAAGGCCGTCGAGGACGGACGTACCAAGATCTACCCCGCGTCGTGGAACAAGACCTATTTCCACTGGCTCGACAACATCCGCGACTGGTGCATCTCGCGCCAGCTGTGGTGGGGCCACCGCATCCCGGCGTGGACCTGTGAGGAGTGCGGCGAGCTTGTCGTGTCCCGTCAGGATCCCACCACCTGCCCCAAGTGCGGCGCAAGCCGCCTCGTGCAGGACGAGGACGTGCTCGACACCTGGTTCTCCTCCGCCCTGTGGCCCTTCACGACCATGGGCTGGCCGGACAAGACCCGCGAACTGGAACAGTTCTACCCCACGTCCTGCCTGAGCACCGGCTTCGACATCCTGTTCTTCTGGGTGGCCCGCATGATGATGATGGGCCTGCACTTCCTGGACAAGGTGCCCTTCAACGACGTGTACATCCACGCCCTCGTCCGTGACGGCGAAGGCAAGAAGATGTCCAAGTCCACCGGCAACGTCATCGACCCGCTCATCATGTGCGACAAGTACGGCACGGACAGCCTGCGCCTCACTCTCGCCGCGCTGGCGGCCATGGGCCGCGACGTGAAGCTCGCCGAGGAGCGCATCGAGGGCTACCGCCACTTCATGAACAAGATGTGGAACGCCGCACGTTTCGCCATGATGAACCTCCCCGAGGAAGTTCCGGCCGTGGACGTGCGCGACGCATCGAGCGTGGCCGACCGCTGGATCCTCACTCGCATCGAGGAAGTGAAGGACGCCGTGCAGGAGGCCATCGAGGGCTACCGCTTCAACGATGCCGCGCAGGCGATCTACAACTTCACTTGGCGTGAGTTCTGCGACTGGTACCTCGAAATGATCAAGGGCGACCTGAACGGCGAGGACGAGGCCCGCAAGGCCATGACGCAGAAGGTCCTGCACACCGTGCTGAGCGAACTGCTGACCCTCGCCCATCCGATCATCCCCTTCATCACCGAGGAGATCTACGCCACCCTGCCCGGACACGAGGACGCCGACCTCGCCAGCGAGCGCTATCCCGAGCGCCGTCCCGAGTGCCGCATGGCCGGTGTGGTGGAGCACATGCAGCTTCTGCAGGATGTCATCGTCAGCGTGCGAAACATCCGTGGCGAGCTGAACATCAAGCCGTCCCTGCCCCTCGACGTGCTCGTGCGCACCACCGACGACGCCACCCGCGACTTCCTGATTGATCATCAGGACCTCATCGTGGCCCTCGCCCGCGTGCAGAGCGTCACCGCCGGGACCGACGTCGTCGCTCCCAAGGCCTGCGCCTCGCATGTGGTGTCCGGCAACGAGGTTTTCGTGCCGCTCATCGGCGCGGTGGACTTCGATGTCGAACTGGCGCGCATGGACAAGGAACTCGGCAAGGTGGACAAGGTGCTCTCGGGCATCGAGAAGAAGCTTGCCAATACCTCCTTCGTGGAGAACGCCCCGGCCGAGGTGGTCGAGGGTGAGCGTGCCAAGGCCGCTGAACTCCAGGAAAAGAAGGAAAAGCTCGCTCGGCTTCAGCAGCGTCTGCGCGACGCCATGGCCTAGGCCGAGCCGCTCTCCGGCGGCGTGCCCCACGGGACGCCGCCTTTGACATGACAGGAATGCCAACCGGGCATCCCGGCGCACGCCGGGGTGCCCGGTCACGTACTGCGGGGCCGCGCAATGCGGCGTGTCCGTGGGCGCTTTCCGTCGCGTCGCAGCATTTCGAACCCAGACGGGGCGCACCCCTGTTGCCGCAGTCATCTGCAAAGGAGCCAGAATGGCAGACGTGTATCTCATCGGCGCGGGACCCGGAGATCCGGGGCTTCTGACCCTCAGGGCCAAGGAGATTCTGGAGACCGCCGATATCCTGGTCTACGACTATCTCGCCAACGACGAGTTCCTGAACTACGCCAAGCCCGGTGCCGAGATCATCTACGTGGGCAAGAAGGGCGGCGATCACACCCTGCCGCAGGACAAGATCAACGACCTTCTGGTGGAGCGCGCCCGCGAGGGCAAGACCATCGCCCGGCTCAAGGGCGGTGACCCCTACGTCTTCGGACGCGGTGGCGAGGAGGCCGAGGAACTCATTGCCGCAGGTCTGACCTTCGAGGTCGTGCCCGGCGTGACCGCTGGCGTGGCCGCGCCCGCCTACGCGGGCATTCCTGTGACCCACCGCGAGCACACCACCTCGGTCTGCTTCATCACCGGCCACGAGGACCCCACCAAGGAGCGCACCGGACACAACTGGGACGTCTACGCCAAGAGCGAGAGCACCCTCGTGTTCTACATGGGCGTGAAGAACCTGCCCATGATCGCCGAGCGTCTCATCTCCGGCGGTCGCGATCCCAAGACCCCCGTCGCCCTCGTGCGCTGGGGTACCCGCTGCAATCAGGAGTCCATGGTCTCCACGCTGGAGAACGTGGCCGACGAGGCGGCACGCCGCAATTTTCAGGCTCCGTCCATCATCGTGGTCGGCAGCGTGTGCTCCCTGCACGACAAGCTCAACTGGTTCGAGAAGCGTCCGCTTCTGGGCAAGGGCGTCGTGGTCACCCGCGCTCGCGAGCAGGCCAGCGGCTTTGCCGACATCCTGCGCGAACAGGGCGCATGCGTCATGCAGTTCCCCACCATCAGCATCAATGCGCTGCCGGATTATGCCGAGGTGCGCGAGGCCATCGGTGGCATCGACAGCTACGACTGGGTGGTCTTCACCTCCGTCAACGGCGTCCGGCATTTCTGGAACGTGCTCGAATCCATGAATCTCGACACCCGCGTCCTCGGCGGACGCAAGGTGGCGGCCATCGGTCCCGCCACGGCCGAGGAACTCGCCCTGCGCGGCATCCGTGCGGACTTCGTGCCCGACAAGTACGTCGCCGAGCACGTGGTGGAGGGGCTTATCGCCCGTGGCGTGGGGCAGGGCACCAAGGTGCTCGTCCCCCGTGCGCGCGTAGCCCGCGAGGTGCTGCCCGACGAACTGCGCAAGGTCGGCGCCGAGGTGCGCATCCTGCCCGTCTACGAGACCGGTCTCAACGAGAGCGGCCCCGAGGCCCTCGTGAAGCGCCTCGAAGCGGGCGAAGTGGATTTCGTGACCTTCACCAGCTCCTCCACCGTGGAGAACTTCTTCCGCCTGTTGCCCCCGGACGAGTTGCGGAAGCATCAGCCCCGTGTGAAACTGGCCTGCATCGGTCCCGTCACGGCCAAGACTCTCGAAGGCTTCGGCTTCACTCCCGACATCCAGCCCGAGGACTACACCATCCCCGCGCTGGCGCGGGCACTGGCTGAGGCCTAGGCCAACGGCTCACGCAGCAACAAGGAGCACGCGAATGTCCCTGCCCTTAGCGGTTCTGGTTTCCGGCGGCGGGTCCAACCTCCAGGCCATCATCGATGCTGTGGAGGCGGGCCGGATCGACGCGGAAATCCGGCTGGTCCTGTCCAACCGGGCCGATGCCAATGGCATCGAGCGGGCGCGCAAGCATGGCATCCCCACCGCGGTGGTGGAGCACGCCGCCTTTGCCTCGCGTGAGGACTTCGACCGCGAAATGATCCGCATCATCCGCGCCCACGGCGCGGAGGTCATCGTGCTGGCGGGCTTCATGCGGCTGCTGACGCCGATGTTCATCCGCGAGTTCGCGCCCAACATCGTGAACATCCATCCGGCACTCCTGCCGAGCTTCCCCGGCGTGCACGGTCAGCGTGACGCCGCAGCCTACGGCGTGAAAATAGCCGGATGCACCGCGCACTTCGTGGACGAGATCATGGACAACGGCCCGGTGATCATTCAGGCCGCCGTGCCGGTCATGGCGGGCGAGGACGGCGCGGCCCTCGGCGAGCGCATCCTCGCCTACGAGCATCGCATCTATCCGCAGGCCATCAAGTGGCTGGCCGAAGGACGCCTGCGCGTCAACGACCGCCACGTGCACCTCGAACCCTCGGACGCGCCGCTCGCGGCGCAGCCGCAGGGCGCACTGGTCAGCCCGCCGCTCGAAGAGGGCTTTTAGGGCGGGTGGCGAGCGCGTGGCGTAGCGCACGGGCGCAGTTGCCAGCCGTATCGTTCATTGACGGGTGCGAGACGTAGGCTCCGCCGGCCAAGGGGCCGCTGGCCCCTTGGAACCCCGATCTGCGATAAACGTGGGTGCCCTTGGCGAGCCGTGCGGCTTTGAGCGACGAAGCCCTAGTGAGGATTGTCAAGGGGGTCACCCCCTTGACCGGGTCCGGGCAGCGCCCGGCCGCCGGAGGCCATGCGCGACCGCCGGAGGCCTCGTTTCCAGCGCATTCATACGAATCGACAAGGCCCGGAACGGTTTTACCGTTTCGGGCCTTTTGCGTGGTGTTCGGGAGGCGGGGCTTTACTCGCGCGGCGTGTGTCCGTATGGTCTCCACGCGTCGCGGGCTTCATCGCGGCGGCAGAAAACGCATGCGAGGCGAAAGGGACATGCAGAAGATCATCGACAGGCTTGCGGAAGGCGGACGCATCTCGGTTGACGAGGCGCTTGTGCTCGCCGAATCCTGCGACATCCACACGCTGGGCGAACTGGGGCTGGCCGCCCGCAGACGGCGCTTCGGCGACAAGGCCTTCTGGGTCTACAACCAGCATCTGAATTTCACGAACGTGTGCGCCAATGCGTGCCGTTTTTGCGCATTCTCCAAGCGCGCCGGGGACGATGGCGCGTACACCTATTCCATCGACGACATCCGCGCCAGAATCCGCGAGCGCGCCCACGAGCCCATCCGCGAGGTGCACATCGTTGGCGGCCTGAATCCGGATCTGCCGTACTCCTACTACATGGACCTCATCGCCGCCGTGCGCGAGGAAAGCCCGAGCGTGGCCATCAAGGCCTTCACCGCCGTTGAGGTGGCCTATCTGGCCGGGCACACCGGGCGCAGCGTGCGCGAGGTGCTGGCTGACATGAAGGCGGCAGGACTGGACGCACTGCCCGGCGGCGGGGCGGAAGTTTTCTCGCCCGAGCTGCGCAAGCGCCTGTGCCCGGAGAAGCTCTCCGGCGAACAGTGGCTGGAGATTCACGAGACGGCCCACGGCATGGGCCTGCCTACCAACTGCACGCTACTCTTCGGACACATCGAGACGTGGCGCGACAGGCTGGAGCACATGGACGCCCTGCGCAGTTTGCAGGACCGCACCGGCGGATTCCAGGTCTTCATCCCGCTCCAGTACCAGCCGAAGAACAACCCGCTGGAGGCCGAGGGCACCGACGGGGCGGACTACCTGCGCATGATCGCCATTTCGCGCCTGTTCATGGACAACGTGGCGCATCTCAAGGCGTACTGGGCATTCTCGGGCATCAAGCCCGCCCAGATGGCCCTGCACGCCGGTGCCGACGATTTCGATGGCACCCTCGTGGAGGAGAAGGTGGGCCATGCTGCTGGAGCGTCCTCGCCCAAGGGCATGACCGTGGAGCGCCTGAAGGAGACCATCCGTCAGGCCGGATTCGTGCCCGTGGAGCGCGACACCTTCTTCCGTGAGACGGAAGGGGCCTAGGCCGCGCCGGGGCGACAGTGATCGTCAGCGCCAGCAGGCGGACCGACATTCCGGCCTTCTACGGGCCGTGGTTCGAGCGCCGCATCCGCGAGGGCTTCGCGCTGGCCGTGAATCCGCGCAATCCGGAGCAGGTCCGCCGCGTGCCGCTAACGCCGCAGGACGTGGACCTCATCGTCTTCTGGACTAAACATCCCGCACCGTTCTTTCGATGCCTGAACCTCCTCGACGAGAGGGGGTTCAGGCATCTTTTCATGTATACGCTAAACGACTATCCGCAAGCACTGGAGCCGCGTCTGCCGCCGCTTTGCGAGCGGGTGGCGACCTTTCGCAGGCTTGCCGAGCGCCTTGGACCTCGGCGCGTGGTCTGGCGGTACGATCCGGTGATCATCTCGGAGCGGACGCCGCCGGAATACCACGCCGAGGCCTTTGGACGTCTGGCGCGGGCGCTTCGCGGCTCGACGCTGCGCGTGGCCGTGAGCCTCTTGGCCGTGTATCGGCGAAATGGCGGGCGGCTGGAGCAATTGGCCCGGCAGCACGGCATGCGCTGCGAGGACGTGCGGGGAGAGCATGAATTGGTGGGGAGCACGGCGCGGGCCCTTGCGCAGGCCGCGCGGGAGAACGGCATGGCCATCCACGCCTGCGCGGAGTCCGCAAACCTTGCTCCCTACGGCATTCCGGCCGGGGCGTGCATCGACGGGGAACTCGCTTCGGAGGTGGCGGGACGGCCCGTGATCGGCGGGCGCGATGGCGGACAGCGGACGTTGTGCCGCTGCGTGCCGTCTGTGGACATCGGTGCCTACGACACCTGCCGCTTCGGCTGCGCCTATTGCTATGCCACCACGAGCGAACAGGCCGTGGCGGCCACGGTGGCCCGTCACGATCCGGGCTCGCCCGCGCTGGTGGGGCATCCTGACGTCCCGCCCGAGCGGCCGCGTCAGTTCAGGCTGCCGCTGTAGCGTCCGGCGTCATGGGCGTGCGGAACGGGTGGGCCGGGGCGCGCCGGGGCGTGGCGGTCAGGCGTTGCGCTTTTGCAGCAGCCAGAAGTCCGCGAGGGTGAGGAGTGTCATGGCCTTCAGCACGGGATTGATGCGCGGAATGGCCGCAATGTCGTGCCTGCCGCCCACGGTGATGGTCGTGGCCTCGCCGGAGCGGGTGATGGTTTGCTGCTCGCGGGAGATGGACGGGATGGGCTTCACGGCCACGCGGGCCACGATGGTCTGGCCGCTGGAGATGCCGCCGAGGATGCCGCCAGCGTTGTTGGAGGCGAAGCCCTGCGGGGTGATGGGGTCGTTGTTGGTGCTACCGTTGGCTTGGGCGGCGGCGAATCCGGAGCCGATCTCCACGCCCTTGACCGCGCCAACGCCCATGAGAGCGTAGGCAAGCCGCGCGTCGAGCTTGTCGAATACGGGTTCGCCCAGTCCTGCGGGAACGCCGGTGGCGACGATTTCCACGATGCCGCCGAGGGTGTCGCCGCGCCCCTTGGTCTCGCGCACCAGTTCCTCCCAGCGGGGGACGATGTCCGGATCGGGGGCGAAGAAGGGGCGGTCCTGCGCGCCCTGCGGGTCCGCAATCTGCGCGCGCACGCTGCCGAGTTCCAGCGTGTAGGCCGTGACGGCGATGCCCGCGCGGGCCAGAAGCGCCTGCGCCACCGCGCCGCCCGCCACGCGCGAGACTGTCTCGCGGCCGGAGGAGCGTCCGCCGCCGCGATAGTCGCGCACACCAAATTTGGCGTCGAAGGTGAAGTCCGCGTGGCCGGGGCGGTAGACCTCGCTGATGGTGGAGTAGTCGCGCGAGCGCTGATCCTCGTTGGCGATGTGGAAGGCGATGGGCGTGCCTGTGCTGCGGCCCTCGAAGACGCCGGAGAGGATGCGTACGGTGTCGCTCTCCTTTCGCGCTGTGGATGCCGAGCCCTGTCCGGGCTTGCGGCGGTCCAGCTCGCGCTGGATGATCTCCTCGGAAAGCTCCACGCCGGGCGGGCAGCCGTCGATGACGCCGCCGAGTCCGGGGCCGTGGGATTCGCCGTAGGTGGTCAGCCGAAAGAGTGTGCCGAAGGTGTTTGCGCTCATGTTTCCTCCCGATGCCTCACACCGTTAGCAGAAAAGCCGCCGCCCGGCCAAGGGCGGAGTTTGGCGTCCCCCAGGGGGTATGGTTCCTGCATGCCCCGTCGTAGGCGGAAGAACCTGCCGCCATTGGAGGAATCGTCATGGAAATCGGAGCGATCGGCTCGGGGGTGCAGAGTGTTTTTGGCACCATGTCCGGTGCCCCCGGCACGCGCGCCTCACGCGGCGGAGCGACCTCGCAGGAGGCCTTTGACCGTGCCGTCGAGAAAGAGCGTGAGGAGCGCGAACGCAGCGAGGCCGAGGCCGCCGCGCTACCCAAGCAGGGCATAGACTATGTGCGGGAGTATGTTCGCTCGAAGGGCGCGCCCGAGGAGCTGGAGCGCGATCGGGCCGAGGAGAGCTTTTTGGAGTATCTCCAGCGCGAGGGCGAGGACCCGAAGAAACATCTGCCGGGGCTGGCCCATGAGACCCTGGCCATGGCCGTGCAGGACCCCGAGGACGAGGGCAAGGTCCACGTCTACGCCACCAAGATCGACGCCAAGGGCAATGGGAAGATCACCCGCTCCATGAGTTTTGATTCCGGCGACGGCGAGGATCGCAGTCAGTTGACCCCTGCCCGGCGCAGAGCCATGAAGGCCTATGCCGAGGCCGCTGCGGACGAGGATGCAACGCGGGCGGAGGGCGAACGTACCACGCGGCGGGAGAAGCGGAAGTCCGTGGTCTGATATGCATCGACCGGCCGTCGATGTCTGCAAGTGTGATTTTCGCTGTCCGTGTCGCACGGCCGCATCGCTGCCGAGGGCGCTTTCGGCATTGCCTGCGGGACGTTGACGCCGTCGCGTCGCGCCGAATTTTCCCGTTTAACCAACGTCTGGTCCCACGTCGTGCATGACCGTCCGCTCGGCATGCTCACGCGGGGCTTGCCGCACGGCCTCTTCGCTGGTAGGAACTGCGTGCAACGCGCGCGCAGGGGCCGCACAATCAGCGCCATTCGATCAATCCATCCCCGCCCGCCGCGCGCAAATCCAATTCCGGAGATCATCCCATGGGACTGAGCATAGGTATCGTCGGCTTGCCTAACGTGGGCAAGTCCACCCTTTTCAATGCGTTGACCAAGGCCCAGAACGCCGAAAGCGCGAACTATCCCTTCTGCACCATCGAGCCGAACAAGGCCGTGGTTCCGGTTCCCGATCCGCGCCTCGACAAGCTCTCCGAGCTGGTGCACCCCCAGCGCGTGCTCCACGCCACCGTGGACTTCATTGACATCGCCGGTCTGGTGAAGGGTGCCAGCCGTGGCGAGGGTCTTGGCAACAAGTTTCTCGCCAACATCCGCGAGGCCGATGCCATCCTGCACGTGGTGCGCTGCTTCGAGAACGATGACGTGGTGCATGTGGACGGCTCCGTCGATCCCATTCGCGACATCGAGGTCATCGAGGCCGAGCTGGTCATGGCCGATACCCAGACCCTCGAAAATCGCCTCGACCGCATGCGCAAGCAGCTCAAGGGCGATAAGAAGCTTCAGGCCAAGGTGGACTGCTGCGCCGCGCTGCTCGAACACATGAGCGCCATCCGCCCCGCATCCAGCTTCCCCGGCCGCGACAACGACGCCTGCCGCGAACTCATGCGCGAACTCCAGCTCATCACCGACAAGAACATCATCTACTGCTGCAACGTGGACGATGACGCGCTGGTCGATGACAACGAATTCGTCACCCGCGTGCGCGAATACGCCGCGCAGTCCGGCTCCGGCGTGGTCAAGATCAACGCGCGCATGGAGGAGGAGCTTGTGGGCATGGAGGACGAGGAGTACCGCGAATTCCTTGAATCCTACGGCGTGAGCGAGAGCGGTCTCGACCTTATCATCCGCTCCGGATATGCCACCCTCGGCCTTATCAGCTACTTCACCGCCGGCGTGAAGGAAGTGCGCGCATGGACCATCCATGAGGGCGACACCGCGCCCAAGGCCGCGGGCGTCATTCATACCGATTTCGAACGCGGCTTCATCCGCGCCGAGGTCATCGGCTACGACGACTACGTGGCCAATGGCACCGAGGCCGCCTGCCGCGCCAAGGGCGTGCTGCGCGTGGAAGGCAAGGAATACGTCGTCCACGACGGCGACGTCATGCACTTCCTGTTCAACGTCTAAGGTCGCCTCCGCGCGGCTCGGAGATTCCGGATGCTCGACAATTTGACCATCGTCCTCTTCCACCCCAAGTTCCCCGAGAACGTGGGCAGTGCCGCGCGCGCCTGCGCCAATATGGGCTGTCCGAACCTCGTGGTCGTCTCCCCGAGGAACTGGGACATGGGCCGCGCCGGCGCACTGGCCACGCCCAAGGGCGAGGACATTCTGCGTTCCATGCGCGTGGTGGACGATCTGCCCACGGCGCTTGCCGGATTCCAGCACGTCTACGGCACCACCGCCCGCACTGGCGGCTGGCGCAAGGGCCTGTGGACGCCGTCGCGCGCCGCCTCGGAAATGGTCGCCCAGATGCAGGGCGCGAGCCGCGTGGCCGTCGTCTTCGGTCCCGAGGATCGCGGCCTCACCAACGAGGAGACCGAAATCTGCGGACGGCTCCTCACCATCCCCACCTCGCCAGAGGCCAGCTCGCTGAACCTCGCGCAGGCCGTGCTGGTGGTCCTCTACGAGTGCTTCAAGCACTCCGTGGAGAATCCCGAGGCCGAGGACGCACCGGCTCCCACCCCCGTGACCTCGAACCTCGCCACCCATGAGGAGATGGAACTGCTCTTCGCCAATCTCAAGGACACGCTCGCGGCCATCGACTACCTGAAGGACGAGAACACGGACTACTGGATGCTGCCCGTGCGGCGCTTCCTCCAGCGTGCGCCTTTCCGCCGCAGCGAGTTCAACATGCTTATGGGCATCTGCCGTCAGGTGAAGTGGGTCGCCGATAAGGCCTCCCGCTCGGACGGCTGAACCGCCACTCCCATGACGACGAAAGGGGCGCTCTTCTCAAAGAGTGCCCCTTTTTTGCGTCGTGCGCCCTGTGTGTGGCGTTTTCGTCATCCAGGCTAGAAGACCTCCGCCTCGAACCAGAATATCTGCGCACCTGGCTCCTGCCACGAATCCGGCGGCAGGCCCGCCTTGTGGCAGGTCTGCTTCAGGAACGTCTCGCGGTCCCAGCCCCATTCCACTGGCACCTGCGGCAGCAGCAAGCCAGAGTGGCCCCTGTGGCTGATGAGCAGTCCATGGCGGCCCACCGTCACCAACTCCGGGTTCGGGCACACAGTCAACTGGCTCAGGATTGAAATCTCGATCTCCACGCGCCCAAACTCCTCGGCCGTGAGCGGCGAAAAGCGTGGGTCGCCGAAGGCCGCCTCCTGCGCCATGGCGTGCACCGTGGTCCACAGCGGCCTGTCGCCGATGACGCGCCCGATGCAGCCGCGAAGCTGCCCGCCGAGGGTCAGCGTCACGAACGCTCCGAACGTCTCCAACAGGCGTGGCGTCGGCGGCTCCCCGGCGGGCTCGGCACGGCCCGTCTCCAGACGGCTGGCGATGGCGCGCCGCACAAGGCCCTTCAGGGCGGTCTTCTCTTCGTCCGTCAGCGTGAAACTGAACCTTTCGGGCATTGGCGGCCTCCATCCGATGCGTGATGCGTTGCGATACCCGTAGAATACGTCCCACCAACGTCGCGCGCAAGGGTGCGGTGGGCTGGGGCGCGGCGCTGGGGGGGAGTGGCTGTAGGGGCAGTGGGCGGTTGGGGCGCAGTGGGCGGGGCGTATCGTTCGTTGACGGGTGCAAGACGTAGGCTCCGCCGGCCAAGGGGCCGCTGGCCCCTTGGAGCCCCGATATGTGATAACCGTGGGGGCCTTTGGCGTGGCGTGCGGCTTTGCGCGACGAAGCCCTAGTGAGGATTGTCAAGGGGAGGGCTTGACCGAGGTCCGGGGCAGCGGGGAGTGGGATGGATGCAAGCCGTAGAGTTTTGTCGATGGATTCGAGATGAATGGAGGCGGCTTGAAATGTGGCTCATCCAGATGCCATTGGATGACAATGGCATCTGGATGACGGTGTATTTTAGGCGTGCTGGGGGGCTTCAGACATGATCTGATGCTTTCTGTAAACGTTTTCCATGTCGTTGATGCAGTAGTTGATATAAAAGATATTGAAGATGCAGGTGTAGAATCTGTTCATGGGCAAGTCGAGCTTGAGCTCATGCAGCGCGTACTCTTGGATTTGAGTCTTCATCTTGAATGCTGCGGTAATGTACAAAACGAAGTTGCCGAGACCAAGCAAGCCCGAAATTCCGATCATCAGTTCGTTTGTGGGGTCGGAGGAGAAAACTCCGCACAGGCCAGCACAAACAGCGATCCAGATAATGAGCAGATCGTTAACGCCGGTGATTTTTGTAATCTTGTTGATGATAGGAGCTTTTCTGTAAAGCCACATGATAGGGAAAATGCCGCCAGTGGCAGCGGCGAGAAGAACAAGGTTCCATGTTTTTGTGGCGACTTCATTTTTCAGTGTGTGAATTTCAGCCATTTTCATCCTCCCTTAATGTTGGTAAAAATATGTGTACCGTTATACGCGCCGCCAATGTGGATAATGTTCCTATATATAGAAGTCAATAAGCTGTTGCTATTTTCGCAGATACGGATAGTGGCTTTGGATGTCTGATTTGTAAAAATAGCATCCACCTATAACGAAAGCGATATCGGCGTTGGGCTTTAATGAATCAAGCATTGGTTGTGTACAGTTCGACGGCATAAGGCAAGAAAGATTAGTATATGATTGGGGTAGGTGGGGGATGTTTGAGAGTATATGCCTTATGAGGCGTTTATGTGAATATTACACTATTCTCAGTTCAGCTATTAATCCGAGTTTTAAGGAGTTTCTTGCGCATCAATATATGGTTTTGACTTTGCAGTAGGTGTATACTGTGCCGTATGGATTTGAAATGAGCGGTCACGAGCTCAAATGTAGATTTGTAGAGGGATATGTTCGGCGTGCCGGGTGTGACGGCATGCGAAAACGGCCCGGTTCGTCGTGTGACGAATCGGGCCGTTTTTCGCAGGTCGTTATGAGACGGGCCTAGTGGATAACGAGGCCGGGGTTCAGGCCTTCGGAGGTGATGTTGATATTGATGGACGAGGTGAGGATGTCGCGCAGCCAGCCGGATTTCTTTTCGGGGGCCTCGACGAGGGGGACCTTTTCGGTGATCTCGCAGAGCTTCTTGAGTTCTTCGATGGCCTCTTCCATACCGCCGAGCGTGTCCACGAGGCCGAGTTCCAGCGCCTGACGCCCGGTGAGGGCGCGGCCGTCGGCTATGGCGCGTACGGCGTCGATGTCCATTTCGCGGCCTTTGGCCACGGCCTCGACGAACTGTTCGTGCATGTCGTTGACGATGCCCATGAGGTACTCGCGTTCCTTCTGGGTCATGGGACGGAAGGGCGATCCGGCACCCTTGAGGGCGCCGCTGGTGAGGCTTTGACGCTTCACGCCGATCTTATCCATGAGTTCCTGGAGGTTAGAGAGTTCCATGATGACGCCGATGGACCCGGTGAGTGTGGACGGGTTGGCGACGATGAGGTCGGCCGGGGCGGCGGCGTAGTAGCCACCGGAGGCGGCGACGGTGCTCATGGACACGACCACGGGCTTTGCCTGTGCGAGGCGCTCCACGGCGCGTGCGATCTCCTGCGAGGGCGCGACAGCGCCGCCGGGGGAATTGATGCGCAACAGCACGCCGCGGATGGATTCGTCCTCACGCAGGGTCCGAATCCAGTCCGTGGTTTCCTCGGAGTCGGTAATCATCCCTTCGATGCGGACGAGGCCGAGGCGGGTATCGGAGGAGAACCCGTCGTCGGAGAAGCCGATGCGAAAAGCGGCCGTGACCCCCGCAAAGAGGATCACGGCCGCGACGATCAGCGTAAGTCCGAAGATGAAGGGATGCTTCTGAGAGAAGCTACTTCCTTTCTGCATCCTCGATTTCAGCCCTCAGCAGATCACCAAGGTTGGTGCCTGCGGCTTCGCCGGTAGAGGCGCGGAACTCCTTGGGAGCCTTGCGATCCTCTTCGACCTTCAGCTGCTTGATGGACAGGCCGAGGCGACGCTCGTCAGCGGAGACGTGGATGACCTTGGCCTGGATGGACACGCCTTCCTTGAACAGCTCGGAGGGAGACTTGACCTTCTTGCGGCTGATTTCGGACACGTGGACGAGACCCTCGATGCCTTCCTCGACCTCGACGAAGAGACCGAAGTCGGTGATGTTGGTCACCACGCCCTCGACAATGGTGCCGATGGGGTAGCGATCGGGGACCATGAGCCACGGATCCTCGGTGAGCTGCTTGACGCCGAGGGTAAACTTCTCGGCTTCCTTGTCGACGGTCAGGACCTTGGCCTGAACGGTGTCGCCGACCTTGTACAGCTCGTTGGGGTGACGGATCTTCTTGGTCCAGGAGATGTCGGACACGTGAATCAGGCCGTCGATGCCGTCCTCGATGCCGATGAACATACCGAACTCGGTGATGTTCTTGATGGTGCCCTCAAGGATGGTGCCCTCGGGGTACTTCTCGGCCACGAGATCCCAAGGATTGGGGCTGACCTGCTTCATGCCAAGAGAGATGCGCTTCTTGTCGGGATCGACACCCAGGATGACCACTTCGACTTCGTCGCCGGTGTGGACCATCTGGGAGGGGTGGCGCAGCTTGCGGGTCCAAGACATCTCGGAGATGTGCACCAGGCCCTCGACGCCCTCTTCCAGCTCCACGAACGCGCCGTAGTCCACCAGATTGGTGATGCGGCCGCTGAAACGCTTGCCTTCGGGGTACTTGGCGTCGATGCTCTCCCACGGATCGGGAACGAGCTGCTTCATGCCAAGGGAAACCTTGTGGTTGTCCTTGTCGAAGTTGAGGACCTTCAGCTCAAGCTCGTCACCAAGGGAGACCATCTCCTTGGGATGCTTGATGCGGCGCCAGGACATATCGGTGATATGCAGCAGACCGTCGAGACCGCCGAGGTCCACGAACACGCCGTACTCGGTGATGTTCTTGACCTTGCCCTTGACCACCTGACCCTCGTCCAGGGTGCCAAGAAGCTCCTGGCGCTTGGACTCGCGCTCCTCCTCGAGGAGAACACGGCGGGACACGATGACGTTCGAGCGGCGGCGATTGATCTTGAGAATGCGGAAATCGTATTCCTGATCCACCAGCGCGTCCATGTCGGGCACGGGGCGCAGATCGACGTGGGAGCCGGGGAGGAAGGCTTCGATGCCACCGAGGTCGACCGTGTAACCGCCCTTGATGCGGCGCACGATGCGGCCCTTGATGGTGTTGTCCTTCTCCTGGATCTCTTCGATGGAATCGAAGAGCTGCATGCGCTTGGCCTTCTCCCGGGAGAGGATGATGGTGCCTTCGGACTCGTTCTTGCGAACAACGTAGACGTCCACCTTGTCGCCCACGGAGACGGTGACTTTGCCGTCAGCGCTGAGGAACTCGGAAACCGGGATCTGTCCCTCGGACTTGAAGTTCACGTCAACGAGGACATGCTCCTCGCCAACCTTGACAACTTCGCCGGGGACGATGCTGCCCTCATCCAGATCGCCGGAATTGGCGCTGGGAAGGTAGTTTTCCAGAGCATCCTCAAAGCTGACTTCGTCGGCAGACAGGATGTTTTCCATTTCTTCGGTCGTTGCTACCATGTGTTACCTCCAACAACAATAATCCGGGCTACGTATCAGACCCACGTCCGCCTTGCAAGCCAAATATTTTTGCGGCTTCGGCGTTCTCCGCTCGTGGGCGGTTTGCCCATGCCGGAGGAAAGGTCCGTGTCGGATCGTCGTCTTGAATGTATAGGTGATCCATCGCAGTGCGTCCACACGGCAATGCTGTTTCATGCAAAAATGCGTGTCCGTCGCTTTGTCCGCTGCCGAAACAGGATTGATTTGCCGCGTGCGCGTGTGCTGATGTTTTTGGAAAAATCGTGTGAACCCCGCCGTGCAGGCGTTTTCCGTCGGACGTCGTGCGCGGGGTTCCCCGCAGGACTCGTCAGGCCAGCGCCACCAGATCGTAGTCCTGCGCTTCCTCGATGTTGGCGCGGACCATGGCGCCCGGTGCCACTCCGGGGCCGGAGACGTAGGTCACGCCGTCCACCTCGGGGGCCTGGAACCATGTGCGCCCCACATGCAGGCCGGGCCACTCCGGATGCACCGCATCCACCAGCACGTCCTGCACGGTGCCCGCGTGCTCGGCGAGTAGTTCCGCGCTGATCTCGCGCTGCACTTCCATGAGCCGGGCGCGCCGCTCCTCGATGACCTCGGCGGGCACCTTGTCCGCAAGCTCGTGGGCGCGGGTGCCTTCCTCGTCGCAGAAGCCGAACACGCCCAGATGCGTGAAGCGGGCCTCGCGCACGAAATCGACCAGCGCGTCGAAGTGCGCGTCCGTCTCTCCGGGGTAGCCGACGATGATCGAGGTGCGAAGCGCCGCCTCCGGGAAGCGCGAGCGAACGCGCTCCAGCGCGATGCGCGGGTCGCGCGCGAAGGGGCGGCCCATGCTCTTCAGAATGTCCGGATGGGCGTGCTGGAGCGGGATGTCGAAATAGGGGACAAGCGGCGATCCGGCCTGGCGCATGAAGTCCAGAAGTCCGTCGGTGAGGCCGCCGGGATAGAGATACATCGGGCGCAGCCAGCGCAGGCCGTCGATGGGGAGCAGGCGTTCGAGCAGCGGCACCAGTCCGTCCTTCTCGCCCCGGTCCATGCCGTAGGCCGTGAGGTCCTGCGCCACGAGGACCAGCTCGGGCACGCCTGCGGCCACCAGTTCGCGGGCCTCGCGTTCGATGACGTCCAGCGGGCGGCTGACCAGCCTGCCGCGCAGATTGGGGATGGTGCAGAAGGAACAGGCGTGGTTGCAGCCCTCGCTGACCTTCAGGTAGGCGAAGCTCGGCCCGGTGGAAAGCGCGCGCTCGAAGGGCTCTGGGATGTGCGGCTCGCGACCCAGCGCCTCGGCGATGGCCTCGGGCCAGCGGTCCGCTTCGAGGGTCTTGAGCCAGAGGTCAACCTCGGGAATCTCCGGAATCAGTTCGTCGCGGTAACGGCTGACGAGGCAGCCGGTCACGGCGAGGACCGGACGCGGTTCGAGATCGGCGATTTCCTCGGCAAGCCCGATGATGGTCTCGACGGATTCCTGCACTGCGGGCGCGATGAAGCCGCAGGTGTTGACGAGGACCACGTCGGCCTCCTCGGGCGAGTCCACGGGGATGAAGGCCGGCTCGAAGCAGGCAAGCATGCGCTCGGTATCGACCCTGTTCTTGGGGCAGCCGAGGCTGACGGAATAGATGCGTACGGGATTCATGGATGACCTCTTGGTGGGATGGGCGGCGCTGCGGCATGCGAGCGTCTCCGCCGGGGGTCGTTACCCTACTTGAAGTTGGCTTACAAGCCGGGTACAAGCAGAGGATGATCCCCGTCCCGACCCATCCGGCCTGCAACATGCCGAAAAGGCGCGGCATCGAATAGGAAGACGCAATGAGAACCTGCTTTTCCCGGGATGACGGAATCGGATACCACATCGCCCTCGCTGGCACGGGCGAGCCGTTCGCGCTGCTCGTCGATCTGCTCGCCCGTGAGACGGCGGGCGGCGGAGAGGGGCGTGTGGCCTTGGCGGCCGTGCTTTCGCGTGATGTCGCCGATGGCCTGCGCATCCGTCTGGACGAACTTGGCGTGGCGATCTTTCCCGATGCCGTGGAGATGTTCCGGGCCTGCCCGCAGGTGAACCTCGTCTTCGACCTGTGCTCCGAGGTCGAGGCCGAAGGCGACATGCTGGCTGGAGTTCCTGTGGACGTGCCGGTGCTTGGGCGTCCGTCGGCGTCGCTACTGTGGGAGCTTCTAAGCGGCGTCGTCCCCGTCACCGGACGCACGGTGCGCCGCTCCCACGCCCGCGAGATGCTTATGACCATCATCAACGGCGTGGAAGAGGACATTTTGCTCCTCGATGCGCAGGGGCGCATTGTGGACATGAACGCGCAGGTCTGCGAGCGGCATGCGCGGTCCAAGGACGAGCTTGTTGGGCATCACTGCCTCGAACTGGAGGGTGACGGCTTCTGCCGCCGCGACGAGGGCGAGTGCCCCTTCAGCCAGACACTGCGCACCGGGCGCAAGGCCGAGGCCCTGCACACCAGCGTGGACGGGGATGGGCGGGTCTTCTATCACCGCATCTACACCTATCCGGTCTTCTCGCCCAAGGGGCGGCTGACCCACGTGGTGGAGATGCGCCGTGACATCACGGACCGCACGCACACCGAGCAGCAACTCCAGCAGGCCCAGAAGATGGCTGCCATCGGAGAGCTTTCGACCTACGTCGCCCACGAGATACGAAATCCCCTCTTCGCCATCGGCGGCTTTGCCAACTCGCTTCTGCGCTCACCGGGGCTGACCGAGAGCGAGCGCGAGAAGGTGGGCATTATCCTCAAGGAGTCGCGGCGGCTGGAGACCATCCTCCGGAGCATGCTCAATTTCGCCCGTCCCACGGATGGACGCTCCGCGGCGGTGGAGGTCAATGCCGTGGTCGAGGAGACGGTGCAGCTCATGCGCTCCGGCTGCGAGCACCACGGGGTGCGTGTCGAGATGAACCTCGATCTTGGCGTGGCCCGCGCGCGTGGCGTGCCGGAACTTATCAAGCAGTGCCTCATCAACATGGTCAAGAATTCCATGGAGGCCATGGAGGGCGGTGGGACCGTGCGCCTTGCCACGGGCATGACTGGGCGCTGGGTGGAGATCGTTGTCGCCGACGACGGTCCCGGCATCCCGGAAAACATCCAGAACCAGATTTTCAATCCGTTCTTCAGCACCAAGGACAAAGGGTCCGGCCTTGGGCTGGCCATGAGCCGGAAGATCGTGGACGACCTTGGCGGTCGGCTCACCCTTGAAAGTCGTCCCGGGCAGGGGACAACGGTCACCATGCATCTCGTGCCGGTGGCGGCCGTGGATGCGTCCGAACTGGACGAGCGGCCCGACCCGGAGTAAGGAAGGACGGTCGCGACCGTGTGCGCGATGACCGTTTGACACGAGCACCGGACAGTCCCAAGGAGGGCGCTTTGGCCGCAGTCGTTTTGGCAACCCGCAACAAGGGCAAGATTGCCGAACTTTCGCAGATGCTCGAGGGCTTCGAACTCGAAGTTCTCGGTTTGGACGCATTTCCCGAGATCGGCGAGATCGAGGAGACCGGAACCACCTTCGAGGAAAACGCCCGCATCAAGGCGCAGGCCGTGGCGCAGGCCACCGGGCTGGTGGCCGTGGCCGACGATTCCGGCCTCGAAGTGGACGCCATCGGCGGCGCGCCCGGTGTCTATTCCGCCCGCTACAGCGGCGAGGGTGCCACCGACGCCCGCAACAACGCCAAGCTTCTGGGCGCGCTCGATGGCGTTCCTGCCGAGCGCCGCACCGCGCGCTTCCGCTGTGTGATGCTCGCCTGCGCCCCCGGCGGCGAGGAACTCGTGGCCGACGGCGCGTGGGAAGGCCACATCGCCGAGGCACCCCGTGGCGACAATGGTTTCGGCTACGATCCGCTCTTCGTGGACCTCGAATCCGGCCGCCATTCCGCGGAACTCACCCGTGAGGAAAAGAACGCCCGCAGCCACCGGGGCAAGGCCCTGCGCAGGCTGCTTGCCGACTGGCCCGCATTCTGGACCAGGGTGGGCCGCTAGGCGCAGGTTCCGGCGGTTCATTTCATCCGTCGTACTCTATTGATAATACCGTGGAGCCGAACGTCCCTTCGGCCACCATCATAAGACGCGAACAAGGATATTTCGAAATGTGTGGAATCATCGGATACGCGGGGCACAGACCGGCGGTGCCCGTCCTCGTCGAGGGTCTCAGGCGGCTTGAGTATCGTGGGTACGACTCCGCGGGTGTCGCCTTTATCGAGAACAGGGAAATGCACATCCTGCGTGCCGAGGGCAAGCTCTCCTCGCTGGAGAACAAGATCGCCGGGAGCAGCCACCACATGGCCACCACTGGCATCGGCCATACCCGCTGGGCCACCCACGGCGTGCCCGTGGAGCGCAACGCCCATCCCCATCGCGACAACTCCGGCCGTCTCGCCCTCATCCACAACGGCATCATCGAGAACTATCAGGAGCAGAAGAGTTGGCTGGCCGGTCTCGGCTACACCTTCTCCTCCGAGACCGACACCGAGGTGCTGGTCAACCTCGTGGCCGAGGGGCGCAAGCATACGCAGACGCTGATGGAGGCGCTCTCGTGGGCGCTGGCCCGCGTGGAGGGCGCATACGCCGTGGCCCTGCTCAGCATCGACGAGCCGAACACCATCTACGCCGCCCGCCAGTCCAGCCCGCTGGTCTTCGGCCGTGGCGTGGGCGAGAATTTCGTGGCGTCCGACATCCCGGCCTTCCTGCCCTACACCCGCGAGGTTGTGTTCCTTGAGGACGGCGAGATGGTGAAGCTCGATCCTTCGGGCTGGCAGGTCTTCGACGCCAAGACCCTCGCGCCCATTGAGAAGGAACTCAACCACATCACGTGGGACGTTCAGGCCGCGCAGAAGGGCGGCTACAAGCATTTCATGCTCAAGGAAATCTTCGAGCAACCCCGCGTGGTGGCCGACTGCATCGCCGGACGCGCCGACGCCGTTCACGGCGTGCGTCTGCCCGAGCTTGACGGCCTCGCCGCGCCAAAGCGTCTGCACATCGTGGCCTGCGGCACGTCCTATCATGCAGGTCTGTGGGGCATGGGACTCATCGAGTCGTGGGCGCGCATCCCCGTGCGCGTGGAGATCGCCTCGGAGTTCCGCTATCGCGACCTCATTCTCGACAAGGACGACGTGGTGCTCGCCATCAGCCAGTCCGGCGAGACGGCAGACACCCTTGCAGGCATGCGCCGCGCCCGCGAGATGGGCGCGACGGTCATCGGCTTGTGCAACGTGGTCGGCTCCACGGTCTCCCGCGAGGCGGACCACGTCATCTACACGCAGGCCGGTCCCGAGATCAGCGTGGCCTCCACCAAGGCCATGTGCAGCCAGTTGACGCTGCTTCTGCTTTTGGCCCTGCACTGGGGCCGTCAGAAGGGCACCCTGCCCGCAGACGCGCAGGCCAGCGCCGTGCGTGGACTGGTGGGGCTGCCCAGCGTGCTGGAGGCCGAGCTGCCGCGCATGCGCGAGGTGGCCCAGAGCCTCTCCCGCAAGTATTCTTCCGCGCGCAGCTTCATGTACCTCGGACGCGGGGTGCAGTTCCCGCTGGCCCTCGAAGGCGCGCTCAAGCTCAAGGAGATCAGCTACATTCATGCCGAGGGCTACGCCAGTGGCGAGATGAAGCATGGTCCCATCGCGCTCATCGATCCCGAGTTCCCGACTTTCGCCCTCGCCCTGCATGACGACCTCTTTCCCAAGGTGAAGTCCAACCTCGAAGAGGTGCAGGCCCGCGACGGCCGCATCGTGGCCATCACCCATCCCGGACTGGAACTGCCCGTGGACGACGCGTGGGTCATCCCCGAGGTGTGGGGACCGCTCAACTCGTTCCTCGTGCTGCCCTGCCTTCAGCTCTTCGCCTACGAGGTTGCCGACTATCTGGGCAAGGACGTGGACCAGCCGCGAAATCTCGCCAAGTCCGTCACCGTGGAGTAGGGGCTTTTCCCTTAGTGATTTGGAGGCGGTCCGCAGTCGGAAGCGACGGCGGGCCGCCTTTTGCGTTTCCGGGGCACGGCGCGTCGGGCGATGTCCCGTCCTTTCGGTCGCTTGCACCGGGGCTTTTCATCATCTGCCAATGCCGCTATGTTCCGCGCCATGACGCCCACCCCCCTCGACGCCATTTCCACTCGCGACGTGGCCTGCTCTGGCTTCTGCGCCCACTGTGGCCGCGAGCACGCCTTGCCCGTGGGCGACGCCCTTGTCGCCGCGCGCGAGCTGGCGCGTGTGTTGGACGTGTCCGGGCGCATGGACTTCGACATGGACGAGGCGCATGCCGATCCGCGTTTGGCCCTCTCGCATCTGTGGGGCGAGGCGCGTGGGCAGATGTTCGGGGTCATGGTTTGTGAGGACGCCGAGGGCCGCCGCCATGTGCTGCGCGCCTTTTCTGGCCAGTACAACGGCCTGTGGCGCGTGGATGGCTGGGTGCCGCCCGTGCTCGATGTGGATGCCTTCCATCGCATCGGCGATCCCGTCGAGCGGGCCATCAAGGCCTTGGGCCGCGAAATGGCCGCTCTTCCCACCTCGGACCCGCGCCGCGCCGAGTTGTCTCGCAGGCGCAAGGCCATGTCGCAGCACCTTATGCGCGACTTTCATGATCTCTACCGCTTGCGCAATTTCCATGGCGACGAGCGTCCCATGGCCGAGGTCTTTCTCGGCGGTGGCGGCATGCCCACCGGCGTTGGCGACTGCTGCGCGCCGAAGCTCCTCAATCACGCCGTGCGCCACGGGCTGCGGCCCCTTGGGCTGGTGGAATTCTACTGGGGGCGCGAGAACCGCTCCGGAACCCGGACGCACGGGCTGTGCTATCCCGCCTGCGACGGGAAGTGCCGCCCCATCCTCGGATTCATGCTCTGCGGGCTGGACGCCGCGCAGGGCGAAGGACTTTCATGAACGCATCGCTGGAACTCCCCATCCTCTACGCCGACGCCAAGATCGTGGTCGTGGACAAGCCGAGCGGCCTGTTGTCCGTGCCCGGGCGCGGTCCCGAGAATCAGGACTGCGTGGTCACGCGCATTCAGGCCATGTTTCCCGAGTGTCGCAAGTACCCCTCGGTCCATCGGCTGGACATGGATACCTCCGGGCTGCTCGTCCTCGCCCTGACCGCCCGCGCCAACAGCGACCTTTTCGAGCAGTTTCGCCAGCGGCAGGTCTCCAAGCGCTACTTCGCTCTGCTTGATGGCGTCCTCGACGATGACTGCGGCGTCATCGACCTGCCCATCCGTCTCGATATCTTCGATCGCCCGCGCCAGATCTACGACCCCGTGCATGGCAAGGCCAGCGTCACCGATTGGCGCAGGCTCGGCGAGGTGCGGGGGCGCACCCTTGTGGAATTCACCCCGCACACCGGACGCACGCACCAGCTTCGCGTTCACTCCTCCCATTCCTTCGGCCTTGGCAGACCCATCGTCGGCGACAGGCTTTACGGCACCGGCACCGGTCCCGGACAGCTTCGCCTGCACGCCTGCCACCTGCGCTTTGCCCATCCTAAGACCGGCGAGACCATGGAATTCAACACCCGTCCGTCCGCAGCCTGGGGCGACGACGTGCTTGCGTTGTGCCCGCCGTGCGATGGCGCTGTGGCTGGCCGTATCGTTCGTTGACGGGGGCAAGGCGTTAGGTCCGCTGGATGCCACGGCCCACGTAGCCGTGCTGCGCTGTGGCCCACCGTATCGTTCTCGGCCACATGCAAGCCGTAGGCTCCGCCGGCCAAGGGGCCGCTGGCCCCTTGGAACCCCGACATGCGATGGACGTGGGTGCCCTTGGCGAGCCGTGCGGCTTTGAGCGACGAAGCCCTAGTGAGGATTGTCAAGGAAATCATTTCCTTGACTGGGGTCCGGGGCAAAGCCCCGGCCGCCGGAGGCCTCGCTTGCGCGTAGCGGCGCGTCGTCCGACGAAGTTATGGCGCATACGAAAAAGCGCCCTCCCGCGTAGTGCGGGAGGGCGCTTTCATATTTCGTCGCTTGCTGGCGATGCGGTTCAGGAGCCGCGGGATTCGCCTTCTTCCTGGAGGCTCTTGCACTCCACGCAGAGGGTGGTGACGGGGCGGGCGCGCAGGCGGGCCGTGGATATCGGCTCGCCGCATTCCTCGCAGATGCCGTAGGTGTCTTCCTCGATGCGCTGGAGCGCCTCGTGGATCTTACGGATCATCTTGTGTTCACGATCCCTCAATCGGCAGGCCATGGAACGCAGGGTCTCGGACGAGGCCCAGTCCGTGGAGTCGGCAAGCTTGTCGCCTTCGGCGGAAAGTTCGGCAATGGTGGCCTTGCCGTTATTGCTGATGCCATCAAGCATGAGCGTGAGCGTACGGCGGAAGTATTCCTTTTCTTCGTGCGTCATGTACTGCCCTCCGGGCCTGTGGCCCGCTAAAAAAAGCTACCAGTCCTCTTCCTCTTCCCATTCGTCGATTTCCGGTGCGTCGATGACGTCGAAGCGCTGGACGGTGATGAAGTGCTGGCCTTCGCGTTTGGAAACGGTGCCGGTTGCCTTGACATACTCGTCCACATACTCGAGCAGCTGACACCCCTTGCCGGAGTTCTCGACGACATATTCCTTCGAGTCGTCGGCGACGATGGAAACGGCGACGACCTCTTCGTCCTCGTTCCAGTTGCTGGGGTCCACAAAGCCCTCAATGGTCATCTGCTGCATGCGCGCCTTTGGCATGTCTCACTCCAGTGGGCCGGGTTCGGCGGCCGGCCGGTTGATGTGGTGTTCAGGCCGCTTCCCGCATGGGGGCGGTGGCGGCGGAAACGCTTGCGGGGGCGTGGGCCATCCACCCGCCGAAAAACTTGAGGACCATCTCCACGCTGAAGGCCATTGCGGCCGTCACGGCAAGTGATCTGGCTGCTGGCGCTGGCCCGAGCATGATTGCTCCCGCGGAGAACAGAGCAAAGTCGAAGCCGAGATATATCCGACCGATGGGGATGCCGAACCAGCGGTTCAGGCAGCGTCCCACGATGTCCATGCCCCCCTGCGATCCGCGTGAGAGCAGGGCCAGTCCGGTTCCTACGCCCATCACCAGCCCCGTTGCAAGCGCGCCGATGGTGGCGTTCGAAAAATCCATCCGCGTAGGGATGGCGTCGATGAGGATGCCTAGGCAGAACATCCCGTACAGGCTGTACAGGAGGAACCGTCGTCCAAGCACCCGCCATGCCACGAGAAAGAACGGCGCGTTTAGCGCGAGGAGCCAGCGTCCGGGCGAGAGCCAGCCTGTGGCCTCGTGCAGCAGGAGACCCGCTCCGGAAAACCCTCCGAAAATGAGTCCCTGCGGGATTGCCATGGCCTTGCAGGCGAAGGCCGTCACGGTCGCTCCGGCCGTGAGCAAAGCCATGTCGCGAACGATGGCCGGAAATGCGTTTTTGCCTATGTTGCGTGCGGTTGTAAACATATTGTGTGCGTTTCTTTTGCGGGAACGTGAAATTCGGCTCATGCCGGGGCGAGCCGGGGTGGAACCCGTAAGCAACCGCTGGGCCAAAGATGTTTTACTTATGATTGCGGGATGTTGCCCTGACAGTGTGGCTTTAGATGGAACTTCCTGTTCCGCTTTTGGGGCGCGGTGGGGTGCGAAAGTGGGCGTTTGGCGCATGAGGACGACGGAAAAAGTCCCGCGAGAGAGGGCGGTTTCTGATGTTGGCAATGCGGGGCGGAATTGCGCGGTCCGTCATGGCGGATTAGGAACCCGGAGTTCCCGTTTGCGTGTGCAGTGGGGCGGGGACCAGCGTTTGCTCCGGGCCGAAAGGGGGCAGGGGGATGTCCGGTGGCGCGGGCGGCAGGGCCTGTGTGGCGCGGTGTCGCCAGCGGTCGATGGGGCGGTCCACCAGCGCGTACAGGCCCAGCGTAGCGACGGCGGTGCCGAGGACCAGCGCAGCGGAGGAAAGCTCACACGGGGCGGCCTCCCACAGGGCGATGCAGAGGAAATGCACGAGGTACAGGGGATAGGACAGGTCTCCGAGCAGGCGGTCGGTGCGGCTGTCACGCGTGAGGGCAAAGATGAAGGGCGTGGCGGAGGCGACAAGGACGGCCAGCGCCGGGAAGCGCCACGGCGCAGGAGCGACGCCGTGCAGCAGCATGCCCGCGATGGTGAAGGGCAGGAGCCATGCGCCGACGCGACACGCCCATGGGCGGTCCTTGATGAGCGTGTAGGCGTGATGGGCCAGCGCCCCGGCCATGAACAGCGGCAGGTGCGCGGGCATGAAGCGGTAGGCGAAGGCGTCCGCCGCCGGACCGAGCGCGTAGAGGGAGAGGCGAAGGGCGAGTCCCGCCGCGAGGATGGCAGAGCAGCGGCGCACCCCGCCGCGCACGAGGAAGGGGGCGGCGAGGTAGAAGAGCATTTCCACGGATAGGGACCACGCCTGCGGCACGAGACTGAAGGTGTAGGCCTTCACGGCCGCGGGGTCGCCTGCGGCGAAGTGGAAGTGCCCCAGCGCGTCAACGCCGGTGACGAAGAGGAGGTCCTGTCCGATGACGAAGAGGGAGGACAGGGCGAGGGCGAGGCGCTCGGGCAGGGGCCAGTCGCCGACGGAGGCGAGGTAGTCCGCGTCCATGAAGGGGTGCGCGTCGAAGAGCGCGAGGGCGACGAGCGACAGGAGACAGGTGACGAGATAGGCGGGCATGAGCCGCAGGAAGCGGTTGGCGTAGAACACGCCGAGCGGCCGCGTGGCATAGCGGCCGTTGAGGATGAGGGCCATGTAGAAGCCCGAGAGGATGAAGAAGCACTGCACGGCCGAGCTTCCCTTGAGGAAGTCGTAACCGGCGATGCCGGAGTGGTGTTCGAAGACGGACAGGGCCAGAAGCAGTCGGAGAAGACCCATGCGACCTCCGTGCGGCGGACGAGTGTGTTGCGCACGGAAAGCAATCTTCGGGCCATGTAGCCTTGTTTAATGATGACGGTGTGTTGCGAAAAGTATGGGAATGGGATGGGAACTTTGGATTCCGCTTGTGCGCAGGCTCCGAGCTATTTGAATTCTTCCTTGTGGATGCCGTAGCGGGTGAGGAGCTTTCGCAACTGGCGGGTGCTGATGCCTGCGGCCTCGGCCGTGCGGTTGATGCGTCCGCGATGCAGGGCGAGGAGTTCCTTCAGGTAGTGGCGTTCCGCGTTTTCCTTGGCGCGCTCGCGGAATTCGGCCAGCGGCAGCGAGAGGTCGAGGGGCATGCTGGCCGCCGGAGTGGCGTTGGCCGCAAGCTCCGAGGGGAAGCTCTCGGGCGTGAGCATGCGCGAGGTTTCGAGGATGAATGCGCGCTCGATGAGGTTTTCCAGCTCGCGCACATTGCCCGGCCAGGCATAGGCGGCGAAGGCGTTGAGCACGGAGGGATGGATGCCGCGCACGTCCTTGATGTGCATGTGGTTGAGCTTTTCGAGGAAGAACTCGGCGAGCATGGGGATGTCCTCTCGGCGGTCCCGCAGGGGCGGGATGTTCACCGGGAACACGTTCAGGCGGTAGAAGAGGTCCTTGCGGAACCCGCCCTTCTCGCACAGCTCTTCGAGGTCGATGTTGGTGGCGGCGATGATGCGGGCGTCCATGGGGATGTCCACATCGCCGCCCACGCGCTGGAAGACCCTGTCCTGCAGGACCTGTAGTAGCTTGATCTGCGCGGAGGGCGTGATGGTGCCGACCTCGTCGAGGAAGATGGTGCCCCCGGCGGCGATTTCGAAGCGGCCGAGCTTGCGCTTCACCGCGCTGGTGAAGGCGCCCTTCTCGTGGCCGAAGAGTTCGCTTTCGATGAGCGTGTCGGGGATCGCGCCGCAGTGGACGCTGACGAAGGGCCCCTGCCTGCGGTTGCTGAGCGCATGGATGAGGCGGGCGATGACGCCCTTGCCTGTGCCGGTCTCGCCGGTGAGGAGCACCGTGGAGATGGTGGGGGCCACCAGCCGGACCTTCTCGAAGGCCTCGCGCATGGCGGGCGTTCGCGTGCCCACCATCTGCGTGTGCGCGCCAACGCCAACCTGCGCGCGGAAATAGTCCACCTCTGTTTGCAGCTTCAGCGCCTCGTAGAGGCTCTCCACCACATATTTGGCCTCCACGCGGTCCACCGGGTAGGTGAGGTAGTTGTCGGCCCCGGCTTTCACGGCGCGCACGGCCTCGCGGATGCGGTCCGGCGTGACGAGGATGACCACTTCGAGGTGCGTGTTTTTCTCCCACAGGCGCGAGAGGGCGGCGGCGAAGCCGTTGCCGTCCGGTCCGGGCAGGGACAGGAAGTCGATGTCCACGAACAGGGTGTCGTAGGCCTTCCTGTCCAACGCGTGCAGCATGGAGTCCCGGTCTCTGGCTGTGTCCAGATCCGGTGCGGAATCGAAGCACTCCGAGACGGTAGCCGGAGTCTTGCGGTCGTTGGTAGCCACAAGGATGCGCTTCATGGTCATCTCCATGGGGTGAAGGGAACTGCTGCGGACTGTACGTGCGCCCTTGGAACCTTGCAACCGGAATCTTTGTGTGGGGCGGCTTCTCGGGCTGTTCGGAACCTTTTGTTCCCCCTCCCGCAATGGGGAACGCGTGGTTCCGAATCCTCAAAAATGGCCGCCGGGCGTGCATCCCCGGGTGGAGGGTGGTAGGGTGGTGCCGAGTATCGGCGTTTGTCCGTGCGGTGGGGGTGTCATGATGGCGGACCTCCGTGTTCCGCTTTTTGCGGGCGTAGAAAAATAAAGTCATGTATCCCCGGTGGTTTGCATGTTGGCCCGAGCCTTGCTTTCCCTCCGGCACCACGACGGCGCATGGCCGCCGCGGAAGCGCACGAACAGTTTTTCCGGAGGAATGAGACATGCGGCGATCGGATGCGCCCAAATCGCTGGAAGTCACGGGTATCGTCCTGCCCAGCGACTGGGACCACGCAGGCCGCCTCGTGGAGGTGGTCCTCTACGGCTCGGACGAGTCGGAGTTCGTTCTCAAGGGACCTCGCGTGAAGGATGAGCTTTTCAAGCTCTGCCACTACCGGCTGCGGGTGACCGGAGACCCGGTGGAGGACAAGGGACGCAAGGCCCTCGAAGTGCTGCATTTCGAGATCCTGGGCAACGAAACAGACTGTGGCTACGAAACGAATTTCGATCTTGGCGGAGGCTTTCCGCTGTCCTGGTAGGGACGGTGGCCCCTCCCGAACGGGAAACCGAGGAGCAAGTATGAGGATGACGTTGGGACGAACCGGACGGCTGGTCATGAGCCTTGCGGCATTCGTCGTGCTGGCCCTTGGCGCTACCGTTGCGCAGGCCGAAGAGGTTTTCAGGGGTATTGTCTTCGAGGCGGAGACCGGTCTCGTGCTCGGCACGGATGACGACATGGTCTTCGTCCTGGAGGGACGCGACATGAGCCGCTACGTCGACGCGTATGTGTTGGTCGGCGGCAATGTGCGTGTCGAGGAGGACGGAACGCAGGTGCTCGACGTCACGCGTGTGGAGTTCGAGCCGGAAACCCCCGTCCAGAACGACGATGCCCCGTATTTTGACGAATTGCAGCCTCCCGCGGTGGAGGCGAATCCCCAGTAACCGTTGCCCTTGCCCCGGGCGGTCGCCGGAAAGGAACCGGTTGGGCCGTCCGAGTGGGAACAGAGAGAAATGAAAACGATCATCGAGCAAGAAGATCAGCCTCCCTTGCGAGAGGCGGGAATGGCCAGAGTGAGCGACGCGCGCGGCACCATCGAATCCGATGCCAGAGCTGCGCGGCGCAAGGCCATGGTCAAGGTCGAGGTCCCGGTCATCAACAAGACCGCACGGGCCTTCCGTGACGCACATTTCCCCGGCGTTGACGACGCCACGTGGAACGATTGGCGCTGGCAGGTGCGCAACAGGCTTTCCACCGTCGAGGACTTCCGCCGTATGCTCGGCGTGAACGCCCTTGAGGCCGAAGCCATTGCCATGCAGGGCCTGCGTCTTCCCGTGGCCGTTACGCCGTACTACGCGAGCCTGCTCACCGGGCTCGACTGCTCCGAAGCGCTTCGGCGCTGTGTCATTCCCGCGGCTGCCGAGCTTGATCGCAGCTACGGCGAATGCGGCGATCCGCTGGCCGAGGACCACGATAGCCCCGTTCCGGGCATCGTGCATCGCTATCCGGACCGCGTGCTTTTCATCGCCACCGACATCTGTTCCACCTACTGCCGCTACTGCACGCGCTCGCGCCTTGTGGGCCGTAAGGAAACCCGCGCCCTGCGCACCCGCGTGTGGGACCAGGCCATCGACTACGTGCGTCGCACCCCGCAGGTGCGCGACGTTCTCGTTTCCGGCGGCGATCCGTTCCTGTTGCCCGACAGCGCGCTCGAATACATCCTCTCGCGCCTGCGTGCCATTCCGCATGTGGAGATGCTGCGCCTGGGCACCAAGACGCCCATGGTCCTGCCTCAGCGCATCACTCCGGCGCTGGTGCGCATGCTCAAGCGTTACCACCCGCTGTTCGTGAGCATTCACTGCACGCACCCCGGTGAGCTGACGCCCGAGGCCGGTCAGGCCTGCGCGCGTCTGGCCGATGCGGGCATCCCGCTGGGCAGCCAGACCGTGCTGCTCTCCGGCGTGAACGACAACACCGAGACCATGCTCGCGCTTATGCGCGGCCTGCTGAAGAACCGCGTGCGTCCCTATTACCTGTACCAGTGCGATCAGGTGGAGGGCACCGCCCACTTCCGCACGCCGCTCTCGCGCGGCATCGAGATCATGCGCGGGCTTCGCGGCTTCACCTCCGGATACGCCATCCCGCACTTCGTGGTGGACCTGCCTGGTGGCGGCGGCAAGACCCCTGTGCTTCCCGAGTACTTCCAGGGACGCGACGGGGACGAGCTCATTTTCAAGAACTATGAGGGCCGCGAGTTCCGTACCCTCGATCCCCTGCCGTCCGCCGATACCGACGCGGACCGGCGCTAGGAGTATGGCGTGAGGATTGGTATCACCTACGATCTGCGCAGCGACTACCTCGCTCGCGGATACTCCAAGGCCGAGACGGCCGAGTTCGACAGCCCCGTGACCATCGACGGCATCGCAGGGGCGCTGACCCGCGCGGGCCACGAGGTGGAACGCGTGGGCGGTCTGGACGCGCTTATCGAGGCGCTGGCCGCCGGACGTAGCTGGGATCTCGTCTTCAACATCGCCGAGGGCATGCACGGATACGGCCGCGAGGCCGTGATTCCGGCGCTGCTTGAGGCGCGTGGCATTGCGTGTACCTTCTCGGACCCGCTGGCGCTGGCCGTGTGCCTGCACAAGCCCACTACCAAGCGCGTGGTGCGCGACGCGGGCGTGCCCACGCCGGAGTTCGCGGTCATCGCCACCATGGCGGACCTCGATGGCTTCGCGTTGCCGTTCCCGGTTTTCGCCAAACCCGTTGCCGAAGGCACGAGCAAGGGCGTGACCGGCTCCTCCCTCGTGCATGACGCCGCGCAGTTGGCAGAGGTGTGCGAACGGCTTCTGGCAGCGCATTCCCAGCCCGTGCTGGTGGAGCGCTACCTGCCCGGTCGCGAGTTCACCGTGGGCATCGTCGGCTCCGGCGCCAAGGCGAAGAGCATTGGCGTCATGGAAGTGCTGGTGGGCGGCAAGGGCGGCAGCGATGCCGTGTACTGCTACGACACCAAGCAGGAATATCTGGACCGCGTGACCTACCACCTCGCAACGGATGCGCAGGCGCAGGCCGCCGCCGAACTGGCCGTGGACGCGTGGCGCGCCCTCGACTGCCGCGACGCGGGCCGCGTGGATGTGCGTCTGGACGAGAACGGACAGCCGCGCTTCATCGAGGCCAACCCGCTGCCGGGCCTGCACCCCATCGACTCGGACCTGCCGATCATCTGCAGGCTCGGGGGCATCGAGTATGACACGCTCATCCGGGCCATCGTGGCCGGGGCGTGCGAGCGCTGCGGCCTCGACGGCGAGGCGCGGACCGGTCGCATTCCCGCGGCCGGAGAGGTCCAGTGATCGTCGCGGTCCTCTACAATCGTCCGCTGCCGGGCTGTGGTGCCGAGGAACTCGACACCATGGTCCAGGTGCGGGCCGTTTCGGAAACCCTGAGGGAGCTGGGGCATGGTGTCTACACCGTGCCCTTTTCCCTTGATCTGCCCGACGCCGCGGCGACGCTTCGCGCCCTGCGGCCGGACATCGTGTTCAATCTCGCCGAGGGTGCGGACGGCAAGGGGAGATTCATCCACTTCGCCCCGGCGCTGCTCGAAGACCTTGGTCTGCCGTTCACGGGTGCGGACAGTACGGCCATGGCCGTCAGTTCCAACAAGCTCATGGCCAAGGCGCACATGCGTTCCGCCGGGCTGCCCACGCCGCCGTGGCGGACCCTGCCCCAGTTGGATTCCGGCGAGCGCGAGGCGCGCGGCACCTTCATCATCAAGTCCGTGTGGGAGCATGCCTCCATCGGCCTTGAGGGCGATTGCGTCGTGGAGGTGCGAAGCGCCGCCGCGCTGATGGACGCCATGCTCCGTTTGCGCGGGCGCATGGGCGGGGAGTGCTTCGCCGAGCGCTTTCTCGATGGGCACGAATACTGCGTGGCCATGCTCGATTCCCCGAACGGGCCGCAGGCCCTGCCGCCGGCGCGCATGCGCTTCGGCGGCGGGACGGGCAGCGAGCGGGTCATCGGCTACCGTGCGAAGTGGGACGAAGAGGCGCCGGAATACGACCTCGTGCGCCGGGACTTCGATTCCTGCGCGGCGGACGCGGCCCTGTGTCGCGATCTGACGAGCACGGCCCTTGCGTGCTGGAAGGCCTTTGGCCTGTCCGGCTACGCGCGGGTGGATTTCCGTACCGGCGCGCACGGCGAGGTCAACATCATAGACATCAACGCAAACCCCTGCCTGTCTCCGGATGCGGGATTCGCCGCGGCCCTCGAACGGGCCGGGATTCCCTACGCCGATGCGGTGCGCAGGATTCTCGAAGCCGCTCTGGTTTGGCACGACGCGGGGCGATCGGTACGTAGGAAATGAAGAAAGGACTGGATTTCGAATTCCGCCGCACGGTGTGTGAAGCGGACGTGGAGACCGTGACGTCCATCGTGACGTCCAGCGGATTCTTCACCGAGGAAGAAATAGAGATTGCCGCGTCGCTGGTGCGGGAGCGGCTTGAATTCGGTCCCTCGACCGGGTATGAGTTTCTCTTCGCGGACGCAGGGGGACAAACCCTCGGATACGCCTGCTACGGGCCGACGGATGACGATCCCACGCTGTACGATCTGTACTGGATCGCCATGCAGGATCGACTGCGCGGCTACGGCGTGGGTACGCGGATTCTGCTTGCCGTGGAGGAGCTGGTGCGTCATGGAGGCGGTACGGTGCTTCGCATCGAGACGTCGTCCCAGCCGCTTTACACGCCCACCCGTGCCTTCTACGAGGGGCACGGATACACGCTGATCGATGTGACGGAAGACTTCTACGCGCCGGGAGACGCCCGGTGCACCTATACGCGAAACGTTTGGGAACCCGTGGGGGGCAGCGCCCCCAGCGGCGCAGAGGTGATCAATGGATAGACATGTCGACGGAAACGGATTGGTGCAGCTGGTGACCTTCCATCTCGGCCGCGAACGCTACGGCGTCGAGGTCGTGCGCGTGCGCGAGATTGTGCGCATGCAGTCCATCACAGCTGTACCCCGCTCCCCGAAGCATGTGCTTGGCGTCACCAATCTGCGCGGCAGCCTCGTCTCTGTCATGGACCTGCGCATGCGCCTCGGCCTTGAACGCATTCCCTACGGTCCCAAGACCCGTATCCTCATCGTGGAGGCCGGGGTGCAGCCCGTGGGGCTGGTGGTCGATTCCGTGGCCGACGTCATGCGTCTGCCGCGCGAGGCCATGGGCGAGACCTCGGGCCTGCTTTCCGGCTCCGAGGCGCGCTGCGTGCGTAGCGTGGCCGAGATAGGCGACGGCTCCCTGCTTCTCGAACTGGATCTCGACGACCTTTTGGGCGGCGAGCAGGATGAGGGGCAGGTGTCGTGCGTGGCCGAGACCTCGGACACGGCCAGTTCCATCGGCCAGTCCGGCGGAGCAGGCCGCCGCGCCGCCTGACGCGTTTCGCTTGCGACACATTCTCCCGCTGCCTTGGGCGCGGGATGCCGATCGGCCCGGACACGCCACGCGCGTCCGGGCCGATGTCGTTTTGTCGAGCGTTGTGGCGTAGGGGGGATGTCGGGGGGGTATCGTCTTGGATGGCGAGCTTGCCAACAATCCGGAAAGGCGATTAAAATGGCCGGATTGATCGGGTGCGACGATTCCGGCTCGGGCCGGGGTTCCCGTCACGGCCGAATGCACCTCAACTCGTACACAAGGGCGTCTGGCATGACCAACATCCTCGTCACCGGCGGAGCCGGATACATCGGCAGCCACACCTGCAAGCTGCTCAAGGCGGCGGGCTACACCCCCGTGACCTTCGACAATATGGTCTACGGCCACGACTGGGCCGTGAAATGGGGCCCGCTGGAGCGCGGCGACATTCTCGACCGCGCGGCCCTCGACGCCGTCTTCGACACCTACGCCCCTGCGGCGGTCATCCACTTTGCCGCCTACACCTACGTGGGCGAGTCCGTGGAAAACCCCGGCCGCTACTACCGCAACAACGTGGCGGGCACGGTGAACCTCATGGAGGCCATGCGCGACCACGGCTGCCGCAGCATCATCTTCTCCAGCACCTGCGCCACTTACGGCGTGCCCGAGCGCATGCCCATGACCGAAGACTTGCCCCAGAAGCCCATCAACCCCTACGGCTGGACCAAGCTCATGATCGAGCAGGTGCTGCGGGACTTCGAAACCGCTCACGGCATCAGCCACATGGCCCTGCGCTACTTCAACGCCGCCGGGGCCGACCCGGACGGCGAGATCGGCGAGGACCACGACCCTGAGACGCACCTCATCCCGCTCACCGTGCAGGCTGGCCTTGGGCTGCGCGGTCCCATCCGCATTTTCGGCGACGACTACCCAACGCCCGACGGCACCGCCGTGCGCGACTATATCCATGTGACCGACCTTGCCGACGCGCATATCCGCGCGCTGGAGGTGCTCATGGAGGGTGGGGCGAGCCGCATGCTCAACCTCGGCACCGGCCATGGGGCCAGCGTGCGCGAGGTGGTGGACGCCGTGGGGCGCGTGCTCGGTCAGCCTGTCCCTGCGGAAATGGCCCCGCGCCGGGCCGGCGATCCGCCCATGCTCGTGGCCGATGCCACCCGTGCCCGCAACGAGCTTGGGTGGGTCCCTCGGCATACGGACATCGACGCCATCGTCGAGACCGCCTGCCGCTGGCATCGCGCGCATCAGCTCGGCTAGTCGGGGTGGGGCCGTCCGGGGTGGATCATCTGGGGAGGCGGCGTGTATTCCGGAACATCCCGTCACGGTTGACAATTTATATTCCTCGGGCCAAGGCATGGGCACTGGTGTTCTTATGCAATGGCGGCCATGGCCTGTGCCGGGCCGGGGGAGTTGAAAATGTTTTCGAGATGGCAGGCCAAGGGCGGCTATCGCGACGTGTTTCGCGTGGGGTTGCCGCTGGTGGCCAGCATGGCCTCGGCCACGGTGATGCAGTTCACGGACCGAGTGTTCCTTGGCAATTATTCGTTGGACGCGCTGGCCGCTTCGCTTTCGGGCAGCGTGGTCAACTTCGTGTTCATGGCCTTCTTTTCCGGCGTGGCCAGCTACGCCACGGTCTTCGTGGCGCAGTATGTCGGGTCCGGGCAGCCGCGAAACGTCGGCCCGGTGGTCTGGCAGTCCGTGTGGTTCTCCCTCGCGGCCGGGGCGTGCATGGCGCTTCTGTCGCTTGTCGGGCCGTCCATTTTCGCGCTGGCCGGGCATGCGCCCGAGGTGCGCGAGCTGGAGTGCGCCTATTTCTCCATTCTGAGCGTGGCCTCCGGGCTGAACATCTTCGGCGTGAGCCTGGCGTGCTTCTATTCCGGGCGCGGACTCACGCGCACGGTGATGCTGGTCAGCCTCGCCGGGGCGCTGGTCAACATCCCCCTCGACTACTGTCTTATTAATGGCTACGGCCCGTTTCCCGAGATGGGCATCCGTGGCGCGGGCTACGCCACGGCCATCGGCTGGGCGCTTTCCGCCGCGCTGTACGCGCTTCTGGTGCTGCGCCGGGCCAACGAGGCCGAATTCGCCATGCTGTCCGGCTTCCGCTTCGACCGCGAACTGTTTCTGCGGCTCATGCGCTTCGGGCTGCCTAGCGGCACGCAGGTCTTTCTCGACATGTTCGGCGTGACCTTCTTCATCCTGCTGGTGGGCCGGATGGGCAATGCCGCGCTGGCCACCACCAACATGGTCTTCAGTCTCGACCATTTTAGCTTCCTGCCCATGTACGGCCTGCACGTCGCCGCGGAGGTCATGGTGGGGCAGGCGCTTGGCGCGGGGCGGGCGGACGACGCGGCCTATGCCGCCGGTAGCGCGGTGCGCCTGTGCTTCGGCTGGGCGGTCGTGGTCTCGATCATCTTCGTGTTCTGCCCCGGACCGCTGCTCGACATGTTCCGGCCCTCGTCCTACACGCCGGAGCAGTACGCGCAGATTCGTCACACCGGCGAGGTGCTACTGCGCTTCGTGGCCGCGTGGGCGCTGTTCGAGGCCTTCGCCATCGGCTACATGGGCGCGCTCAAGGGCGCGGGGGACACACGCTTCGTCATGCTGCTCATTGGCGCATGCTCCCTGTCCACGCTGGTGATTCCCACCTATTTCGTTGTGGAGGTCTTTGACGCCGGGCTGTACGCGGCGTGGAGTTGCGTGCTGCTCAACGTGATTCTGCTGTCGGTCTTTGCGCGGTGGCGTTTCGCGCAGGGGCGCTGGAAGCGTATGCGCGTGATCTGAGCGGGACAAAAATTTCCCGCATCCGGCACTCCGGCGGGACGGCGGGAATCCATCACGGGATTCCGGGGGTATGCGCGGGCTGCGACGGACTGCGACATGCCCTTGTGTGCCCGCACGGGCATTGACATTCGGGCCGCAGTCTGCATACTGGACAGTCGCACATCATTCTTCCGGCATGTCCGTGCCGATTTCCGGAGACATCAATGATTTCGAGATGGGCCGTGCGCAACGGCTATCGTGACGTATTGACCATTGGCTTGCCGCTCGTGGCGAGCATGGCTTCCAACACCATCACCCAATTCACCGACCGCGTCTTCCTCGCCCACTATTCGCTGGAGACGCTTGCCGCCTCGCTCTCCGCGGGTGTGGTGAGCTTTGGGTTCAGTGCCTTTTTCGCGGGCCTTGCGAGCTATGTGAACGTGTTCGTCGCCCAGTACACCGGTGCGGGGCGCAATCTGCGCGTCGGTCCCGCCCTGTGGCAGGGCCTGTGGTTTGCTCTGGTGGCTGGCCTGTGCATGAGTGCGCTGGCCCTGCCCGCCGAGTGGATATTCACCGTTGCCGGCCACGCGCCGGTGGTGCAGGCCATGGAGGTGGACTACTACCGCATCTTGTGCTTCGCCTCGGCCTTCAGCATCCTCGATGTGGTGCTGGGCGGATTCTACACCGGGCGCGGCATCACCCGGCCGGTCATGGTCGTGAACCTTGCCGGAGCGCTGCTCAACATTCCGTTGGACTACATGTTCATCTACGGCTTCGGACCGATTCCCGAGATGGGCATCCGTGGTGCGGGCTATGCCACGGCCATCGCGTGGGGCTTTTCCGCCGCGCTGTTCGCCGTGCTCATCTTCACCCGCAAGAACGAGGAGAGCTTTGCCGTGCGTTCCGGGTGGCGGGTGCAGCCGGACCTGTTCCGGCGGCTGGTGCGCTTCGGATTGCCGAGCGGCGTGGAGTTCTTCCTCGACGTGTTCGGCTTCACGGTGTTCATCCTGCTGGTGGGCCGCATCGGCAATGTGGAGCTTGCAGCGACGAACATGGTCTTCAGCCTCAATCAGTTCAGCTTCATGCCCATGATCGGCCTGCACATCGCCGTGCAATCCATGGTGGGACAGGCCGTTGGCGCGGGGTGCCCGGACGACGGCGAAGCCGCCGCCACCAGCACCATGCATCTGTGCGTGGGCTGGGCCGCCGTCATGGCGCTGATCTATCTGCTGCTGCCCGGTCCGCTTACGGACCTCTTCCGGCCCGACGGATTCACGGCGGCGCAGTATGCCCCCGTGCGCGACACCGGACGGATTCTGCTCATGTTCGTGGCCTTCTATACGCTGTTCGACGCGGTGGCCATCACCTACCTCGGCGCGCTCAAGGGCGCGGGCGACACGGCCTACACCATGCGCCTCATCGGCGCGGCGTCCATGTGCGCGATGGTCGTTCCCTCGTATGTGGCGCTGGAAGTGCTGCATGCCGGGCTGTACGCGGGATGGCTCTGCGTGGTGAGCTATGTGCTCCTGTTGGCCTTCTTCGCGCTACGACGCTTCCGGCGTGGGCATTGGCGCGGGATGCGCGTTATCGAGGCCTAGCCGGAACGCGGCGGACCTTGCCAACGCGCGGGCGATGGTTACACTTCAGGACTCGGGCATGCCCCGGCCCCGGCGCGTCGCGTCGGGCGCAACGCAGCCAAGGATTTCAGGACATCCGATGAGCGGAAACAACTGCATTCATATAGCGGGCGCGCGTCAGCACAACCTCAAGGACCTGACGCTGGACATCCCCCGCGATCAACTGGTGGTGGTGTGCGGCCCGAGCGGCTCGGGCAAGTCCACCCTGTCCTTCGACATCGTCTACGCCGAGGGCCAGCGGCGCTATGTGGAGTCTCTCTCCGCCTACGCCCGCCAGTTCCTGCCGCAGATGGACAAGCCGGACGTGGACCGCATCGAGGGCCTCACCCCGGCCATCTCGTTGGAGCAGCAGACCACCTCGCGCAATCCGCGTTCCACAGTGGGCACGGTGACGGAGGTCTACGACTTCCTGCGCGTGTTCTTCGCGCGGCTGGGCACCATGTATTGCCCGTCCTGCGGGCGGCCCATTCAGGCCCAGACCGTGGACGAGATCGTCGAGAACATCGCCGCCATGGCCGAGGGCACGAAGTTCCTGCTCCTAGCCCCGCTGGCCGAGCAGAAAAAGGGCACCCATCAGGACCTCCTGCGCAAGCTGCGCGGTGAGGGCTTTGTGCGCGTGCGCCTGAACGGCGAGGTGGTCACCCTCGATTCCCTGCCGGAGCTGGACAAGAAGAAAAAGCACACCATCGATCTGGTGGTGGACCGCCTCGTGGTCAAGGCCGACATGCGCAAGCGTCTGGCCGACTCCGTGGAGCTGGCCCTCAAGTACGGCAGCGGACGGCTGTCCGTGGTCCTCGTCGGTGGCGACGAGGACGGGCGGACCATCCTCTACTCCTCCGAGGCCGTGTGCCCGGAGTGCCGCATCAGCCTGCCGCCGCTCTCTCCGCAGCTTTTTTCCTTCAACAGTCCGCAGGGCGCGTGTCCGCAGTGCTCCGGCATCGGCAGCGTGGAATATTTCGAGCCGGACCTGCTGGCTCCCAACCGGGGGCTGTCCCTGCGGCAGGGGGCCATCATTCCGTGGAAGAACCCCCGCGTGCTGAGCCGCTACGCCGACGAGCTGAAGACCCTTGGCGAGCGCCACGGCTTCGGCCTCGATACGCCGCTGGTCGAGTTCTCCGACGCGGCGCGCAAGGCGCTCTTCGAGGGCGACGCGCAGACCGGCTGGCCCGGCGCGCTGGCGCACATGGAGACGGGCATGCAGTTCGGACCCATCTGGCGTGACGAGCTGGCCCGCTTCCGGCAGAGCCGCCCCTGTCCAGCCTGCGACGGCGCGCGGCTGCGGCCCGAGTCTCTGGCGGCGCGCGTGGCAGACCTGAACATCTTCCAGTTCACGAGCATGTCCATCGGCTCCGCGCTGGAGTGGCTCTCCGGCCTGTCCTTCGCGGGGCATCAGCAGATGATCGCCGTGCCACTGCTCAAGGAATTGCGCCACCGCCTGTCCTTCCTTGTCAACGTGGGGCTGGACTATCTGAGCCTCGGGCGCAACATGGCCACCTTGTCCGGCGGCGAGGCCCAGCGCATCCGCCTTGCCGGGCAGCTCGGCTCCGGTCTCGTGGGCGTGACCTACGTCCTCGACGAACCGAGTATCGGCCTGCATCCGCGTGACAACGACCGTCTGCTCGGCACCCTGCGCAGTCTGCAGGAGCGCGGCAACACCGTGCTCGTCGTCGAGCATGACGAAACCACCATCCGCAATGCCGATCACGTCATCGAGCTTGGCCCCGGCTCCGGCTGGCTCGGTGGTGAGATCGTCTACCAGGGCGACGTGAAGGGTCTGCTGACCAGTCCGGACAGCCTCACCGGCAAGTACCTGCGTGGCGACATGCGCATCGAGCAGCCCGAGAGCCGCCGTATGGCCAATGGCAGCATCACCATGCGCAACGTGACCACCAACAACCTGCGCGGGCTGGACGTGTCCATCCCCCTTGGCTGTCTGACCGTGGTCACCGGCGTGTCCGGCTCCGGCAAGAGTTCGCTGGTGGTGGATTCGCTGTACAAGCATCTCGCGCTGGCGCGCGGCACCAAGGTGGACAGTCCCGGTCGTCTGGCGGGCATCGAGGGCATGGAGGCCGTGGAGCGCATCATCTCCATCGACCAGACGCCCATCGGCCGCACGCCGCGCTCCAATCCGGCCACCTACACCAAGATATTCGACGAGATACGCAACATCTTCGCCCAGACGCAGGAGGCCCGCGCGCGCGGCTACAAGCCCGGACGCTTCAGTTTCAACGTCAAGGGTGGGCGCTGCGAGGCCTGTCAGGGCGACGGATCCCTGCGCGTTGAAATGCACTTTCTGCCCGACGTGTTCGTGAAGTGCGACGTGTGCAAGGGCATGCGCTACAACCGCGAGACCCTCGACGTGACCTACAAGGGCAAGAACATTCACGAGGTGCTGGACATGACCGTCCGGCAGGCCTCGGCCTTCTTCGAGAACTACCCGGTGCTCAAGCGGCGGCTGGCCATTCTCGAAGAGGTGGGCCTCGAATACCTGCGGCTGGGGCAGCCCGCCACGACGCTCTCCGGCGGCGAGGCCCAGCGCATCAAAATATCCCGAGAACTCGGCAAGCGCAGCCTGCCCGGAACACTCTACATCCTCGACGAGCCGACCACCGGCCTGCATATGCACGAGGTGGGCAAGCTTATCGGCGTGCTGCAACGCCTCGTGGATCGTGGCGCATCCGTGGTGGTCATCGAGCACAATACCGACGTCGTGCGCGCGGCGGACTGGGTCATCGACCTCGGTCCCGGCGGCGGCGAGAACGGTGGGCGCATCGTGGCGCAGGGCACGCCCGAGGACATCATCGCCAACCCCGACTCCGTCACCGGCCGATTCCTCGTGGACGAGCCGTCCGCCGCGCGCTGAGCGTTACGCGGCGCTGTCGGCGGCGATGAGCCGCTGCGCGGGCGTGGCCTCCGGCGGCCGGGCTCTGCCCGGACCCGGTCAAGGGGGTGACCCCCTTGACAATCCTCACGAGGGCTTCGTCGCGCTAAGCCGTACGGCCCGCCAAGGGGAGACGGCCTATCGCAAATCGGGGTTCCAAGGGGTCCGCGGCCCCTTGGCCGGCGGAGCCTACGTCTTGCACCTGTCAGTGAACGAAACGGCTGGCCACAGCGACTGACCAATCGAGCGTAACCACAACACAAAAAGCCCCCCGTCCGGAGTGATCCGGGCGGGGGGCTTTTTGTGTTGTCGGCGATGGTCAGGACAGGCCGCACTTGAGCAGGCGACGGAAGAGCGTCTTGCGGCTGATGCCGAGGCGGCGCGCCGTCTCCGTGCGGTTCCAGTGAGTCTTTTCCAACTCTGCGGCGAGGAAGCGCCGTTCGAACATGGTGACTGCCGAGTCGAGATCGAGTCCGGACATCTCGGACACGTCACCGACAACATCACGCGGCGTGTCGCGTTCCGTGGGGATGCCGAGTTCGCCGGTGGTCAGGTAGCGCCGCAGCACGTTCTGAAGTTCGCGGATGTTGCCGGGCCAGTCGTATTTCTCCATGGCGGCCAGCACGCTCAAGGGGATGCTGCGGGGGGCGTCTGCGCTCAACTGCTCCCGGAAGAAGTCGACGAGCAGGAAAATGTCCTCTCCGCGCTCGCGCAGTGGGGGGATGCGGATGGGGATGACGTGAATGCGGTAGTAGAGGTCCTCGCGGAAGGTGCCCCGGCGGACCTCCTCGGCGAGGTCGCGGTTGGTGGCGGCCACGATGCGCACGTCGGGACGGCGGAATTCCGTGCTGCCGAGTGGCGTGAAGCCTCCGTCCTCCACGGCGCGCAGCAGCTTGGCCTGATTGGTCAGGCTGATTTCGCCGATTTCGTCGAGGAAGAGGGTGCCCCGGTCGGCGAGGTCCATGAGGCCCTTCTTGTCGCGGATGGCTCCGGTGAAGGCCCCCCGTCGGTAGCCGAAGAATTCGCTCTCGAAGAGATAGTCCGGGATGGCGCCGCAGTTCACGGGCACGAAGGCTCCGCCAGCGCGATCGCTTAGGGAGTGCACCGTGCGCGCCACGAGGTCCTTGCCCGTGCCCGATTCGCCGTAGAGCACGATGGGCGAATCGCCCTTGGCGGATTCGAGCACGTCTGCGTAGACCTTCTTCATGGCCGCGCTCTTGCCGATGATGCTGCCGAAGCGGTAGCGCTCGCCCGCCGGGGCGTGACGCTCGGTGAGGTCGCGGCGTAGTTCGTAGGCCTGCCGGTGCTGCTCGCCGATGTCCGTCATGAGTCCCTGAATGTAGAGCAGCCTGCCTTCGGCGTCGTAGCTGCCCACGCAGCGCTCCCACACCCAGCGGTATTCGCCGGAGAAGGTCCGGATGCGGTAGGACAGGCGGCAGGTTTCGCCCTTGCCCAGTGCCTCCTGCATGGCCTTGTCGACGGGGTCGATGTCGTCGGGGTGCAGGCGTTCCGCCAGTGACGAGAGCGGGCGGCCGAGAAAGTATTCCGGCGCGTATTCCAGCAGTTCCTCCGTGCCGTCGCTGACGAAGGTGATGCTGCTTGGCAGGTTTACGAGATCACGCAGTGCGTCACGCGGAACGGGCGGTTCCATGCGTGCCCTGTACAGGCAGGCCATCATGGAGTTCATGAGCGTCATGATGCCGTGCTCGTCGAGCTCGACCGCTTCGCGCACCTGTCCGAGGAGTTGTATCTCTCTCTCCAGTTCCCGCCGTTGCCGCCGCAGGCTGTCCAGCATGTCTGGATCGATGGTCCCGTCTGCCGTGTGTTTTCGCATGACTCGTCCTATCGCTGAATCGGAAGCGGGTCAAATCTGACACGATGCGGGGAGTAAAAGCCCGTGCGGAGGAATGCGCCGCGAGACGCATGGTTGCGCGTTTCGAGGGGAGGGCGTGTCTGATCTGACCCACCGCAAGGCCTCTGCGAGGTGATGTGAAAATGTGTAAAGTCATATCATTTCAGCGTGTTGTTGCGTAGGCATGGTTGTTGCGGACATATCCTCATCAGGGACACTGCACGGGAGCGTCGTGCAGGCGGCATGCTTTTCATTGTTCGTGTGGTGTCGCCATTGCCGCCATGACGCGCTGTGGTTCAACGCAAGGAGTGTTGCGATGCGAATCGAAATGGGCCGGGACGATATTTCCGGAATTCTCATCTGGTCGTGCTGGCTGGTCGTGCTGGCCGTTTGCCTGAGCCTCGTCACGGGAAGCGCCGGGGAATACGAGCCACTGGCGGCTCAGCGTTTCGGCATCCTCGCCGCGCTGTGGGCGGCCACGGGGCCGCTTCTGTGGGTGTGGCGCAAGCGCCGCAACGTACGGCGTTAGGGGCGGAGCCGTTCTGACGGGATAGACACATTGAAGCACCAAACGGCGTGTTGCATCGCGCCGCAAGATGACGAGGGAAGTATCGTGAAGAGCAGAGAGAATGATGGAGTGAAGGCGAGTGGGGCGGGCATGAACCGTCGCCAGTTCGCCAAGGCCGCGCTTGGCGGCATAGGTGCCGTGGCCGCAGTGCCAGCCATGCTGGGCGAGGCCATTGCCAAGGCCGAGGCCGACGAGCGCAAGTCCGTGGAGTTTCGCAGAAACCTCGTGACCACGGTGGACAATCCCATTCTCGTGGACGAGACGGTGCATCGGCGCTTCTCCAGCGCCAACATTGCCTTCAACGCCTATTCGCGCGATCTCGGCGAATCGCATTGGGCCGTCTACGGCCGGAATTTTGTGAAGAATCTCCAGCAGGGCAAGGGTGGCACGGACATCGTGGTCGGCTCCTTCGACGATGCACGAGCCGTCAACGCGCTAGAAGCCGCCATGCAGACCGGCAACCGCCTGACCGGCAACCACGGCGAGGGCAACGAGAATCGCGGACCGCTGGCATGGGATAACAACATCACCTCCGCCGATCTCGCGTCCTTTCCGCGTACGGAATTGCCGCCGGAGGACTTCACGCGGCAGGTCAAGGTGGCCGCGCGACTCGGCGGGGCGAATCTCGTGGGTGTGTGCAAGCTGAACCGGCGCTGGGTCTACGAGAGCACCCAGCGCAACGTCTACAGCCCCGACGAACCCCAGACGCAGCGCATTGTGTTCCGGGATGTGGAGCGCCCCACGGAAACTCCCGAGGAGCTGGTGATCCCGGAGAGCGTGCAGTACGCGGTGGTCATGGCCGTGGAAATGCCGCGCACCGTCATCCAGTCCTCGCCCGGACCCGCTGCGGGCATCGGCGACGCGCTGGGCTACTCGCGCATGGGCTGGGCATCCGTGGCCGTGGCCGAGTACATCCGCTGCATGGGCTACATCGCCATTCCCTGCAAGAACGACACGGCGCTTTCCGTGCCGCTGGCCATCGAGGCCGGACTGGGCGAGGCCGGACGCATGGGGGCGCTCATCACGCCCGAGTTCGGTCCCTGCGTGCGCCTGTGCAAGGTATTTACCAACATGCCGTTGGTTCCGGACAAGCCCATCCGTTTCGGCGTGGAGGAGTTCTGCAACCACTGCAAGAAGTGCGCGCGCGAGTGTCCGTCCAAGTGCATCACCGAGGGTGAGCAGACATGGGAGCCTCGTAACGAGTGCAACAACGGCGGCGTGAAGAAGTGGTACAACGACTACAAGAAGTGCCTCGGCTTCTGGGATGAGAACGGCATGAGCTGCACCAACTGTGTCGCCGTGTGCCCCTTCACCAAGGGTGATATGTGGGCACACCACTTCACGGAGTGGTCCATCAAGAATATCCACGCGTCCCATCCCGTGTGGCTGAACCTTGACGATGCCTTCGGCTACGGGGAGCGTCGCCACGATCTTGATGTCTTCAAGCGTGATTTCGCGCCCTATGGCATGGACCCCGATAAGATGGAACGCTAGAACCGCGTTCGTGCCTCGTCGTCGAACGGTGAGGACACCAAAGCAGATATGACGTCATGCGGCCGGAGTTCCCGAGGGAGCTCCGGCCGCCGCATTGCCGCGTGGCGACAAGTTTTCCAAGGAATCGAGATATGAAAGTGACCCGAAGAGCGTTCCTGCGTTACGGTCTGGAGGCTGGGGCCATGGTCGGCCTTGTGGGCGGTCTGTCCGTCCTGTCAGTCGACGCCGCCTATGTGCGCCCCCCGCGCGCTCTATCGCCGGAGGCGTTTACCTCGCGCTGCATGCGTTGCGGGGTGTGCGTTGAGGTCTGTCCCACGCGTTGTCTGTCCCTCGTGGACCTCACGCTGGATGTGCGTAACATGTCCACCCCCGAGATTGCGCCGCGTTTTGGCGGCTGCGAGGCGTGGGCCACGGGCTGCAAGGCCTGCGCCGAGGCCTGCCCCACAGGCGCGCTGGACCCGCTGCGCCAGTTGGCCGACGAGAAGCCCGGGCATGCCGATCTCGAACCGAATCGGTGCGTCAACTGCATGGTCTGTTTCATCCGCTGTCCTGTGCCGGGAGCCGTGCTGTTCCCCAATCCCGACGGCGAACCCTTCACCCGCGAGCAGGACATTCCCACCCGGCTCAAGCTACGCACCTCGCCCCTCAAGCCTTACATAGACGCCACGCGTTGCGTGGGCTGCGGCCTGTGCGTGCATTACTGCCCGGAGCATATCATGTCCCTCGAACCGGAGGTGCGGTTATGACGTCCGTTGCCCGTTGGCGCGGCATCGTTCATGCCGCCGTATTTCTCGCGATAGGCGCTGCGGCCTTCGTTGGCGTGCCCTTTGCCGGGTGTGCGTACCTCGGCATCGGCACATTGCGGCTGGTATGCCCCGTGGGCTTCGTCGAGACGGCGCTCGCCTCGCATAGCGTGCCGTGGGGGCTGGTGCCGGGATTTCTCGTCATGTGCGTGCTGCTGGTACTGCTCGGCCGGGCGTATTGCGCGTGGGCGTGTCCAGCCTCGTTTCTGGGGATGCAGGTGCGACGGCTGGCCGTGCGACTGCTGCCGGGTGGGATTTCGCGCGGCGTGGGCCGCTGGTGGCGCGCCCTTGGCGAACGCGTCTCTGCACGCGTGGGTGCGGACCGTGGCGACGGCGTGGCGCTTCTTCTCGGGCTGGCGGCAGGAGTCGCCTTCTTTGGCTGGCCAGCCTTCAGCGTGGTCTGCCCGGTGGGTGTCGTGTCACGTGGGCTTATCGAGGCCGTGACGCACCACGTCCTGCGTGCGGACCTTGTCTTGCTTGTGGGGCCGATTCTTTTGGCGCTCCTGTTCCGAAAGGGCTGGAAGTGCGCCTGCCCAGTGGGGACGCTGCGCGGGTTGCTGGCCGCGCCCAACCGGACGCTGGTTCCCGTTGTGCGTGCCGATGCGTGCCGTGGGTGCATGCGGTGCGCGCGGGTTTGCCCGGCTGGTCTTGATCCCGAGGCCGGAGCCGTGGACCCCATGCTGTGCTCCAAGTGCATGCGGTGCATGGATGCCTGCCCGACCGATGCTGTGCGCTTGGCCCTTGTGGCTCCGTCGGCGCTGGCGCGTTCAGAGCGGCACGCAGGCTAGGCTTGGCCTAGCGGGGTATTTGGGTGTAGACAGGGCGGGCTCTGCCCGGACCCGGTCAAGGGGGTGACCCCCTTGACAATCCTCACTAGGGCTTCGTCGCGCTAAGCCGTACGGTCCGCCAAGGGCACCCACGGTTATCGCAAATCGGGGTTCCAAGGGGCCAGCGGCCCCTTGGCCGGCGGAGCCTACGGCTTGCATGTGGCAATGAACGATATGCCCCGGCCACGCGGGAGACCGCTGCGCGGGGCGTGGCCTCCGGCGGCCGGGCTCTGTCTGGACCCGGTCAAGGGGGTGCCCCCCTTGACAATCCTCATTAGGGCTTCGTCGCGCTAAGCCGTACGGTCCGCCAAGGGCACCCACGGTTATCGCAAATCGGGGTTCCTAGGGGCCAGCGGCCCCTAGGCCGGCGGAGCCTACGGCTTGCATGTGGCAATGAACGATATGCCCCGGTCATGCGGGAGGCCGCTACGCGGGGCGTGGCCTCCGGCGGCCGGGCTCTGCCCGGACCCGGGCAAGGGGGTGACCCCCTTGACAATCCTCACTAGGGCTTCGTCGCGCTAAGCCGCAGGGTCCGCCAAAGGCAGACGGCCTATCGCAAATCGGGGTTCCAAGGGGCCAGCGGCCCCTTGGCCGGCGGAGCCTACGTCTTGCATCTGTGAGCGAACGATACGCCCCGGCCACAGCGACTGGGCGATTACACCAACGGGGTCCCTGTCCGCGCGGCGTCGCGGCGGCGGGCCGGGAGCCTTCATGCACACCGACACTCACGGCGGCAACATCTGGGACATGGCCCGACGGGCCGGATGCGAGCCTGCCGACATCATTGATTTTTCCGCCAACATCAATCCGTTGGGACCGCCTTCGTGGCTGCGCGAGGAGGTCTCGATGCGCCTTTCCGGGCTGGCCCACTATCCCGAGCCGCGTTGCGAATCGCTTGTGCGGGTGGCGGCGGAGCGCTTTGGCATCGCCGAGGATGAGGTGCTGGTTGGGAACGGCTCCACGGAAATCCTGCACGCCTTTTTCGCCGCGTGGCGGCCCGAGGCCGCACTCATCCCTGTGCCCGCCTACGCCGGGTACCGTCAGGCCTGCGAGGTGGTGGACTGCCCGGTGGTGCCTCTCGTCCTGCGCGAGGCCGACGGCTTCGTGCCCGATCTTGCCGCAGTTTCACGGGCGCTGACGGAACTGCCTGCGCATAGCGCCGTGTTCATCGGTCAGCCGGGCAATCCCGCAGGGCGTACCGTGGACCCGCAGGCCCTGCGCGAATTGGCCCTGCGCCATCCGCAGGCGGCCTTCGTGGTGGACGAGGCCTTCGCCGACTTCGTGGACGGGCTGGATAGGCTTGCCGCGTCGCGTCCCGCCAATGTCCTTGTTCTGCATTCCCTGACCAAGTTTCACGCCATACCGGGGCTGCGCCTCGGTCTTGGCTACGCCGCTGCGGACATGGCCGCGCTGGTGCGCCGTCGTCTTCCGGACTGGTCCGTGAACGGGCTGGCGCAGGCCGTGGGGCTGCGGGCGTTGGCGGACGAGGACTACGCGCGGCGCACCGTGGCTGAAACGAAGCGCCTGCGCGAGGGGCTTCTTGCCGCGCTTGGCGAGGTGGGCGGCTTGACGGTGCTGCCGGGCGAGGCGAATTTTCTGCTCTGCCGGGTGGACGCGCCGGGGCTTGACGCGCTGTCCCTTGCGGGTCGGCTGTTCGAATCGCGCATTGCCATCCGCGTGTGTCACAACTTCGAGGGTCTGGATGGCCGGTGGTTCCGCGTTGCCGTAAGGCCCGAGGGCGAGAACGCCCGCCTCGTGGCGGCTCTGGCGCAGGCGCTCGACCGGCCCGTGCCGCAGCGTATGGTGCGTGCGCGACGCACTCCGGCTGTGATGGTGCAGGGCACCAGTTCGAATGCGGGCAAGAGCGTGCTCGCCACGGCGCTGTGTCGCATCCTGTTGCAGGACGGCTATGATGTCGCGCCGTTCAAGGCACAGAACATGTCGCTCAATTCCTTCGTCACCCGCGACGGCGGCGAGATGGGCCGGGCGCAGGTCACGCAGGCGCAGGCCTGCCGCCTCGATCCGGACGTGCGCATGAATCCGGTGCTGCTCAAGCCGTCGAGCGACACGGGGTCGCAGGTCATCGTTCTTGGCCGTCCTGTGGCCCACATGGAGTTCGGTTCGTACATCGACTATAGGCCGCGTGCCGCCGAGGCCGCGCGGGGCGCGTACGACAGCCTCGCCGCCGAACATGAGGTAATGGTCCTCGAAGGGGCGGGCAGTCCGGCGGAAATCAATCTGCGGCGGCACGACATCGTGAATATGGCCATGGCCCGTTACGCCGAGGCATCAGTGCTGCTGGCGGGTGACATCGACCGGGGCGGCGTGTTCGCCTCATTCGTCGGGACCATGGAATTGCTTGAGGAGTGGGAGCGCGCCCGCGTGGCCGGATTCGTAGTGAACATGTTCCGTGGTGATGAGAGTCTCTTGGCCGAGGCGCTGGACGCCACCACCCGCCGCACGGGGCGGTCGTTCTACGGCGTGGTGCCCTACGTGACGCGGCTCGGCCTGCCCGAGGAGGACTCTGTGTCCTTCAAGGGGGCGGTGGATGCGCCGCGCAGCGCGGAGCAGGTGGTGGACATCGCGTGTGTGGACCTGCCGCACATTTCCAATTTTACGGACCTTGATGCATTGCGCGACGAGCCGGATGTGCATCTGCGCGTGGTGCGTCGTGTTGAAGACCTTGGGTGCCCGCATGTGCTCATCGTGCCGGGAAGCAAGAACGTGGTGGCCGACATGCGCTGGCTGCGCGAAAGTGGGCTGGCCGATGCCACTGCGGCCCTTGCTGGCCGGGGTGCGACGCAGGTGGTGGGCATCTGCGGTGGCTTCCAGATGCTCGGACGCGTCATCGGCGACCCGCACGGAGTGGAGTCGCGCGGGGAGAGCGTGGAGGCTTTGGGGCTGTTGCCCGTGGTCACGGAGCTCTCGCCCGTCAAGACGCTCGCCGTGGTCGAAGCGCGCTTTGCGCCGTCCGGTGCGGGGCTTCGCGGATACGAAATACATCATGGCCGCACCGCGTGCGTGGACGGGGGCGGAGGGGTGCCCTGCGTGCTGCGGGCCGACGGCGAGGCCATAGGCTATTCCCGCGCCGACGGTATGGTCTGGGGCAGCTATCTGCATGGACTGTTCGATGCGGACGCCTTCCGCCGCGAGTTCGTGGACGGGTTGCGCGTGCGGGCCGGGCATGCAGCGCTTGGGCGCATCGTGACGGTCCGGGATATGGAGCCAGCACTGGACAGGCTGGCCGACATCGTGCGCGAGCATCTGGATGTGCGGCGACTTTACAAAAGAATCGGGCTCATGTAACGGGTGCGTCCGGATTTCGATCCGGCGCGCGTAGTGGCTGAACATGCGGTGCCTCTGGGCACCTCTGGCGCGGGGAAAGAGTGTGGCGGATGGCCTGCCGATGCAAGTGGGCCGTAGGATGCCGTCCTGTCATCTCCCCGCGTTTTGTTTTGTCCGGGCGGGATGCAGAAGCGCTGTGGCAGCATCGCACAAGTGTCTGTGACAATTTTTTCACATTCTGCAAGCTGGAATGCGATGCACGAAGTAGCATGGAGCGTTCTCATGTGTTGCATGTTGCTTTAAAAAAAAGCATTGATTTCGCAGTTGCGATGTTATAGAGACTCCACCAGTTCACTTTGGAGGATATGAAAATGGACGAATATTTGAAAGAAGCTCTTGAGATAGTGAAGGCGCAGGCTAGCGTCCGGAATATGACCGAGGAAGAAATCCTCTCCATGGTTGATAAGCTGGCGAAGGGTATTGCCAACATTCACCATGCCACCGAGGACATCGAGTGCGAGCGGCCCGACATCGACCCCAAGAAGGCCATTCGCGAAAAGTCCATCGTCTGCCTCGAGTGCGGAAAGAGCTTCAAGGTGCTGACCAAGCGCCATCTTTCCACCCACGGCATGACCCCCGCCGATTACAAGGAAAAGTACGGCTACACCAAGAAGACCTCTCTTGTGTGCAAGAGCCTCGCTCGCGAGCGCCGCAAGAAGATGGCCGACATGCGCCTCTGGGAGCGCCGCGGCCAGAAGTAGTCGCTGCCGACCCGTTGAGAGATTTCGAAAGCCCGCCAATTGGCGGGCTTTTCGTTTTGTGCGGCATCGGCGCGCGTGCGTGCCTGTGTCGACTGTATGGCCGTGAATTGCGCGATGCGGTGTTGGCTGGCAGGGCGTGGCGGAAGATGGTTGGGCCAGATTCCATGCAGTGTGCCTCCGGTGACGCCATGGACGTTGCGCTTCGCATGCAAAGGCGTATAGCCTTGCGTCATGTCCACCACTTCTGCATTCACTTTCGAAGATGTCTCGTTTTCGCATCCCGGAAACGGCCCGTGCCTCGCGCAGGCGCGGCTGACCATCCCCGAGGGGGCGTTCGCGCTCGTGGGCGGGCCGTCCGGCGCGGGAAAATCGACGCTCCTGCGGCTCATGAACCGCCTGTTGGAGCCGGATTCAGGGCGCATTCTCTACCGGGGGCGTCCGCTTGCCGAGTACGATCCGCCTCGGCTGCGGCGCGAGGTGGCCACGGTGGGGCAGGAGCCGACACTCGTCTCCGGGACCGTGCGCGATAACCTGCTGCTGCCGTATACCTTCAGGGTCAACGCCGATCTGGTTCGCCCCGGTGACGACACTCTGGAAGCGTGGCTTGCGCGGCTGCTGCTCGACGGGGTGACGCTGTCCTCGCGGGCGAGCGCCCTGTCCGTGGGCCAGCGCCAGCGGCTGTGCCTCATCCGTACGCTGCTTCCCGCGCCGAGGGTGCTGCTCATGGACGAACCGACCAGCGCGCTGGACGCCGAGAGCCGCGAGGTGGTGGAGCGCGCCGCCGAGGACCTGTGCGCCGATGACGGCGTCACCGTGGTCATGGTCAGCCACGTGGAGATGCGCTTTTCGCGTGTGTCTCCCATGCGGCTTCATCTTGCGGCGGGACGTCTGGAGGTGTCGGCATGAGCGTCGCGACCCCTATCGTTATCGGACCTGGGCAACTGGCCCTGACACTCGTCTTCGTGTTGTTGGCCGGGCTGGTGTCCATGGCCTTTCGGCTGGAACTGACGCGCAGCCTCGCCGTGGGCACGGTGCGCACCTTTGCGCAGCTTTTTCTCATGGGCTACGCCCTCAAGTATATCTTCGCCCTCGAAATGGGCCTGCCCGTGGTGGCGGTGTTCGCGGCCATGGTGGCCGCCGCCGCGCACATCGTGCACGGCCGCGTGCCCGAGCGCGACGTGGCCTTTGGCCTGCCGGTGTTCGGGGCCATGATTGCCAGCTACATGCTGGTGGCTACCAGCGTGACCGGGGTGATCATCGGCGCGAAGCCATGGTGGGAGCCGCAGTATTTCCTGCCGCTTGGCGGCATGATCGCCGGAAATTCCATGAACGCGCTGGCCATCGCCCTTGAGCGCCTGTTCTCCGGCCTTCGCCGTCGCCGGGCGGAGGTGGAGATGAAGCTGACCCTTGGTGCGGACTATCGCGAGGCCAGCGACGACATCGTGCGCGAGGCCATTCGCGCGGGCATGATTCCGTCCATCAATTCCATGATGGGCGTGGGGCTGGTGTCCATTCCGGGCATGATGACCGGCCAGATCATCGCCGGGGCGGATCCGTCCTTGGCCTGTCGCTATCAGATCGTGGTCATGCTCATGCTTGTGGCGTCCACGGCCATTTCCGCGGTGGTCGTGGTGTGGCTGGCGCGCAAGCTGTGCTTCGGCAGGGCGCATCAGCTGCTGCTGCGGCCCGAGAACGACTAGACTTTCGCCGGGATGGCCATCCCGGCAGGAGAATGAGAAAACGGCGCGCTTCGCAGGGAAGCGCGCCGTTTGTCGTTTTGTGCTGTGGCGGAGGGGCTAGGCGTTCAGCTTCTCGGCGGCGCGTTCCACGGACGCCTTGAAGTCCTCGCGCGCGGCGCGGAGCTTTTCCGCCAGTTCCGCGTCGGACAGGGCGAGAATCTGCGCGGCCATCCATGCGGCGTTGCGCGCTCCGGCCTTGTCCAGCGCCACGGTGGCCACGGGGAACCCCGGAGGCATCTGCACCGTGGACAACAGCGCGTCCATGCCGCCGAGGGCCGAGGCGCTGATCGGAATGCCGATGACGGGGCGGGTGGTCTTGGCGGCCACGGCACCGGCGAGATGCGCGGCCATGCCCGCCGCGCAGATGAAGACCTGACAGCCCTTGGCTTCCAGCTCGTCCACGAGGCGCGCGGTGCGCTCCGGGGTGCGGTGGGCGGAGGTCACGGTGAAGGTGTAGTCGATGCCGAGATCGGACAGGACGTCCGCGCAGGGGCGCACCTTTTCCTCGTCGGAAATGCTGCCCATGAAGATTGCGACGCGGCTCATCTACTTCATCCTCCTCAAGCCCTTGTCGCCGATGTCGCGGCGGAAGTAGCTCTTGTCGAAGTGGATTTTCTCGATGCCCTCGTAGGCGCGCTTCTGCGCCTGCGCGAGGTCGGCCCCGAGGGCAGTCACGCCCAGCACGCGGCCACCGCTGGCCAGGATGCGGCCGTCTTCGGGACGGGTTCCCGCCTGGAACACGGTCACTCCCTCGACGGTTTCGGCCTCGGCGAAGCCGGAAATTTCCATGCCCTTGGGGTAGCTGCGGGGATAGCCGTCGGCGGCCATGACCACGCAGATGGCGGTTTCGGCCTTCCAGCGGATGTCGATCTCGTGCAGGCGGCCCTCGATGCAGGCAGTCATGATCTCGGCGAGGTCGGAATCGAGGCGGGTCAGCAGCGGCTGGCACTCGGGGTCGCCGAAGCGGACGTTGTATTCGAGAACCTGCGGGCCGTTCTCCGTGAACATGATGCCCGCATAGAGCACACCCACGAAGGGATTGTCCTTGGCGGCCATGTGCCGGACGATGGGACGGATGACCAGATCGGTCATCATCTCGTAGTCCTCGGGGGGAAGAATGGGGGCGGGGGAGTATGCGCCCATGCCGCCGGTGTTGGGGCCGGTGTCGCCTTCGCCCACGGCCTTGTGATCCTGCGAGGAGGGCATGCAGACGATGGTCTTGCCGTCGCAGAACGCGAGGAACGAGGCTTCCTCGCCACGCAGGGCGTCCTCGATGACCACGCGTTCGCCAGCCTTGCCGAAGACCTGCTTGACCATCATCTCGTCGATGGCTTCGAGGGCTTCCTCGCGCGAGGAACAGACCACCACGCCCTTGCCCGCAGCGAGGCCGTCGGCCTTGACCACGCAGGGCATGGAGCGCTCGGCGATGTGCAGGCGGGCGTCCTTGGCGTCGTCAAACACGCGAAATGGTGCCGTGGGCACGCCGGATTCGCGCATGACGGTCTTGGCGAAGGCCTTGGAGCCTTCGAGCTGCGCCGCGAAGGCGTTGGGGCCGAAGCAGGGGATGCCGGAGTGGGCGAGGGCTTCCTTGAGGCCGAGGACCAGCGGAAGCTCGGGACCGATGACGACCATGTCGATGGCGTTGTCCTTGGCGAAGGTGGTCAGCCCCGGGAGGTCGTCGTCATGGATGGGAATGTTCTCGCCAAGGGCCGCCGTGCCGCCGTTGCCGGGGGCGATGTACAGCTTGTCCACCAAGGGGCTCTGCGAGAGCTTCCAGGCCAGCGCGTGCTCGCGCCCCCCGGAACCGACGATGAGTATCCGCAAAATGTCCTCCTTTCGTACGCTGGCAGCCCGTGGCCTCCAGGTCATGCATTCGGTGCGATGGTCTCTTCGGAAGGGGCGCGCGTCCGCGTGGGCGCGGCCTGTGGCGCGGATGCGCCGCGCGCATCCACTGCCGTGCAGTGTCGCGCGTTACGTAGCCTACCTTGCTGTGGAAGGCAATGACGGACATGTCCGCCGGATAGGGTGGCGTCAGGCATCGTCGGGTTCCCGGAACAGTGCGTAGTAGGCCACCGGCACCACGACGAGGGTGAACGCCGTGGACGCGAACAGCCCGGTGATGAGCGCCCACGCCAACCCCGAGAAGATGGGGTCCAGCGTTATGGGCCATGCGCCGAGCGCCGTGGTGGCCGCCGTGAGCACGATGGGGCGCAGTCGCACCGCCGCGCTGGCCACGATGGCTTCGCGAAGCGGCAGGCCCTGCTTTTGCGCGTCGCGGATGAATTCGATGAGCACCAGCGAGTTGCGGATGACGATGCCACCGAGTGCGATCATGCCGATCATGGACGTGGCCGTGAAGAAGATGGGGTTTGGCAAGTCGCCCACGTCGCGCGCGAAGAGGACGTTTAGCAGCCAGAATCCCGGCATGATGCCGATGATGGTGAGCGGAATGGCGCTCATGATCAGCCCCGGCAGGGCGAAGGAGCGCGTCTGCGCGACGAGGAGCACGAAGATGCCGCCTAGCGCCGCCGCGAAGGCCAGCCCGAGATCGCGGAAGACGCTGAGGGTGATCTCCCATTCGCCCTCGCCCGCCCACTCCGCCGAAAGGCCGGGTGGCAGGGGCGAGCCGCGCAGGGTGCGCTGGAGGTCGATGACCGCGTCCACGGGCGAGCGCCCGGCCATTTCGCCATAGACGTAGGCCACGCGCCGCAGGTTCTTGTGGTGGATGGGCTGGTCCTCGGGTTCGGTAACGAAGTGTCCAAGCTCCGCCAGCTCCACCACGCCGTTCGGCGCTTCCGCCGCAGCCACGGGCAGTTGAAGCAGGCCCGCCGCCGAGGCGCGACGGTTTTGCGGCAGGCGAAGCACCACGGGCAGGGGCTGGCGTTCGCTTGGCAGGTGCACGGTGGCCGGTGCGTCGCCGGAGACGGCCATGTGCAGCGCGCAGGCCACGTCCTGTGCGCTGACGCCGTGCAGGGCGGCCTTTTCCCTGTCGAGGCGGAAGTTGAGCTGCGTGCGCGGCGTCTCGCCCGTGGTGTCCACGTCGCTCACGCCCGGCTCATCGCGCATGAGGTTCGCCACGTGGCGCGCTCCGGCGAGGAGTTGGGCGTTGGTCTTTTCCGGGCTGCCGTAGATTTCCGCCACCAGCGTCGAGAGCACGGGCGGGCCGGGCGGCACTTCCACGATCTTGATGTCCGCGCCAAGTTCGCGGGCCACGGCCTCCAGCTCCGGGCGCAGGCGCAGGACGATGGCGTGGCTCTGCTCGGCGCGGCGTTCGCGCTCGGCGAGGTTCACGCGGATGTCGGCGAGGTTCGGCGCGCTGCGTACGAAGTAGTGACGGACCATGCCGTTGAAGTCCATGGGCGAGGCCGTGCCCGCGTAGGTGACGAAGCTCTCCACCTCGTTGACGCGGCGCAGGACGTCCGTGAACCGGGAGATGGCGCGGTCCGTGGCCTCCAGCGGCGTACCCTCCGGCATGTCGATGACGATCTGGAATTCGTTGCGGTTGTCGAAGGGGAGCATCTTGAGCGGCACGAAGCGAAACGCCGCCAGTGCGCAGGATATGACGAGCAGGGCGGCGATGGCGCACCACAGGGCCATGCGCCGCCGTGGGGAATCGAGCAGCGGCGTGACCACGGCGGCGTAGATGCGCCGCACGCGCGGCGACGCGCCTTCGTCTGGCGAGGCTGTTGCCCCGCTCGCCGAACTCGCGTCCGCACCGGCCATGCCCCGCAGCAGCAGGAAGGACAGCCACGGCACCACGGTCAGCGCGGCTACGGTGGAAAAGGTCACCGTGAGCGGGACGTTGGCCGCCATGGGGGCCATGTACGGACCCATCATGCCTGTGATGAAGAACATGGGCGTGAAGGAGACGATGATGGCCAGCGTAGACATGATGACCGGCGGCAGCACCTCGGCCACGGCGGCCAGCGTGGCCTCGCGCGGGGGCAGATGCCCGAGGCGGATGTGGCGGCGGATGTTGTCCACGTTGGTGATGGGATCGTCCACCACGAGGCCGAGGGACAGGATGAGCGCGAAGAGCGTGACCCGGTTGATGGTGTACCCGAACACGTGGTTCACGAAGAGCGCCAGCGCGAAGCTCACCGGCACGGCCAGCGCCACCACGGCGGCCTCGCGTCGCCCGAGGGCCACGGTCAACAGCGCCACCACGGTCAGAATGGCCAGCCCCAGCGAGGAGAGCAGGTTGTCCACCTTGTCCTGCGCGGTGCGGCCGTAGTCGCGCGTGGTTTCCACGCGCACGCCGTGGGGCAGCACGTCGCGGACCAGCTCGTCCATCTTGGCGTGGACGTCGCGGGCCACGGTGACGGCGTTGGTGCCTTTTTTCTTGGATACGGCCACGGTGACGGCGGGAAATTCACGCCCCGCCTCGGATGCGGGGATGGTTCGCTCCACCTCCGCCCGCGCCGACAGCCCGAAGCGCACGCGGGAGACGGGTTCGGCCGGGCCGTCCGCGATGGTGGCGATGTCGCGCAGGTATACGGGGCGCGAGTCGAACACGCCCACCACCACTTCGCCAGCCTCTCGGGCGGAGGTCAGGAAGGCGTTGGTCCGCAGGGTGATGGCTGTGTTGGCGCTGTCCAGCGTTCCGGCTGTGGCCGAGGTGTCGGCGGCGGTGAGGGCGGCGCGTATGGCCTTGGGCGCGATGCCGAGGCCCGCCATGCGCTGCGGGTCTAACTCCACGCGGATTTCGCGGGGGCGTCCGCCGGTGACGCTGACTCGTGAGACGTTCTCGACCTCGGCCAGCCGCGCGAAGACCTCCTCGCCGATGCGGCGCAGGGCGTGATCGTCGAGGCGGTCCGAGTGCAGGGTCAGGGTGACGATGGGGACGTCGTCGATCTCCACCGGGCGCACCAGCCAGCCCGTCACGATGGACGGGACGAGGTCCTGATGCATGAGGATGGCGTTGTGCAGGCGGATGAGCGCCTTCTCCCGGTCCTCACCCACGAAGAAGCGCACCGTGGCCATGGCCGAGTCCCGCCGGGACACGGAATACACGTGCTCCACGCCGTCGATCTGCCACAGCAGACGCTCCAATGGCGTGGTGACGAGCTTTTCAACCTCGTCGGCCCCGGCACCCGGCACCTGCACGAATACATCGGCCATGGGCACGACGATCTGCGGTTCCTCCTCGCGCGGGGTGAGGAGAATGGCCGCGATGCCGAGCCCGAGGGCCGCAATGACCAGCAGCACGGACAGCCGCGTTTCGAGGAAGGTGTCCACCACCGCGCCGATGACGCCGCGCGGGGAGCGTGGCGCAGTCTCGTGCGACGACGCTGGATGGGGCGAGCCGCCCGTCGGTTCAGCGCACATTGCCGCCTCCGGGCAGGGCCACCACGTCGCCGTCCGACAGGCCGGAGAGCGCCTCGATCATGCCGTCGTACAGCGCGCCGGTCTTCACGTACACGCTGCGCCATGCGTCGCCGTCGAGGACGCGTACTGACTCAAGCTGCCCCACGCGGACAACGGCCTCGGGCGGGATGAGCACGGCGTGGCGCGAGCCGGACGGGATGAGCAGGCGTCCGAACATGCCGGGGTACACGCCGGGCGTTGCGGGCAGGCCGACCTTGACCAGAAAGGTTCGTGTGCGCGGATCGGCCGTCGGGACCACTTCCTCCACGGTTCCGGTGAGCTCTGCGTCCACCGCCGAGATGACCACATGCAGTTCGCGCCCCGGCCGGACGTCGGCGACGAGGCCTTCGCGCACGTGGGCCTCAAGGCGCAGCGCCCCCGGAGCGCGTCCCGCGCTTTGCAGGATGAACAGCGGCTTGCCGGGCACGGCGAGGTCTCCCGGTTCGGCGAGGCGGCGGGCCACTTCCGCATCCTCCGGAGCGCGGACGATGGTGTAGCCCTGTGAGATGCGTGCTTCCTCCAGCCGTTTGGCGGCGCTTTGCACGTTGGCCTCGGCGGCGCGCAGGCCGTCGCGGCTCTGGCCGAGGCGGGCCTCGGTCTGGAGGTATTCGGCCTCGGCGATTTCAAGCTCGCGCGAGGAAATGGCCTTCTCGTCGAAGAGCTGGCGCGAGCGGCGGTACTGCGCCTCGGCGCGGGTGAAGGCGGCGCGGGCCTCGTTTATGCCCTGCCGGGCCTGCTCGCGCGCCGCGTTGGCCGAGGCCAGCGCCTGCCGGCTCTGCTCCTCGCGGGCCGCGTATTCGCGGTCGTCCAGCACGGCGAGGACGTCCCCGCGCGAGACGCTGTCGCCCGCTGAGGCCTCGACCCGGAGGATGGTGCCGGTGACCTGCGCGTCGATGCGCGTTTCCGTGCGAGGGCGGACGGTGCCCACGGCTTCGTAGATTTCGGGAATGGTGCGCAGGTGCGCCGTGGCGTTGGCCGAGGGCGCGTCGGACGCGGTGGAGCGTGGCGAACTGCCCGGGGGGATGTCGTCCCGACAGGCGCAGATGGGCATGGCGAGGACGAGTGCCGCGACCAGCGCGGCGGAGCGAAGGGCGATGGACATGACCCCTCCCTGCGGTGGATTTGTGGCGGGCTGCCGTGATGACTCTTTGCGCGAAGCATAGCATGGACGCTTCGGCGAGGAAACGCAGAACATGCCGGAATGAAAGGGCTTCGCGCTATTTTCGCTGCTGACGGGGCACGGGGACGAATGCCGGGATTCCGGTCGCTGCGGCGTGCAGGAGGTAGAGGGCGCTTGTGGCCGTAAGGGCGAGCCACCAGCGGCTGTGGAAGGTGGACAGGACGAGGCTGCCGAGAAGCATGCCGACGAAGATGCTCTGCGTGACGCGCAGGATGCGCCGTGCCCGGTGATGCGCCATCATTTGTCATCCACCCCGAGTCTGCGCAGGACGGCCATGAGCGGGCAGGTGTCGGTGAAGGCGGACTGGAGCAGGTTCGCGCCCACGAAGGCCGTGAACAGGAGCCACCAGTTCGAGTGGACGACCGAAAGTCCCAGAGACAGCAGAATCATGGTTCCCGCGACACCGCGGGTGATGCGCTCGACGTGCATGGGGTGCCCTCCGTTTGGGTGTGCGCGGCTACTGTATACCAACTGGAGGGCGAGAGGAAGGTCTTCGGCGTCGGAAGTGCGGAGATCAGGCGTCGGAGGTGCTGCCCATGCCTTCGCGACGCAGGGGAACGCGCAGGAATGCGGCGAGCCTGTCGGCCACGGGCGGCGTCGGAATGGTGAGGGCGGAGCGGAAGTCCATGAGCGGGCGTGTGTCGCCGTCCACGTCCACGAGGATTTCGTGGCGGGTGACGTTGTCCTTGTGGATGACGCGGCGAATGGCGGAGAGGCGGCAACTGGCCTGACGTCCGATGTCCGTGGGCAGGATGCGGCGGGTGATGGTGAGGCGGCCGTTGGCCCTGTCACAGGTGACGGTGGTTTCGGTGAGCCCGCGCAACAGGCAGAACACGCAGGCCGCGCCGGTGACGGCAAGCCCTGTGTGCAGGCGCGAGTCCGCAAGCATGTCGAGGCGCAACAGGCCGAAGATGAAGGTGATGCCGAAGAATGCCGAGAGTGCGATGAGACCGATCGGACGCTCGACGAGCGTGAGACGTTCTCCGTTGCGGGAGACGGAGACGGATGGAACGGGCGGCATGGGCGGTCTGAACACGACGACCTCCTGAAGGACCGCGCGCCACGGCTGGAATGGCCGATGGTTCGCCAGTCCTGCGGGAAGTATACGACGTGGGGTGTCGCTTCGCAAGGGTGGGGCGGCGCGTTCCCTTGGCGGGTCAGCGGCGCAGGCGAGGGTCGAGAATGTCGCGCAGGGATTCGCCGAGCAGATTGTAGCCGAGCACCGTGAACAGGATGGCCAGACCGGGGAAGAACGACATCCACGGCGCGATGGTCAGCACGTCCTTGCCTTCCATGAGGATGTTGCCCCAGCTCGGCATGGGCGGCTGCACGCCGAGGCCGAGGAAGGACAGCGAGGACTCCACGAGGATGGCTCCGGCCACGCCGAGGGTGGCCGAGACCAGCACCGGGGCGATGGCGTTGGGCAGGATGTGCAGGGTGATGATGCGCACAGGACCAGCTCCAGCCACGCGCGCAGCGAGCACGAAGTCCCGTTCGCGCAGGGCCAGCGTTTCGGCGCGCACCAGCCGCGCCACGCCCATCCACGAGGTTAGGCCGATGACGACCATGATGTTGACGAGACTCGGTTCCAGAAAGGCGATGACCGCGAGGATGAGGAAGAAGGACGGGAAGCACAGCATCACGTCCACGGCGCGCATGATGATCTCGTCCACGATGCCGCCGAAGTAGCCCGCCGCCAGCCCGAGCGCCAGCCCGATGATGACGGACAGACCCACGGCCACGAAGCCCACCCACAGCGAGACGCGCGCGCCGTGCAGCATGCGCGAGAGCACGTCGCGCCCGAGGGCGTCCGTGCCCAGCGGATGCGCGGCGCTTGGCGCTTCGAGGATGTGCGACATGTCGAGCATCGTGGGATCGTGCGGGGCGAGCCACGGCGCGAGGATGGCGGCGATGGACATGCCGCCGACGATGACGAGCCCGGCCACGAGCAGGCCGTAGCGGTTCCAGAAGCGGGCGGTGGCAAGGGCTGCGATGTTCATCGGCCGTTCCTCCCGGCGCGGATGCGTGGGTCGGCCAGCCCGTAGGCCACGTCGGCCAGCAGGTTTCCGGCGAGGGTCAGGAGCGCGCCCAGAACGAGGTTGCCCATGATCAGCGGATAGTCCCGCGCCATGACGCCCTGATAGAAGAGCTGGCCGAGGCCGGGCAGGGCGAAGATGGATTCGATGATGACACTGCCGCCGATGAGTGCGGGCACGGACAGGCCGAGGATGGTGATGACCGGCAACAGCGCGTTTCGCAGTGCGTGTTTGAAGATCACCGTGCGGATGGGTAGGCCCTTGGCCTGCGCGGTGAGGATGTAGTCCTGCCGGAGCACTTCGAGCATGCTTGAACGCATGAAGCGCGACATGCCCGCGAGGCTACCGAAGGTGTAGATGAATATGGGCAGGGTCAGGTGGCGGGCGATGTCCCACATTTGGCCCCAGAATGTCAGGCTCGCGTGATTCATGGACGTAAGGCCGGATATGGGCAGAATGGGCCAGTAGATGCCGAGCAGGTACATGAGCAAAAGCGCCAGCCAGAAGCCCGGCATGGCGAAGCCGATGAACACGAGCACCGTGCTTGCCCTGTCGAACCACCCGCCCTGCCGCCACGCCGAGGCCACCCCGATGGGGATGGCGATGCACAGCGTGAGGATGAGCGATGCCACGTTCATGCCGAAGGTCAGAGGCAGGCGTTCGCGGATTTTGTCCCACACCGGGCGGTGGTCGCCGCTCATGGACTGGCCGAAGTCGAAGCGCGCCAGCCGCGACAGCCACGAGACGTACTGCTCGTGCAGGGGGCGGTCCAGCCCGTAGAGCGCTTCGAGCCGCGCCCGCGCGTCGGCCGAGGCCTCGGGATTGAGCGTGGTCTGGAGGTCGGTGGGCGAGCCGGGGGCGAGATGAATCACCACAAAGCTGACCGCCGTGATGCCCAGAAACACGATGCCCACCCATAGGAGCTTGGTGGCAAGTCGTTTGAGAATCGTCCGCATGCCTCCCTATGTAGGGCAAGACGTGCGTGGAATCAACGTCTTGCGCATCGGGAAGGGGCGGGGCGTTGGGGGATGGCGTGGCGGAAGTTGGAAAGAGGGCTGCGGGGTGGCTCGGGAGTGTAGAGAGGCGGCGGGATGAGGGGTGATGGTGGGGCGCGGCGTGCAGGTAGCGCGGGGTGATGGTGAGGGGCGCGCGGGCCGGGGCGTATCGTACGTGGCGGCATGCAAGCCGTGGCCTCCGGCGGCCAAGGGAGCGCGGCTCCCTTGGAACCCCGAATAGGGGAGGATGGGGCGTGGCAAAGAGCGCGAGAGCGTGTGTGGGGGCGGGGCGTCCCCGTGCTGAGCCGGGCACGGCGTGGCAGGGGGCGCATGTGATTTTCCGATGCGAAAGCCCGCCGGATGCGATGCGGTTTCGCGCGCCAGCCACTCCCCCGCGCACCCCCGCAGGCCGGGCCATTCCGGAAAATGCGGCCTCGGCCGAAAAAAAGTGCGTCAAAGTGAATTTTCCCTTTGACAAGTCGGCCTGGATAAGGCAAATCACAACTCGCCGTGGGGCTGTAGCTCAGTTGGGAGAGCGCTTGAATGGCATTCAAGAGGTCGGGAGTTCGATTCTCCCCAGCTCCACCACAAAAGATCATAAAGGCTTAGAAGGTTTTCCTTCTAAGCCTTTTTTCGTTGCATATGGAAAAATATGCGTATGAAATCAGGTGGATGGCGGATGTGCACGGCGAGGTTTTGCGATACACTGTCCATCTTGAACATGACGCTTCGTGGCTCGATAGCGCGGTCCTGCTTTTTTCAGCCTGAAATCGAAAGAGAAACCCTTTCAATTTTGGGAGAAGTTTGGCATGGGGATTCCCCGTGTAGGGCATGATCTCAATTCATCCAAGGGGACTTGATATGACAATATTAGGAACAGCCAAAACGGCATCTGCAAAGAAAATGATGCTTCTTGGCGGTGGCGAGCTTGGCAAGGAAGTTGTGATTGAGGCGCAGCGTCTTGGCATTGAGGTCGTCGTTGTTGATCGCTACGACGACACCCCCGCCATGCAGGTGGCGCATCGCTCGTATACCATGTCCATGTTGGATGGCGATGCGCTTCGCCGGGTTATCACACAAGAGAAGCCAGACTATATTGTGCCCGAGATCGAGGCTATCGCGACGTCCACGTTGGTCGAGCTTGAAAAGGAGGGATTCAATGTCGTCCCTACTGCCAATGCGACGAAGCTGACAATGGATCGTGAAGGCATTCGGCGTCTTGCTGCGGAGACGGTTGGCCTGCCCACCTCGCCGTACCGCTTCGCAGATACAGCAGAAGAATGCCGGGCTGCCGTGGCTGAAATCGGTATCCCCTGCGTGATCAAGCCCGTCATGAGCTCTTCTGGAAAAGGGCAATCCGTTGTGAAGAGTGAGGCCGACATCCAAAAGGCGTGGGAGTATTCTCAGTCTGGCGGTCGCACTGGTGAAGGGCGTATCATCATCGAAAAGTTTGTGCCTTTCGACTATGAAATTACCCTGTTAACCGTGCGCCACATTGATGGAACAACGTTCTGCCAGCCGATTGGGCATCGGCAGGAAAATGGGGATTACCGCGAATCCTGGCAGCCGCAACCCATGAGCGCGGCGGCCCTTGCGAAAGCACAGGAATATGCGCGCAAGATCACTGATGCCTTGGGTGGGCGCGGCATTTTTGGGGTTGAACTTTTCGTCAAAGGTGATGATGTCCTCTTCAGTGAAGTTTCCCCTCGCCCTCACGACACAGGCTTGGTGACGGTCATCTCTCAGGATTTAAGCGAATTCGCCCTGCATGTACGCGCCATTTTGGGCCTGCCGATTCCGGGCATTCGTCAATACGGAGCCGCTGCGTCGAGTGTGATCCTGTCTCATGGCACATCGGAAAAGCCCGCTTTTGAAGGCGTTGATGTCGCGCTTCGTGAGGCAGATACGAAGATTCTGATTTTTGGAAAAGGCGAATGCGCTGGAGTCCGTCGCCTTGGCGTCGCCTTGGCCCTTGCAGACGACGTTGAGAGCGCTGTGGAGAAGGCGAAGAGAGTGTCTTCGGCTGTGACTGTTTTGTATGAGTAGGGCTTTGAGCCTGTTGTATATTTCCCTTGATAATTCTAAAGCAAACGAATCACGTGCCTTGAATGGCATGTAAGACGTTGGGCGTTCGATTCTTCCCCGCTCAACCCCGCAACGACAGTACAAGGGCTTCAAGCAGATGCTTGAAGCCCTTTTTGCGTTTTGGGGCGTTGCTTCGTGTCTTGACATGTTCAGTCTTGAGATCGTGGCATGAACGCATGAAGTTTCAATGATCGCACCCACCATTCCCCATGTTCTGTTGCGTGTCATTGCGGGGGAGAGGAAAGATTTGTTGTTCTGGTCGGTCGTTAATTGCCCGCGGTCAATGCCCCGTATGGTTCTCCTACTGGTTCGTAGTCGCCTGCAGGCGTGCGGCACCAAAGTTGGCGTTGGCTCCCGATCTTTTCTGTGCCCTCTTCAATAGTGATTTCCACCTCTCGACACATGCAGTCCGCCTTGGCCGCGAGTTCATTCTGATCAATGGCGGATTCTGGTGTCTTGTGATCCCTGAGGGGGCTTTCCTGGGTGTATGAGAGATTGGCCTTTCTGTCCGGGGTCTTTTCGCTCTGCCAATCGGTATCCCCTTTTGCGTCGGCGTCGGCTGACTGCATATCCTGATTCAACTTGCGGCCCATGTCTTCCTTTTCTTCGTCCGAAAGGAGTTCGCCGAGCCACGATCCGACCAGATACCCTGCGCCGGCGCCGATCACGGTTCCAATGGCCTTTCCCGCGTTGTCACCGCCCAGTAGGTATCCTGCCGTACCACCAACCAATGCGCCAACGCTTTGCCCCATTTGCGTTCTGTTGCAGCCGGAAGCGATAAGCAATGACAAGGCAATTGTTAATATAATTTTTTTCATTGAACGGGTATGCCTTTATTTTGCAACTGCAGTAAGTTTGAATACGGCAAATTGGTTTGTGTTCTGTATCTTGTATCCAGGGTGGCCGATGCGTCCTGTGAGGTTTCCATGAATCGGACCGGCAAGTTCGAACAACTCATCGGCTTCCTTTGTCGCTAGGCCGCTTGCGGTTTTAGCGTGAATCTTGATGGTGCTGCCATTGATTTTACAAATTCCTTTCAGCACGGACATCCTGGGCTCCTCCACGCTGCGCAGGGTTGCATAGCTGTCCTGAAGTTTTCCATCAGGTGTAGCCATGAGTACCATTTCTCCCATGAATTCGTTTTTGGTCGTTGCGAATTCGAGATCGTAGCGCTTAACGAATACAGGGGCACCAGAGGCGATTTCAAGATCGCTGCCAAAAGCAACGAGGAGGCCATTGTCGTGCAGGAACAGTTCTTCCCATGTTGCCTTGTTTCTGACTTGATCCTTGACGCCAAAAACATAAAAGACGGCATTCCCAAGATCGAGGGAAAGGGCAGAACTGGCTTCCGGGTCGCCCATTCCTGAGTAGAGGATGACTCGTGTGGCCATGCCCGGCTCATACATGCGGTCTTCGTCCGCTGCGAGGGAGCTCATGACGCTCTTGTGCTTGTCCCGCAGTGCCTCGGTCTTGCCTTGCTCGTAGATTTTGCCTAGCGCGGCGCCGACCTGGTTGCGGAAGAACTGTTGTTGTTCTGGCAACTGCTCAAGCGGGTCTTCGGAGAAGAGTGTGTTCATCAGACCGCGCCCTTCCTTCAGCCGTGTAATTTCGTCAGGGGGATAATCGGGCCAGTATCCTGTCCAGACTTCCTCGACCATGCACTTCGAGGGATCTAGGCCGAGAATGACGAGCTTTTCTCCGGGCATGAGTGAGCCAGCAAGTTTGGAGTCGATGCGCTTTGCCCACGTGACGTCTCCGTCTATCATCATAGTTGTATCTATGTAGACCAACGTTTGGCGCACGCTGTTTTGCCCTTTGAACGCTCCAAGGTCTGGAATCCCAGAGCCGAGCAAGGCATGCGCGTTGATTGGTGCGCCCATGAGCAAGAACATGATCAGCGACAGATGCGTGATGAGTTTCCACATAGTCATGTCTCCTACCAGCGGATCAGTTGTGTCACCTGGTCCCCGTTGAGGCGGGGGGTCAGTCTTTCGAATTCGACTCTGGTCATAGGGTGGTTGCTGTCGTCGTAGAATGTGGCCTGGTTCTTATTTGCGAAATCAGCAAGGTGGCGTTTGTATACGATAAGGAGGCGATTCGTCTCGTTGGCGATGTCGTTTGTGACCTTGCCTTTTCTTTCCTGAATGCGAAGATAGAGATCCAAATGGGTTCCCAGGTCTTCTTTGATTGCCTTCATCTCGTTTCGGACACGCTCTCTTTCAACGCTTCGGCTTGCCTCGTGCGCCTTTACATTGGAGTCTCTTGTTTTTGTAATTCTGTTTAGCGCGTGATCTGCTTTGATCTTGTATCGGGCGGCGTCTTCATACTCTGGGTTTTTGTCATGGAAGAGTGTGGCGACCCAAACGCTGATTCCCCATACTGCGGCATTGAAGCCAAGGCTTGTCAACGCTGAAGCATATGGAGCCATGCCTAAACCTGTAGCCTGACCTCCAAGGATATTGGTGCCCGTTGCCGCGAGTCGTACGGCCATCATGTTTGCAACGGCGATATAGCGAACGAAGTAGATGGAGACGAAAGCTATGACGAGAAATACGGACGCAACAATGAATTGCCATCCAAGAGTTCGCTTCTGCTCTCCAGTGCGGTGGCTGCCGAAGTAGTAGTTGTATTGCTTGAGCGTCTTGCCATGTTCGTGAGATGCCCATGCTACAACCCCACCCACGGCGGCGCTGGCCGCGAAGGCGAAAGCGGGAATATTCATGAAATCGACGAGGAAGCGGTAGTTGATCATGATTTCGCCGGAGGCAACCACGAGCAGGAGTATTCCATACATCCAAAGCGATCGTACGGTTGGCTGGCGGTTGCCTTCGGCCTGGCGCAGGCTTTTGTAGCGCTTTTCGGCGTCCTGGGCTTCCTGTTTCGCTCCACTATACCCGGCAGTGTTGTTTAGTACGCTATCCTCATCTCTTTTTTTTTGATCAACGAGCTCATCCACATCGCGATATTTGTTTTCGAGATTGCAGTATTCTTCGATTTTGCTCATATGTGGAGTAATTGATGATATGAAATCACTATATGCTCGCTGGAACGAGCGTAGAGCATCAAGTGCGAAGCCAGTGCATACAGCTTCCATGCTTCTCGTCATTCCTTGGTTGTCGCACAGTATTTCGCTACGAAGAGCTTCCCTCTGGGCTGCCTGTTTGACCTCTGCTTCGGCTTCGCTAGTATCTGGAATGTTCCATGCGATGCACTGATCGAAGTGTGTGCGGATTTCATTCATTTCGGAATCGCTTTCGATTTCGCTCATGCGTATTCTCCTGATTAATATACTTCGATGCTTTTATGGTTGGTAAGATATGTTTGGACGCTTTTGTGTTTAGCTGTTTCCAGTGTTCCCTCTAGGGGTGCGATCCTGTGCTCATCCGTGAGCTGCATTACTTGGAGGTCGTTTATCCCTTTTCGAGATTCGTCCTCCGCGATGGACGTAGATTTCTCGCGTATGGTGACTGAGCCATGATCTTGCTCTTCGATGCAGGTGGCACAGAAGTCCACCTCGCTGACGACGTTAAGGTTGGCCTGCAAGCTTGAGGAGAGGAGAAATTCGACTCGCCGATTCCTAGCGCGTCCCTCGGTGGTCTTGTTTGACGCGACGGGTTGCATTTCGCCAATTGCTACCGTGGACATTTGACGGGTGCGGACCCCTCGCGTGAGGAGGGCCTTCATGACGTTCGTTGCCCTGCGCAGTGAAAGCGCCATGTTGTATCCTTGTGTCCCCCTGCTGTCGGTATGCCCAAGGAGCAGGAGTTGAGTGTCTGGCATGTCACGCTTCATCATCTCCGACATGAGCTCCAGTATTCCTTCGCAATCCTTGCGTGGTTTGTCAGAGTCGAATGCGAAAAAGACAGCGCTGTCGAATCGAATCCGGATTACGGGTGTCGCATGATTGATGCCGTCGATTACGCCAGGCTCAACCTGAAAGCTGCTGACTTCCGGTTTGTTCCCGATTTTTAGCATGGCAACGAGTCGCTCCAGACGGTTGACACGGTCTTGCCATTCTCGTTGCGCTGTCAGCGGGAGCGTGTCGACTTGAAGTTTTCGAATCGGTGTTGTGGGGGCAGTCGCGACGCGTGGCGTGTTGGCAATGTGCGGCTGTACGTCGGGGCCTTTCGGTTGGCAGCCGTAAGAGAACCCGACAAGGAGAATGGCGAGTGCGAGATGATGAATGCGCATTATCGGCCTCGTGGGGGGATTAGTGGGCGTTAAGCGCTTCTGCTTACTAAAATACTGTCCAATAAATCAAGTATGCCGGTCTGTTTGGGATACATGTTTTCCGATGTTTATTTTGGGGACATTGGGGGCAGGCTCCTTGTTTTGGGCGTTATGGTTGTTGTGATCTGCAGGTTCCATGAATTGATTTGTCACCAAAGATGATTCAGATTGATTTTTTTGATCGATAATGAGCAGTGATCCGCCTGAGTTGATGTGACGCAGAATTTGTATACTCTGCTTGTTTTGTAACGCTGAAATGGGAACGGGCTGTTGAATTCGAGCGTCGTTGTGTCTAGCGTACAAGAGGAGATTGTTCGACAATGATGATGTCAGTGTTGAAAAAGACGAAGTATTCCATGATGGTGCGCATGTTTGCGGCCGTTTTTGTCAGCCTGCTTCTCGCTGGCTGTTCCGAGCCGCCAGCGCCTGCCGTGTCGCGCATTCCTGCCGTGAAGACGCAGGTCGTTGCTGGGCAGGGGTGGAATGTGTCGCGCACGTTTTCCGCCGTGGTCGAAGCCGGTGAATCCACCCGTCTCGCCTTTCCCATGAAGGGGACCGTGGCCGAGGTGAATGCCGAGATCGGCGATTCTGTCGAGGCCGGGAAGGTGCTTGCCGCCCTTGATCCCGTGCCCTTCGACAATGCCGTGCGTTCAGCCAGCGCGCAGGTGCGCTCGGCCCAGTCGTCACTGTTGCAGGCCACGGAGCAGTATCGCAGGCTCCAGACCCTCTACGGGCAGGGCATCGTGCCCAAGGCGGAACTCGACAAGGTGCGCGACGCGCGCATCGGGGCCGAGAGTTCGCTGGATCTCGCCCGCACGCAGCTTGAAAATGCCCGCGAGGATCGGCGGCGCACGAGCATCGTCGCGCCGTTTTCCGGCCGCATCTCCGCGCGTAGTGTCGAGCGCTACGCCGAGGTCAATCCCGGCGATGTCGTTTTCGAACTGGTGGGCCTGTCCGGTCTGAAGGGCAGGGCGCTGGTGCCCGAGGGTGTTGTGCGTGAACTGCACGTGGGCGGCGAGGCCACCGTGTCCTTCCCGACGCTGCCGGGCGTGGGGCTGAAGGGAACCATTTCCGAGATCGGTGCGGTGACCGAGGCCGGGAACGCCTTCCCCGTCTATGTGACCCTCGACGAGGGCGAGACGCGTTCGGCGGGCATTCTCGTCGGCATGGCGGCTTCGGTGAGCTTCCGCATGCAGGGTGCGGGCGGGCAGCCCGTGTTTCTCGTCCCCGTGTCCGCGCTGGCCATGACCGATCTGCCGCGTCTGTCCTCCGAGGGCGGAACCGGCGGGCGCGCGCCCATCTATATCTTCGACGCCGAGGCCGGAAAGGTGAGCCTGCGGCTGGTGGAGGTGCAGGGTATGCAGGGCAATCTGCTCGCCGTGTCGTCCGGTCTGACGCAGGGCGAGGAGGTTGTGGTGGCCGGGGCGAGCTTCCTCAAGGACGGCATGGAGGCCCGGCGCTGGGTGCCGGAAACCCCGCGCGAGGAGATCGACTTCGTCACGCGCGGCACGCAGCCGGAGAAGGAGAACTAGGCCATGGGTTCCGTGGTTCGCCTTACCATCGAACGGTCGCGGATGACCATCTTTCTGCTCGTCGTGCTCGTGCTGGCGGGAGTTGGCGTGTATTTCGATCAGGCCCGGCAGGAGGATCCGGAGATCACCATCCGCAAGGCGCAGGTCGTGGTGCGTTTTCCGGGGCTGCCGCCCGAGCGCGTGGAGAAGCTCCTCGTGCAGCCCATCGAGGAAGCCATCAAGACCATCCCCGAGGTGGAAAACATCGAGTCCATGTCCATGACTGGTATGGGCATCATCATGCCCGAGGTGGGCGACGCGTATTTCGACCTCGCCCCCATTTGGGCCGATTTGCGCAACAAGATGGACGACCTCGCCCCGAGTCTGCCGCAGGGCACGCAGGGGCCGATGGTCAACGACGATTTCGGTCGGGTGGCCGTCATCACCCTCGCCCTGACCGGCGACGGATTCAGCCCCCGCGAATTTCGTTGGATGGCCCGCGAAATGCGCGACCAACTGGTCAACGTGCCGCTGGTGGCCAAGGTTGACCTCTACGGCATTCAGGACGAGCGCATCTGGCTGGAATTCGACCCCGTGCGGCTGAACCGCATCGGCATGCAGCCTGCGGTCCTCATCTCCGAATTGCAACGGCGAAACGTCATCCTGCCCGGCGGCAGCGTGGCCGCGTCGGGCATGAAGATCATCATCCAGCCCACGGGCAGTTTCGACACGCTGGACGACATCCGGGGCGTGCCCATTCCCGTGTCCGGCGGCGGTACCGTGTACCTTGGCGACCTGTGCGAGGTGCGGCGCGGATACGTCGATCCGCCCAAGGCTCCCGTGCTTTACAACGGACGTCCGGCCGTGGTGCTGGCGCTGTCCATGGTGGCGAATTCCAACATCGCGGAGCTGGCCCGCAACGTCGAGGCGGTCATGCCCGGCATCCGGGCCGATCTGCCGCTCGGCATGGAGCTGTCCGTCATCAACTACCAGCCGGACCTCGTGGCCGAGGCCGTGGCCGGAGCCACCGAAAACCTGTTCCAGACCATCGGCGTGGTGCTGGTGGTGGTCATGGTCTTTTTGGGCTGGCGCACCGGCCTCATCGTCGGCACGGGCATTCCGCTCACGGTCATGGTGGTGCTGGTGGGCATGTCCATGTGGGACGTCGCCATCCATCGCATTTCCATTGCGGCCATCATCGTGGCGCTTGGCCTGTTGGTGGATAACGGCATCGTCATGGCCGAGGACATCCAACGCAGGCTGAGCCTCGATCCGGACCGCATGAAGGCCGCTACGGAGGCGGCGCGCTCGCTGGCCGTGCCGCTGCTGATCAGTTCGCTGACCACGGTCCTCGCCTTCCTGCCGCTCATGCTGGCCGAGAACACATCCGGTGAATTTCTCGCCTCGCTGACGCAGGTGGTCATCCTCGCGCTTTTGGGCTCGTGGTTTCTGTGCATCAGCGTGATTCCCGCCTTCTGCTACTGGTTTCTGCCCGCGCCAGCAGAGGGCCACGGCGGGGAGGAGCGCCCGACGGGCCGGGCCTATGTCTTCTACGAGCGGATTCTCAAGGCCGCCCTGCGGCAGCGGGTGCTGGTGGTCGTGGCGATATTCGCCGCGGTGGCCGGATCGCTGGTGCTCATGGGCGGCGTGAAGCAGCGCAATATGCCGCCGTCGGAGCGCAACCAGTTCACCATCTCCCTGTCGCTTCCGGCCGGGAGCGAGGTCGCGGAGACCATGCGCGTGGCCGGGCGGCTGGCGGATTTCCTGTCGGATTCCGAGCGCAATCCGGAGATCACTGGAAACGTGGCCTACATCGCCTCGGGCGGGCCGCGCTTCTTCCTTGCCCTTCAGCCGCCGGACCCGCTGGAGAACAGCGCCTTCCTCGTCGTCAACGTGCGTGATTACGCGGAGATGACGGGCGTCATGGAGCGCGTGGAGGACTACATGGCCGAGCAGCTTCCCGAGGCGCGCGGGCGCACGGAGACGCTGTTCCTCGGCGCGTCGCCCATCGGTACCGTGGAGGTGCAGATCACCGGCCCGGACGTGGCGGCGTTGCAGGTGCTGTCCGAAAAGGTGCTCGACGTCTACCGCGCCGTGCCCGGCGTGATCGGTCTGCGTAGCGACTGGGAGAACCCCGTGCTGTCCGTGCGGGTGGAGGTGGATCAGGAGTTGGCGACGCGGGCCGGGTTGTCCAGCGAGAGCATCGCCCGGACGCTTTCTGCCACGCTGGACGGTTACGGCGTGTCCGAGTTCCGGGAGGGCGAGAACGTCATCCCGCTTCTGGTTCGTTCCCACGGCGGTTCGCGGACAACGCTCGACGAACTGCGCTCCGTGGAGTTCTATTCCGATGCGCTGGGGACCTCGGTGTCCCTGCCGCAGGTGGCGAAGCTGCGTGGCGTGGTGGAGCCGAGCATCATCCGGCGTCTGGACCAGAAGCGCACCGTGACCATTGCGGCCCGGCATCCGGATATGAGTTCCATGGATCTCTATCGGGCCTTGCAGCCGGGGCTGGACGCCATCGACCTGCCGGAGGGCTACGCCCTTGCCCCGGCGGGCGAGGTGGTGGACTCCGCCGAATCGCAGGGCGAGCTGTTCAAGTACGCTCCGCACTGCCTGCTGGGCATCCTTGCGCTACTCATCCTGCAATTCAATACGTTCAGGGACCCGCTTCTGGTGATGTCCACCATTCCGCTCATTCTCGTCGGCTCGGTGCTGGGGCTTTTGGCCTTCAACGCGCATTTCGAGTTTCCGGCGCTTCTGGGCATCTTTTCGCTGGCGGGCATCCTCATCAATAACAGCATCGTGATGATCGACCGCATCAATCAGGAGCGCGCGGAGGGAGTCTCCGTGCGCGAGGCCGTGGTGTCTGCGGCGCTCATCCGCGTGCGGCCCATCATCATCACCACCACGACGACGGTGGTCGGCCTCATCCCGCTGGCGCTTCTCGGCGGCGAGTTCTGGTACGCCATGTCCATCGTCATCATGTGCGGGCTGGCCGTGGGCACGCTCATGACGCTCTTCTTCGTGCCGGTGACCTATTCGCTGCTGCATCCGGAGCGTGCGGCATGAGCGCGATGCCAATCGGGACGTGGAATCGGTTTGGTGGCAGATCGGATGGGGGCGGGAGAAAGACGCTTGCGCTTCTGCGGAAAGTGATTAGATAGGTGCGCATGCAAGAATTTGAATCCCCCATCATCATAGATGCCGAAAAGTGTGTCGCCTGCGGGCTGTGCGCCAAGGATTGCCCGCTGGGCGTGATTGTCGTGGACAAGGAGGCCGGTTCGGCCGCTCCGCATCCCAAGCGGGCGGAGCGCTGTTTCGCGTGCGGCCACTGCATGGCCGTGTGCCCCACCGGAGCCATCCGCCTTTCGCGGTTCGGCGGCCGCGAGGCCATCCCCGTGCGGAGCGAACTGGCTGTGACTCTCGATCAGGTCGAGCAGTTCATGCGTTCGCGGCGGTCCGTGCGCGCCTTCAAGGCGCAGGCTCTGGAACGCGCTGTGCTGGAGCGCCTCATGGGCGTGACGGCTTATGCTCCGTCCGGTCACAACGAGCGCAAGGTGGAGTGGGCCGTGGTGGCCACGCCCGAGGCCGTGCAGACCGTCTCCCGCATGGTGGCGGACTGGATGCAGCTGAAGGTTGATGAGAAGCACCCGCTGGTGCAGTCCCTGCACTTGCGTGGCGTGGTGCGGGCCTGTAGGGCCGGGGCGGATCTCATCTGCCGCAATGCGCCCGCGCTGGCGCTGGCTCATGCCCCGCGCGAGGGAGCGACTCCGGCGGAGGACGCCGTCATCGCCGCGAGCCACGTGGAACTGGCCGCCCATGCCGCCGGTCTTGGCGCATGCTGGGCCGGGTACGTGACCCACGCCGTGAACGGCCACCAGCCGCTGGCGGAGTACCTCGGCATTCCCGAGGGGCACGTGGTTTACGCCACGCTGATGCTCGGGCATCCCGCCGTGCGCTACGCGGCCATCCCCCCGCGCGAGATGGGCGGCGTGAACTGGGTGGAATAGCGCGACAGACGACTGAATATGACAGGGGCGGCCTTTGGGCCGCCCCTTTTTTGTTTGATGCTTCGGCGTGTTCCGAATCGCGGTGGGAAGGTGTATCCTGCCGGGAGTGGCGGATGAATCCGGCGGCGAGAGCGCGCTAGACTTTCGCGATTGGCGTCCTACGCAGGCGGACGATGCTGTCCAGCATGTACAGGGCCACACCCGCCCAGATGAAGGCGAAGGTGCCCAGATGCGCGGCGGTGAATTCCTCGCCGTAGACGAAGACGCCGAGGGCGAACATGCCGGTGGGGCTCAGGTATTGGAGGACGCCCACCGTGGTCAGGCGAAGGCGTCGTGCGCCGAAGGCGAAGGCCGCCAGCGGCAGCGAGGTCACCGCGCCAGCGCCCACGAGCAGCGCGTCCATGGCGAGAGTTCCGTGGCCGAGGGCGGCCAGCCCCTGCGATTCGCGAAACAGCAGAAATGCCGCGGCCGGGACGCCCATGATAGCCGTCTCCACGAACAGGCCGGGCAGGGCCTCGGTATTCACGATCTTGCGCACCAGCCCGTACAGGCCGAAGGTGACGGCCAGCACGAGGGCTATCCACGGGATGCGTCCGAACTGCCACAGCTCCAGCAGCACGCCGCACACGGCGAAGCCGATGGCGAGGCCCTGCACGCGGTTCAGCCTGTCGCGGAAGAAGATGAAGCCGAGCAGCATGCTGACCAGCGGGTTGATGTAGTAGCCGAGGCTCGACTCCACGATGTGGGCGTTGTTCACGGCCCAGATGTAGACGAACCAGTTGGAGCCGACGAGCAGCGCCGAAACCGTGAGCAGCCCCGTGGTGCGCCGGTCCGCGAGGATGGTGCGGATTTCGCCGAGTCTGTGCGTCGCGGCGAGAAGCAGCGCGACGAAGGGCACTGACCACACGATGCGGTGGCAGAGAATTTCTGCGGCGGGCACGGTGCCGAGCGCCTTCCAGTAGATGGGTAGCAGGCCCCATGCTGCAAAGGCAGCGGCGGCGGCTAGTCCGCCGATGCGTGCGGCGGATGCGGAGTGGGTCATGACGGGGAATCCTTGAAGAAGAAGTGTTGCAAATGCACAATACTATGCCCTGCGATGGCGTGTTTTGTGAAGAGGGAAGTCGCCGCGAGGCGGGGAGAGCATGATGGAGAATGACGCGAGAACGCGTTGCCCGTGGGCCGCGAAGCCGGAGATCATGACGCGTTATCACGATGAGGAGTGGGGCGTGCCGGTGCACGACGACCGCAGGCATTTCGAATTCCTCGTGCTTGAGGGCGCACAGGCTGGGTTGAGCTGGTTGACCATCCTCAAGCGGCGCGAGGGCTACCGCGAGGTTTTCGCGGGGTTCGACCCGCAGGCCGTGGCGCAGTTCGACGAGGCGCACATGGAGGCGCTCGCCGCCGATTCGCGCATCATTCGCAATCGTGCGAAGATTCGTGCAGCAGTGGGCAATGCGCGGGCCTTTCTCGCCGTGCAGGCGGAGTACGGCTCGTTCGACGCATACCTCTGGGGATTCGTGGACGGGCGGCCCATCGTCAACGCGTGGCGCACGCAGGCGGAACTCCCCGCGCAGACGCCGCTTTCCGAAACCATTTCGAAGGACCTCAAGCGGCGCGGATTTCGCTTCGTGGGGCCTACGGTGATGTATGCGCACATGCAGGCCGTGGGATTGGTCAACGATCATCTCGTGTCGTGCTTCCGGTACGCCGAGTTGGCCGCTACCCGTACAGCCATGCCGCAATGCGGGAAGGGTTGACAAATTTCCGCAAGCACATCAAGCCATTGCCAAACATGCCGCACGGGCGGCTCAATGCGGGAGATTTCAATGCGCAAGATCGTCGTTTCGTTTTTGGGGCGCGATTGCCCCGGCGTGCTGCACAGCGTTGCGGACCTGCTGTGCGGCCTTGATTGCAACATCGAGGAAATCACCCAGACCATCCTGCAAACGGAATTCGCGATGATCCTCATCGCCACGCTTCCCGATGGGCTGGAAATGGCCGAATTGGATAAGCGGCTCGCCGCCGGACTTGAAAAGTACGACATGAGCTACACCCTGCGCGAGTTCGGCGAGGACGCCTGCGCCGTGCCCCGCACCACGCAGCCCTTCGTGGTCACCCTCAACGGGCAGGACCGTCGCGGCATCATTGCGGGCATCAGCGGCGTTCTGGCCCGCTTTGGCGTGAACATCGAGAACCTCAAGGCCGTGCCCCGCGAGGACGCCGCCGGGATGGTGGTCATCGGGTTCGAGATCGCGCTGCCCGATGCCGTGGACCTGCCAGTCTTTCGCCGCACGCTCAAGGAGGAGGCCGCCCGTCTGGGCATGGACGCCACCCTCCAGCACCGTGATATCTTCGAGGCCATGCACCGCGTGCAGCCCCTGTAGGGCCGTCTTTTCCCCATATCTACAAGGATACGAATATGCTGACAGATCGCGAAGTGCTGAGCACCCTCGAAATGCTCAAGAACGAGCACCTCGACGTGCGTACCGTGACCATGGGCATTAGCCTCTTCGACTGCGCCAGCCCCGACTTCGACGTCTTCGCCGCGCGGGTGCGGGCCAAGATTCGCCGTCACGCCAAGAACCTCGTGGCGTTCTGCGACGAGGTGGGCGACAAGTACGGCATCCCCGTGGTCAACAAGCGTATCAGCGTGTCGCCCATGGGTGTGGTCTGCGCGTCCTTCGGGCCGCAGGACATGGTCCGCGCCGCCAAGGTGCTGGATGACGCCGCCCGCGAGGCCGGGGTCAACTTCCTCGGCGGCTTCGGCGCGCTGGTGGACAAGGGTATGACCGCAGGCGACCGCGCCCTCATCGACGCCCTGCCCGACGCGCTGGCCGAGACCGAGCGCGTGTGCTCCTCCGTCAACGTCGCCACGTCCAAGACCGGCATCAACATGGACGCCGTGGCCCGCATGGGCGAAGTCATCAAGCTCGCCGCCGAACGCACTGCCGACCGCGATGGCATTGGCTGCGCGAAGCTGGTGGTTTTCGCCAATATTCCGCAGGACGTGCCCTTCATGGCCGGTGCCTACCTCGGCGTGGGCGAGCCGGAGGCCGTGATCAACGTCGGCGTCTCCGGCCCCGGCGTGGTGCGCAAGGCCATCGACCGCGCCCGCAAGTCCAATCCGAAGTTCAACCTCGGCGAACTCTCCGAGGTCATCAAGCGCACGGCCTACAAGGTCACCCGCGTGGGCGAGATCATCGGCCGCGAGGTGGCGGACCGCCTCGGCGTGCCCTTCGGCGTCGTCGACCTCTCCCTCGCCCCGGCTCCGCAGGTGGGTGACAGCGTGGGCGAAATCTTCCAGAGCCTCGGCCTGTCGTCCATCGGCGCGCCCGGCTCCACCGCCGTGCTCGCCATGCTCAACGACGCGGTCAAGAAGGGTGGAGCCTTCGCCAGCTCCCACGTGGGTGGTCTGTCCGGCGCGTTCATCCCCGTGTCCGAGGATCTGAACATCGCCGAGGCCGCAGCCAGCGGCGCGCTGTCTATCGAAAAGCTCGAAGCAATGACCTGCGTGTGCTCTGTGGGCCTCGACATGGTGCCCATCCCCGGTGACACGCCCGCATCGACCATCTCGGCCATCATCGCCGACGAAATGGCCATCGGCATGATCAATTCCAAGACCACCGCCGCCCGCATCATCCCCGTCCCAGGCAAGAAGGCCGGAGACACCGTCTCGTGGGGCGGCCTGCTCGGCGAGGCCACCATCATGCGCCTGCCGCACATGTCCGGCAGCGAGGACTTTATCTCCCTCGGCGGACGCATCCCCGCACCCATCCATCAGATGAAGAACTGATTCCCCGAACGGGACCGTCGGAAACGGCGGTCCCGTTTTCGTGTGCGACGGGACGAAGGCGAGGGGAGGCGAGAAGGTGAAATGCCTCCGGCGGCCGGGTGAGGTGAGAAGGAAAAATGCCTCCGGCGGCCGGGGCTCTGCCCCGGACCCCGCTCAAGGGAATAATTCCCTTGAGAATCATTATATATTGGAATTGTTGAATAAAAGCCGAAACGTGAGCCATCAGTGACCACGTCCATCGCCTCATCGGGGTTCCAAGGGGCCAGCGGCCCCTTGGCCGGCGGAGCCTACGGCTTGCACCCGTCATCGAACGATACGGTTGGCCACAGCGCGGGGGCGCTACGCGGGGCGCAGCGGCCCGCGCAAGCGGCCCCGCCTGCACTTTCGCGGGGGCACATCGAAAAAATTCAAGTTTTCGGTTGACAAAAACGGGCTGTTCGGTCAGTTTCTGTTTCCGCCGAGTGGGGCTGTAGCTCAGTTGGGAGAGCGCTTGAATGGCATTCAAGAGGTCGGGAGTTCGATTCTCCCCAGCTCCACCACTCATAAGGCTTTTTGCGCCAAGCATACGCTTGGCGCTTATTTTTTCCCCTGATTTCCCCCTGTCGTCTTCGTGACGTTTTTCTCAAAGGGTTGGAGATCAAAAATCCGTGTCATCCCGCGCAGGTGGAGCGAGGTGTAATCCCCGGGTCGGCCGGGGAGGGCCGTGTCACGCCCACTTTTGGTGACCGGCTTGTGCTTTTGGGAACATTCAACGGATAGGAAGGTTGGTAGACCGTGCAGGACGCAGTCCTTTTTCTCGGCACTCTGGTTATGATCTACATGATTCTGTTTCCCCCGTTCGTGCTGCGGCGCAAGGGCGAAGCATCCTCGTACTGCTACTCCTTCATCGCTACTCCGCCCAAGCGTTTCGGTCGCCGTTGCGTCATCAACATGCCCGCTCTCCTGAACCAGATGGTTGCCTGCTGCGTCGTTTTCGGCCTGCTGGACATCTTCTGCGAATAGACGGCTTATTCGACCGCGCTCCGTAAACGCAAAAGGGGCCTGCGCATTCATGCGCAGGCCCCTTTTGCGTTTGGAGGGCTGTGCCTGTCGTATCGTTCGTTGACGGGGGGTGCCCCTTTCGCGAGCGCAGTGCTCGGCCGTATCGTTCATTGCCACATGCAAGACGTAGGCTCCGCCGGCCAAGGGGCCGCTGGCCCCTTGGAACCCCGACATGCGATGGGCCGTCTGCCCTTGGCGCGCCGTTCGGCTTTACACGACGAAGCCCTAGTGAGGATTGTCAAGGGGGTCACCCCCTTGACCGGGTCCGGGCAGAGCCCGGCCGCCGGAGGCCTCTCTCCTCCCCAACCCTGTCACCGGAGGCCACCCGTCAGGGCATCCACTCGATGATGCCGTCGGTCGGGTGGGTCTTGGCCCAGTGGCGGAAGGCCTCGCAGTCGGCGACGCCGTCGCGGATGACGGCCTGATAGATGGCGATGCTGCACGGCCTTTTGGCGGGATCGAGGCCGGCCTTGATGGCGAGGATGGCCTCGCGCGTCGCGGGGGTGAGGGCTTCGCGGATGCGGTCGGCCACGCGCTCGAAGTATCCGGCGAAGGGCGAGTCATTGAGGATGTGGATCATGTCGATCTGCCACTCCCGCTGGTCGTCGTCCATGTACCATGCGTGCCATTCGAGGCATTTTTCGTCGGTATCGAGTAGGTTGGCGTACTGGATGCGCCGGATGCGGCTGTTTTCGGCCAGCCGGGCCATGGCGGCGAAGCTGTCGGCCAGCACGAAGGGTTCGGAATAAATGTGGAAGTCGATGTCGAGGTGATCGTAGAGCAGGCCGGTCCTGAGCGAGCCAACGAGGTTGGCCGTGATGCCGAGGGATTCCCAGATGCGCAGGATGTTCGTGTCCTCGATGATGTGCCGGGCGCGAGTCTGGTTGCGCTCGGCGATGGCGGCGAAGTCGGTCATGATGTGCTCCGTGCGGGCTGGTTGCAGGGTGAGGGCGGTTAGTGTCGGCCGTATTGGATGCCGAGTTTATTCATTTTGCTGCGCAGGGTGCTCGGGTTGACGCCGAGGCGTTCCGCAGCGCCGCCGGGGCCGTGGATTTTGCCTCCAGCGGCGTCGATGGTGGCTTCGATATGCCTGCGCATGGCTTCGTCGAGGGTCTGGTCTGCGTGGGCGACGGGGTGCTCGGCCGGGAGGTGCTCGTGGGGCGGGCAGCTCAGCCAGTCGAAGCGCAGAACCCTGCCGCCGGAGAGGATGATGGCGCGCTCCACGCAATTTTCGAGTTCCCGGACGTTGCCGGGCCAATGGTAGGCCTTGAGCCGTGCCATTTCGTCACAGGGGATTTCGGGCAGCGATCCCGTGCCGAGCCTGCGGGCTGCGCGCGCGGCGAACCATGCGGCGAGTTCCGGAATGTCGTCGCGCCGTTCGCGCAGGGTCGGGATGGTGATGGGAAAGACGTTCAGTCGGAACCAGAGGTCCTCGCGGAAGTTGCCTTCGCGGACCATGGTCGCGAGGTCGCGGTGCGTGGCCGCGATGATGCGGATGTCCACCTCGCGCGGGGTCTGGCCGCCCACGCGGACCAGTGTGTGCGTCTGGAGTACCCGCAGCAGGCGCACCTGCACCGCCAGCGGCAATTCGCCGATTTCGTCGAGGAACAGCGTGCCGCCGTGGGCCTGTTCGAACACACCTTTCTTGCTCGCGTCCGCGCCGGTGAAGGCGCCCTTTTCGTGGCCGAACAGCTCGGAATCCATGAGCGATTCGGGGATGGCTCCGCAGTTGACCTTGACGAAGGGACCGTTTTTGCGCGGCGAGCTCTCGTGTACGGCGCAGGCGACGACCTCCTTGCCGACACCCGTCTCACCGAGGAGCAGCACCGTGCTTGAGAGCGGGGCGACTTGCGTCACGCGGGTCATCACGTCGCGCAGGCCGCTATCGATGCCGATGATGGTCGAGCAGCGCGACGAACTGCCGAGCTGTTCGCGCAACTGGCGGTTCTCGCGGGAGAGGCGGGAGTTGGTGTCGAGCAGGCTACGGTGGCGCAGTGCGTTTGCCGTGGCAATGGCGAAGGGCTCGTGCAGCATGCCGAGGAGGTCTGCGTGCTCCTGCGTGTAGCGGTGGCGGCCGTGGGCGTGCATGCCCACCACGCCGAGATGGCGGTTGTCGATCATGAGCCGCAGCAGGATGACGGAGGAGTCGTCATCGACGATGGAGCGCGCCACGCGATGGGTCACCGGGTCGGTACGGATGTCGCCGATGATGCGCACGCGGGGGCGGTTGGGGCTTTCGAGCGTGGCGCACATGTCCGGCGTGATGCAGACCTGCGCATCCATGATTTCCGGCCCGGCGGCGTCGGCGCGGGCGATGAAGCGTATGGCCCGGCGTTCGGGCATGTACAGATTGATGTACATGCCGTCGGCCGGGATGGTCGAGCGTAGGAAGCTCCAGCAGTCGTAGAGCGCCTTGTCGATGTCCAGACTGCCGCAGATGCGCAGCGTGGCGTGGTGAAAGAAATCTCGTGGGTCCATTGTCCGCCTCCTCGCGTGATGTGCGAAATGTCGCGGTTAGTGCGAAATATCGCGATGGTCAAGCGCGAAATATCGCGATTCGGCGCACATGCGACAGTAACATATCGGAATCATTGATTGTGAATGCTGGCACGTTTCCTGCCAAGGACGGGGTGTCCGCCATGGGGTGGGCAAGGGCGTCGTCGAGGGACGATGCGAGCATTTCGCAAGCAAGGAGCTTTCTGCCGATATGAAGGAAACCGAAACGAACCGCACCGCAGGCCGGGGCGAGAAGCGCTCCCGCCGGGACGTGCTGCGCGCCGGGGCGATTCTGGCCGGCGGCCTTGCCGCGGGCATGCTGCAGGGCTGCGCGACGGGAAACGAGGACAAGGACCAGCCCGTGGAGAAATCCCGCACGCCGCTCGGCGCATGGGACAAGGAGTATGACGTCATCGTCGTCGGCAGCGGATTCGCCGGAATGGCCGCGGCCATTGAGGCCCGCAAGGCCGGGGCGGAGGTGCTGGTCGTCGAGAAGATGCCCGTGTACGGCGGCAACTCCGCCATCAACGGCGGCGCGTTCGCCGTGGCCGGGTCCCCCCTTCAGGAGAAGGAGGGCGTGAAGGATTCCGTGGAACTCATGGTGCAGGACATGCTCAAGGCCGGTCGCGGCCTGAACCATATGGGCCTGTTGAAGATCGTGGCCGCCGGAACGCGCCCCGCCTATGAGTTCACCCTTGAGCATGGTGTCGAATACAAGCCGTTTTTGCAGCATTTTGGCGGTCACAGCGTGCCGCGCACGTTGCAGGCCACCATCAGCTCCGGCGCGGGCATCGTGCGTCCGCTGCGTGCCAGTGCCGCGCGCATGGGCGTGGCCTTCCGCAACCGCTGCAAGCTCGAAGACTTCGTGCTCGACGAGGACGGTGGCGTGATGGGCATCGTGGTGCGTGACCGTTACGATTTCCCCAAGGAGAACTCCGGCGAACTGCGCCGTTTCCGCGCCCGCCGTGGCGTGGTCATGTGTTCCGGCGGGTTCTCGCAGGATCGCCGTTTTCGCATGATGCAGGACCCCAAGCTTGACGAGAAGGTGGATAGCACCAACCAGCCGGGCGCAACCGCCGAGGGCTTGCAGGCCATGTTCGCCGTGGGCGCTGCCCCGGTGCAGATCAACCTGATCCAGCTCGGTCCGTGGTCGTCCCCGGATGAGGCCGGTTTCGGCATGGTCTCGCAGTTCAACACCATCGCGGGCTTTCCCAACGGCATCATGGTCGACGTGCGCACCGGCAAGCGCTTCGTCAACGAGCTTGGCGACCGCAAGGAACGCGCCGAGGCCATCCTCGCCCGCAAGGACGAGCAGGGCAATCCGGTGTATCCTGTGGTCTTCTGCACCGCCGAGGGCGCAAGCCGCGCCCAGACGCTGGAGAAGTGTCTCGAATTCGGCGTGGCGTGGCAGTTCGACACCCTTGAGGCGCTGGCCGCGCATTTCGGCATGCCCGCCGCAGGCCTCGCCGAGGAAGTGGCCCTGTATGACGAGGGCGTGCGCACCGGAACGGACACCCGCTTCGGCAAGCCCATGGGCCGCGCCATTCCCCTTGGCAAGGGCCCCTATTACGCGGTGCGCTGCTGGCCCAAGGTCCACTACACCATGGGTGGCGTGGAGATCAGCACCGAGGCCGAGGTCATGCACATGCGCACGGGGCTGCCCATCGCCGGGCTGTACGCCGCAGGCGAGGTGACCGGCGGCCCGCACGGGGCGAGCCGTCTGGGCAGTTGCGCCGTGGCCGAGACGCTGGTCATCGGACGCATCGCCGGCCGCAACGCGGCCTTGCACAAGGCGTAGACGATTTTTCGCGTTCGGGCGGGCGGCGAGGGATGTGCCGCAGGCATGTCGGCCGACGGCTCGAACGCAACATCAGGCAAACAATCAGAAGAGAAGCATCGGAGGAATCAGCCATGAAATTCGCAATTGCACGCCGACTCGCGGCAGGCCTTGTCTGCCTCGTCGCCATGCAGTGCCTGGCCTGTGTCGCATGGGCCGGTCAGAAGGTCGTGACCCTGAACGGTCAGGACCTCACCATCGAACAGGTTGTCGAGATCGCCGAGGGCCGCGCCGACGTCGCCATCGACCCCGCCGCCCTTGACCTGTGCGCCAAAAGCCACGAGCTGCTCATGGCCTTCGCGGCCGAGGGACGTCCCGTCTACGGCCTGACCGTGGGCGTGGGCCTCAACAAGGACAAGGCCATCTTCCACACCGCCGCCGACGGCCGCAAGACCCTGACCCCCGAGGTCATGGACCTGTCCCGCCAGTTCAACGTCAACGCCCTGCGCGCCCATAGCGCCGGTGTTGGCCCGGACATGGAGCCGGAGATGGTCCGCGCCACCATGGTCATCCGTCTGAACACTCTCTTGAGCGGCCGCACCGGCGCACAGGTCCACGTGGCCGAGCTGTACCGCGACTTCCTGAACAAGGGCGTGACCCCCGTTGTTCCCTCCCGCGGCACAGTGGGCGAGTGCGACATTACGCTGGCCCCCCACATTGGACTGGTGATGATGGGCGAGTGGCAGGCCGACTACAAGGGCAAGCGCATCTCCGGCGCGGACGCCCTGAAGAAGGCCGGTCTCAAGCGCCTTGACGCCTTCGGCAAGGACGCTCTGTCCATCCTGAGCACCAACGCCCCGGCCATGGCCAAGACCGTCTTCGCCGTGTCCGACGCCGAGCGCTTCCTCTCCGTGGCCACCACGGTTTTCGGCCTGTCCCTCGAAGGTCTCAACGGCAACGTGGCCCCCTTCATCCAGCCGGTGAACGACGTGCGCCCCTTCACCTGCTTCGCCGCCGCCTCCAAGGCCGTGCGTGCCGAGCTTGAGGGCAGCTACCTGTGGACCCCCATGGACGGCCGTGCCCTGCAGGACCCGCTGTCCTACCGCACCACCACCTACACCCTCGGCGCGGCCATGGAGGCCCTTGCCGACGTGAAGACCAAGCTGGCCGTGCAGCTCAACTCCTCCGACGACAACCCCGCCGTCGTGGTGGACGTCGTGCCCGCCAAGGACACCCCGGCCCAGCTGGCCAAGTACTACCTCGACGCCGGATACGTGAAGGGCGCCATCTTCCCGACCTCCAACTTCGAGCCGCTGCCCGTGGTGCTCAAGGCCCAGAACCTGTCCGTGGCGTTGGCCCACGTGTCGCGCAACGCCGTCATGCGCACCCTGCGCCTGAGCGATCCGCACTTCACGCACCTCTCGCGCTTCCTTGCCGCTGACGACGTGGCCATCAACTTTGGCGCCATTGCCAAGCCCTACGTCTCCCTCGACGCCGACGTGCGCGAACTGGCCAACCCCGTGTCCATCGACACCGTTCCCGTGGCCGGAGACATCGAGGACACCGCCACCAACTCCATGCGCGTGGCCGACCGTCTGAGCCGCATCGTGGACAATCTCTACTACATCTACGGCCTCGAACTCTTCCACGCCGCACAGGCCGTGGACCTGCGCCAGCGCGACGCCGCCATCGAACTGGGCCACGGCACCGGCGAGATGTACAAGGCCTACCGCAAGGTCGTGTCCTTCGTTGACAAGGACCGTCCCTTCACCCCCGACATCGCGAAGTCCCACGACTTCCTGAAGGGCTACGCCATTCGGTAGTTGAAGCCGACCATTTGCACCTCCAAGGTTGCGGCAGCCGGCTCCCCGTGTGGGGAGCCGGTCCGCCGCAGCCGCCCATCCTCAATAATCCAGTCACAGGAAACGACCATGAAGAAGCACACAGCCGTGATGTGCGCCCTTGTGCTTGGCGCGTCGCTGTGCGGGTGGTTCGCCCCGTCCTTCGCGGCGGGAGAGCGCGCCGACGCGCCTCAGGCCGTGCACCAGCCGGGCCTTGGCGAACGCGCGCAGATTTGGATCGATACCCGCCTCGGTCGCAAGACCGTGAAGGACTACCACCGCAAGGTCCACCAGAACGGAACCAACTGCGAACTGTGCCACGCGGCCAACAATCCCACCACCGCCCCCGATGACCGCAACTGCCTGAAGTGCCACGGAACGCGTGAGCAGGTGGCGCAACTGACGGCCAAGCTGGAACACAATCCGCACAATTCTCCGCACTACGGGACGGACGCCCCCTGCACCACCTGCCACAGGGAGCACGAGGAGTCGCGCGTGTACTGCAACTCCTGCCATCCCTTCAAGTTCGAGAATTTCAAGAAATAGGGCAGCGGCAGAGTCCTGTCGCCCTGCAAACCACAGAGGATACACACAATGCGCAGAATAGCCGCGGGAGTGCTTTCGCTCCTTCTCTTCTGCCTCCTCGCCGCCGCCCCGCTGTCGGCAGCCACGCCGGTCCCGGCCGCGGAGGCCAACGCCGCGTGTCTGAAATGTCACGGCGATCCCGACCTCTCCGCGCGTACCGAGCGGGGGGCTGCGCTGGATCTCTACGTGCCCGCCGAGCGGCTGGCCAGAAGCACGCACCGCGGGCTGGCCTGCACGGACTGCCATGAAGGCGCCGGAACAACCGAGGACTTCGCGCACGCGCCGCACAAGCTTTCGGCCAGTGGCACGAAAGATTGCGCCGATTGTCATGCCCGTTACTTCGGCGACATCAGCGCCTCTTTCGCGGCGAGCCGCCATGTCGAGAAGCTTGGCGACAAGTTCTCTTGCTCGTCGTGCCACGATGCGCACACCACCGAGGCGCGCAGCGCGACCCGTACGGACGCGGAGCAGGTCCGTTTCGACAACTACACCTGCCTGCGCTGTCACACGGATCTCTCCGGGTACAAGGCGCTTTCCGGACGCGAGGTCTGGGAGCAGAATCTGTCCCATGATTTCCTGCCCAACAAGGACAGGCATTTCGCCGCCGTGCGCTGCGTGGAGTGTCACACTCCCGTCGAAGGCACGGACGTGCATCGCATCCTGCCCAAGGACAAGTCCCTGCGCGACTGCACGGCCTGTCACCGTGCCGGTTCCGCCCTCGTGGCGCGTACCCGGACCGACATGGCCGATGACGACGTGGCAGGCATGTTCCTCGGCAAGGGCCTGTTCGATGACGAAACGCTTGTCGCGAAGCTGTTGGCCACCGAGTCCGGCCCGGCGGCGAAGCGCGCCGAGGTGGACGCCAACGGGTTCATCAACAGCGGCCTGTTCGCTGATTCCTACGTCATCGGCGCAACGCGAAATGTCATCATCGACGGATGGTCGCTGAAGCTCGGCCTCGCCGTGCTTGCGGGCGTGCTGCTGCATGGTTGCCTGCGTTTCGCCATGCGCCGCCGCCGCGCGGCCGGGCCCGAGCACAGCGAATACGTCTATGATCTGCACGTGCGCGTGTGGCATTGGATCAACGCCGCGCTGTTCGTCGTGCTCGTCGCCACCGGCTTCAGCATGCACTTCGCCGGACTGCCCGGAACCATCGGCTTCGCCGTGAGCGTGCATGCCCACGACATCGCGGGCTGGCTCCTTGTGGCCAACTACGGCGTTTTCGTGCTCATGGCGCTGGCCACGGGCAACATCCGCCAGTACATCCCGAATCCGCGCGGCATGATCGTGCGCTGGGCCGTGCAGGCGCGGTTCTACCTGTGGGGCATCTTCCGGGGCGAGGCGCATCCCTACCGCGTTACCCGTTCGCAGCGCTTCAACCCGTTGCAGCAGGCCGCATACCTGCCGATCATGTACCTCATGATGCCGCTTCTGATCCTCTCCGGCGTGTGGATGTTCTTCCCAGAACTCACGCCCGAGACCGTGTTCGGCTACCCCGGCATGTGGCTGACCGCGTCGGTGCACAATATCCTTGCCGTGGGCTTCGCCATCTTCCTCGTGGCCCATGTCTACCTCAGCACCACCGGCGACAAGGTTCTCTCCCTCGTGAAGGGCATGTTTACCGGCTACCACGTGACGCGCGAGCACCACGACACGGACGAGCGCTAGTTCGTCCACCTGCGGCGAAGGCCCCGCGCCCGCGCCGCGTTTTCTCCGAAAGGTCGACAGGCCCGTCAGCAATGGCGGGCCTGTTCTTTTTGGGGGTGAGGCGAGGTGAGGCGGGAAAAGGTCTCCGACGGCCGGGGCTCTGCCCCGGACCCCGGTCAAGGGGGTGACCCCCTTGACAATCCTCACTAGGGCTTCGTCGCTCAAAGCCGCACGATGTGCCAAGGACAGACGGCCTATCGCATGTCGGGGGTCCAGGGGGCCAGCGGCCCCTTGGCCGGCGGAGCCTACGTCTTGCACCCGTCAACGACCGATACGGTTGGGCCAAGGTGCACGATACGCCTCGGCCCAAGGTGCGGGATGAAAAAAGCCGCCCGCAGAGACGCTCATCCTGCGGGCGGCGGTGGTGCCGGTTCGGGTGTGGGGGAGGGGAGGAGGGCTACTGCTACTTAATCGAGTCCCGGCACCGGGAACTGCCTGCACAGGGCTTCCACGTCGCTCTTGATGGAAGCGTGCAGAACCGAGTCGGAGGGGTTGCGGAGAGTTTTGACCATCCATCCGGCGAGGGTGCGCATGTGTTCCTCCTTCATGCCACGCGTGGTGGCGGCGGGGGTACCGATGCGGATACCGCTGGGGCGCAGCGGGGGATTGGTGTCGTCGGGGATGATCTGCTTGTTGACGGTGATGCCGATGGCGTCGAGGAGTTCCTCGGCCACGCGGCCGTCGAGGCCGAAGCTGTCCTGCGTGTTGGCCACGATCATGTGGTTGTCTGTGCCGCCGGTGACCAGCGAGACGCCCTCGGTGAGGAAGGTCTCGGCCATGGCGCGGGCGTTGAGGAGCACCTGCTTGGCGTAGTCGCCAAATTCAGGGGTGAGGCATTTGCCCATGGTTATGGCGATGCCCGCGATAACGTTCATGTGTGGGCCGCCCTGCAGGCCGGGGAAGACGGACTTGTCGATGCGGGCCGCGAATTCCTTGCGGCAGAGGATCATGCCGCCGCGCGGTCCGCGCAGGGACTTGTGCGAGGTGGTGGTCATGACGTCGAAGCCGTGGTCGAAGGGATTTTCCAGCACGCCACCGGCCACGAGGCCCGCGAAGTGGGAGGCGTCGACCATGGTCATGGCGCCGACCTCGTCGGCGATGCGCTTGAAGGCGTCGTAGTCGATATCGCGCGGGTAGGAGGTGTAGCCGCACAGCACGAGCTTGGGCTGGGTTTTGCGGGCGATTTCGAGCACTTCATCGTAGTCGATGGAGCCGTCGACGGGGTTGGTCTTGTAGCGCACGAAGTTGAAGATGCGGCCCATGTGGGACACAGGTGCGCCGTGGGTCAGGTGACCGCCATGGGAGAGGTCCATGGCGAGGATGGTGTCGCCGGGTTCGAGCAGGCCGAGGTACACGGCCTGATTCATGGGCGAGCCGGACAGCGGCTGCACGTTGGCGTGCTCGCAACGGAAGACCTGACAGGCGCGCTCGCGGGCGATGGTCTCAATGACGTCGGTGAACTGCTGGCCGCCATAGTAGCGACGGCCGGGGTAGCCTTCGGCGTACTTGTTGGTGAACACGCTGCCGAGCGTGCCCAGCACTTCGGGATAGGTGTAGTTCTCGGACGGAATGAGCTCGATGCCCAGACGCTGGCGATTTTCCTCGCCGGTGAGGGCTGCGTGGATCTGGGGATCGGTGGATTCGAGAAGATCGAGATAGGGGTGCTGCATGGGCTTTTCTCCACTGGCCTCCGATGAGGAGGGCAGGTGTTGGCATCGTGTCGATGCAGCCCAGGCGAGCGGCTTGATGGCTTTCCGCGCTTCCCTGTGGTTGGTTCCACAATTCTCGCCAGTCGCGCGGTACCGAAATTTTGAAACGAAACGTTGGGTGTGTAGTCCCGAGCGTGGGCGGCTGTCAAGAGGGGGGGCGAGAGTGGGACGCGCTTCGGAAAGGGGACGTTGCACGGGGGGCGCGCAACGGCTGGCTGGCGCAATTGTGGTAGGGCCAGATTGCCCCGCCATGCAGGAAAATCCGCGAAGAGTGTATTGGGGCGAACGTGTACTTCACAATCATGATGCGCAAGGCATCAATCGCGGAGGTTGCGGTATGGTAGGCTTTTTCGGGCGCAGCATTGCGCTGCGGTACATTGTCTGCGTTCTTGTGCTGCTCGTGGGCATGGGGGGCGCTGCCGGGTGGGTGATGTTCGAGCGTCAGACGCAGGAGGAAATCCGTAAGGCTGACGAGGCGTCGCGGATAATTGTCGATGACGCGGCGCGCGCCCTCGAGGCGTGGATGGACTCGCAGGTGCGGCTGGCGCAGGCCCTTTCGCGCAACGATGCCGTTATCGAGGCCTGCGCCGATCCTCGGGACAGGGAGAAGGCCGCGCAGGCGCAGGTGGTGCTCCAGCGCTTCCACGATGCCTACGGCTTCTACGAGAACATCCCGTTGGCGGCGGTTATGGACTCCGGCGATTCCTTTGCCGTTGAGACTTCGGACGGAACGCGCATGGTGAAGGATGGCAGCTTCTTCATCGACACCGTGGGCGGGAAGACCATCGGCAAGGGCGGGGCACAGTTGAGCTTCGTCAAGGCGACGCGCGAGGGACGTCCCTTCTTCGTCAGTCAGGTCTATCCGAGCCTTCTGCGGGGCAACCCCATTTTCGTGGTGGCCGCGCCGGTGCGCAAGGGTGGGCGGGTCGTCGGCACGCTGATCCTCGCGCCCACCATGAGCTATTTTTCTGATGCCTTTGTCAAGGACGTCAGGATTGGCGAAACGGGCTTCCTGTTCTTTTCGGACGACAGGAACATGCTCATCGCCCACCCCGATGCCTCGGCCATCCTGAACAGCGAGGCGTCCGCAGGGCATGCGGACTCGCTACGGCGCATTTCGGGCGGCGAACAGAATTTCGAACTGGGCGAAGGCAAGGATGCCCGCGTCTACCACGCGCGAAAGATCGACATCCCTAGCGGCAATATTCTGCACGACTGGTTCATCTGCTCGCGGCAGGACAAAAGCGAGATTCTCGCCGGTGCCAAGGATATTCGCAATTTCATCGTGCTTTCGAACGGCGTGATGCTGCTGGCGCTGGCCGGGGCGCTGTTCGTCCTGACGCAGTGTATGGTGGTGCGTCCGCTGCGCAGGGTGGGTGCCTACGCGCAGGCCGTGGCCAGCGGCGATTTCTCGGCGTCCATGGGCCGCATGGGGAACGACGAGATAGGCCGCCTTGGCAATGCGCTGCACGCGATGACCGTGGACATCATCGGTCGGCTCCAGACGGAGAAGGGTTTCATGACCGCCGTGCTGGATGGCATAGCCAATCCCTTTGCGGTGACGGACGTGAACCTCTCGATCACGGCCTGTAGCCGGAGCATGCTGCGGCATACGGGACGCGGCGGCGAGCCGAAGGATTACATCGGCATGCATCTGAGCACGTTCCTGTTCAACGACTCCTCGCGCCCTGTCGTCCTTTCCAAGGCGCTGGCGGACCGGAAGCCTCGTAGTGGCGTGGAATTCCGCTATACGAGTCTCGATGGGCGCACGGGCGAGTATCTCATTGACGTGCGGCCCCTCTACGGGGCGGACGGTTCGCTCATCGGCGGCATCACCTTCTGGAACGATGTGACGGAACTGCGCCGCGAGCAGGCCGCCGTGGCTGAGCAGCATCGGCGCATCGAGGCCGCCGCCGTGGAGGCCGACGAGGCGAGCGTGGAGGTGCGCGAGGCCGTGGATTGTCTTGGCGAAGCAGCCAAGACGTCCATGAAGCGCTCGGAGATGCAGAAGGACCGCGTCTCGGAGACCGTGACCGCCATCGAGGAGATGAACGCCACGGTGCTCGAAGTGGCGCGCAATGCGGCGGACGCCGCCCGCAGCGCCGAGGACGCGCAGGAATACGCCAGAAGCGGCGGCGCGGTGGTCGCGAATTCCGTGGATGCCATCGTTGCCGTGCGCGACAGCATCCGCAGCCTGCGGGGGGACATGGACAGCCTGGGCCAGCGCGTGGACGGCATCGGCAGCGTGATGAACGTCATCAACGACATAGCGGACCAGACGAACCTGCTGGCGCTCAACGCCGCCATCGAGGCCGCCCGCGCCGGAGACGCCGGACGCGGCTTCGCCGTGGTGGCGGACGAGGTGCGCAAGCTGGCGGAGAAGACGATGGCCGCCACCAAGGAGGTCGGCGAGGCGGTGAAGGCCATCCAGTCCGAGACGCGCGGCAGCATCGAGGCCATGGCGCGGGCTGATGGCGAGGTGGAAGAGAGCGCGAAGCTCGCCCGCAACGCGCGCGAGGCGCTGGAGCGGATCATGGCGCTGACGGGCGAGTCCAGCGGCAAGGTGCAGAGCATCGCCACCGCTGCGGAGGAGCAGTCCGCCGCGAGCGAGCAGATATCGCGCTCGGCCACGGAGATCGACCGCATCGCCGCGGAAACCGCGCAGGCCATGGATAAATCCGTGCAGGGCGTCGTAGCGCTCGAACGCGAGGTGGAGCGCATTCGCGACATCATCGGCGGCATGCGCGGCTGATGCCCCTCAGGGCGTGTCCCGTCCGGGCCGCCCTTTCCCCCATCCTTCCCGAAATGTGAAAGGGCCGGTGGTGCGATCCACCGGCCCTATTCCCTATGAGCGAAGCCGTGCCCCGCGGGGCGGCCCACGGGCGCGGTAATACCCCTATTCCCGCGCCCGGCGTGTTTGGGCTGGTTAGCGGAAGGCCGCTTCCAGTCCGGAGAACACGTGATGGCCGTCGTCGTGGCGGGTGACGTCGATGACGTCTTCCAGCTTGCGGGCCTGCTTGATCATCTGGTCAAGGCGTCCGTCGCGGTCCACGAGCAGCCAGATGCGGCTGGTGGTTCCATCGCTGACGGGCATGCAGAGAATTCCTTCCACGTTGAAGGCGCGCCGGGCGAAGAGTCCGCACACGTGGGACATGACGCCGGGGTGGTTCTTCACGAGGAGTTCGAGCACGGTGGTGCGTGCCGCATCAAGAAGTGTGGCGTGGATATCAGGCTGTCGCATGGGCTTCACCTCCGATCATCTCCTTGTTGGCGGCACCGGGAGGCACCATGGGATAGACGTTTTCGATGTTCGGCACCGGCGCGTGCACGAGGCAAGGGCCGGGCACGGAAAAGGCGCTGGCGAGGATGTCCGCCGGGTCGCCATCGGCGAGGTCGTAGGCGCGCACGCCGAATCCCTCGGCGATCTTCACGAAGTCCACGCGCGCCCGGTAGTCCGAGGCGAAGATGTTGCCGTCGTAGAACATGTCCTGCTGCTGGTGCACGAGGCCCAGCGCGTTGTTGTTCATGAGGATGATTTTGATGTTGGCGTTCTCTTCCACGGCGGTGGCCAGCTCCTGAATGTTCATGAGGATGCTGCCGTCGCCGCTCACGCAGACCACCGTGCGGCCCGGACTGGCCAGCGCCGCGCCAATGGCCGCAGGCACGCCAAAGCCCATGGTGCCAAGCCCGCCAGAGGTCAGCCACTGGCGGGGGCGGCGGAAGGGATAGGCCTGCGCGGTGCGCATCTGGTGCTGGCCGACGTCCGTGGTGATGATGGCGTCGTCGCCGAGCATGCGCGCCGCCAGCCGGATGAGACCGTAGGGCGAGCGCGGATCGTCGGAGCCGGGCAGGGTGGGCGGATTGATGGTCCGCAGCTCCTTGATGCGGTTGAGCCATGCGGCGCGGGGCGCTGTCTGCGTCATGGGGATGAGCGCGTCGAGCACTTCGCGGATATCGCCGGTGATGCCCACGCAGGACGACTTGATCTTGTCGAGTTCGCTGGCGTCGATGTCGATGTGGATGATGGCGGCCTGCGGGCAGAACTGGTTGGCAAGGCCGGTGGCGCGGTCGTCGAAGCGCACGCCAGCGGCGATGAGCAGGTCGCATTCCTCAAGCGCCATGTTGGTGTAGCGGGCGGCGTGCATGCCCAGCATGCCCATGGACAGCGGATGATCGGCGGGCACCGCGCCAAGGCCCATGAGGGTCATGGTCACGGGCATGCCGGTCTTTTCGGCGAGGCGAGTGGCCAGCCCGCCCGCACCTGCGGCGATGACGCCGCCGCCGAGGTAGAGCACGGGGCGCTTGGCGGCGTTGATGAGGTCCGCCGCGCGGCGGATGGTGGCCTGCGAGAATTCGGGCGCACGGTCGGGGCGGCCGGGTTCGGGCCATGCGTCGATGTCGATGGTCTGGGTCTGGACGTCCTTGGGGATGTCGATGAGCACGGGGCCGGGGCGTCCGGATGCGGCGATGCGAAATGCCTCGGGGATGATGGACAGGAGTTCGGATGCGGAGCGGGCGAGGAAGTTGTGCTTGGTGATGGGCACGGACAGGCCGTAGGTGTCCACCTCCTGAAATGCGTCTGTCCCCATCTGGCTGCGCGGCACCTGCCCGGTGATGCAGATGAGGGGGATGGAGTCGAGCTTGGCGTCGGCGATGGCGGTGAGAGTGTTCGTCGCGCCGGGACCGGACGTGGCGAAGAACACTGCCGGGCGGCCGCTGACGCGGGCCATGCCCTGGGCCATGAAGCCCGCGCCCTGTTCGTGCCGCGCCAGAACGTGGCGGATGCACGGACTCTTGGAGAGGGCGTCGTACAGGGGGAGGTTCGCGCCGCCGGGAATGCCCGCGATGGTGCGGATTCCCTGACGCTCAAGCAGACGGATGACGATTTCCGCGCCGGTGCATTTCATATCCCGTTCTCCTTCCTTGGGGTGTCCCCGGGTGGAGCAGGGCCGGCGCGCACTTCTGGTGCAAGAAAAATCCCCCGCCGGCTCTGCGCCGGCGGGGGATCTGTACAGCTGTGTTGTGTGGACCTGACCCGTTACGACGCAATAGTGCGTACTACGCGTACTACTACGCCTACGAATACCAGGCCGTTGCCGGCGAAGGTGATGGTAGAGGTAGTGTTGCGTAGCATGGGGGTCGGTTTCCTTTGTTGCGAATCGTTACAGCGTGAAGGCCTAAGGCTACGAGCCTTGCCTTCGCAAGTCAATACGCTCGAAGACAATTTTTTGCGGATGGAGGATGATCGTTGCCGCAGGCTCCGGCGGGGCGTGGATTTTCGCCACTTCGCATCCCCGTGTTGGCAAGGTGCGTCCTTGAGTTAGCATGTTCGCGGTCGTAAGAGCGGGCGCATTGCGTGCGTCAGTCCATGCATATCAAATAAAAACAGTATGATGAAAGAGATTGTTCCTTTTGGAACGAGTGTTGCTATGCGGGCCTCCAGTCCCTGCGAGACGAACGACGCGCTGCGCCGTGGCCACCGATCCCTGCCCGGTTAGCACGCCTGCCGCAGTCGCGTCGCACCATTCACTTTCCAAGGAGGATTCGAGGCTCATGTCCGAGAACAGCAACATTGTGGTCGATAGCTCGTCGAGTTCGTGGTCCGACCTGTGGAGGAAGGAAGATTATCTGGCCATTTGGCTCGGCTTCTTCCTGCTTCTGGTGGGCGGGCTGATCTATTTCAACAACGTGCCCAAGGATATGGACGAGACCTTCGCGCGGGCCAATTCCATCATGGCCGCCGAGGCCGAGCGCGCACCTTTCAAGACCGTGGCCTACTACGAGGCGCAGGACAAGAAGGAAGGCGTGCAGGCCAGCAAGTCCGCCATTGGCAAGTCCATCAAGAGCTGGACCGCAGCGCCCGGCAACTGGAAGGACAATCCGCTGGATAGCTTCTACATGTCCAGCGAGCGCGCCGCAGAGTTGAACGCGGCAGCCATGCCCAAGTACGAGGCCGCCAAGGCCGTCGCAGCCGAGGCGCGTACCGTCGCCGTCGTCGCTGAGGAGGCAGCCGCTGCCGCCGGGTTCATGAACGCCGAACTCAACACCGCCGCCGAGGATGGCATCCAGAACTGGCTCAAGGCCAAGTCCAAGGCGAAGTCGGTGAAGAAGAAGATCGGCCATCACGCCTTCAACCGCTTCCCGACTCTCGCCGGACTCATGGTCGTCATCGGCCTGCTGTTCTCCGTGGGCATGAAGGCCATGGGCCATAGCGCCACGGCGTTCCTCAAGGGATTCTGGTTTGTGTTCCTCATCGGCGTGCTGTCCTACTTCATGGCCTATCAGGCCACGATGAAGCATTACGGCATCGGCTACGCCGCGTGGGCCATCTTCCTCGGCATGCTCATCTCCAATACCGTGGGTACCCCCAAGTGGGTCAAGCCCGCGTTGCAGGTGGAATTCTACATCAAGACCGGTCTCGTCCTGCTGGGCGCCGAGGTGCTCTTCAACAAGATCATCGCCATCGGCGTTCCGGGCATCTTCGTGGCGTGGGTGGTCACCCCCATCGTGCTCATCTCCACCTTCATCTTCGGCCAGAAGGTGCTGAAGATTCCGTCCAAAACGCTGAACATGGTCATCTCCGCCGACATGTCCGTGTGCGGCACCTCGGCGGCTATCGCCACCGCAGCCGCCTGCCGCGCCAAGAAGGAGGAGCTGACCCTGTCCATCGGCCTGTCGCTGGTGTTCACCTCGATCATGATGATCGTCATGCCTGCCGTCATCAAGGCCACGGGCATGCCCTTCATCCTCGGCGGCGCGTGGATGGGCGGCACCATCGACGCCACGGGCGCCGTGGCTGCTGCCGGCGCGTTCCTGTCTGAGAAGGCCCTCTACGTGGCCGCCACCATCAAGATGATCCAGAACGTCCTCATCGGCGTGACGGCATTCGGCGTGGCCGTGTACTGGTGCGCCAAGGTGGAGTGCGAGGCAGGCAAGACCGTGGGCTGGATCGAAATCTGGAACCGCTTCCCCAAGTTCGTGCTGGGCTTCATCTCCGCATCCATCATCTTCTCGGTGATGTACGGCGCGCTCGGCTCCGACGTGGGCTTCTCCGTGGTTGACCACGGCGTGATCCGCGGCTTCAGCAAGATCTTCCGTGGCTGGTTCTTCTGCATGAGCTTCGCGGCCATCGGCCTTGCCACCAACTTCCGCGAGCTGAAGTCGTACTTCAAGGGCGGCAAGCCGCTCATCCTGTACGTGTGCGGTCAGTCCCTCAACCTCGTGCTGACCCTGATCATGGCCTACATCATGTTCTATCTGGTCTTCCCCGACATCACCGCCAAGATCTGACGGCGTCGGTTCCGATCGCGACGGCGGGAGCCATCGGCTCCCGCCATTTTCGGTTTGCAGCAAGGAGATTCGAGATGCAGGAGAAAAGTTTCGCCGGGCGTTGGCTGTCCTTCGCGGCTGCCGTGCTGGTGACGATGGTGGTGGTGTTCGTGGCCTGTCCGGCGCTGGTCAATGCCGTTCCGGAGATGCGCCGCATGGCTGATTTCGTGGACGAGTCCAACATCGAGACGGGCGAGTTCTACTACACGGATGTCGAGTGCGTGGGGCACGCCAACATCGGCGCGCGCAGCACCTTCGACTATACGCCGAGTGGACCGCATCCCGCCGCGCAGGTGGACTAGCGTCCGTCGCGCCCCGGGGTGAGCATCTCGTCGATGCGGCGCGAGACGCCGCGCAGGAAGACGAGCATGCGCACCGAGGCGGCAATGAGGTAGAGCAGGCATTCGAGGGTGGTCGTGCCGAGGCCGTGGACTCGGCTGTAGAAGTGGAAGAGCACGGCGAGCAGTCCGGCGTTGAGCAGCATGACGGCAAGCGCCGTGTGCAGGCGGGAGCGCAGTTCCCGCCCGGCGAGTTCGTCGCGATGCGCCAGCACGGCCGAGGCGACGAGGGACATGAGCCCCATCCATGCCCGCGAGAAGAGATCCACGGAGACGAAGCCCATGACGATGGCGAGAACCGCGACGTGAGCCGGATGCATGATGCGCCTGCCTGTGTCGGGATGATGCGGGGAAGCCTCTACCGCTATTGTTCAACGTAGTTCGATAGAAAGTCTTTCGTCAACAGGCGTAACACGTTGCCGGAGTTTCCGGCGGGATTGTGCGTATGCTCGGGCCGCATCTGCGGCCATCAGGAAGACCGGCGGATACCCGTCGGTCTTCCTGTCGTTTGGGGGCTGTTGCGATTGTGTGACGGTTGCGTGACGGACGTGTGACGAGCGAACGGGATGTTCTTGCGGTTTACTCTTTTGCGTTGGGCGTGGTAGGGTGGACGGTACCGTGTCGCCATCGGTCTGGCGAAACGCAACGGTCCGGTTTCGACCGGGGAGGGTGGACGAGTCCGGCATTCGCACAATGCACGCGAGGGGTTTGAATGGAAGGCGGAACGGAAAAACAGCGGGTTCTGATCGTGGACGACTCGTCGTTCAACATCAGCATCCTCGGTTCGGCCCTCTCGGAGGAGTACGAGGTCAGCGTGGCGACCAACGGGCGCGATGCCATCGCCGTGGCCGAGGCCGAGCCGCATCCCGATCTTATCCTGCTCGACATCATCATGCCGGGCATGGACGGGCATCAGGTCTGTCGGGAGCTCAAGTCCCGGTCGACGACGCAGGGCATCCCCATCATCTTCATCACGGCCATGAATCAGGAAGGCGACGAGATGCGCGGGCTGGAGCTCGGGGCCGTGGATTACATCACCAAGCCCTTCAGCATTCCCATCGTCCGCGCGCGGGTGCGCACCCATCTCGATCTCAAGCGCAAGACGGACATTCTGGAGCATCTGTCGTCCCTCGACGGACTGACGGGCATCCCGAACCGTCGGCGTTTCGACGAGGTGCTGGACCTCGAATGGCGGCGTTTGCAGCGCACGGGCAGCCCCTTGTCCGTGGTCATGCTCGATATCGATTTCTTCAAGAAATTCAACGACCATTACGGCCATGCCGCTGGCGACGGCTGTCTGCGGCACGTGGCCGGGGCCTTGCGGGCCACGCTCAAGCGTCCGCACGATTTCGTGGCCCGTTACGGCGGGGAGGAGTTCGTTGCGGTGCTGCCGGATACGGACTTCGACGGCGCGGTGCGCATCGCCCAGACCATGCGCGAGGCCATCGAATCCCTTGGCCTGATGCACGAGCATTCCGATGTGACCAACCACGTCACCGTGAGCGTCGGCGTGTGCACAACGATTCCGGGCAAGGAGAAGCATTCGGAGGATCTGCTCACGACGGCGGACAGGATGCTTTACCGGGCCAAGGACGGCGGGCGAAACCGCGTGGAGGGCATGAGTCTGCCCTGAACCGCAGGCGTCGGGATAACCGCGTGCGATAAGAAAAAAAGGCCGGACGGTTCGTGAACCGTACGGCCTTTCGTGTGTTTCGAAAGGGGCGCTACTTGTCGGACTTCTGCTGGATCTTGGCCCAGCTGTCGCGCAGGGAGGCCGTGCGGTTGAAGACCGGATGGCCGGGGCGGGAGTCCTTCACGTCGGCGCAGAAGTAGCCCTTGCGCTCGAACTGGCAGACCGTGCCGGGCTTCATGTCCGCGAGGGACGGCTCTACGCGGCAGTCGGTCAGCACCGTGAGCGAGTCGGGATTCAGGTTGTCGAGGAAGGTGCCGTCGTCCTCGACGTCCATGGGATCGGTCTTGGAGAAGAGGTGGTCGTACAGGCGCACCTCCACGGGCAGGGCGTGGCGCGCGCTGACCCAGTGTAGGGTGCCCTTGACCTTGCGGCCGTCCTTGGACCAGCCGCCGCGGGTTTCGGGATCGTAGGTGCAGTGGATTTCGGTGATGGTGCCGTTTTCGTCCTTCACCACGTCCTGACAGGTGACGTAGTAGGAGAAGCGAAGCCGCACCTCGCGCCCCGGAGCGAGGCGGAAGTATTTCGCGGGCGGCTCTTCCATGAAGTCCTCGCGCTCGATGTACAGCTCGCGGCAGAAGGGTACCTTGCGGCTGCCCATGGATTCGTCCTCGGGGTGGTAGGGCATTTCGAACTCTTCCACCAGATCCTCGGGGTAGTTGGTGATGACCACCTTCACCGGATCGAGGACGCCGAGCACGCGCGGGGCGGCGGCGTTGAGATTCTCGCGCACGCAGTGCTCCAGCAGGGCGATGTCCACGGTGCTGTCGGCCTTGGCCACGCCGATGCGCTCGCAGAACTCGCGCAGGGCGGCGGCGGGGTAGCCGCGACGGCGGATGCCGCTCAGGGTGGGCATGCGCGGGTCGTCCCAGCCGGAGACGTGGCCTTCCTGCACGAGCTGGATGAGCTTGCGCTTGGAGAGCACGGTGTAGGTCAGGTTCAGGCGGGCGAACTCGTACTGGTGCGGGCGCGGGGCGATGCCCAGCGTGTCGAGCACCCAGTCGTAGAGGGCACGGTTGTTCTCGAATTCCAGCGTGCAGACGGAGTGCGTGATGCCTTCGATGGCGTCGGAGAGGCAGTGGGCGAAGTCGTACATGGGGTAGATGCACCACGCGTCGCCGGTGCGGTGGTGGTGCGCCCTGCGGATGCGATAGATGGTGGGGTCGCGCAGGACCACGTTGGGGTGCGTCATGTCGATCTTCGCGCGCAGCACGCGGGAGCCGTCCTCGAATTCGCCAGCGCGCATGCGTCGGAACAGGTCGAGGTTCTCGTCCACGCCGCGGCTGCGGTACGGGCTCTCGGTGCCGGGCTCGGTGAGGGTGCCGCGATACTTGCGGATTTCCTCGGCCGAAAGGTCGTCCACGTAGGCCTTGCCCATGCTGATGAGCTTTTCGGCATAGCCGTAGAGGCGCTCGAAGTAGTCAGAGGCGAAGAACTGGCGGTCCTGCCAGTCGAAGCCCAGCCAGCGCACGTCTTCCTTGATGGATTCGACGTATTCGACATCTTCCTTCACGGGGTTGGTGTCGTCGAGGCGCAGGTTGCACTGGCCCGAATATTCCTCGGCAAGGCCGAAGTTCAGGCAGATGGACTTGGCGTGTCCAAGGTGCAGGTAGCCGTTCGGCTCCGGGGGGAAGCGGGTGTGGACCTTCTCCACCTTGCCCGAGGCCAGATCCTCGTCGATGATGGTCCGGATGAAGTGTTTCACGCGGCCGGTTTCGTTGCTTTCAGGCTCTGCCATGTGTCTTTCCTCTGTATGGGCGTCGTTGTCGGGATATGACCCGAGTATCGCATGAATGTTTCGTATGCGCCACGGTTTGCGCATGCGGTGCGGGGTATGTGGCGCGGGTAGCTCGTGCATACGGAAAAAGGCCGGAGCGGTCAAACGGCGGCGATGCGGCGCGTGTCGGTTAGACCCGCGCCGCACAAGGATTCCCGCCCCATGCGTCCCAGTGCGCGTAGCGCGGCGAAATGGGGAACGTGCCGCGTGCGTGCCCGGCTAGCGCGCCATTCCCGTGGCTATGTCGCCAAGGACGGACAGGCCGTTTTCGATCTCTGGCGTCCATGCGCCGCCGCAGCTCAGGCGGATGAAGTTGTTGAACTTGTTCTGAGTGGAGAAGATGCTCCCCGGCGCGATGCCGACCCCTTCGGCCTTGGCCGCGTAGAAGTACTTTACGGAATCGACGCTCTCGGGCAGCTCCACCCACAGCACCATGCCGCCCTGCGGCCGCGTGACGCGCGTTCCCGGCGGGAAGTGGCGGCCCATGTGCAGGTGCATGGTGTCCGCCTGCTTGGCGAAGGCTGCGCGTAGGCGCTTGATGTGACGTTCGTAGAGGCCTTGGCGCAGAAATTCCGCCACGGCCATCTGGGTGGGGCTTGCGCCGCAGACGTTGGTGGTGGCCTTGATTTCAAGGGCCTTGTCGCGGAAGCGGCCCGGAACCATCCAGCCGATGCGGTAGCCGGGGGCGATGGTCTTGGAGAAGGACGAGCACAGCACCACGAGGCCGCGCTCGTCGAAATGCTTGAAGGTGGCCGGGCGCACCGGGCCGAAGTGCAGATCGCCCGCCACGTCGTCCTCCACGAGTGGGATGTCGCGCTCGGCGAGCATGGACACGATTTCCTTCTTGGCGTCGTCCGGGGTGAGGCTGCCGTCCGGGTTGTTGAAATTCGGCGAGAAGATGCAGGCCCGGATGTCGTACTTGTCGAGCACCTCGCGCAGTTCGGCGGGGTCTATGCCGTAGTTGGGGCACGAGGAGATTTCCACCACGCGCAGCCCGAGGGTTTCGAGCAGTTGCAGGAAGCAGTAGTAGCTTGGCGACTGGATGCACACGATGTCGCCGGGGCGGGTGAGGCTTCGTAGGGTGATGTAGACGGCCTCTATGGCGCCGTTGGTGATGATCATGTCGTCCGGGCCGAAGCGGTCGCCGCGCTCAAGCGCCTGAAAGGCGAGCTGTCGGCGCAGCTCCGGATTGCCGGAGACGGTCTCGTAGGCCAGCGAGGTGTCGGCGTTCTCGCGCACCACCTGATTCATGATGCGGGCCATGGACTTGCCGGGCAGGAGCTCCGTGCCGGGGCAGATGACGCCGAGCGGCACGATTTCCTTGTTGCCCACGGTTTCGAGCACGGTGAGGATGAGCTTGTTGCGGCTCACGCGCTTGGGCTCGGCGGGGGTCGGGTCGCAGCGCGTGGGCGCGGGCAGCCGGTGCGAGGACGCCCGCACGAAGAAGCCCGAACGCGGGCGCGATTCCACCACGCCCTTCTTTTCCAGCTCCACGTAGGCCTGGCTGATGGTGGATATGGACAGGCTCATGGTGCGCGACAGGGTGCGTAGCGAGGGGAGCTTGTCCCCCCGGCCGAGCGTGCCGGACTCGATGAGGCCCATGATGTGCTGCTCTACCGACTGGTAGCGGAATTGGTCCTTCCAGTTTTCCGTCTGTTCGATCATTGGCGTTCCCTTGGAAACCAACTGTTATGGTCACGATCGGGTGCGTGCCCGATCTGTACTGATTGCAGATGCGCTGGTGGGTTGTTTGAAACGGGGCAAAGGCCTGCACCCCGCAGTGGAACAGAGTTTTTCTCGGCTTGCCCGCTGTCTGGCGGGGCAGGGGGAAAAAACTGTATCGCCTATTTTTTTTTCAATCTGTATCTGTCCCGGTGACAGATTCCGTGTTTTACTGCTTCCCGTCAAGACGAAATCAGCGGGCGTAGGGCACCCCTCCCGATCCCCGCTGAACGGTATCCCTTCCCTATGCGAAGCCGTCAGATCGGGAGTGTTGCGAATCGAATCCGAACCGACGGTGACAGGGCCGAAGCGAAAGCTTCGGCCCTGTTTTTTTGTCTTTTTTTCCGCTGCCGCCTGTGCGCGCCCTACCTCGCCCCATCTGAATCGGTGCAGTTTGCGCCCCTCTGATTTGCCTCGCCACCCCTTCGCGAGGGTTTCACCCCGTCCCCTGTATTCCTGTCGGTCGTTCCTCATGGCGATTTCGCCAGTCCCTCCGCGTCGTTTTCCGTACGGATTGCGCGCGCATCCGTTCATGGGCTATCATGTCCTGTCCGGGCAAGTGCATGGGGCATTGGTCCGTTGTGTTGGACGGGCGCCCGGATGGCGCTCTTTGCCTTGTACACTTTTCCTGTGGTCATCAAGACACGGGCAGGCCATGTTGAATCGGTTTTGGACCGAGTGACCCGCCATGGGCGGAAAACGGGAACCTGGGGGATGATGACGCCGAACGGTACTGATCGGACGCCCTGTGCCGCCGAGAGGTGTGCCGCGTGATCGTGGTGCGCCTCATGGGCGGAGTGGGCAATCAGATGTTCCAGTATGCGGCGGGGCGCGCCTTGGCCTTGCGCCTTGAGGCCCCGTTGCGCCTCGATCTGTCGTCCTTTCCGGACGAGCGCGGGCGGGAGTTCGCGCTTGGCTCGCTGCCTCTGTGTGCCGAGGTCGTCACCTCCGCCGAGCTGGAGTGTTTTCCGCCGGTAGCCGCCGCGCCCAGCGGGGGCAGGGCCGCGCGCATGCTGCGGCGGATTGCCTGCCGCGTGCGCGGCGCGCGGCGAAGTGGCGGCCCCCTTCGCTTTCGCGAACCGCATTTCCATTACGCCTCGGCCTTCGAGCGCCTGACCGGGGACGTCTATCTCGACGGCTATTGGCAGAGCGAACGCTATTTCGCCGCCGCATCGTCCACCGTGGCCAAGGAACTGACCCTTGCCGAGCCGCAGGACGCCCGCAATGCGGAACTGGCCGCGCGCATTCTTTCTTCGGACTCGGTGAGCGTGCACGTGCGCCGGGGCGACTACGTCCACGACCCCACGCTGGCGGGGCTTTACGCCGAGCTCTCGCCGGACTGGTACCGCCGCGCCGCGCTTATGGCCGCGAGCGGGCTTGCCGCCCCGGAATTCTTCGTCTTTTCGGATGACCCGGATTGGGTGCGCGGGCATCTGGACTTCGGCCACCCGTTGACCGTGGTCGATCACAACGCGGGTGCGCCGCTTGCGGACATGCGGCTTATGAGCCTGTGCGGGCGGCACGTCATCGCCAATTCGAGTTTCAGTTGGTGGGGAGCGTGGCTGGACCGCCGGCCCGGAGCGGTGGTGCTGGCCCCGGCGAAGTGGTTCGGCCCGCGCCGGGCGCGGCGCAGGATCGACGACCTCTATCCCGCAACGTGGAGGCGGACATGACCCCGGCGGTGTCGGTGCTCATGGCCGTGCGCGACGGCGAGCGGTGGCTCGGGCACGCCGTTGAGAGCGTTCTCGCCCAAAGCTGTGCCGATTTCGAATGCATCGTGGTGGACGATGCCTCGACCGACACAAGCCGCGACATTCTCGCTGCGTGCGGCGATGCGCGGGTGCGGTGTATCGTCAACGAGCGGCGGCTCGGCCTTGCGGCGTCGCTGAACCGCGCCCTCGCGGCGGCGCGCGGCGCGGTGGTGGCACGGCAGGACGCCGACGACGAGTCGCGGCCCGAGCGTCTGGAGCGGCAGATGGCCTTTTTGGCGGCGCATCCCGAGGTGGGCGTGGTCGGTACCGGGGTGGACATGGTGGACGACGAGGGGCGTCCGGCGGGTGAGTATCTGCTGTATCCCGACCACGCGCGGATTTCGTGGGCGCTGTGCTTCGGGCATCCCTTCGCGCATCCCTCGGTCTGCCTGCGAACGGAGCTTTTGCGCCGTGTGGGCGGCTACGACGAATCCTTCGGCGCGGCGCAGGATCACGACCTGTGGACCCGGCTGGCCGGGCGTACGCGCTTCGCCAACCTTGACGAGCGCTTCGTTGTCTACCGCCGTCATGACGCGTCGGTGAGTAGCGCCCGTGCCGGACGCCAGCGCGAGGCCGACGCGCGGGCGCGGGCCGCGCATCTGTCGTGGCTGACGGGGCGGCACGTGGACGAGGCGGAACTGTTCTGGAACGCGCTACCTGCGGCGGTGCCCGGTGCCGTCGAACTCGCGCCGGAGCGGGCCGTGGCGGGGCTTGTGGCCTATGCGCGGCTGGTGGTCGAGGCGCGGCGGGCCTTTGCCCGGCGTATGCGCTGTGACGCAGCCGAGGCGCGGGCCGTGGACCGCCTTGCGGGGCGGCGGCTGTGGAACGTAGGTGCCGCCCTTGCGCGGGTGTCGGTGCCGTGGGCGGCGTGGGCGGTCGCGCGGGCCATGGCGCTGGACCCGGCGCTTGCGGGGAGGGAAGCCCGGAGCGGGCTACGGCGCACAGTGGCGCGGCTGCTGCGGCGCGCGGAGGACGCGGGATGAGGATTCTCCACGTCAATCTCAACCTCGTCGAGGGCGGGCTCGAACGCGTTATGGCCTTGCAGTGCGCGGGCCTTGCCGCGCGCGGGCACGACAATCTCGTTCTGCACGGACGTCCCGAGCGGCCGGACTGCGCCGTGGACGGGGCGCGGTGTGCGTGCGTGCCGTGGGTCACCCATGTCCGCTGCCCGGACCTTGGCGACAGGCTGGCCGATGTGCGCGAGCTGCTGCGGCGCGAGCGGCCGGACGTGGCGCTCCTCAACCATGTGTTTTGTCCCGAACTGGTGGACCTGCTGACGCGGGAGCTACCCTGCGTGCGCTTCGTGCACGACGTGGAACTGGTTTGCTGCGGCAGGAAGATGCTCAACCGTCGGACGCCGAGCGGCGCGCCGGAGCCGTGCCTGTTTCCCCTCGGCCCATTGTGTCAGGCGCGGGCCTACATCCACCGATGCATGCCGCGCGACCCGCGCATCGGGTTGCCGCTCATCACCGCGCGGTGGCGCATTGTGCGCATGCACCGTTCCCGCACGCGCATGGCCGCTCCGAGCGGATACATCCGTGGGGTGCTCCTGCACAACGGCTTCGCCCCGGCGCGGGTGCAGGTCATCGAACATTTTGTGCCGACGCCGCATGGCGAGCCGTCTGGCCCGCAGTTTCCGGCGGATGCGCCGCCGCTGGTCCTCTTCGCGGCGCGGGTGAACAAGGGCAAGGGGCTGGACGTGCTCCTCGCGGCCCTTGCACACCTGCCGCGCCCGGTTCGGTTGGTGGTGGCCGGAGACGGGCCGGACCTCCCGGCCATGCGGGAACTGGCCGAACGCCTCGGCGTGGCGGCGAGCGTGGAATTCGCGGGCTGGATGGACCGCATGGAGCTTGAGGCGCTGCGTGCGCGGGCGGCGTTGGCCGTGGTTCCCTCGGTGTGTCCGGAGTCCTTCGCGCTGGTGGGGCTGGAGGCCATGGCCCACGCCCTGCCCGTGGTGGGCAGCGACAGCGGCGGCATTACGCAGTGGCTGGAGCACGGCGTCACGGGGCTACTGGTCCCCCCGCGCGACGCGGCGGCTCTCGCCGGGGCCATGGACGCCATCCTTGCAGATCAGAAATTGGCGCGATCCATGGGGCGCGCTGGGTATGCGGCCGTGCGTGGGCGCTTCACCCCCGAGCGCCATCTCGACGCGCTGGAGGCGCTTCTTGCGCTGGCAGCGTCCGAGGGCGCGTACGCCGGGAGGGCTTCCTGATGCGCATCCTCGCCCTGTCCCCGACCTTCCTGCCCGCCGTGGGCGGTGCCGAACTCCTCGTGTTGCATGTCCTGCGGCGTCTCGCCCTGCGGCACGAGGTGCGGCTGGTCACTCCGGTGCTGTCGGAGGCGATTCTTTCGAGCATTGGCGACCCGGGCTACGATCATCTGGTGAATTTCGAGGTGGAGCGCTACCGCGACGCGGTGAGCCTCATGCGTATCCGGGGGCATCGCGTCACGGGGGGGCTCATTCCGCCGTTCTCCCTGTCGGCCGTGGCCGCCGTGCACCGCGCCGTGCGCCGTTTTCGTCCGCATGTGCTCAATGTTCACTACTGCATGCCCACGGGCCTTGCAGTGCCGTACGCGCGCAGCGTCCTTGGCGTGCCTGCTGTGTTGTCCCTGACCGGGCGCGACGTGCCCGGCCCCGGCGTGCCGCGTTTGTGGCGGATGTGGCATCGGCTGGTGGGGGGAGCCTCGACGGAGACGACCTTCATCACCGACTGGTGCCGCCGGGCGGTGTGGGGTGCGCAGTCCCGGCGCGGGCACATCATTCCGGGCGGCGTGGATATGGCCGACCGGGAAGACCCGGCCCGAAGCTGCGAACTGCGGGAACGCTTCGGTGTGCCGAACGGGGGCCGTCTGCTCTTCGCGCTGCAACGCTTCGATCCGGTCAAGCGCGTGGGCGTGCTGGTGCGGGCCATGCCGGGCATCCTGCGCCGCGAGCCGGGGGCCGTGCTGGTCATTGGCGGCAAGGGGGCGCAGCTTGAGCGTGTGCGCTCGCTGGCCGAGGTACTTGGCGTGGCGCGCCACGTGCATTTTCCGGGTTTCGTGCCCGACGCCGAGGTGTATCCGCTGCTCATGGCCTCGGACTTGTTCGTGTTCCATTCGACCTACGAGACCTTCGGCATCGTGGCGGCGCAGGCCATGGCCTGCGGGCGGGCCGTGGTGGCCTCGGCGGACCCGGCACTGTCGGAGGTGGTGGAGCACGGGCGGACCGGGCTGCTGGTTCCCGTGGGCGATCATGAGGCGTTTGCCGATGCCGTGTGCGATCTGCTGGCCGACGACGCACGGCGTCGGACCATGGGCGAGGCCGGATACCGCCGCGCCTGCGCTGAATATTCGTGGGATGCGGTGGCCGATGGCTACGAGCGCGTGCTGTGCGCCGCCTCGGGGGAGGACTGCCCATGATGGCGCGAAGCCCCATGTGTGTGACTGCGCGGCCTTGCCCCGCCTATATCTTCGGCCATGCGCAGTTCATTGGCGGTGGCGAGGAGAGCGGGGTGGCCCTGGTGCGCGGGCTGGACCGCGCGCGCTTCGATCCCTTGGCCGTGGTGCCCGGTCCCGGTGCCGTGGCCGGGCGTCTGCGCGATGCCGGGGTGCGTACCGTGGAGGCGGCCATGCCCTCGCCGTTGCGCCACCCGCTGCGCTTCATGCGGTCCGTTGTCCGGCTGGCGCGAACCCTGCGCGACGCCGGAGCGGACATCCTGCATGCCTCGACCTCGCGCAGTGCGCTGTATGCCGCGCTGGCCGGGCGCATGCTCAACTGTCCCGTCGTGTGGCACGTGCGGGAATCCAAGACCGATTTCGCCCCCTACGATTTGCTGCTCGCCCTCGGTGCGAACCGCGTGGTCTGCGTGTCCGCCGCCGTGCGCGACATGCGCTTCTCGCGCTTCGGTCCGTTGGTCCGCGACAGGCTGACCGTCATCCGCAATGGCGTTGATGCCGCATTTTTCGACAACACGCCAAAACTGCGCCGCGCTGGGCGCGAGCGCCTTGGTGCGGGGCCGGATGAGGTGCTGTTCGGCATGCTTGGCAGCTACGTGCCGCGCAAGGGGCACGCCTTTCTGCTACGTTCGCTGGCGCGGGCCGTGGGTGGGGCCTTGCCGCCCGTGCGGCTGGTGCTGGCCGGGAACATGATCGACGCGGCCGTGCTGCGCGAGGTGAGACGGCTCGCCGCCGTGCCGGAGCTTCACGGGCGGGTGGACGTGTTCGGGCCGCACGACGATCCACGCGCGCTGTTGGCCGCCCTCGACGTCTTCGTCCTTCCCTCGACAGGCGAGGGGTTGAGCCGTGCGCTCATGGAGGCGATGAGCATGGGCCTGCCCGTGGCCGCCACGGATATTCCCGAGACGCGCGAGGGCGCGCCGCCGCCCGTGCATGCCCTTGTGGCTCCCCTAGGCGACGAGGAGGCCATGGCCCGCATTCTGCGGCGGCTGGCCGAGGACGGGCCGCTTCGCGAGCGCATGGGCCGCGCCAACCGCGAACGTGCGGTGACCCGCTTTGCCATTGGCGACCATGTGCGGCGCGTGCAGGGGCTGTACGAGGGATTGTCCGTGATGTGCGGGATGGCGTGCGACGGCATGGGACCGCGCAGGACGCCGCGCGTGCGGCGGCTAGCGCGTGGGGGCGGCCGTGGGCTTCGTTGGGCGGTGGGCGCGGCGCTTGGCCTGCTGCCGCGCCTTGCGCTTCGGTCCCCATGCGCCGGACGTGGGGAGGTGCTGGCGGTGGCCCCTGCGGACGCGGCGGACATGGCACAGGCGCTGCCCGGATTGGCCATGCTCGCCCGCAGCGTTTCGGGCGGCGTGGATGTGCTTGCCCATGGCGCGTCGGCGGAACTTGCGCGGCTTGTGCCGGGGTGTCGTGTGGTGCATGGGTTCGTGCGCGGCGTGTCCGGCGTGTTCTGTGCGGCGCGGGCCGTGCGGGCCGCGGGCTATGGCGTGGTGTGCGATTTTTCGACGGACGGGGCGCTTGGGCCGCCCGTAGCCGCGCGGCTTGGGGGAGCGCCCTGCGTCGGCCTTGCGGGGGGCGGGCGCGAGCGCGAGCCGTTTTTGTCCGTGGCCGTGTCCGCCCTGCCGGGGCCAAATCCCGGAGCCTGCGCCTTCACGGGCCTTGCGCGGGCCGTGTGCGCATTCATGGGGGCGCGGGTTGTGCCGGACCGCTCGGGCGCGGCCTTTGATGCGATTGGCGGTGAGGACGATGACGGTGCGGAGGCGGTGGATGGTGCTGCCGTATCGTCCGCCGTCGCGCCGCTGGTGGTGGTCGCCGCCGGTGGACACAGCGTTGCCGACCGTTGGCCTGCCGCATCGTGGGCTGATCTGGCGGCCATGCTCGGCGAGGCCGGGCACGAGGTGATCGTCGTCATGAGCGGGACGGACGGCGGGCTTGCGCGGTGTTTTCGCGAACGCGGAACCGGCGGCTATGCCGTCATGCCCGATGTGGACGCGCGGACCGTGCGCGGACTGTGCCGCCGCGCGGCGCTGTTCGTGGGCGGCGATTCATGGGAAATGGCGCTGGCGGACGTCTGTGGCGTGCCGACGGTCCGCGTGCTCGGTCCGCTGCCACGCTGGCGGCGCGAGCCTGCGGGGCGCACCGAGGCCCTTCGCGAGGAGGACCTCGAATGTCTGGGTTGCGGCGGTCCGGACTGCCGTATCGGCACCCACGAGTGCATGCGTCGCATTACCCCGGACATGGTCCTTGCCGCCGCGCTACGCGTGCTGGCGGCCGATTCCGCAGGCAGGGCGGCCGAGTGCCGCGTGCAGGACGAGCCATGAGCGCGCGAAGCGTTCTCGTTGACGGGCGGGAGTTCGCTCCGGGGCGTGGCACGGGCATTTCGCGCGTTCTGGAGGGGCTGGTGGACGCGCTGGCCCGCAGCGGCCGGATTGGCGACATCACGCTGGCCGTGCGTCTGGGCTGCGCACCGGCGGCGCTTGCCGCGCTTCCCGGCGTGGCGATGCGCGAACTCCCCCGTTCCCGTTTCGCCGCCGAGGCCGCCCTTGCCCTGTGGGGGCGGGGCGTCGCCTGCCTGCTGTCGCCCTACGCCAAACTGCCGCCGCTGCTTCGCGGCCCGCTGGCCGTCAACATCGTGCACGATGTGCTGAACATTACCCATGCGGACTACGCCGGGAGTTCCCATGCGCGCTACGCGCGTCTGCGCCTGATCCACGGCCTGCGCCGGGCGGACATGACGTGGTACGATTCGCGCTGGAGCCTTGAGAGCACGCGGGAGCTTGTCGGATTCGCCGGGCGCGACCCACGTGTGCGACATCTGGGGCTTGGCGGAGGTTTTTCGCCCGATTCGGAACCGGACGACGAGAGTCTTCTTGCCGGGCTGGGCCTGGAGCGGGGGTATGTGCTGGCCATCGGCAACGGGCGTCCGCACAAGAACCTCGGCGTGGTGCTCGATGCCTCGGCACAGTTTGGGCGTCCGCTGGTGGTGGCGGGCTGTCCAGAGGTGTTGGCCGCGCGCTGGCGCGCCGCGCATCCCACATCCCGCGCCACGTGGCTTGGGGCCGTGCCGTCCGGTGCGCTGTCCGCGCTGCTGCGCGGGGCGTTTTGCCTCGTCCAGCCGTCACTGGCGGAGGGCTACGGTTTTCCGCCGCTGGAGGCCATGGCCAGCGGGACGCCCGCCGTGGTCAGCGATATTCCGGTCCTTCGCGAGACGTCCGGCCCCGCCGCGCTTTTTGCGGACCCTCGCGATCCCGCGCAGTGGGCGCGCGCTGTGGCGTCCCTTGAGGCCCGTGCCGAGCGCGAGGCGCGCCGGGCCGCTGGATTGGCGCGGGCGCGGGAGCTTTCCGGCGCGGCGGGCTGGGCAGGGCACGTGGCGGACCTCTCCGGCCTGCTCGACGCACGTGGGTGAGCGCCCCCCTTTGCTCGACAGGCCGCGCAAGCTGCCGTATGTTGTGACAATGGAGGGATTTTCGCCGTGAAGAAGGCCATCATCACCGGAATCACCGGGCAGGACGGCAGCTATCTGGCGGAGCTGCTGCTGGAGCGCGGATACGAGGTCCATGGCGTGGTCCGGCGCGTGGCGCTGGAGTACCCGCGCAGCCGCATGCGACGCATCCTCCACATTCTCGACCGCGTCACTCTGCACAGCGCGTCCCTCGAAAGTTACGCCAGCCTGTTCAACATCATCGCGGACCTGCGGCCCGACGAGTGCTACCACCTCGCGGCGCAGAGCTTCGTGTCCTATTCCTTTGAGGACGAGTTCTCCACCATCCAGACCAATCTCAATGGCACGCATTACGTGCTTTCCGCACTCAAGCGCCTCGCGCCGCAGTGTCGGTTCTATTTCGCCGGGTCCAGCGAAGTGTTCGGCAATGTTCCGGTTTCGCCGCAGAACGAGGACACGCCTTTCCATCCGCGCTCGCCCTACGGCATCTCTAAGATGGCCGGGGTGGAGCTGACCCGGAACTACCGCGAGGCCTATGGCATGTTCGCGGTGTCGGGCATTTTGTTCAATCACGAGTCCCCGCGCCGGGGGGCGGAGTTCGTCACCCGCAAGATCAGCATCGCCGCCGCGCGCATCAGCCTTGGCCTTGAGCGCGAGATTCGCCTCGGCAACCTCGACGCCCGGCGGGACTGGGGGCATGCGCGCGACTACGTGCGGGCCATGTGGCTCATGCTCCAGCAGGACGAGCCGCGCGACTACGTCATCGCCACCGGGCGCACCCGCAGCGTGCGCGATTTCCTCGATGCCGCCTTCACCCGCGCCGGACTCGACTATCGCGAGCACCTCGTGGTGGATGAGACGTTTTATCGCCCGGCCGAGGTCCACGAACTGTGCGGCGATGCCGCCCGCGCCCGCGACGGTCTCGGCTGGTCGCCGACCGTCGGCTTCCGGGAACTGGTGCATGAGATGGTGGATTCGGACATCGCGCTGTTTTCCGGACGCGGCGGTCTCGCTCCCGGAGAGTGGGAGGTGGGTTCGTGAGGATTCTCGTCTTCGCGGATGTGTGGTTTCCGGACACCACCGGCGGGGCCGGGCGCATGGCCACACAGTCCAGCATCGAACTGGCGCGCATGGGACACGAGGTGCACGCCGTGACGCGAAACGCGGGGAGCACGCTGCCCGCGCAGGAGACGCTGGACTCCGGTGTGGTGGTGCATCGCTTTGCCTGCCCCGGCTCCGGGGCGGGGTTGGCGCGGCGCATGGCGGCGGAGCTTGGCGGAAGCCTGCGGACCGTGGCCGGGCTGTCGCCTCGGGATTTCGATGTGGCGGTCATCCACCAGAGCCTGCCCGCCTTCGCGCCGTGGCTCGCGGGGATGCTCCGGGGTGTGCCGAGCGTGTACTACTTCCATTCGCCGTGGCACGAGGAATACCTCATCCGTGCGGCGGCTCGCGGTGGCGTGGACCTCGCGGACCGCGTGGTGGCGTGGCTCATGCGGGCCATGGAGCGCGCGCTGGTGCGGCGTTCTTGCCGTGTGGTCGTGCTGTCGGACTACATGCGGGGGCGGCTCGTCGAGGCCCATCGGCCCGATCAGGACCGGGTGGTGGGGATTCCCGGCGGGGTGGACATGTCCCGCTTCCGGCTACCGGAAGGCGGACGTGACGGCGCGCGGGAGCGCCTGCGGCTGCCCGGCGGGCGCACGCTGTTTCTCACCGTGCGCAACCTCGCGCCGCGCATGGGCCTTGAGACCTTTGTGGAGGCTTTCGCGGGGAGTGCGCTTCTGCGTGAGCGGGCCATGGGCGTCATCGGCGGGCGGGGGCTTCTGGAGGAAAGCCTGTGGGCGCTGGTGCGCGACGGCGGGCTGGAGGACTGCATCCGCTTCTGGGGCTTTGTGGACGAGGAGCAGTTGCCGGACCTCTACGGTGCGGCGGACTGGTTCGTTCTGCCCACGAGGCTTCTGGAGGGCTTCGGATTGGTCATTCCCGAGGCGTGGGCCTGCGGCACCCCCGTGCTCGGTACGCCGCAGGGGGCCATACCGGACATCCTTTCCGCCGTGGACCCCAATCACGTGTTCGACGGACTCGACGCGCAGGCCCTGCGGCGGAAGATGGAGGACGTGGTGCGCCGTCCGCAGGAATACCGGCACGATCCGCAGGCGCTTCGCGAGCACGCCGCCGGGCGTTTCGCGTGGTCCATGGTGGCCGGGGCCTTCGAGGAGGTCGTGCGTGGGGCGGTCGAGGGCGGACCTTTGCGGAGCGGAGGCTAGCCGTGGACAGGATACGCGTGCTGCATGTGCATACGCTGCCCGTGATCAGCGGTTCGGGCATCAATACCTTCCTGACCATGAGCGGGCTGGACAGGACCCGTTACGCTCCGGAAATGGCGTGCGCTCCGGGCGGCGGCCTGAACGACATGGTGCGTGCGGCGGGCATGCCCGTGCGCGTCATCCGGCATTTCGTGCAGCCGGTGGCTCCGGTGTCCGATCTGCGCGCCCTGTTCGAGCTGGTGGGCGTGATCCGGAGCGGCGGCTACGACATCGTGCATACGCACAATTCCAAGGCCGGGTTCATCGGACGGCTGGCGGCGTTCATCGCGGGGACACCTATCGTGGTGCACACGGTGCACGGCTTCGCCTTTCACGAGAGCGAAAGCGCCCCCCGGCGTGTGCTGTTTTGCGCGCTGGAGAGGCTGGCCGCCAACTGGTGCCATCACATGATCTTCATTTCGCGGCCGCTGGTGGAGTGGGCACGGCGTGAGGGCGTGCTGCGGCCCGGCATGGCCCACAGCGTGATCTACAGCGGCATCCGGCTTAATTTGTTCCGGCCGGTGTCGCGGCGTCGGCGTCGGGAATTGCGCCGTGAGATGGGCCTTGCGCCGGATGCGCCGGTGATCGGCATGGTGTCCAAGCTGTGGCCCGGAAAGGGGCACGACGTGCTGCTTAGGGCCTTTGCCGCCCTGCGTCAGCGCATGCCGCGAGCGCGGCTCCTCATCGTGGGCGAGGGGGCGGAGCGCGCGAACCTCGAACGCCTCGCCCGCAGCCTCGGCCTTGGCGGGGCGGTGGTCTTCGCGGGCTTCATGGCCGACGTGCGTCCCGCCATTGGCGCGTGCGATGCTACGGTGTTGCCGTCGCTCTTTGAGGGCATGGGGCGGGTGCTGCTCGAATCCATGGCCATGGGCGTGCCGGTCATCGCCTCGGAGGTCGGGGGCATTCCGGATCTTGTGCGGCATCGGGAGAACGGGCTGCTGGTGCCGCCGGGCAACGTGCGGGAACTGGCGCTGGCCATGCATCACCTTCTGCACGATACGCAGCAGGCCCGAGAGCTTGGCCGGGCCGGGCGGCGAACCGTGACCGAGTGCTACGGTGCGGACGCCATGGTTGGCGCCATCGACGGCGTGTATCGGGGACTTTTGGCGGCGCGCAGGGCGCATGACTGAACGGGGATTCCTCGTGATCGGCTGATGCGGCATGCCCGAGGGCGTGGCGCGGTGGGCAACTGGGCCGTGTGGGAGCGGAGTGGAAAGCGATGTGGACGACACTCTGGCGGATATTCCTGTGGGGCGTGCTGGTGCTGCTGACGCTGCCTGCCGTGAAGGGATTCTACTTCCGTGCGGGCATGCGCTGGCAGTTCATCCTGCTTTACGCCTTCGTGGCGGCGTATGCCTTCACGCCCGTGTGCCGCCGCCTCGCCCTTGCCCTCAACGTGCTCGACCGGCCGGGCTGGCGCAAGATGCACGAGCGCCCCACGCCGCTCTTCGGTGGGGTGGCGGTGTTCGCCGCGTTCCTGCTGTCCCTCGTGCTCAACGGGGTGTTCCTGCCGGGGATGTGGTGCCTGACGCTGGCTGGCGCGCTCATCTTCGTGGTGGGGCTGTGGGACGACGTGCGTTCCCTTTCGCCGCTGACGCGCCTGCTGGTGCAGGTGGCTGCGGCGCTGTTCGTGATCCTCTTCGGCGGCATCCAGATCAAACTCGTGACCGGTGTCGCATGGGCGTGCTTGATCAACGTCCCGCTCACCGTGCTGTGGCTGGTGGGGCTGACCAACGCCATGAACTTCTTCGATGGCATCGACGGACTCGCCGCCGGAATGTCCGTCATCATCGCGGTGTTCCTCGGCGTCATCGCTTTCAAGAGCGAACAGCCCGCGCTGGGATGGATGGCCGTGGCGCTGGCCGGGGCGTGCCTCGGCTTCTTGCCGTTCAACTTCATTCCCGGTCAGTCGGCGCGGCTGTTCCTCGGCGATGCGGGGAGCACCTTCCTCGGGTTCACGCTGGCTGGTGTGGCGGTGTTCGGCGAGTGGTCGGTGACCAGTCATTTCGTGTCGCTCACCGCGCCTGTGCTCATCTTCGGCGTGCTCATCTTCGACATGCTCTACATCACCCTTTCGCGCATCAAGAACCGCAAGGTGGGCCGGATATTCGAGCCGCTGGCCACGGCCAGTCAGGACCACCTGCATCACCGCCTCATGTTCATGGGCTTTGCGCGAAAGGAGGCGGCGTTCGCCATTTTCACCATGTCTGTGTGTCTTGGGGTGAGCGCGCTCATCATCATGGACGGGCGGCCGCTGGACGCCGTGCTCGGGCTGTTTCAGGCCGTGTTGCTGTTTACGGTCATCGTGGCGCTCATGTTCAAGGGGCGGCGGCGCGAGGGCGTGTCCGGCGGTGGGAACGGCGGCAACGGGGGCAGCCCATCCTCTGCCTCGCGGGAGGAAGAATCTTCCGCCGTCGGCAGGTGGAGAAAATCGCTGAAAGCGCGACGATGATGAGATTTTCCGTGATCCCGGTCTGTTGAAAACAAAGTCAGTGTCTGTGGAAAACGTGGTGCTTCGTGGCCTGCTCCTTGCAATCTCCGCCGTGGGGCGGCGTGCCCCGCATGATCGACTCTGCCGGAAAAGAGGATGGCGCGATGAGTTGTCTTTCCCATTTCGGACTTCGCGAACGCCCCTTCGAGGGCAACACGAACGTCCGTTTCTTCTACGTGAGTCAGGGGCATGGCGAGGCGCTGGCCCGGCTGCGCTACCTCGTGCGCGACCGGAACATGGGCATAGGCGTGCTGACGGGCGAGATCGGCAGCGGCAAGACCATCACTCGCAACGTGCTGGAAAAAATGCTGGATACCGCCGCGTTCCGGGTGATAAGTTTGGAAAGCTCGAATCTCCCCTTCGTGCATTTGCTGGCGGAGTTCATCCGGCAGTTGGAGGGGCATCCGCCGGACCTGACCGGGCTGACCAAGTACGAGCTGCTGTTTCGTTTCCGCAAGCTCGTGCTCGACAGGGTACACCTCAAGGGCAGACATCTGGCCGTGTTCCTCGACGAGGTGCAGCAGATGCATCCGCGTACCCTCGACGAATTGAAGAACCTGACCAACCTGTCCGGCGGCGGCGAGAACCTGTTGACCATGATTCTCGTCGGGCAGCCAGAATTTCGCGACGTGCTCAACGCCATGCCGCAGTTGGATCAGCGGGTGAGCCTGCGCTTTCATCTCAATTTTCTCGCGGGAGACGAGGTGGGGCGTTACATCGAGCACCGGCTGCGCATGGCCGGGCGGCGTAGCGCGGACCCCGTGTTCGAGCCGGAGGCCATGGACCTCGTGTACCGCGAGTCGCAGGGCATTCCGCGCCTCGTCAACAGGATATGCAAGCTGTCGCTGGATCAGGCCTATTCCCTGCAAGCCGGGGCGGTGAGCGGGGACGTGGTGGCGGGCATCATCGACGACCTGCATCTCCAGAAGGGCGATTGCCGCGAAGTGTCGCGTCGGAAGTGGCATTCCTCGGTGCAGTAGACGGGCGAACCGGAGGGACGATGGCCGCGGGATTCAGCATCTTCGACCTTGAACGGCGCAAGTGGGAACTGGCGCGGGCACAGCGCGAGCGCAAATCCGCGACGGACGCGCCCGAGGGGGACGACGCAGAGCGTACGGCCACGCGGGAGCATCCGCAGGAGGTGGCGGAACTGCATGCCGTCCTGCTGGCCGAGGCCGCGCGCATTCGCGACGCCGTGCGTTCGGGCGGCGGGGCCGAGGCGCGGCCGGCGCTACGGGCCTTCGTGCGCATTGTGGACGAAGGACTGGTGGTGCCGGTCTTCGAGCACGCATCCCTCGACGAGGAACATCGCGACGCCGCGGCGGCCGCCGTGTACGTGGCCCTCGGCTCCATGCGCATTGGGCTGGGGCTGGGCTACGGACGCCGCCGTCTGGCGTGGCTGGGCCTCGGCGGACTGTTCGCCAACGTGGGGCTGTGCCGCTTTCCCCGGCGCCTGGAGACCATCGCCCCGGACGCGCTTTCCCCGCAGGACCGCGCCAAGATGCGCACTCATCCGCAGATCGGCGCGCAGATCGTGGAGGAGATGGGCGAGGACTACCGCCCCCTGCGCGACGTGGTGCTCCAGATTCACGAGCGGGTGGACGGCACGGGCTATCCCAACGGCATCCACGGTAAGGACATTTCCGAGTTCGCGTCGGTCATCGGGCTGGTGGAACATGTGGTGGCCCTGCGCGGCGAGCGGCGCACCGGCAACCGCTTCATCCATACTCCGGTCATCAAGCGCGTGGTGGACGAGGAGCGCCGCAGCTTTCCGCGCCGGGTGCTCAAGGAATTTCTGGACCAGATATCGCTGTTTCCGGTCAACACGTACGTGCGTCTGAACAACGACTCCGTGGGGCGGGTGCTTGCCACCTACAAGGAGCGGCCCATGCGCCCCACCCTCGAACTGCTCTGGGACGGCAGGGGCAAGAAGAAGGAAACCCCAAAGCTGGTGCATCTGGAGAATTTTCCCCTCCTGCACATCGTCGAGGCCCTCGACGACGGCGACGCGCATCGGCACCGTTCCGGCTGAACCTCGGAAGGGACATGCATATCCGCAGCATTCTGATCCGCCGCATATCGCTTGGCCTTCTTCTGTGTTGCCTCGTGGGAGGTTGCGCGGGCACCACCGCCGTGCGCGGCGTTCCGGTGGCCGATGCCCCGTCCGTGCAGCGCCAGCGCGTGGAACTGCGCGAGCGCACCGATCAGGAGCGCGCCGAGCTGGAGCGCATGAGCGCCGTGGACGAGAACTCCGTGTTCAAGACCATCGACGGCGTGGACGAGTACCGCATCGGTCCCCTCGACGTGCTGGAGATCGCTTCGCGTAGCGGTGAAGAGGTGAAGACCTCCACCGTGCAGGTCAACAACCGGGGCCGCATATCCTATTCCTTCGTGGATGACCTCGACGTCTCTGGGTTGACGGCCAGCGAGACGGATGATCTGCTCACGGAGCGCCTTCGGGCCTATCTGCGCCACCCGCGCATCGACGTGCGCGTGGTCGGCTTCAACAGCAAGTACGTGTCGCTCATGGGCGAGGTGGCCTCGCTACGCAGCACGGGCGAAGGCTCGCGCCTGCCGAGCGGGCGCAGGAGTCTTCAGGGGCGCACCACGCTGCTGGAGGTGCTCTCCGACGCCTCGGGCTACACCGAGAAGGCAGACCTCAGGCGCGTGCGCCTTGTCCGGGGTGGCCGGTCCTACGAGATCAACATGTTCGACGTGGTGGAGGACGGGCGCGGTTGGCTGAACGTGGTCCTCGAACACGGCGACGTCATCGATGTGCCGGACCTGCCCGACGTGGGGCGCAGGGTGTACGTGATGGGGCAGGTCGGCTCGCAGGGCATCTATGACCTCGAAAACGCCGACAACCTGTTGGCCGCGCTGTCCGCGGCGGGCATGTTCGGCCCCGTGGCGCGCGAGGAGAACACGCTCGTCATCCGCCCCGATGGCGGCGACGGCAAGGCTCTCATCCTCATGGCCGACGTGCGGCGTCTTCTGGAGGAGGGCGACCTGTCACAGAACATTCCGCTGCGCGAGGGCGACCTCGTCTACGTCCCTCGCGAGATCATCGGGGATGTCTCGGAATGGATCAGCAATCATGCCACGTTCCTGGACTGGGTGTTCTACCCCCGCAGGGTTCAGGACGCCTACTTCTACGGCGAATACCTGAAGTTCGACAGTCGTTCCAAGGCCGAGTGATCGCACGGGGGCAGCGTGGAGCAGTACGACGTCAACATCCGCGAGTACTGGCGCATCTTCAAGAAGCGCAAGTGGATCGTTTTGGCCGCCACGGTGCTGCTTGGCGCGTCCAGTGCGGCCTTCGCGGTGTTCATGGGCCCCTCGCCCCGGTACACCTCGGTGTGCAGCGTGCAGTTCAACCGCGAAATCCCCGTACGCGGTCTCTACGAGCAGACCATCACCTGGAGCGAGGAGACGGACATCCAGTCCCAGATGTCGCTCATGCGTAGCTACGGCGTGATGCAGAAGGTGGCTGAAAGCCTCGGGCGCATTCCGTCCGGCCTGTCGGACGCCGAACTGCGCGAGACGCCGGACGTGGCCCGCGTCGTGGACGCTTTGCGGGCCAAGGTGATCATCACCCGCGACGCCCAGACCAGCATCATTGACATTTCCGTCACCGATTCCAGCCCCGTCTTCGCCCAGCGCATGGCCGACACGGTGGCCCGGACCTACCGCGAGATGTACGCCGCCGAGCAGGAGCGCCGCACCAGCGCCGCCCTGCGCTACCTTGAAGACGAGCTTGCCCGTACCCGCGAGGACCTGCGCACCGCCGAGGAGGAGTTCAACACCTTCACCCGCGTGAACCAGTTGGTGTCCGTGGATTTGCAGGGGGAGGCGCTCCTTGCGCGGGGGAAGGAGATCGACGCCGCCGTGCGCGGCAACGAGACGGCTGTGGCGGAACTTGGGACGCTTCTGGACAGGCTGGGCGCGTTTGTCGCGAAGCCCGCAGGTTTCGGCAGCGATCTCTATTCCACGCAGGCGGAGCCGCAGTACGAGAAGACCCGAACCGAGTTGGTGGACTTGCTGGTGCAGCGTGAGTCGCTGCTTGAGGAATTCACCACCAGCCATCCGCAGGTGGTGGCCCTGAACCGCCGCGTGGTGGAGACGGCGCGCAAGATGGTGGTCATCGTCCGCTCGCAGTTGGAGCGGCTTGCGCGGCAGCGCGAGACCCTCGGTGACGAGCGGCGCGACGTGGAGGCCAGAATCAACGAGCTCATGGAGCGCAAGCTGACCTACAACCGTCTGCGGCGGCAGGTGGAGTCCTTCGGGGCCAAGGTGGTCATGCTGGAGGAGAAGAACCGGGAGGCGGCCCTGCGGCAGGCCGAGCGCCCGGAAGAGGTGACCATCGTCAAGCCCGCTTTCTTGCCCAGTTCGCCTGTCAATCCGCCGCGCGTGGTGCCCATCACGTCCGTTGGCGTGTTTATCGGGTTGATCATCGGCATGATCGCGGCACTGCTCATGGAGGCCTTCGACACCTCACTCGGAGCCATAAGCGACGTGGAGGACACGCTGGGGGCCAAGGTGCTCGGCGTCATCCCCGACGAGGGCGTGCGCGAGATGCGCGAACTGCTCAAGGATTCCGGCGATGGGCGAAAGTCCCGCATGCGCGGGAGCATGCATCTTGTGGCGCACTTCGTGCCCAAGTCCATGGTGGCCGAAAGTTTTCGGGCGCTGCGCATCAACGTGCAGCTCTTCTGCAAGGAGAAAGGCTTGCGGACGCTGGCCATCACCAGTGCCACCCCGCAGGAGGGAAAGACCGTTGTTTCGGCCAACCTCGCCGTGAGCATGGCGCAGGCCGGAAAGCGCGTGCTGATGGTCGGCGCGGACCTGCGCAAGCCCATGGTGTCCGAGGCCTTCGGCGTGGACATCCATCCCGGCCTTACGGACATCCTGCTCGGCAACTACGCGTGGCGCGACGCCATAAAGACCGTCACAGACCTCATGATCGGCGAGATGAGCATCGACGAGGTCATGCTCACGCCGGGGCTGGACAATCTGCACCTCGTCACGGCGGGGACCATGTACTCCAATCCATCGGAACTCATCGAATCGAAGCTCTTGAGCGAGTTCGTGGAGGAGGTCCGCTCCGAATACGACATCGTCATCTTCGACACCGCGCCGGTGCTGTCCACGGCGGATCTCTCCGTGCTCGGGCCGCTGGTGGACGGGGTGCTTCTCGTGTACCGGGTGGGCTCCATCTCCAAGGAACTGCTCAAGCGCTCCACGGTGGAGCTTTCGCGCGTGCGCTCCAATCTCATCGGCGTGGTCCTCAACGGCATGCGCGAGGGCGAGACGCCGGACTTTCAGGATTTCCGGGCATTCAAGTACTACTAGGCGCTTGGTGGCGGGCGCGGAGACGGGGGAGGGCGGATGGTGCGCAGGCGAGTTCCCGGTGTGGGGCCGAACCCCCTGCAAATGGCGCTACCCCTCGTCATGCTACTCGGCCTGTGTCTGGCCTTCGGCTGGCTTCTGCCGCACCTGTCCCCCACCAAGGCGCTGGCCTTCCTGAGCGCCATCATCATGTTCATGGTCTGCCTGTTCAGCACGCAGGCGGCACTTTACATCATCATCTTTTCCATGCTGCTCGGGCCGGAGTTCGTGGTCGGCTCCACGGGCGGGGCGTCGCTTGGGCGCGGCGTTACGCTGCGCGTCAACGACTTCGTGCTGGTGGTCGTGGCGTTCTCATGGTTGGCCAAGATGGCCATGAACAAGCGGTTGGGGCTGTTCCTGCACACGCCGCTCAATGGGCCTATCGCGGCCTATACCCTGGCCTGCGTGGTGTCGTCCGGCATCGGGGCCGTTATGGGGCGCGTGGATCTGAAGACCTCGTTTTTCTACGTCGTGAAGTACTTCGAGTACATGTTCGTGTATTTCATGGTGGTCAACCACTTGCGCAGCAGGCGGCAGCTCAGGGGCTTCGTGCTGGCCTTTATCGCGACGTGCGTCATCGCCGCCATCGTGGGCGTGCTCCAGATTCCGGGGGGCGGGCGTATCACCGCGCCCTTCGAGGGTGACAAGGGCGAGCCGAATACCTTCGGCGGCTACCTGATGTTCATGATTTCCATCTGTGGCGGGCTTGCATGGCATCTGCGGGACTATCGGCAACGCGTCGCGCTGGTGGCGAGCGCGGGGCTGTTTCTGGTGCCGCTTCTGTATACGGGGTCGCGCGGGTCGTATCTGGGGCTGGCCGTGGCCATGGCCGTCTTCGTGCTGTTCACGCCGCGCAGGGTTGTGACCGGGCTGATTATGAGCGCCATCATCTCCGCGTTGCTCCTCGGTGCGCCGGAGATCGCCAAGCGCCGCATCGAGCACACTTTTACGCAGGGGGCAACGCGAACCGACGTGGAGGAGGTGATGGGCGTGCGCCTCGACACCTCGTCCTCGGCGCGGCTGCGCAGTTGGATGCAGGTTTCGAAGGACTGGCTCATCCATCCCATGCTCGGCTACGGCGTGACGGGGTACAAATTCCTCGACGGGCAGTATTTCCGCATCATCATCGAAACGGGGCTGGTGGGGCTGTCCCTGTTCGTCTTCCTCATGCTGCGCACCGCCGCAGTGCTGCGTGCAGTCTACCGCCGCGCGCGCGACGACCTCGAACGCGGTTGGACCATGGGCGTGCTCATCGGCTTCGCCGGTCTGCTGGCCCACGGCCTGAGTGCCAACACGTTCATCATCGGCCGCATTATGGAGCCGTTTTGGTTCTCGGTGGGGATGATCGTCATGATTCCGCGCCTGACGGATGCGGGAGACGAAGGAGAAGTCGCGTCAGTGGCGGATGGGGATGCCGTCGTCTCCCACGGTGAGGGGGAGGACGGCGCGAGCGTATGAGACGCGAAAGGGGCGCGGCGTGTGCCGCGCCCCTTTCGCGTCATGTGGGCAGCGCCCTAGTGGTCGTGATTGTGGTCATCCCCATGGTGGTGATGGGCATGCTCGTGGTCATGATCATGGCCGTGATCGTGCTCGTGGGTGTGGTCATGCACGTGGTCATGGTCGTGATGGTGGGTATGTTCGTGCTCATGGCAATGGCAATGCTCGTGGGAGTGGGCGTCGCCGTCGTGCACGTGCTCGTGAGTGTGGCAATGCTCGTGCTCGTGCGCATGGTCATGATCGTGGTCGTGATCGTGGGAATGCGCGTGGTCCTTGATGAACTGCTGATACTTGCCTGTTTTCTGCGGGCCGCAGCCGCAATTTTTGCACATATCGCTCTCCTTGGTCGTTGAAGTGCAATGGAGCAAGACCATGTCTTTGTGGATGTCTTGATGGGTACAGGATTCCGCGATTCGTGTCACGGCCTTGTTTCGTCAGGGTGAGGGGAGAGTGGTTTCGGCGGCGCGGCTGTGGCATGATGGAGGGTGTGGTGTCCTGCAAACCGCTTTGACCGGAGGATGGTGTAATGGCAGATGCCGCGCGGCGCATCGCGCCCGGTGAACTTCGGCAGTGGATGGACGAGGGGCGGGAATTTTTGTGCGTGGACGTACTGCTGCCCGCCGTGCACGAAGCGCGGCGGCTGCCCGGAGCGCTTGGGGCCTGCGTGTACGAGGTGGAATTCGCCGCGCGGATGCAGTCCCTCGCACCGGACGTCGCGACGACCATAGTGCTCTACGGCGAGGACGAGAATACCCAAGGGGCGGACATGGCCGCGGGGAAGCTGGCGCACCTCGGGTATGGCGACGTGTGGGTGCTGGCCGGAGGAGCGCGGGGCTGGGTGGAGCGCGGGCTGCCCGTGGAGGGGACGGGGCGCATGCCCGCTCCCGAGGGCTTCGTGCTCGTCGAGGGCGTGTATGCGGCCGTCGCGGACCAGTGCCATTTGGAATGGACGGGGCGCAACGCGCGGGGGCGGCACACGGGCACGCTACGCGTGGCGCGCGGCAGGCTCGACGTGTCCGGCGGGACCATGCGCGGGGAGGTGCTGGTGGCGCTGTCGTCCCTCGTCGATACGGATCTCGCCGACGACTCCCTGCGGGCGATGCTCGTCGCGCATCTGCTGTCCGACGATTTTTTCTTTGCGGAGCGGTATCCGGAGGCGCGCTTCGTGCTTGAGGCCGCAGTGCCCGTGCATGGGGCTACGCCGGGGCAGGCGAGTCACGATCTGCGCGGGCAGTTGGAGCTTCGTGGAGTTCGCCACCCGTTGGCCGTTCGCGCCACACTGTCCAACCTGTCCAATGGCGGCATCGGCGTGAGCGCGCATCTGGAGTTCGACCGTACGCAGTGGGGCGTGGCGTATGGCTCCGGGCGGTTCTTCCGGCATCTCGGGCATCATCTCGTCTACGACATGATTGGGGTGGAACTGCGGCTTGTGTTCGGCCTCGGCTAGAGGGCACGGAGGGCGAAAATGGGGGGACATATGCGGCGGCCACTGGTGACGGCCATCGTCTCGACCTTCGACGCGGAGCGCCTGTTCGCTGGCTGCATGGAGAATCTTCTGCGGCAGAGCCTCTACGCGCGGGGGCTTCTGGAGATCGTGGTGGTCGACAGCGGATCGCGGCAGGGCGAGAGCGCGCTGGCCGCCGCCTACGCGCGCGAGCATCCGGGTATCGTCTGCCTGCGCACACAGCGCGAGACGCTCTATGCGGCGTGGAACCGCGCCGTGGGCGTTGCCTTGGGGCGCTACATTGCTAACGCCAACACCGACGACCGCCACCATCCGGACACGATGCGCGTCATGGCCGAATGGCTCGACGCCTCGGGAGCGGGGCTGGCCTATGCCGATACCCTCATCACGCCCGCCGTCAACGAGACGCACATGGACACGCGCTCCGACGTGGTATGGGCCATGCCCGGGTATTCGCTGCGTCAGGCCGTTGTCGACTGCATTTTCGGCCCGGTGACCATGTGGCGTGCCGATGCGCATGATGCGATCGGCATGTTTCCGGAGGAAATGCGCATCGCGGGCGACTATGCGTTTTTCCTACACGTGGCGTGGAAGATGGGGGCCGTCCACGTTCCTCTGCCGCTTGGGCTGTGCCATCAATCAATGGACAATCTGTCTTCCGACGTGGTAGGGGCGGTTCGCGAAAATTATGCGTTCCTTCCCGCTTTGCGTCGATGCATTCCCCTTGCGGACATGTATCCGTTTCTTGATGGGAACGCCTCGGACGCAGCCCGGTGCATAGCGCTTGTGGATTACGCGAACCTGCTGCTGTTCGCTCCGGGAGGGCACGCGGACCCGGCGCACGCCCTCGACCTCTACGCCGAGGTCGACGCGTTGTGTCCGGGGCGCTTCGACGTGCGCTTCAACGCCGCAGTGGCCATGGTCAAGGCGGGTGAGCGCGAGCGGGCCATGGACGCGTTGCGGGGCATCGACGTTCGGGACGACGAGGAACGGACGCTGGTGGCGCACAACGTTCGCCTGCTCCAGCGTGGCGAGCCGCTGTGGAAGCTGGCGACGGTGAGTGTTTCGCATCCGCTCACGGATGCACTTGCGCCGCTGGTGCCCCGGGAACGACGCAGGATGTCGCGCGCGCAGTATATCGCGCTGCGGCCGGGTGGCGCGGCGTACCTCGCAGGCGACGCATCGGCGGACGCGACGAGGTAGGCCCCGAACCTGTCGGGGCAAAGAAGCCGGAGGGCGACAAGATTCGAGCGCCTTGCCCGAGGCGTGTCAGGTGTCCGCTTCGGCACCTATGTGGAAGAGCCTGGGGGGGGCGAAAAGCCTACGCGCGCTTGCGGGCGATCCATGCCCTTGTACGGTACTCGACCTCCAGCTCGTTCATCCCGTCAAGGCGTTGCTCAACGAATGCGAGGAATTCCTCGAATTTCTCTTCACCTAGCTGGGAGCGAACATCGTTCACGGAGCGCCATGCGCCAATATAGGCGTCCACGCTGCGCATCTCCTTGTGGAAGGATTCCATGTAGAGCACGTCCCTGAAGAGGCCGCACTGCGTGAGCGATGCGAATAGCCCGTCCGTGAAAGTGGAATTGCCCGAGGAGCGGCGCTTGATGGCGGGGTTCAGCTCGTAGATCTTGTGTTCGATTTCGTCGAAGATGCTACCAGCCTTGATTTCGCGGGGATTCCAGAGCGCGAGGAAGATTCCGCCGGGGCGCAGGACGCGGTCGAATTCCTTGACTGCACTGTCGAAATCCGCCCAGTGGAAGGACGAGGCCATGGAGAGGATATCGCAGGAGTCCGTTTCCAGACCGGTGTTTTCCGCATTTCCCTTGCACCATTGAATGGGGAGCGCGGAGGAGTCTGCAACGCCCATTCGCCGCATCTCGTCGTTGGGTTCCACCGCGCGGATGGAGGCGGGGCCCTTCTGGGCCATCATTCTGGTCCAGATGCCGGTTCCGGCGCCGACATCGACGACGTCGATTTCTCGGGCAGGTCTGTTCTGAAGTCCGAAGACCGTGTCCACGATGATGTCAGCGTATCTGGGGCGGAATGCGGAATAGTTCTGCGCAAGGGCTGTAAAGTCGCCGGGTTTCATGGAGCGTTCAGACATGGCTACCTCTGTGTGCTTCGGATGTGTTGCGAGAGGATGGAGAACGGTGGGTGATTTGTCAATTGTCCTGTTCGCGGATGATGTGTTGCGCATCTCGTGATGTCTCGTCCGAGGCCATGCGACGGAGCTCATCGTGACGCATGCGCCGTGTGGCATTTCTTACTGTGGTCTTGTCGGTTGTGCATGATGTTTGGTCGTTGGCGTCGCGGAATCGATGCGTGGACAGCATATATTCTTGTGTGGTAGTGGCTCTGGCCCATGTGAGTATGCGGTGCCGTTTGTATGACAGCGAATGAGTCGTTGTGCCATTCGGCAGGAGTACGTCGCAGTTTTGGTCTCGTTGCGTGAGCGCTTGGCGGCGTTTGTGCCTGGTGGCATGCGTACCTCAACACAGACCAATCGAGATGATACGAAAGATTCCCGTTACCGAGCTTCGTCCTGGCATGTTCGTGGTGGATACCGGGCTGTCGTGGATGGACTATCCCTATCTGTTCGCGGATGAGGGGATCATCGAGTCGTCGGAACAGGTGCTGCGCATCGCCGAGGACTATACTGAGGCCTTCATCGACACCGAGCGCGGAACCTATGCCACGTTGGACATCGGCGACGGCGGCATGGCCGAGGCGGTGACCTCGGAGGCGGGCGCATCTCCGGCACGCGTGCCGCTGGCGATGGAGATCGCGCATGCGCGCAAGTTCTACGATGAGTCCCTGACCTTTGCGCGTTCGTTCATGAACGCCGTGGGCGAGGGCGGCGGCATCGACTACGAGCGCTCCGAAACCTTCGTCGAGGGCGTCATCGACTCCGTGAGCCGTAATCCCGACGCGTTGGTCAGTATGACCAAGCTTCGGGCCTTCGACGAATACACCTACACCCACTGCATCAACGTGGCCGTGCTGAGCACCGCCTTCGCCGAATTCCGAGGCCTGTCGCGGGCGGATCTCATGGACGTCGGACTGGCCGGGCTGTACCACGACATCGGCAAGACGCTCATCCCCCCGCGTGTGCTGAACAAGCCCGGACGCTTGACCGAGAGCGAGTTCAACATCATCCGCAAGCATCCCGAACGCGGGCTGCTGATGCTGCGAAGCGGCAGGCCGCTGCCGGAGCGGGTGCTTCGTGGCGTGGCGGAGCATCATGAGAAATACAATGGAAGTGGCTATCCAGCCAGACGAAGAGACGAAGCGATTCATCCCTTCGCGCGCATCATTTCGCTTGCCGACGTGTACGACGCACTGACCAGCCGCCGGGTGTACAAGAACGGCCTGTCGCCGCACAACGCGTTGCGCATCATGTATGGCATGCGCGGGCAGGATTTCCACCCCGGCAGCGTGGAGCGCTTCATCAAGTTCATAGGCATCTACCCGGTGGGGGCGCTGGTGCGCCTCGACAACGGGATGCATGCCGTGGTCTGCGGCTCCAACAGCGCGTCACCGCTTCTGCCCGAGGTCATCGTGGCCTTCGACCGCGACATGCGTCCCGTCGAACGCATGCGCGTGGACATGGCGGCGCAGGCTGCAGGGGCCGTCCCTGTGGCCATCGAGGCTTGCCTCGAACCCGCCGACTACGGCATTCGCACCGAGGAGTACCTCGGCTGACGCACGCCGCGCGGCGCTTTGCAAACCCGGTGGAGTCGCATATAACCCGACTCATGCAGCACAACGTCTCCATACGCGATACCGTGGCCGCCATCGCCACGCCTCCCGGTTCCGGTGGTGTCGGCATCGTCCGGTTGAGCGGTCCGCAGAGCCGGGCCGTCGGCCATCGCCTGTTCCGGTCCTCGCGTCCTACCTTCGAGGATTTTCGGCCCTACATGCTTCATCACGGCTGGGCGCTCGACGAGCGCGGCGAGCCTCTCGACGAGTGCCTCGCGGTGTTCATGCCCGGTCCCGGGTCGTACACGGCCGAGGATGTGGTGGAGTTCCAGTGCCACGGCGGCCCCGCCGTGGTTCGCGCCGTGCTCGCGGCCGTGCTGGCCTGCGGCGTGCGCGCCGCCGGTCCCGGCGAATTCACCTATCGCGCCTTCATCAACGGCCGCCTCGACCTCACGCAGGCCGAGGCCGTGGCCGAGATGATCGCCGCCCCCACCCGCGCGGGCATGACGCTGGCGCAGACGCGGCTGTCCGGTGCCCTTGGCGAGCGCATCGCCGAGCTTCGCTCCCGGTTGGAGCATCTGCGCGCCCAACTCTGCGTGGCCGTGGATTTCCCCGAGGACGAGGTGGAATGCCTCGCTCCGGACGAGTTTTCCGTCGGCGTGCGCGAGGTGGCCGACGCCGTGCGCGCGCTCATCGCGAATTTCGAGCGCGGCCGCTGCTGGCGCGAGGGCGCGCTCACCGTGCTGGCCGGTCAGGTCAACGCTGGCAAGTCCAGCCTCATGAACGCCCTTCTGGGCCGCGAACGCGCCATCGTGACCGACATCCCCGGCACCACGCGCGACTACCTCGAAGAGGCAGTCAATCTCGACGGCCTGCCCGTGCGCCTCGTGGATACGGCGGGCATTCGGGAGACCGAGGACGCCGTGGAGCGCGCCGGTCTGGAGCGTAGCCGCGACATGGCCGAGCGGGCCGATCTCGTTTTGCTGGTGGTGGACCGTACCCGGCCCGTGGCGGCGGAGGACATCGGCCTCGCCCAGCGGCTTGGTCCGCAGCGTGTGCTGGCGGTGCTCAATAAGAGCGACCTCGCTGAGGGCCACGCGCATGAGGAGGGCGACGCCACCGGAGCCGGATGGTTCGTGCGGGCCGGTTTCGAGACCGTGCGCGTGTCGGCCCGGACCGGTGCGGGGCTCGACCGCCTGTGCGACCGCATCCGCGAGCGTGTGGTGGGCAGCGGTGGCGAGCCGGACGCCGGGGAGGTCGTGCCCAACCTGCGTCAGTCGCAGGCGCTTTCGCAGGCCCTCGACGAACTGTGCGCCCTCGATGCGGACATCGCGGCGGGCATTCCCTATGATTTGCTTGGGGTGCGGCTTGAGGCGGCGTGCACCATCCTCGGGGAGATCACGGGCGAGATTGCTCCCGCCGACGTGCTTAATTCGATCTTCAGCACCTTCTGCATCGGCAAGTAGCGCGCCCCTTGCGGGGCGTCATCCCGTGGCGATGCGCGGGGCGAGGCATTTTTTCGGCATCCACACGGCAAGGGGCGCATCCGCGTCCATTTCCGCGCCGGAGTTCGCGCGCACGAAGCCGCGCGGGTCGTCCTTGAGGAGCGCGAGAGCCTTGGGCTTGACGATGCAGAACAGTTCCCCCCAGTTGGTGGCGTAGACGAGGGCCACGTCGCCGTAGGTCTTGGCCTCGCGCTCCGTGAGCATGTTCACGGCCACGAGGGCGCGGGTGACGCGCTCTGGGCGCAGCGTCTCCTCCACGGGTGCGTCGAAGACGTCGGCGCGACCGAACGTGTGGCTCAACGCATCGAGGAGCGAGGCGAGGTCGGGCAGGCTGGCCGGGGCGACGATGTTCTGCCCGGAGAGCTGCATGCCCGGCGAATGGATGCCATTCCCCGCGAGCCACGCCGCCAGTCGCACCGGATGTCGTTCGCGGTGCATCTCCTCATTGCGCTTGTTCTTCCCCTTCTGTCCGGCTAGTTCGCCGCTGGCCACCCATTCCGTGGGCTTTCCCGGAGCGTTTTCGCAGGCGATGTGCATGGACGCGAACATGCCGCGCGGCGAGTTCATGAACGGGATGTGCATGATCTTGCCGGGGCGCGGCTGGAAGTGTGCGAATATCTTTCTGCCGAGCCGCGTGAGGTCCTCGTCCGTGATGCGTACGCCGTCCGCCTGCCCGGACATGGCGCGGATGTTTTCGTAGGTCTGGAACATGAAGCGCGCCACCTGCCGGCCAAGCTCCATCTGCCGCGAGAAGCTCTGCACGCCGTTGACGCTGGCGGGGCGCAGGGACTGCGTGCGCCGCGTCGCGCTGGCGCTTGGCAGTTCCGCCGGGCAGTGCGGGAAGAAGTATTCGATGAAGCTGAACCCGCGCACGTCGGCGCTGCGGCCCGTGGTCGGCTCCATGCGCGTGAAGCCTGTCCGCTGGTCGAAGGCCATGGCGACTAGCGCTTGCGCCTCGGCCCGGCCGCCCTCGGCGAAGTGGCGGTTCACCTCACGAAAGAGCACGGCGTAGGGATCGACGCTCCAGAAGTCCCGCAGTCCGGCCGTGACGTTTTCCCGTAAGCGTTCGCAGATGGTGGGGGCGTCGCGCGAGTCGGTGTAGGCTTCGAGCAGCGCGAATTTCATGATTGACTTGAAGGGGCTTTTCAGGGCCTTCACGATCTGCCACAGCGACGCGCCAAAGAATTCCTCCGCCGGGATGCGCGGCAGGTGCCCGATGTCCGCCAGCGCGGCGTCCGGCAGGCCGATGCGCTCCGGCTGCGTTCCTGCGGCACGGGCGTACGCCTTTTCGTCCGTGCCGGGGCCTGTGGCCCACCATGCCGGTTTTCTGCCCGCCAGACACAGCGCCGTCCTGTAGAATTCCTCCTTCAGCAGCAGGGCCTGACTCGATCCTGCGCTTTCCTTGTCGCTTAATCCGAAATCGTTGTCGCGCACGCTCGCCATGTCCATGACGAAGAAGTGCAGTTCCAGAGCGTGCCGCTCCTCGGCGAAGCGCTCGATCGCCGCGAGCTTGTCGCGAAAGGCTTGGCGTGTCGCCTTGTCGGCTGCGGATTCGTCCGCGCACAGCCACATGTCGATGTCGGAGCGCGCCGTCTGGGCGATGCTGCCCACGCTGCCGATGGTGTACAGGCCCTCGACGCGGATGGGGACCGCCCCCGCCTCGGGATCGGGCGTGCGGCGGATGCCGGTCAGCCGTTCCAGCGACAGCAGGCAGTGCCGGGTGGGTACGAAGCCGTCGATGCGGCAGCCCGGAGCCGGAGCGCCGTCCGCTGGCATGGCCGGGGCCTCCACAAGCGCGGGCAGCGCGGCGAGCATGTCGGCCGCTTCGGGGCCGAGCTTGGCCGCGCACCAGTCCAGCCGCCTGTGGTTGGCGCGAAGCCAGTGGCCCATGTGGCGGCGCATGTCGCGTATGGCGGCAAAGCGTTCGAGGGCGGTGAGTTGCGCGGCGGGCTTGGCCGTTGCCGTGGGTTTTGCCCCGATGGGGGCGCGGATGATGGCGTCCTCGGTTCTGTCCCGCGCGGCGCGCAGTTCCGCATCGTCCGCTGTGGTGGCCGTGAACCATGCGTTGGCGAAGGAGCAGGCGCGCACGGGCGTGTTGACGAAGGTGCACCCCCGCGCGATGCAGCCGTCAAACAGGCAGTCCGTGAGTTCGATGCCGGAGAAGGCCGCGCGGTCGAGGGTGGCGCGCGAAAGGTCCGTGCCTGCGAATTCGGAACTGCGGATGCTGACGCCGCTTAGCATGGCTCCGAACAGCGTGCTTGCGCTTACGGTGGTGTCCTCCACGGCGCAGCCGTCGAGGCGGGCTCCGTCGAGCAGGCATCCGGTCAGGGTGCATGCGCTGATGGTGCCGCCGGAGAGCGTCGCTCCGGACAGGCGGCAGTCGCGCAGGGTGCAGCCCGAGAGCGCGGCGGTCCGGAAGGCGCAGGCCGTGAAGTCCGTGCGCTCGAAGGTGCAGCGGTCGAAGCGGACGTTGACGAACTGCGATGCGCTGAAGGTGCAGTCGCGAAAGGTCGCGTTGTCGAAGACTGTTGCGGTGAAGGTCGTGTGTGTGGCCGAGCTTTCGGTGAAGGTGCCCCCGGTCGATGTGCCCCCGTCCGCGAGGGCGACGAGGCCTTGCGCTGCGGACGAGTGCTCCGTGGCTTGCTTCGCGCCGAATCGTTCGGTGACCTTGTGCAGCAGCGAGGTGGCGGGCTGCGCCGTGTGCGCCTCGTCCTGTGGCGCGTCTGGAACCTGTGGGGGCTGGGCCTCGAAGGGCGCGGGCTGCGGCACATCGTCGATGGTGATGCCTGTGGCGGCGAAGGCTTCCGGATCGATGCGGGCTGCCAGCGCGCAGAGCAGAACGAGGGCCTGCGGACGTGTCGTGTCCGGCAGAGCCTTCAGGACCGCCTTGATGGTCGTCCACGGGCAGGACAGCGCAAGGGCGGCGGCCTCGTGGGCGAGTGCGGCGTCCGCCTGCCATAGCGAGGCCAGCGCGGCAGGAAGGGTGGGCGCGTTCATGGTGCGCAGGGCGCGTGCGGCGGCGATGCGCACCCCCGGATTCTGGTGACGCAGGAAGAGTTCCGCCGCCTTGCGGGTGACGTCGTCCGCCGCCGGGGTGCCGCCCATGGCCGAGAGGATGTGCGGAATGGTCTCCGGGGTGGCCCCCTTGAGGATGCGCGCCAGCCGCGAGCTGATGATCGGCGATTCGAGGTGCCCGGCGGTGCGGGCCATGTAGCGGCGCTGCTCCTGATCGAGGTCCATGTTGAGCAGTTCCTGCGCCCACAGGCCGAAGCGTCCGCGCAGAAGCTCGTTTTGGATGGGGTAGGCCGCGCTGTCGCCGCGCGCGGTGAGTTGCGCCAGAAACATGAGCACGGCCTCGGGGTCGTCGTTTTCGATCTCGCGCAGGCGGTCGAGGGTGGCGGTCAACTCGCGCGGGGGGATGGCTCTGCGCGTCGCGAGGATGCGGTTCATGAGCGCGAGGTGGCGATTGGGGGGCAGCTTGGCGCGAGCGGCCTCGGCCACGCGTTCGGGAAGGCGCGGGTCGCACAGGAGCATGGCGGCGCGCAGCTCTCCTGCCGGGCCGAGCATGGCGAGCGCCGAGAAGACGCGGTCCGTGATGGTCGGCTCCGAGGCCACGAGGGCGAGGCTCGACAGGATGCAGGCCGCCACCGACGCCGCGCGGGCGATGTCCTGATTGTCGCGGTCCGCCGTGCGGAAGTGCCCGGCGGCCTGCTCCGCCACGGTCTGCACGGCGGCCGGTTTGGCGAGCGCAGCGAAGAGTTCGTCGGTGAAGCGGGTGAGCAGAAGGGCCGTAGCGTCCATGGCGTCTCGTCCCTTGGCCGCTAGGACGCGCCCTGTGCGGTTTCCGCGTAGTAGTTGATGTGGGCGCTCGGGCTCAGGTAGGCGAAGACCTCGCGGGAAAGCTCTTCGGGGCGTAGCGTGCTGGTGATTTCGAGGTCCTTTTCGATGACGAGGTCCACCATGAGCGCCTCGGCGCGGGGGACCATGGGGTGGTGCATGAGCACCGTTGGCCGCGCGGCGTGGGCGGGTGTGGACGAGATGACCATGCCCTGCTGGCCGTTGGACAGCTCGACGATGGTCCCCGGCGGATAGACGCCCATGTTGCGGATGAATAGGGACAGGATGCGCTGGTCCAGCGTGTTGCGCTGGCGGGCGTAGAGACTGCGCAGTGCGTCGTGGGGGGTGAGCGGCGTGGCCTCGCGGTCGTTGATGAGGTGCTCGAAGGCGTTGACCACGGCCACCACGCGGGCCAGCGGCGAGATGGACTGGCCGGAGAGGCCTTCCGGATAGCCGGAGCCGTCCATGCTCTCGTGATGCTGGAGGACGACCTTGACCGCTGCGGCCGGAAAATTTGCGAAGTCGTCCACGAGGCGCGCGCCGAGTACGGGGTGTTCCTTGCGGTAGCGGGCGATGGCCGCGTTCATGGATGTGCCGCTCTTGCCGCTGACCACGTGCATGGGCATGCGGCCCTTGCCGATATCGTGGAATAACGCGCCGAGGCCGAGGGCCTGCATGGCCTCGGGACGAAGCCCCAGATCCTTGCCGACCATGAGCGCGAGCACGGTGACGTTCAGCGCGTGGTAGTTGCGCGTTTCCTCGCTGGGCTTGGCTCCCATGAGGGTGAGCACGGTGTCGCGCTGGTCGAGGAAGGTGTCCACGAGTGCGCCCACCACCTGTGCGGCCTCGGCCGCAGCCTCGCCGGAGCGGGCGCTGGCCCGGCGCAGGATGGTCACCACGCTGGACATGGTCTTTTCGTAGCGGCGTTCGCAGTGCTGGTAGGCGCGGCGGCGCTCGCGGTTGCGCTCCACGGTTTCGCGCCGAAGGCCGAGCAGTTCGGCGGAGACGGGCGTGCGCTCCTGCTCTGCGGTGGGGGCGTCTGGCGAATCGGCTGGTGGGACCTGTTGTGCGGCGTCTGGCGAGGGGAGCGGCATGCGGTCCGACTTTTCGAGGATGCATACGACCTGCGTGATGCCTGCCCTGCGGATGGCCTCAATGTCGTCCGTTCCGGCTATCTTGAAGGACTGCCGCTTGGCGAAGCCGGAGCCTATCTTGCGGTCGAGACGCACGAACAGCCCCTCCACGAGCTGATCAACGGTCACGACGTATTGGGTCTCCACGAATTGCCCTCCTCGATGCCATGCGCCGCGCGAATCAGGATCATCGATTCTACCGATATTCAATACAATTGACTACGTGCACGCTGGTGTCATGTCAATGCCGTGGGTTTTGTCCTCCGGAGCCTCTTGCGCGCTCATCATGCGCTCGTAGTGGCCGCCCCAGTTGCCCAGTGCGTCCAGCGCGGGCATGATGCTCGCTCCGAGGTCCGTCAGCGAGTATTCCACGCGCGGGGGAACCTCGGGGTACACCACGCGCTGCACCATGCCGTCGGCCTCCAGTTCGCGAAGCTGGCGGGTGAGCATCTTCTGCGTGATGTTCGGCATGCTGCGCCGGAGTTCGCTAAAGCGCAGCGTGCCGCCGCGGTGCAGGTGGAAGATGATGATGGGCTTCCACTTGCCGCCGATGACCTGAATCGACAGTTCTACGGGGCAATAGTAGCTCTTCGTTCCGCATTGCCGCAGGGGGCAGGCGGTGTGGTTCTTCATGGGCTTCCTCAGGGATAGTGTCGTGATGGTGGGCGTGGCGGGTTGTCGCTCGCGCTGGGTATGCGGTATCCAAAAGGATACTACATGTCGAAAAAGTACCTTCTTGCAATCCGGAAACCTTTAGCCGAGAAGATACCGACTGTAAACGTGGCCGCTTGCGCGGCCCGGAAAGGGAGGATTCGTCATGAATGTTCTGGAAGCCATCGCCACGCGGCGCAGCATCCGCAAGTTCACGGACCAGCCGGTGAGCGCGGACGATCTGCGCGCCATCCTCGAAGCGGCCATGACCGCCCCCAGCGCGGGCAACGCCCAGCCGTGGCACTTCGTGCTCATCACGGACAGGGAGCGCCTTGACGCCATTCCCGACTGGCATCCCTATTCGGCCATGTGCCGTCAGGCGCAGGCGGCCATTCTCGTGTGCGCAGAGCCTGCCCTTGAAAAGTATCCGGGATACTGGGTTCAGGATTGCTCCGCCGCGACCATGAGCATCCTGCTTGCCGCGCATGGGCTGGGCCTTGGCGCGGTGTGGTGCGGCGTGCATCCCGACGAGGCGCGGGCCGAGGCGGCGCGGGCCGCGTATGGCCTCCCGGCCGGGATCATGCCGTTCGCCCTGGTGCCCATCGGACACCCCGATCAGCCCAGCGGAACGCGCGAGCGCTTCCGGGAGGAACGCATCCATCGCGGTCAGTGGTAGTTTCCTGCGGAAAAATGGTCTGAACCCTTGAAAAATTGATGCGCTGCGAGCAATGTACCGCAACGTCCGCGCAGGCATGCTGGGGGCTGTCGCATGGCGTCCGGGAGGGCGCTACGCGGTGGTGCTCCGCATCTGGCGCGAGGGGGTGTGGCACTGCATCCATCTGGAAATGATGATGCATTGTTCGCGAAGTGTGCTATGGTGTTCGGCAGGTTTGCGGGCGTGACGCCGCCGGTTCGCATGTGGCCGGGGGAACGTCCGCGATGTTCGGGGGTTGTACGTCCTGCCGAGCTTGTCCGGTTTGACATATCGGGGAGAGACCATTCGAAAGGAGACGCGCCATGAGGGAATCGCTGGGAGCATTGAACGCGTTGTACCCGTCGCTGACGGTTTTGGCGGGCGCGGTCGTCAACGGCCGCGAGAACTTCATCACCATCGCCCACGTCGGAATTCTGAACCACGGCAAGACGCCCTACATTTCGGTGAGCATCGCCAAGGAGCACCACACGACGAAGGGCATCCACGCCCATCGCGCCTTCAGCGTGAACATCCCCGGCGAGAATCTCGTGGCCGAAACGGATTACTGCGGTCTCGTCTCCGGCAAGACCTCCGACAAGGCCGCGCTGTTCGACATCTTCTACGGCGAGACGGATTTCGCCCCCATGATCCGCCAGTGCCCGGTGTGCATGGAATGCCGTCTGCACAGCGTCATCGACCTCAATTCCCATGACGTGTTCGTGGGCGAGGTGGTGCGCACCCACGCCAACCCGGATGTTCTCACCAACGGCAAGGTCGATATCACCAAGCTTAGACCTCTGCTGTTTGACATGGCCTCCAAGAAGTACTGGTCCATCGGCCAGCCCGTCGCCGACTGCTGGAGCATCGGCAAGACGATCAAGGACAGGACGTAGCGGCGCCGTTGTCGCGCCGCCGCAAAGGAGCATTGGAGATATGAAGAAGTCCCTCGGAGCCAAGACCCTGGCCTTCCCCACGCCCGCATGGGCCGTGGCCACCTACGACGCCAACGGCAAGCCCAACGCCATGCTTGCCGCATGGGCCGGTCTGTGCTGCTCCAAGCCGCCGTGCGTGGCGGTGTCCCTGCGTGCGGCGACGCATTCCCACGGTGCCATCGTGGCCCGCAAGGCCTTCACCGTGAACGTGCCCTCCGCTGCCTACGTGAAGCAGGCCGACTACCTCGGCATCGCCTCCGGGCGCGACGCGGATAAGTTCAAGACTGCCGGGCTCACCCCTGTGGCCAGCGAATTGGTGGATGCGCCCTACATCGCGGAGTTTCCCCTCGTGCTCGAATGCCGTCTGCTGCAGACTGTGGAGATCGGTCTGCATACGCAGTTCATTGGCGAGATCGTGGACGTGAAGGCCGACGACAACGTGCTGAACGAGCTTGGCGATCTGGACATGGACCGCCTGCGTCCCGTGGTCTTCGGCCCCGGAACCCGCCACTACTACGGCGTTGGCGAGTTCCTCGGCAAGGCCTTCTCCATCGGGCGCGACCTCTAGCCCATTTTCGGCGGCCGGGCATCTGCACCGGCCGCCGTTTTCCCTTCCCGTTCGCGCCATGCGCCGCCACGATCCCCGTTGCCTTTTCCACGGTCCCGGCGTAACCATCCACTCATGAAGAAGTCCACCCTCTCCCTGTTCCGCCGCGCCGCCGTCGTGCGCGCAGCATGCGTTGTCGCGGTCGTTTTCGGCATGGCCCTCGCCGGTTGTCAGCCGGCGCGTCAGCCCGCGCATCCGGAACCGCCGGTCCGCGATCTGGTCGATCTGCCCCAGTCTGCATGGGGCTATGTGGACCCCGAGCGCGCTGCCGAACCGCTGCTGGCCCCGGAGGAGGCGTCCCGTCAGGCGGCCGAACTGCTGCGCCTGTGGTTTTCCCCGTGGCATCGGACCGCACCCGCCGCAAAGGCCGAACATGTGTTCGCCTACCTCGGCACCGATCCCGACCGCCTCTTCGGAGAGGACACGCGAGCCCTCGGCAGGCCGTGGCTTGCGCGCATGACCGCCAATGCCGACGCCGCCGCGTATCCCAATGCGGGTTATCCGGCCATAGCTGTGCGGCACAGTTCCCTGCGCGCGTTGCCCACGCTGCGGCCCGCGTTTCGGGATTCCGCCCTTCCCGGCGAGGGGTGGCCCTTCGACATGCTTCAGAACAGCGGCGTGTGGGCGCAGACGCCGCTCTACGTGAGTCACGTCTCTCGCGATGGGGCGTGGGTGATGGCCGAGACGCATTTCGCCTCGGGCTGGATGCCTGCGTCGGATGTGGCTCCGGTGGACGCGCAGGTGATGGCGGCCTTTGAGGAGTGGCCCATGGCCGCCTTCGTGCGCGACCACGTGTCCGTCATCGACACGGCAGGGGCCTTCCGCTTCGAGGGCAGGGTGGGCATGCTGCTGCCGCTGGTGGGCGAGTGCGAGGACCAGTGCGACGTGCTTCTGGCCGTGCGCGGTGAACTCGGGCGCGCTGTTCTGGCCACGGCGGAGATTTCCTCCACCGTGGTGGCGAGCTATCCGCAGATTCCCACGCAGGGGGCGTTGGCCCACGTGGCCGACGAGATGCTTGGTCAGTCCTACGGCTGGGGCGGCCTGTACGAGGACCGGGACTGCTCGGCCACGCTCATGGACCTGTTTGTGCCCTTCGGCATCCGTCTGCCGCGCAACTCCTATAGCCAGTCCCGCGCGGGCACCTTCGTCTCCTTCGACGGGCTTGATGCGCAGCAGCGAACGCAGCTCATCGAGCGCGACGGCGTGCCGTGGATGACGCTTTTGTGGCGTCGGGGGCACATCATGCTCTATGTCGGTTCGCGGCAGGGGCGACCCGCCATCCTGCATACCATGTGGGGCGTGAAGATCGAGGATTCGCAGGGCCGCGAGGCGCGGCGCGTGGTGGGGCGCACGGTGGTGACGTCCCTTGCTCCGGGCGAGGAATTGCCCGAACTGGTGCGCCCTGCCGGCATCATGCTCAACGTCCTCGGTGGCATGACCATGCTCCCGCCCAAGGTCGCGCCCAAGCCGCAGGTGGTGGATGGCGTTTCCGCGGAGTTGACGCGATGAGCGGGGGACTTCGTGATTTTCCGCTGGCCCTCGCCGCCCCTGACGGCGCGGTTGAGACCATAGGCACCGATCTCGTGGAACTCGCCCTTGATGCGTCGCGCCGCAGTCCGCGTGGGCGCATCATCCAGCCGCTGCACCGCACACAGGACGACGCCCTGCATCGCATGCTCAACGCCGTGCAGCCCGGCTCCTACGTGCGGCCCCATCGCCATGTGGATCCGCCCAAGGCCGAGTCCTTCGTGGTGCTACGTGGTGCCATACGCTTCGTGACCTTTTCCGGCGATGGTCAGGTGGACCGTTGCCTCACCGCCCGGGCCGGGGGCGAGGTGTTCGGCATCGACGTGGTCCCCGGCGTGTACCACTGCTTCTATGCCCTCGAACCGGATACGCTGGTCTTCGAGGTGAAGCCCGGCCCCTACACCCGCGCCACGGACAAGGACTTCGCATTGTGGGCTCCTGCGGAGGGGACCGACGCGGCACATGGGTATTTCGACGCACTGGTGCGCCAGACCATGGAATGACGCGCCGGGAGTGGCGCGGTTTCGATTTTGTGGCTGATACGACACGGCCCCGGCTCGAAGGAGTCGGGGCCGTGCCGTTTTGTGATCGGGAAACGGGCCTTGGCGCGGCTCAGACGGGGAGCGGATTCGCGTCATCGAGCAGGGTTTCCGCCACGGTTCGGAATTCATTTTCCGTTGCGAGGAAGGCGTCCACGACGTCGGGGTCGAAGTGGCGGCCGCGTTCGGCGATGATGACCTCACGCGCCTTGTCGTGACTCATGGCCTGCTTGTAGACGCGCGGGGAGGTGAGGGCGTCGTAGACGTCGGCAAGAGCCATGATGCGCCCGGAAAGCGGAATGTGCAGGCCCTGTATGCCGCGCGGATAGCCCGTGCCGTCCCAGCGCTCGTGGTGCGTCCAGGCGATGTCCTCGGCAGTGCGCAGGAAGGAGTTCATGCCCAGCAGTCTGCATGATTTGCGAAGCGCCTCGCGGCCGAGTTCCGCGTGGGTTTTCATGATGTCGAATTCCTCGGGCGAAAGTCTGGCGGGCTTGAGGAGGACGGCGTCCGGGATGCCGACCTTGCCGATGTCGTGCAGTGGCGCGGAGTTGGCAATGCGGTGGATGTGCGTGCGAGTGAGGATGCTCCGGTAACGGGGCGAGCGCGCGAGGGTTTCGGCGAGGATGCGCACGTAGTGGCGCGTGCGCAGGATGTGGTGCCCGGTGTCGTTGTCGCGGGTTTCAGCCAGCGAGGCCAGCCCGATGATCGTTGCCGCCTGCGTGCGGTCGAGGGAGTCATGCGTGGCGTTGCGGTCCTGCTGGAGGGCGCAGAACACGAAGAGCGTGGCCGACTTGATGGCGGTGTACACCTGCACGAGCAGGATGCCGGTGTCCGTCGGGTACGGCGCGAAGACGCCGACGCCGTGCAGGGTGCCGACGATGGCGATGCCCGACGACAGAAGCACGAACAGCGAGATGGACGTCGGCCCGAGGCGCAGGCAGGCCCAGAAGGAGAGCGGCAGCAGGAAGAACAGCAGCGGATACGTGCTGATGTCGTGCAGGATGAACGTCGTAAACAGGAGCAGGCTGAAGCATATTTCCAGACTGAACAGCACGATGTCGCCGAGGGTGGGGCGTCTGCTCAGCGTGCGCCGAGGCATTCGCAACACCTCGATGAGCGCCGGGGCGATGGTGAGGATGCTCGTGAAATCCGTCAGAAACCAGATGAGCGTCCGTTCGAGGGCGTAGAGCGGCGGCTGGTGCTGCGGGATCGCGACGATGAGCATGGACAGCACGGCTGTGCCAAGGGAAGGGAGCGCCGCGCCGATGCCCATGAACGACAGCGTGTTGCGCACGGTGCCGAGCAGTGTTGCGTTGTCCATGTGCCGCCGCAGGAGCCGAATGGCCGCGTAGGGCAGAAACGTGTCTGCGATGGGCGCTATGAAGGCGAGGGCCGTCGGCGGGGACTGCATGAGTAGCGCGGCGGCGAGCGATCCGGCAAGGGCCGAGGGCAGTGCCCGCGAGCCGTAGACCCAGTAGCATCCGAACAGCCAGCCAGCAGACGGCCATAGCGGTGCCACATCTCCCCGCAGTGGCACGGAGAAGAGGCTCAGGCAGCCGAGGATGAGGCAGCCTCCGCCCGTGACGAGCGAAATGAGCGCCAGTCTGAGCATGTAATGTGGCTTGAATCGGGAGGCCACGAGAGTGGCGCGCGGCAGGCGGGATGTCGGCACGGCGGCGTTATCCGGTCATTTTCGAATGAAGTCAACCAAATGATTGAGTGTACAATCATTAGCGGTGCCGCGATATGTCGCGGATAGGGCTTCAGTCCCGTAAATGCGAAGCGGCCCGACGTTCTGGGAACGTCGGGCCGCGTTGATATCGTGCGGAAGGCTATTCGTCGCCGGTGGGGCCTTTGGCCGCCCGGTCCCGTTTGGGATAGATGATGACCCTCTTGAGGGGGCCGTCTCCCTTGGAACGGGTCTGGACGGTCTCGTCATCCTGAAGAGCGAGATGCACGAGCCTACGATGGTACGACGACAGGGGTTTGGTGCTCTGCGTGCGGCCGAGGGAGCGGGCCTTGTCGGCCAGGTGCAGGGCCATCTTGCGCAGGTTGTCGTCCTGCTTATCGCGGTAGTCGCCTGCGTCGAGGTGCACGCGGACCGGCGTGTCGAAGCGCCGCGCCACGATGCGGTTGGCGATGTACTGCATGGCTGCGATGGTCTGTCCTTCGCGGCCGATGATCAGCCCGGAGCTGGCCTCGTCCTCGATGCGGACCTTCACCCGGCCGGATTCGTGACTGACCGTCAGCCGTGGGTCGCTGGCCAGCGGCCTCAGCAGTTCGGTCATGATTTCGAGGGCCGTGGATTCGAGCTGTTCGGGCGTGGGCGCGGGCAATTGGCTGGCCACACGGGGCGTGGGAGCCGGGGCCGCTTCGGTCGCTTGTGCCGGAGCCGGACGTGGGGCGGGTGCCTGCGCGGGGCGTTCGGTGCGGGGTGCGGGTGCGCCCTGCTCGATGCGCGGGGCCTGCGCGGGGCGCTCGGCGCGGGGCTGGGCCTCGCTGCGCATGGCGCGTGGCGAGGAACTCTGCGGTGTCGGTGCGGCTACGGGTGCCTGCTCCGCCGGTTTGGGCGCTGCGGGAGCGGGCGTCTCTTTAGGCGTTGGTACTGGCCTTTCGGCCGGGCGCTGCTCGGTGGCGCGAGGACGCGCGGATTCGGTCTCCTTCGGAGCGGGAGACTGGGGAGCGCCGAGAGTGGAACGGCGAAGTTCCTTCAGGAATTCGTCGCCGTCGAGAAGCGTGCGTTCGGTTCCGAGTGTTCTGCGGCGTGCGTTGACGCGCGCGTTCTTTTTCCCGAGGCCGAAGATGCCGCGGGAGCCGCCGTCCATGATCTCGATTTCGAGCTTGTCGCGCTCCACGCCGAAGTGGCGGCAGGCCTCCTCGATGGCTGCGTCGACGGTCTTACCCTCAAACTCCTTATATTCCGTCATGTGGTCTCCTGGTATGGACGAGACCGGCCGTGCAACCCTTTGAGTTGGCGGGGCGCGGTGCGCCCCGCCAACGGAGATATCGGGCTACGTCTAGGCCTTGCGCAACATCATCCACTGCTGGGCAATGGACAGGATGTTGTTCACGAGCCAGTAGACGACCAGTCCTGCGGGGAAGTTCAGGAACAGGAACGTGAAGATCACGGGCATGAAGAGCATCATCTTGGCCTGGGTCGGATCGCCGGGTGCAGGGGTCATCTTCTGCTGGAGGAACATGGAGGCGCCCATGATCAGCGGAGTGACGTAGAAGGGATCCTTGGCCGACAGGTCGGCCAGCCAGATGATGTCCGTGAAGGGCACGTGGGTGATGAAGGGCGCGTGGCGCAGTTCGATGGCACCCAGCAGAGCCTGATACAGACCGAAGAAGACGGGAATCTGGAGCATCATCGGCAGGCAGCCGCCAGCCGGATTCACCTTGTACGTCTTGTACAGGCGCATCATCTCCTCGTTCATCTTCTGGCGGTCATCCTTGTACTGCTCGCGGACCTTGGCCATGAGCGGCTGAATTTTCTTCATCTGATTCATGGACTTGTAGCTTTTGTGAGAGAGCGGCCAGAACACGATCTTGATGAGGATGGTCAGCAGGATGATGGCCACGCCCCAGTTCCCCACGAAGCCGTGGAAGAAGTGCAGGAGCTTGAGCAGCGGCTTGGAGAGCACGTCAAAGAAGCCGTAGGTCACGAGCTGGGACAGGCCGCCGGGGGCGGCGTCGAGGTACTGCTCCATGACCGGGCCGAAGTAGTAGCTGGTGGCGATCTCGCGGGCCGCGCCGGGGGCGAGGTCCACGGCCTCCTTGTCGAGCTGGAGGCGGAACAGGTCGCTCTGGAAATTGGTGCGCAGGGTCAGGTCGCCCGGTTCGGGGGCGACTGCCAGCGTGAAGTAGTTGCTCTGCACCGCGCCCCACTGCACGCCGTCGGTCAGCTTGATGCCCTTGGCGAGGTCGTCGCGGTCGCTCTCGTTGTCCACGCCGTCGCTGGTGAGGAAGGAGACGCGCGTGGGATTGTAGCGGTCTTCCTTGCCGGTCAGGTCTGCGGAGGCGATGGCGAAGCCGAGGCGTCCGGACTGCGGCGTGGTGGAGGTGTTGGTCAGGCTGACCTTCTCGTTGATGAGGTAGTTGTCGGCCTGGAAGGAGAAGGTGCGGTGGATGAGCAGATCGCCCACCTGACCGGTGAAGGTCAGGCTGCCGTTATTGTCCACGAGCAGGCTCAGGGAGTCGGCTTCGGGAGCGGCCCACTGACCGTCGCGCCAGGTTCCCTGTCCGTTCCACAGAAGCCCGAGGGTGCCACGGTTGATGGCGGCGTCGGACACGAGGTTCACGGGGCGGGAGCCGGGTTCGATGGTTTCCTTGTAGCGCTTCAGCTCGAAGGAGGTCAGCACGCCGCCTTCGGAGTTGAATATGGCCTTGTACAGAGGCGTCTCCACGACGACATCGCGTCCGGCGGAGGCCACGAAGGCCGGAGCCTCGGCGGGCACTGCGGGAGCGGTGGCGTCGGGGGCGGTGAGGGTCTGGGCCTGTTCGGTCTGGGTCTGATTGGTCTGCGCGGGGTTCTGGCCGGGCTGCGGGCCGAAGAAATAGCTCCAGACCACGAGCACGATCATGGACAGACCAACGGCAAGAATGACTCGCTTGTTATCCATTGGATGCACCTGCTAAACGATGGCGTTTGTGTGAGGGCGACTCTGCGGGCTGCCGTTTTGGCGGAACGGGGTCAAGACCGCCTTTGCAGAAGGGATGGCAGCGCAGAATGCGCCAGGCTGCAAGGAGACCGCCCCGGAGCGCGCCGTGCACGCGCACGGCCTCAAGGGCGTAAGAAGAACATGTGGGCACGAACCTGCAAGTCGGCGGGAAGAGCGGGGAGATACAGCGCTGATATGCGCGGATGAGCAGGATAAGAAGCGTGCGCATGATTCTATCGTTTCCGGGAGGAACTCCCCGTCGCGGCACATGGTGCCTTTTGGGCGTTGACCACGAGCGCGAGCAGTTCGTCCCGCACGGTCTGCATGAGCAGAGTCTTCGCGTCAACGTGGCGCTTGGGGACTACGACAAAATCCAGCGCAACGGAGATTCTCTCCTGATGCAACCGGAAGAACTCGCGCAACAGACGCTTGATGCGATTGCGTCTGACCGCGGACCCCACTTTCCTGCTCACGGCGAAGCCGGCGCGCCATACTCCTTCCGGAAAACCGGAGGGCAGCGCGAAAAGTAAAAAATGCCGTGAATGGTATCGCCGGCCTCGCTCGTAGCAGGCCAGGAACTCGGGGCGCCTGGTCAGGCGATGCGTGCGCGGGAAACTTAGACAGCTAATCTTTTGCGTCCCTTTGCGCGCCTGCGGCGCAGCACTGCACGGCCGTTCGCGCTGCGGGAACGGACCAGGAAACCGTGGGTTCTCTTACGCCGGGTCTTGCTCGGCTGGTATGTTCTTTTCATGATGATTTCTCCTTGGCAAAGCTAAACGATAGTAGGTACCCCCATGCCCCGCGAAAGTCAAGCCGCACGGCTTTCCGCGCGGGTGGGACCCTGCGTGTGCGGCGCGCGTTTCGCGACGCCTTGGCGCAGTGTGGTACCGATCTCGTCTTCTGGGGCAAGGGGCGCTATGTGCCTGAACGCGGAAGCGATGTCAAGCGAATGCATATCGCCAGCTTTACATCTAGGATTCGAGAAGGGATAGCGCCATGCGCGGAAGCGTGTTGGCCTGCGCCAGCATGGCTACTGCGGCGTTGGAAAGTATCTGGCTGCGGACGAAGGCGGTCATTTCCAGCGCCACGTCCACGTCGGAGATGCGCGATTCGGCGGCCTGAAGGTTTTCGGCCATGATGGCGAGATTGGTCACGGCGTAGAGGCGGTTTTCCAGCGCGCCGAGGTTGGCGCGGATGCGGTCCTTCGAGATGATGGCCGTGGTGAGCGCTGAGAGCGCGTTTTGCGCGGCGGACTGGGTGGAGATGCTCCGGCCCTGCGCGGAGGTGGCCGCGCCGGTGCCCATGCCCAGCGCGGAAGCGGTGATGTTGCCTATGCTGATGTAGTAGTAGTCCTCGGCGCAGTCGTTGGCCGTGCCGAAGTGGACCTTGAGCGGCCCGGTGGAGACGAGGGCGCTGCCAGAGTGCAGAGAGTTCTCGCCCGAGAGGTTGCCGTTGAGCAGGTGGATGCCGTTGAAGTCCGTGGCGTTGGCGATGCGCGAAATCTCGCTGGCCATGGCCTGATATTCGGAATCGATGATGAGCCGCTGGTCCGAGTTGTAGGTGCCGGATGCCGCCTGCTCGGCCAGTTCCTTCATGCGGGTGAGCTTTTCGTCGATGATCTGGGCCGCGCCGTCGGCGGTCTGAATAAGGGATATGGCGTCGTTGACGTTGCGGATGCCCTGATTCATGCTCGCGATGTCGGCACGCATCAGTTCGCGGATGGCGAGGCCCGCGGCGTCGTCCGCCGCGGTGGCGATGCGCAGCCCCGAGGACAGCTTGCGCACCGATCCCGCAAGGGACGTGAACGCAACGGACATGTTGCGTGCGGCGTTGGTCGCCATGAGGTTGTGCTGAATGATCAGTGACACGGGCACCTCCCGGTGTCGGTCGAACACGTCGTCCGGCCGATGTCGCGAACTGGTGGTCTTATCGGCAAAATCGGGGTGTGCCTTGAGGTCCGCCGCCGGGGTTTGCGGCGCGAAACCTTGACCGGACGGGGCTTCTGGGGCACTTCTTCCTTGCATGGGTGACGGTTGCGTCATCAGATGAATATTTCACGAAGGAGAGACGAATGGACAATCCAGTGCAGGCATTCAGGAGCGGACGTCTGGAACAGGTGGCCAAGGCTCTGGAGCGCAACGGCTTTGCGGCTACCGTCGTGCCCGACGAGAACGCCGCCCGCGAGCTGGTGCTCGGCTCCATCATTCCCGAGCTTGTCGCGCAGGGCGCGAAGGTCGCGGCCTTTGGCGGTTCCGTGACGGTCGTCCACTCCGGCGTGTACGAGGCCGTGAAGGCGCACCCGGATCTCGAAGTTCTCGACACCTACGACCGGACCGACCCCGCCCATACCCTCGAACTGCGGCGGCAGGCGCTTTTGTCCGACATTTTCATCACCGGCACCAACGCCGTCACCGAGGATGGCAAGCTGGTGAATCTCGACGGCACCGGCAACCGCGTGGCCGCGCTGGCCTACGGGCCGCGAAACGTCATCGTGCTTGTCGGCGGCAACAAGGTCGTGGCCGACGTGGACTCCGGCATGCGCCGCATCCGCGAGTACGCCGCGCCGGTCAACGCCATCCGCCTCGACCGCAAGACCCCGTGCACCAAGACCCTGCACTGCGAGGACTGTTCCAGCCCGGACCGCATCTGCAATTCGTGGCTGGTGACGGCCAAGTCCGCACCGAAGAAGCGCATTCGCGTCGTGCTCATCGACGCGGAGGCCGGATTCTAGGTGGCGGTCGGCATGCCCTTCGCAACCCCGCCGTGGGACGCGGCGATTTTCGATGCCCTGCACTTCGGCACGCGAAACGCGGTGTTCGACGTGCTTATGCCGCTGGTGTCGTCACCGGCTTTTCTGTGGCTGACCGTGGGCCTTGCCGTGGCCGCCGGTTTGCGCAACCGGACGTGGAGCCGCCGGGCCGTGGTGTTCGTCGCCCTTGTGGCGTCCCTCGCCCTTGCCGACGCGGGCACCAACGTGGTTAAGAAGCAGGTGGGGCGGCTGCGGCCGCTCAACGCGCTGCCCATGGTCCATTATCACGAGGACGGCGAGTGGCGGCAGCGCCCAGCGGATTTCGTGCCAGTGAAGCCGCGCGGCAATTCCTATCCCTCGGCCCATGCGGCCAACTCCATGGCCGTGGCCTGCGTGGCGCTGTTCTTCTGGCCCCGCGCGGTGCGCTTCGCGTGGACTTTGCCGTTTCTGGTGGGGTTCTCGCGGGTGTATCTGGCCAAGCACTATCCCACGGACGTGGCCATGGGCTGGCTGTTCGGCGTGGCTGTGGCCTGTTGCGTGTGTGCCGCGCTCACCGCGCTTCGTGTGCCATCGCTTGATGGGGCGTCCCGGCCGGACGCCTCGCCGCCCGTGCGGACCTGATTCGCATTCCAGAGCCTGAAAATGATTCGGCCCGCCCTCGCACTGTCGCGAAGGCGGGCCGAAATGTTTTTCGTGCCGGGAGCTGGGTCACTCGTCGTTGTTCATGACGCTGGCTCCACGGCGGGAGCGGTACAGCCGGAAGCCGATCCACGTGGAGGCCACGAAGAGCACCACGCTTAAGGTGATGCGCAGGGCCGGGTCCACGTTGAAGCCGCTACCGAGCAGGGCGAAGATGAGCGTCTGCGGAATGAAGCCCAGCGCGGAACCCGCGAGGTAGGGCGTGGCGCGTACGCCGCTCACACCGGCCAGCAGGTTGGTGAGCAGATTGCTGCCCACGGGCATGAAGCGGATGACGAGGGTGGTGCTGAAGGTGTTTCCGCGCAGGAATTCGTCCACCTTGCGGATGCGATGGCCGAAGCGGCGCGCCACGAAGGAGCGCCCGAACAGCCGTGCGTAGAAGAAGGCCATGGCGCAGCCGATGGCGGTGCCGAGCGTGCCGAGGGCCGTTCCGGTTACGAATCCGAAGGCGTAGCCGCCGAGGAAGCTCACCACCTGTCGCGGCAGGCCCACTGCGGTGAACAGCGCCGCCGCGAGGGTGAACATGCCAAGCCCCGCCGCGCCGTGTCCGCGAATGTGCGTGTCGATCCAGCGCTCGTCCATGGTTCCGCCGAGGTCCATGGCGTTGAGCAGCGCGCCAGCCGCGACGAGCACGGCCAGCATGACGAATCCTTTGAAATAGGCGCGGGCCTGTTTGCGATCCAAGTGCAGCTCCCGAAAATTGGGGACGGTGATATCAGCTCCGTCGTCCCGGCTGGGCGGGGCGGCGCAGATACAAAAGGAGAGAGGCGCACGCCGCGAGGCATTGCCCCGTGGCGAGCACGATGTCGTGCCGATGCCATGCCGCCGCAAGGCAGCAGAGCATGCCGATCACGGCCGCGAAGATGGCCGGTGGCCTCGGTCGGTCGTGCAGGATGACCTGTGCGGCGAACCATCCCTGAAGGGTGAGGCCTGCGGCGAGCGCCCACCAGGAATGGTCCGTCGGCATGACGGCTAGTTGTGTTCCTTGATGCGGTAATTGGCGAAGCGCTTCTGCATCCAGCACACGGCGAAGAGGTCGTAGGACGAGGCCACCAGCCGGTCCCACGTGCCGTACTTGCTTTCGCCGTGGCGGCGCGGGCGGTGGTTCACGGGAATCTCCACGACCTTCGCGCCCTGCATCTTCATGAGGGTGGGCAGGAAGCGGTGCATGCCGGTGAACATGGGCAGCCTGCGGGCCATGTCCGTGCGCATGAGCTTGAGCGAGCAGCCCGTGTCGCGCACGGTCTCGCGGGTCAGGCGGTTGCGCACGCCGTTGGCGATGATGGAGCTGACGCGCTTGACCAGCGTGTCGCGCCGGGTGGCGCGCCAACCGATGACCATGTCCGCGTCGTTGGCCGTGATGGTCTCCACGAGCTTGGCGATGTCCGCCGGGTCGTTCTGGAGGTCTGCATCCATGGTGATGATGACCTCGCCGGTGGCGGCGGCGAACCCGGCTCCGAAGGCTGCGGACTGGCCGCAGTTCTTCTCGAACGCGAGATAGCGGACGTGGGAATCGTTTTGGGCGAGGTTTTTCATGACGGCGAGGGACGTGTCGGTGCTCGCGTCATCGACGAAGATGGTTTCCCACTCCAGGCTCAGAGGCTCGACGGCCTTTCTGATTTCCTCAAACAGTATGGGCAGGTTCTGTTCCTCGTTGAAAACGGGGATGACCAGTGATACGCTTTTGATATCGATCATGACCGGACTGGGATAGTCAATTTGGAAAAAGTTGTAAATAGTGTTTGACAATCGTCAGACCACAGGTGTAGACACTCGTTTCTCGACAGCGTTGCGGGGTGGAGCAGCACGGTAGCTCGTCGGGCTCATAACCCGAAGGTCATAGGTTCAAATCCTGTCCCCGCTACCAACGATCATCCGAGCCTCGGGCTTTGGCCCGAGGCTCTTCTCATCACAACGGATGCATCCTGTCGAGAATGATTTTCCCCGGATCGACGAAATCGGAAAATGTCCGAAAAAGTCCTTGCCAAGGGAAGATCGAAAGCGTAGACACGCTTTCGCAACAGCGTTGCGGGGTGGAGCAGCATGGTAGCTCGTCGGGCTCATAACCCGAAGGTCATAGGTTCAAATCCTGTCCCCGCTACCAAAGATTATCAAAGGGTCTAGCACTTAGTGCTAGACCCTTTTGTTTTTGGGCCGTTAGTCAAGCCTGCAATAGATCCTAATTGTATGAGCTTCTCTGCAGGGATAGTTGAGCTGGACAGGGAGAATTTTTGAATATTGTTTGCGGTCAGGTGGGCTCTAGAATAAACCTATTGGGATCTTACACACTAGCCAACCTAGGATGTGGTGCTGGATGCGTATCATAGATAGCGCTATGAGTATCCATGTGGTCGAGGTTCTGCGGGCGGTTAAGTGTTGGTGCTGGGCCTTGTGCGAAAAGTTGCTGATCGTTGAGGGCGCGTTTTGACCCAGGTGGGATTCGTATGTGATTTGCAAGTTAGATAGAACCACGGGTTTGTGGATCACACAGCATTTCCTTGGGCGAGTCGGGAGTGGCGATATCTTAATTGGTGAGAATGGCGAAAAAGAGGAGGAAAGCAAAATGGTAAAATATGATAAGCAAGAAATTATGAAGACAATTTATGAACTTCAAGCGGATTCTGATGGAGGGGTTTTTGTTGATGAGATATTGCAAGCAATGGGATTGTCAGATTGGGAGCTTGGACCGTTTTCAGAGTTTTGCGCCGAGATGTCTAGGGAGGCGTACTTGGTCGCAATTGACGGTGGTGTTCGTTATAGTTTGACTAGGGAAGGGAAAGCGCAAGTAGAGATGCTAATTATGTAATATTATGCATATTCCATAGCGCTTAAGTGAGATTACTGAAAGCATATAATTGTCGATGCATATGTGATCAAAAGTGGATATACAGGCATGCTCATGATTCCATAATTGAATTCTGAGATTGAAGTGTGCTTCGTAACTCAATTCATTTTGTTACTATCAATGAATTGCTATCCTTGTTTTCGTTCCGTTGGGTGTGCCGAGATTTAGGTGGCCGCTCAGGTAGACAATAGGGTGGAAGGCTTCTTGCCTTTTTGTGTTTGGTTGAATTATACCGCGTGCGTCTCGGCCATCCTGAAGCGATTTTGCAATGATTGACCGCGTCGCCGCTAGCCATTCTCTTTGTCGCGCTAGTTTTTCGAGTTGTGCGGTAAAGTTTTCTGCCGCGGGTGGGAGAACCCATAGTTTTAATAGTTTGTTGGGAGAAGAAGGCCCTGTCAGTGGATCTGGGGACAACTCCCCGATCCCTCATAAGTTCCCCCCCCCGCCCGTCTGCCCCATCCGGAAAGGTGCGCGCGCACCCGTTGCCTTCCGGGCCGGGTTCGGGCAATGTGCGCGGCGTGCAGAGTGATTTGATCATCAGGAGGACGATGTGCAGATAGAGGTGCTTTTCAGCCAGTGGGACCAGTATGAGCTTCTGGATTCCGGCGAGGGTCGCAAGCTCGAACGCTTTGGCGAGGTGATTCTCGTTCGCGGGGAGCCGCGCGCGTGGTGGAAGCCGAGCCTGCCCGAGCGCGAATGGAACCGCGCCGTGGCCATCCATGACGAGCGTAACTGGACCTTCAAGCCCGGTGCTCCGCGTGAGTGGCTGCTGCCTTGCAACGGCAACACGCTGCTGGCTCGCTTCACCGAGACCTCCAAGCATGTCGGCGTGTTTCCCGAGCAGTGGCCCCACTGGATGCGCCTTGCCAAGCACGGCGAACCCGTGCGCGACCGCAAGCCCCGCCTGCTGAACCTCTTCGGCTACACCGGCGCGGCCACGCTGGCCGCCGTGCGTGCGGGATTCGAGACCACCCACGTGGACGCCTCCAAGCCCGCCATCGCGTGGGGCCGCCGCAATCAGGAGCTTTCCGGCCTGAAGGACGAGAACATCCGCTTCCTGCTCGACGACGCTATCAAGTTCGTCAAGCGCGAGGTGCGCCGTGGCAACCGCTACGAGGCGGTGCTCCTCGATCCCCCGGCTTTCGGGCGCGGTCCGAACAAGGAATTGTGGAAGGTGGACGCGCAGGTGGCCGATCTGCTCGCCGACTGCGGACAGCTCTTGTCCGATGATGCGCGGCTCGTCATCCTGACCATGTACAATACCAACGCCTCGGCGCTCATGCTGCGCAATCTGCTGATCGACGCCATGCCCCATGCGGGCGGGAGCATCGAGATCGGCGAGCTGGCGTTGGCTCATTCCAGCGGCGACAAGGTCCTTCCGCGCTCCCTGTGGGGCGTGTGGCAGGCCTAGCGTTTCGCATTCGCATTTTTCGAATGATCGAAGGCCCACCGGCGCGTGTCGGTGGGCCTTCTTGCGTGTGTGGGGCGGTTAGCGATTGAAGATGTGCAGGTAGCGGGCGTAGCCTTCGCGCTCCATGTCCTCGCGCGGGATGAAGCGCAGGGCGGCGGAGTTCATGCAGTAGCGCAGGCCGGTGGTGGGCGGTCCGTCGTCGAAGACGTGGCCGAGGTGGTTGTCGCCGTGGCGGCTTCGGACTTCGGTGCGCACGGAGAACAGCTTGCGGTCCTCACGCGTGACGATGTTCGCAGGCTCCAGCGGGCGGTCGAAGCTCGGCCAGCCCGTGCCGGAGTCGTACTTGTTCGTGGAGCTGAACAGCGGTTCGCCGGAAAGGACGTCCACGTAGATGCCGTCGCGCTTTTCGTTCCAGTAGGTGTTGTGGAAGGGGCGTTCCGTTCCTTCCTCCTGTGTCACTTCGAATTCGAGGGGGGAGAGGAGCGAGCGAAGGGCCTTGGCGTCGGGCTTCTCGTAGCTGGTCCATGGGCCGTCGCTGGCCGTGGTGTTCGTGGTCATGGCCGTCACCGCCTTGTCGGTTGTCTGGTCCGGCGCGGTGCCCGCGTCCCGCGTCCACGCGCTGGTGAGCGGCAGGGCGAGCAGAAGCGCCATGGCATAGGCAAGAGGCTTCATGGTCAACCTTCCGTGTTGCGGTTGGTGCTTCATAAAAAATGATGCCGCGCGCCGAAAAGTCAACGCCGGGCGCGAGGGGTGGGCGCGCGTGAGCATGCGAAAGGGGCCGTAGGACGGTGTGTCCTGCGGCCCCTTGGCGTTTCGGATGGCGGCGGTGTTCGCTAGTCTTCGAGGAAGTAGTCCACGGTGGTGACCACGCGGACGTTCTTGATTTCCGGAGTGTTGGCGTCGCGGTTGGTGATGGTGAACAGGCCCTGCGTGGCGCGGCGGATGGAGCCGACCTTGCTTTGCGAGTCCTTGGCGAACTGGCTGGCGGCGTCGCGGGCGTTCTGAGTGGCGTCGGCGATCATCTTGGGCTTTATGGCGTTGAGTCCGGTGAAGCTGAATTCCGGCTGGCTGCCGTAGTCCTGCGCCAGCGCGACGCCAGCGGTGACGAGCTGGCCGGATTCGGCCATGGCCTTCTTGACCTCGGCCACCTTGGGGGTGTGCACGGTGAGCGTGGCGCGGGCCGAATAGCGGGCCAGCGGCGGCCTGTCGGACACGTAGCCCTGTGCCTGATAGTCGGTGATCTGCGGGACGCTGCGGCCGATTTCCTCGGCGGTGAAGCCGCGCTTGGCGAGGAAGGCGGTGACGGTGGCGTCGGCGGCGTCCAGCTCTTCCTGCAACTTGGGCAGGGAATTGGCGCTAGCGGTGAACACGATGGGCCAGATGGCGAGGTCCGCCTGCACTTCGCATTCGGCGAGGCCCTTGACCGTGACGTAGCGCTCGGCGGCCTTGAGGCGCACCAGTCCGTCCGAGAGGAAATATCCGGCCATGGCGAGGCCGATGGCGATGGTCGCGCCGAGGATGAGCGCGGCGCTGCGGGAGTGGTTCATGGTTGTCCTTCTCTTGAATGATGGTTGCCGAAATTTTGGTCAGTCTAATCCCGTGTGGAGCCGAGGTAAAGATGGCCGGTGACGGCGCGTGCCGCAAGGCCTTGCGCGGGCGGCTCACACCCGCCACGGTCCGGCTGGCGGCTCGGGAAAGACGATGTAGCGGCGTCCGGCGAAGTTGAGGGCGAGGCCCATGAGGTCCGCCGTGATCTTGGAGCAGGTTGGCGACGCACCGGCGGCAACGAGCGTCTGCATGATCGTGAGGTCGAACAGGCCCACCGCTGCGACGACGCCCGCATAGACCGCCAACTCTCCTGCCGCGCCCCAGCGTACGCCGTGGCGGAAGAGCAGGGTGATGCACAAGAGGTAGTTGGCCGCTGCGGCGACGACGAAAGCCCCGACCACCGAGGCGGTCAGCCCGGCCCCGGCGCTGGAGAGTAGCCAGAAGACGACGAGGTTCGCCAGCGCGCAGGCTCCGCCGATGAACAGGTACACGAGGAACTGGATGGGCACCGGGGCCTTGTGGGCGCTGTAGCGCAGGATGCAGTACAACGCGCGAAGCCCGTCCTTCCAGTTGATCTTCTTGCCCTCAAGGGTGGTGCGGCCGTGGTAGGCGACGGCCATCTCGTACACGCGAAGGCGCATCTGTGCCACCTTGGCCGTGACCTCCGGCTCGAAACCGAAGCGTTCCTCGCGCAGGTCGATGGACTGGATGACTTCGCGCCGGAAGAGTTTGTAGCAGGTTTCCATGTCCGTGAGGTCGAGGTCTGTGAACAGGTTGGAGAGGAAGGTCAGCCCCTTGTTCATGAGGCTGTGCCAGAAGTGGAGCACCCGCCGCGCATGGGGCTTCAGGTAACGCGATCCGAAGACCACGTCTGCTTCGTCGTCCACCAGCGGCTTCACCAGCCGTCGCAGGTCCTGCGGGTCGTATTCGAGGTCCGCGTCCTGAATGGCCACGAAGTCCCCGGTGGCGTTGGCGAAGCCGGTGCGAAGCGCCGCGCCCTTGCCCATGTTGCGCTCGTGGGCGAGCACGCGGATGGCCGGCTCCTTGGCGGCCAGTTCCCGCGCCACGGTGAGGCTGGCGTCCGTGGAGCGGTCGTCCACGATGAGAATTTCGAGGGAGAGCATGTCGTCGCGGATGGCCAGCAGGCGCTCCATGCAATGGGCGAGGGTCTTTTCCTCGTTGTAGCAGGGGACGACGACGGACAGGGTGAAGGCGTGGTCGAACATGTCGGCTCCGTGTCAGCGTGAGGGGGTTGGACTGTGGGCGGTATCGTCGGTGGGGTCGCCGTCTGGGCGCTTTCGCCGCGCGGCCACGCGTTCCGCAATGCGCGACAGACCCGCTCCGGCGACCATGGCCACCAGCGGAACGACGGGCGCGCGGAAGCGGTCCACGCTCATGGGCCCGGCGGACAGCGCAAGCAGGCATGCGGCCAGCGCGAGGGGCAAGACGATTTCTGCACGGGGCAGGCGTAAGCGCCCAGCCGTGGCCGTGTGCGGAGTGCGGCATTCTGTGGCAAATCCGTATAGCAGAAGCCCCCATAGCGCGGCGAGGTAGGCGCTACCTGCGGCGAGGCTCGCCACGAGGAGGCGCTCCTCGCGCAGGACGTGGGCGATGAAGTCCCCGAGGGGCATGCTGACGAACTTGTAGATGATGCCGCTGCCGCCGTGGCGCTGGCCCAGAAGCTCCGGGATGTGGCCCGTGGACGATTGCAGCAACAGCGGCAGCGCCCCGCGTAGGCCCACGCGCAGCGCGGCGGCGGGGTGCTCGGCGAGGATGCGCAGCCCCTCGCGGCGCATGAAGACGTGGCGCTCGCGCGGGGGGAGGGCTGCGGCGAGGGCCTGATGTTCGTGGCGAACCGTCTGCCAGTCCCGTCCGTCATGCACGGCCAAGACGGCGGAGGCGATGTATTCGTAGAGGGCGTAGTCCGCCGCGGTGGAGAAGCTCGGCATGTCGGCGAGGCGGGCGTTGCGCTCGGTCCATGCCCCGGTGGCGATAATGTGCGCGACGAGCATGAGCGCCACGAGGGCGGTGCGAAGCGGCAGGGCCCGGCGCAGCAGCGTCACAATGGCGCAGGCGGCGGCCACCCATGGCAGGTAGAGGGCGATAGGGCGGATGAAGGTCGCGACGGTGAGCATGGAGAAGCCCGCGCACAGGGCGGCGGCGCGCACGCGTCCCGCTCGCAGGCCGAGGAGCATGCACCATGTGGCGCAGGCCACGGCGAGGGTGAAGGGAATTTCGGTCATGATGCGGCACGCGTTGATGAGCAGTGTGGGATTGAAGAGCACGAGGAAGAGGGCTGCGGCGGGAGCGTGTGGGCGATCCGGGAATGCGAGGGCCGTCATGCGCGAGGCCACGATGCCCGTGAGGCCCAGTAGCAGGAACTGCATGGCCGGGACGAGCAGCAATCCCGCGTCCCCGCCCAGAGCGTACAGCGGCAGAAGCAGCAGCGGATAGCCCGGCGTGCGGAAGGTTTCCGGCCCGTCGTCGGTGGCGAAGCGCCCTTCGGCGAGCATGGTCGGCAGCGGAGCGACGTAGCTGTGCGTGTCCGGCGTGATGGGGAAGGATGGATTCACAGCGGAAATAACGTGCAGGAATGCGAACGTTGCGAAGATGAAGAGCGCGAGTGCGACGCGATGCGGTGTCGTCATGTGGCTCCTGATGCTCGGTTGTGGGAGTGGGATGGGCCAGTGTAGACCACGGGCGGAATCAGTGCAATGGGGCGAGAGAAAATTGACGTGTGCGAACGGGCGGTTGCATGCGGAAATGCTGGCGCGTCCGATGCGTCGTGCCAGCGCGAGCGGCGCGACGTGGCCGCTGGCGCGTGCATTGGCCCATGGCGCGGCAACTAGGCCTTGCCTTTGTGCGCGGTTTGAGAAATCATCAGCGCAATTCGAATTCAGGCCACAAGGAGACAGGACGTGCCCAGCGAGAAGAGTCTTGAACTGATCAGGAAGTACGTGGATAAATATCTCGGGAAGACCGGCACCTTCACCCATCCGGAACCGGAGGTGACCGAGGCCGTTGTGCAGGGCCTCGCCGCGCACGTGGACACCCTCGGCAAGCCGCTGTGTCCCTGCCGCTTCTATCCGGACAAGCAGGAGGAGATCACGCGGCGCACATGGATCTGCCCCTGCGACGACATGCAGCAGTACAAGTACTGTCACTGCATGCTGTTCGTCTCCGAAGGCGGCCTGCCCATCACCGAATACCTGCCCGAGGATCACGACGGCCGCCAGAGCTACGGCGATGTCGCCGATCCGTCCCCGGACAAGGCTCCGCGCTGCAAGCGGGGCAAGTGATTTCACCAGACGCAACAAAGCCTCCCGGTCGCGAGACCGGGAGGCTTTTTCGTGTTGGTGACGCTGTGAGGGGTCGCCGCTTGCGTCGGGCTATTCGGCCATGGCCAGCGCTTTGCCCTCGCGCACGCGGCGCATGGTGCGCACCGCGCACATCCGTCCGCACATGGTGCATGAGTCCTCGACCTCGGGGGCTGATGCCTCGCGGTAGCTGCGCGGGCGTACCGGGTCGATGGCCAGCTTGAACATGCGGCACCAGTCGAGGTCGGCCCGTGCGCGGGACATGGCGTCGTCGCGCTCACGCGCGCCGGGCAGGCCCTTGGCAATGTCCGCCGCGTGGGCGGCGATCTGCGTGGCGATGATGCCTTCCTTCATGTCGTCGAGGTCGGGCAGGCGCAGGTGCTCCGCCGGGGTGACGTAGCACAGGAAGTCCGCGCCAGCCGCTGCGGCCACGGCTCCGCCGATGGCGGCGGTGATGTGGTCGTAACCGGGGGCGATGTCCGTGACCAGCGGGCCGAGCACGTAGAACGGCGCGCCGTGGCACAGGCGCTTTTCCATCATCACGTTGCCGGGAATCTCGCCAAGGGACATGTGTCCCGGCCCCTCGATCATGACCTGCACGTTGTGCGCCCACGCCCGCTTGGTCAGTTCGCCAAGGGTGATAAGTTCCTCCACCTGACAGGCGTCGGTGGCGTCATGCAGGCAGCCGGGGCGGCAGCCGTCGCCGAGGCTCAAGGTCACGTCGTGGCGCTCGCAGATGTCGAGCAGCCTGTCGAAGTGCTCGTAGAAGGGGTTTTCGCGTCCGTTCTGCTTCATCCACGCGTAGAGCAGCGACCCGCCGCGCGAGACGATGCTCGTGATGCGCTCCGTGCGGTCGAGGCGTTCGGCGGCGGCGCGGGTGAGCCCGGCGTGGATGGTCAGGAAGTCCACGCCGTCCTCCACGTGGCGTTCCACCACGCGGAAGAACTCGTCCACGCTGATGTCGGCCAGTTCCTTATCATAGAAGCCCACGGCGTCGTAGATGGGCACGGTGCCGATCATCGCCGGGGACATCTGCACCAGCCGGGTGCGGAATTCCTGCGTCTTGCCGAAGCAGGAGAGGTCCATGATCGACTCCGCGCCAAGCTTCAGCGCGTGGCGGACCTTGTCCAGTTCCCGGTCCACGTCGTTGGCGTCCTTGGAGATTCCGAGGTTGACGTTGACCTTGGTGCGCAGGCCCTGTCCGACGCCCTCGGGGTCGATGGCGGCGTGATTGCGGTTGCAGGGGATGGCCACGGTGCCCGCAGCCACGCGGTCGGCGAGGTCCTCGACGCGTACGCGCTCCTTGCGGGCCACGGTTTCCATCTGCGGGGTCACGATGCCCTTGCGGGCGGCGTCCATCTGGGTGGTGTAGCTCATGAGTGCTCCTTCGCCTCCGCCATGGCGCGGCGGATGGCGTCTATTTTCGCGCCGATGTCCTCGGCCTGCGTGATTTCTGTGACCATGGCCACGCAACGCGCGCCACGGCGCACGATGTCGGCCACGTTGTGTTCCTTGATGCCGCCTATGGCCACGAAGGGAATCTCCACGTTGGCGGCGACCCATTCCAGATACGTAAAGCCCACCGGCTCGCAGACGTCCTCCTTGGTGAAGGTGCGAAACACCGGGCCGACGCCGATGTAGTCCGCTCCGCAGGCCACGGCGGCGCGCGCCTGCTCCGGCGAGTGGGTGGACAGGCCGATGGCCATATCTTCGCCCACGAGCCTGCGCACGGACTCCACGGGCAGGTCGTCCTGCCCCACATGCACGCCGTCCGCATTGACGAGCATGGCGATGTGCACGTCGTCGTTGACGATGAAGGCCGCCCCGGCCTGGCGGGTCATTTCCCGAATGGCGAGGCATTCCTTGTATTTCTCGCGGGCGGATTTGGTCTTTTCGCGGTACTGGACGAGGGTGACCCCGGCGTCCAGCATGGCGCGGACCACTTCGATGCAGGACCGCCCGCGCGAGAAGCGCTGTGCCGTGAGGCAATAGAGGTCCGTGTCGAGGATGGTGCGCCGGGTGATGGGTCTGGTCATGCGCGGTGCTCCTTCAGGAAGTGGGCGAGTACGATCTCGGCCTGCATGGCCGCTGCCATGCCCACGCCGGGGGAGAGCGGCGGCAGCTCGTCGCACGAGGACCGCATGTCGCCCACGATGAACATGGTGGCTGCGAAGCGCGTGACGTCCATGCGCCGCGCCGCATTGCAGCCCGCTATGCCGCTGGCCCCGACGTAGAGGCCGATCTTCGGGCCGATGGTCGTGGCGAGCATGGCCTTGGCACGTGCGTCGTCGAGGCATTCGACCACCGCATCGCAGCCCGCGAGGATGCGCGGCGCGCTCGATTCGTCGAGGCGTTCGCGATGGAGGTCGAGGTGGAGGTCCGGGCGGATGGCGCGCAGGTTGTCGGCCAGCGCGTCCACCTTGGGCATACCGGTCTGGCTGGCGAAGAAGAACTGCCGGTTGAGGTTGGAGGCGTCCACGCTGTCGAAGTCGCACAGCGTCAGGTGCGTGAAGCCGCTGCGCACGAGGTGCATGGCGCAGTTGGAGCCAAGGCCGCCCGCACCCGCGATGCCCACGCGGACGCGGCCCAGCGCGGCCAGCGCGTTTGCGCCGATGTGCCGGGCTAAGCCCTGCGTCACGGCGTTCATGGGCGGTTCCCCGCGACGTGCGCGTTCGGCTCCCAGTCTTTGTACACGGGCTGATACCCGCGCGAGCGCAGCATGGTCGAGAACTCCGCCAGGCCGCGATGGTCCGAGATTTCGAACTGCACGGTGTCGGCGTTGTCGTCCGATGCGTGGCCGCCCACGGCCGTGGAGACCCCGGCGCTCATGCGCGTGACGCCAAGGGGCACGATGTTGTCGCGGAAGGCCGGAGCCTCTCGGGTGGAGATGGTGATGCCAGCGAAGGGCAGGAAGATGCGCTGGGCCAGTAGAATCTGCACGAGGTTCGCGTCCGTGACGGCGGTGGCGGGCTGGAAGTGCCCGGCGTGCGGCCGCATGCGCGGAAGCGATATGGCCACGTCCGTATTCGGGTAGTGCCGCTGGAGGTAATCGGCGTGCAGGCCGGTCAGGAAGGCTTCGCGCCGCCAGTCCGGGGACAGGCCCAGAAGCGCCCCCACGTTCACTACGCGCATTCCGGCCCGGCATCCGCGTTCCGGTGCGCCGAGACGGAAGGCGTAGTCCCGCTTCGGCCCGGCGGGGTGCAGGCGCTCGTAGAGCACGGGATCGTAGGTCTCCTGGAACATGGTCAGCCCATCGATGCCCGCCGCCGCAAGCCGGGCGTATTCAGCCTCGGTCATGGCGAAGACTTCCATGGTCACGGAGGGGAACATCCCGCGCAGGATTTTTGTGCAGCGCTCCAGATAGTCCACGCCCGCCAGAGCCGGGGCGTCGCCCGTCAGGATGAGGAGCTGGCGCTGGCCCGAGGCGGCGATGGTCTCGCCCTCGGCGCGGACCTCGTCCATGGTCAGCCGCTTGCGGGCCACGCCGGTGCCCGCGTTGAAGCCGCAGTATACACAGCGGTTAGTGCAGTGGTTCGAGAGGTAGAGCGGGGTGAATATCTGCATGGTCCGCCCGAAGTGGCGCACCGTCAGCTCGTGGGCGCGCTGCGCCATTTCTTCCAGCAGTCCTTGCGCCGCAGGAGAAAGCAGCGTGAGGAAATCGTCGGCCGACGGCATGCTGCGGGCCATGGCGCGGCGGACGTCGTCCGGCGTGACGCGTGCGAAGAACGACGCGAGGTCGCGGTCCATGGTTGTGGCGCACAGCTCCGGGAAGCCCGTCATGGCCGGGCCTCCAGAAATCCTGTCAGCGGCGAGGATGCGCTGGCCGTGGTCCGTGTGGCTCCGGCTCCGGCGAGGAAGGCCTCGCGGCCCGCGCGCACGGCATCGCCAAAGGCTCGTGCCATGCGCACCGGGTCCGCGCTGGAGGCGATGCCCGTGTTGACCAGACAGGCCGCCGCGCCCATCTCCATGGCCTCGCAGGCCTGCGACGGCCTGCCCAGACCGGCGTCCACGATGACCGGCAGGCGCTGGTCGTCGATGAGGATGGCGATCATCTCCTTGGTGCGCAGACCCCGGTTGGTGCCGATGGGCGCACCGAGCGGCATCACCGCTGCCGCCCCCGCGTCGGCGAGGGTCCGCGCCACGTAGAGGTCCGGGTTCATGTAGGGCAGGACCACAAAGCCTTCCTTGGCGAGGATTTCCGTGACGCGTGCCGTCTCGTAGCCGTCGGGCAGCAGGTGGCGGCTGTCTGAGATGACCTCGATCTTGATCCAGTCTCCGCATCCGGCGGCGCGGGCGAGGCGAGCGATGCGCACGGCCTCCTCGGCGGTGCGCGCGCCGGAGGTGTTGGGCAGAAGCCGCATGCCCGAGGGGATGTGGTCCATGACGTTGCCTGTTGGCGCGCCGAGATCCACCCGGCGCAGGGCCACGGTGATGACCTGTGCGCCCGAGGCCTCGGCCACGGCGGGGATCAGCGCGTCGTCGCCGTATTTGCCCGTGCCGATGAACAGACGGCTGTCGAGTTGCACTCCGCCGATTTCCAAACGATCGTCCATGCTCAGCCTCCCCCCACGAAGCGCAGGACTTCCAGATGGTCGCCCTGCGTCAGTGTCGTTTGCGTGCATGTCTCGCGGGGCAGGATGTCCCCGTTGTGCTCCACGACCACGGTCAGGGGATCAAGTCCCAGTTGGTCGAGCAGCTCCTGCACGGTGGCGTTGTCCGGAATGGTCCGGGCCTCGCCGTTGAGTACGATGTCCATGGCGTTCCTCCGGGCGGACCGCTCGGCCCCGAGGGGGCGCTCTCCCTTCGGGCTTTTCCGTTGGCGTCGCGGTTCGCGTCGTTGTCTCGGTCGCGCTGGGAACCGTTGAGAGGCTGTATGCGCAACGACAGTGAGAGCAGTCTTTGCGTACGAAAAAACGACAGGCCTCCCCGGGGGAAGGCCTGTCGTTTCGTGTGGTGACATTGGCCGACGCTTCCCTCCGGCGGTATGAACCGCATCAGGTTCCAAGGGTCGGGAGCGAGCTCCCCTCTCAGCCTGTGTGGACAGGCCCCCCTAGCGTCTGGTGCCGATCCGCGAGGGACCGGCGCGCAGTCGAGAATATGGTGTTTCAATGAGCCGGCGCAGGGACGAAAAAAGGCCCGCCGGAAGGCGGGCCTCGAATGCGTGTGTCGATGTCCGGCTTCCCTACGGCAGTATCAACTGCGTCAGGTTCGAAGGGTCGGGACGCGGTCCCATCTCAGCCGCCTTGCGCGGCCCCCCTAGCACTCCGGGAACGCTAGGCGAAAACGATGGCGCTGTAAAGTCCCCTGTGCATGGAGTTTCGTGGTGCGGATGCGGGCGCTTGCGTCTGGGGGCGTCTTGTACTGCGCTGGGTGTGGCTTCGGACGGTTTGCCATTGCATGAAAAAAGCCCCCCGTCGCGTCGGGCGACGGGGGGCGTGCAATCGTTGGTATGTGCCGATGCCTAGGCGTTGGCCGTGGCGGGTTCCGCGTCCTCGAGCTGGTCGAGGGGGGTGCGGCACATCTCGCGGTCCAGCTCGCCTTCGAGGGCGGCCACGACCACGCCGGAGGTGTTGTCGCCCACGACGTTGGTCACGGTGCGGAACATGTCCAGCACGCGGTCGATGCCCGCCATGATGGCGATGCCTTCCAGCGGCAGGCCCACGGATTCGAGGACGAGGGTCAGCATGACCAGTCCGCTGCCGGGGATGCCCGCCGTGCCCACGGAGGCCAGCACTGCGGTGAGCACCACGGTGGCCTGCTGCATGAGCGAGAGATGCATGCCGAAGGCGTCGGCAACGAAGATGGCGCCCACGGCCTGATAGAGGGCGGTGCCGTCCATGTTGATGGTCAGGGCCAGCGGCAGGGTGAAGCCGGAGATCTTCTCGGGCACGCCGAGCTGGCGCTGAGCGCGCATGGAGAAGGGAAAGGCCGCGGCGGAACTGCACGTGGAGATGGCCACCAGTGCGGGCTCAAGGGCTTTCTTCATGAAGTCCAGCGGCGAAATGCGGGCCACGAGGGCCACGATGGCGCTGTAGGAGAACAGAATGTGGAGGGCGCTGGTGATGGCCACGGCGAGGATGACCTTGAGCATGGGCAGCAGGATGTCCGCGCCGTACTTGCCCGCGGTCCACGCGATGAGGGCGAAGACGCCCACAGGGGCCATGTTGATGACGATGTCGGTCAGCTTGAGCATGACCTCGGCCAGCGATTCGAAGAAGCGGCGGATGGGCTCGCCCTTCTCGCCGGTGAGGGAGAGGGCTGCGCCGAAGAGCAGCGCGAAGACGATGACCTGCAAGGCCCGGCCTTCGGCCAGAGCGTCGATGGGGTTGGTGGGCACCATGTTCACCAGCATCTGGGCCACGGTGACCGGCTCGTGACGGGTGACGGCTTCCACCTTGCCGAGGGTGAGCCCGAGACCGGGATGCATGACGTTGGCCACAAGCAGGCCGAGGCCCACGGCGATGGCGGTGGTCACCATGAAGTAGATGAGGGTCTTCATGCCGACCCGGCCCACCTTGCGGATGTCTCCCGCACTGGCCACGCCGTTGATGAGCGTGGCGAGAATGAGCGGCATCACGATGAGTTTGAGACACCGGATGAAGATGTCGCCGATGGGTTTGAGAACCGTCGCGTTTTCGCCAAAAACGAGACCGGCTCCGAGGCCCAGTGCAAGGCCGATGACAATCTTGTGGTAGAGTTTCATGCTGTAAGGCTCCTCCCTCGGATTCTTTTCCCGCAGGATGCAGCGGTTCCCTGCGGGGGGAGTCTAGTGACAATGTATTGCCTGTTTTGTCAAGCCCGGCGCGGATCGCGCGAAGGATGCCCCGCTGGCGATGTGTCCGGAATGACGTGGCTTCCGTTTTCGTGATTTTCTGAATGCAAGGCATTGTTGACAGCGCACCCGTTCTCCGAGACAACCGAAGGCTTCGGCGGGTCCGCGACGGGTGTTGCGGACGAAATCCCTTTCCCCATGGCTTGCGGAAGGCACATGATACAGAAGTCCAGCACGTTTCGCGTTCTGCGCGTCCATCTCGATACCGGCGTTGCCGAGGCGACGCTCTTCGATGGACGGCGCGAGCACCTCGGGGGCAGCGGCCTTGCCGCGGCCCTGTTCGGTGCGTACGGCGCGGCTGGACTTCCCGCCGGGCACCCCGAACAGCCGGTGATCTTCGCCATCGGCCCGCTGACGGGGCTCTTTCCCCTCATGAGCAAGGTGGTCTGCGGTTTCATGTCGCCCTATCACGGGCAGTACACGGAATCGCACGCCGGGGGGCGGCTGGGCATGGCCCTTGCCCGCTCCGGCTGGGACGCGCTGGTCTTCACCGGCGTGGCCCCGGGAACCTCCGTCGCCTGCGTGGACTGTGGCGGTGTGGCCCTGTGGCCCGCGCCCGAGTTGCGCGGGCGAGACGTCTTCTCCACCCTCGACGCCATGCACGAACGCCTCGGCGATCGCGCCGCCCGCGCCTCAATGTGCTGCATCGGTCCCGCCGCCGAGAACGGCTGCACCTACGGTTGCGTCACCGTTGATACCCATCGCCATTTCGGCCGCCTCGGCGCGGGAACCGCGCTGGCGTCCAAGGGCCTCAAGGCCTTTGCCGTGCTTGGCGACGGGCGCATCGAGCGTCCGAAGAGCGCGTCCTATAGGGCGCTCGTCGCGGAACTCGCCAAGGCGGCGGCGACCTCCCCGCTCATGGGCAAGTACCGCAATCCAGGTACGGCGGGCATCGTGGAGTCCATCAATGCCCTTGGCGCGTTGCCGTGGCGCAACCTCGAGGACAGCGCGGATACCGGGGCGGAGCGCATTACCGGCGAGGCGCTCATGAAGACCGTCTTCGTGGGCAAGGCCGCCTGCTCCGGATGCACGGCCGCCTGCATCCATCTCGCCCGCGTGGAACGTCCGTTCTGCGCCGCCCCCGCCGATCCGGACCGCATCAGCTACGACTACGAGCATATCTTCGCCCTCGGCTCCATGCTTGGCGTGACGGACCCGCACGATGTGATGGGGCTCATCCTCTGCGTGGAGCGGCAGGGGCTGGACATCATGAGCTGCGGCGTGTCGCTGGCGTGGGCCACCGAGGCCAGCGAGCGCGGGCTGGTGGGGCTTCGCGAGACGCTGGTGCCCCTGTCCTTCGGCGATGCGCCGTCCTACGCGCGGGCTATCGGCTTTCTCGGGTCGTGCGCCACGCCATTCTATGCGGCCCTTGGCCGGGGCGCGGCCCATGCCGCTGGCGAGTACGGCGGCAAGGAGTTCGCCTGCGTGCTGGGGCAGGAGATGTCCGGCTACGCCACGGGCGAGGTCTTCTTTGCCGCGCAGGCCCTCAATTTTCGCCATTCACACCTGGACAACCTCTGCTACTGCTACGACTACGAGCACTTCGAGCGCGACCCGCAGGCCGCCGTCAGGGTGCTTATCGACGACGAACGCCGCCGCACGCTGGTCAACTGTATGGTGGGCTGCATGTTCGGGCGCAAGATCTACACCACCGACGTCTTCGCCACCTGCCTCGGCGAGGTGGGCCTTGGCGATATCGCGCAGGATCTGCGTGGCGCGGCTACCCGCGTGCAGCGCCTGCGCTGGCGCACCCGCGCCGCCACGGGCTACGACCCCCGCACGGTGCGCATCCCCAAGCGTTTCGGCAAGGTGGTTACCGCGCGCGGCCCCGTGGACCCCGTGTACATGGAGGCCGTGCGCAGTGCCTATGCCTCCGCCATCCTCGAATTGTGCGCCCCCGAGGCGGCTTCCGGCGACATCGCCGCGAAGACCCTCGGTGGCGTCTCCCGCTAGCCCCTTCTTCAAGTTTTTGCCTGTCGCCTCGGCGTGAGGCCTTTTGCGCGTAACTGTTGTCGGCGTTGCGCGATATTTGCTATCCTTGGCGCGAGAACCCTTCGTGGAGAGTGCCCCATGCGTCATGGATGCCAACGTTTCGGATGGACCGGCAATCCGCGTTTCGACGCAAGCGCCTGCTGGCGCATCGCATTTGCGCGGTGCGCGGTGCTGCTGTGCGCGTGTGTGGTCGTCGCGCTCGCCGCATGCCCGGCGCTGGCGCGGGAGAAGGTCCGTCTGCAACTCAAGTGGCATCACCAGTTCCAGTTTGCGGGGTACTACGCCGCCGTGGAGAAGGGGTTCTACGCCGATGAGGGGTTTGACGTGGAACTTGTTGAGGGTGGGCCGGACATCGACCCCGTGGCCGAGGTGGTGGCCGGGCGGGCGGAGTATGGCGTCGGCACCGCGCAGATCGTCCTTGATTTCATCCATGGCGCGCAGATCGTGCTTCTTGCCGCCATCCAGCAGCATTCCCCCTTCGTGATCATGGTCCGTAGCGACTCGGGCATCAGCCGCCCCCGCGAACTCGTGGGGCGGCGTTTCATGTATAGGCATTCCATGAGCAAGGCGCTTCTGCTCATGCTGCTGCATGATGGCGTCGAGGAGGGGCAGGTGCTGCTCGATCGCGGCGATGACCGCGTGGAGGCGCTGGTGGAGGGGCGCGTGGATGCCGTGGCGGCCTACATGAGCAACGAGCCGTTCCTCGTGCGCGAGCGGGGAGTGCCCGTGGTGCTTATCCAGCCGCGAAGCTACGGCGTGGACTTCTACGGCGACTGCCTGTTCGCCTCCCGTGCGGAGACGCGTGCACACGCCGATAGGGCGCGGCGATTCAGGCGGGCCACGCTACGCGGATGGAACTACGCCCTCGACAACGTCGAGGAGATGATCGGTGTGGTGCACGACCACTACGACGGGTCACGCAGCCGTGCGCACCTGCGTTACGAGGCGGAATGCCTGCGTGGGCTCATTCTGCCGGCCCTTGTGGAGATGGGCGACCTGTGTCCGCAACGCCTGCGGCACATCGCCGATGCCTTCGCCGAGGCCGGGCTTGCGCCGCAAGGATGTTCCCTCGACGGATTGGTGATTCGCGAGGGGTTGCATTCGCCCCTGCGTGATCTGAACAGGGTGCTTCTGGTGGCCTTTTCGGTCGCGGTGGTCGGACTGGCCGCCGCGCTCGGAATGTACGTGTTCAGCGTCCGGCTCAAGCGGGGCATCGCCGAACGCACGCAGGAACTGGAGGAGACCAACGAGCTTCTGCTTGGTGAGATAGGGGACCGCGCCGCCGCTGAGGAGGCCTTGCGCCGCAGCGAGGCCAAGTTCCGGGCGCTCTTCGACCAGACCTACCAGTTCTGCGCGCTACTCTCGCCGGAGGGAACGGTGCAGATGGTGAACCGCACGGCGCTGGAGTTCATCGGCGTCGAGGCGCGGGACATCGAGGGCCATCCCTTCTGGGACACGCCGTGGTGGAACCAGTCGCCTCTGGCGCAGGAGCGGGTTCGCGAGGGGCTGCTTCTGGCCGCGCGGGGGAGCGTGGTCTGCGACGAGGCCGAGCACGTGACCGCGCAGGGCGAGGCGCGGGTTATCGATTTCTCCATCAAGCCCGTGTCTGATGCGGACGGGCACGTCGTGTACATCCTGGCCGAGGGACGTGACATCACCGATCGCAAGCGCGCGGCCGAGGAGACGCGACGTCTGCGGGCCGTGCTCCAGAACGTCATGGATTCGCTCCCCTCGGTGCTGGTGTCGGTGGACAGGCAGGGGCGGCTGGCCCTGTGGAACCGCAACGCGGCGGAGGTGGCGGGGCTGACGGAGGGACATTTGGGCATGCCGCTGGAGCAGGCCTTTGCGCTCATGGCCGAGCGTATGGATAGGGTTCACGCCGTGGCTGCTGGGGGCGAGGCGTTCGTGGAGGTGGCCGTGGCGACGAACGGCGGGGAGCGGCATGTTGACGTGGCCGTGTATCCGCTGGGAGCCGACAAGGGGGCCGTGGTGCGCATCGAGGATGTCACCGATCGGGTGCGCATCCAGCAGCGGATGATCCAGACCGAGAAGATGATGAGCGTTGGCGGGCTGGCCGCAGGCATGGCCCATGAGATCAACAATCCGTTGGGCATCATCCTCCAGAGCGGCCAGAATTTGCGCAGGCGTTTCTCCGAGGATCTGCCGATCAACCGCGAGGTGGCCGCGCGGCATGGCGTGGACCTCGTTGGCGTTGCGGCCTACATGCAAGAGCGCGGGATTGTGCGCTATCTCGACGCCATCGCCGAGGCCGGGCAACGAGCCGCGCGTATCGTCAGTTCCATGCTCGATTTCACCCGGACTCCGGAGCGCGGACGAGGTTCGTTTCGCATGAACGAGCTGCTCGATTCCGCTTTGGCGCTGGCGGCTGGCGATTCTGGCCTGCGCACGAAGTGCGGCTTCGACGCAATTGCCATCCAGCGGCAGTACGATCCCGATCTGCCGGAGGTGCCATGCTCGCGCGGGCAGATTGAGCAGGTGTTCCTCAATGTGATCCGCAACGCGGCGGAGGCGCTGTCGCGAGGCAAAAAGGGGGACGAGCCGGTCATTACCGTGTCCACGGCGGCCCGCAGCGGCTTCGTGCGCGTTACCGTGGCGGACAACGGGCCGGGCATGGACGCGCAGACCGTGCGGCGGGTGTTCGAACCGTTTTTCACCACCAAGCCGCCCGGAGAGGGCACGGGGCTTGGGCTGTCCGTGGCCTACTTCATCGTCACGGCGACCCATGGCGGGCGCTTTCGAGTGGAGTCCGAACCGGGGCGCGGAACGGCCTTCATCGTGGAACTGCCGCGAGAGGGCTAGCTGTTGGAGTTGTTGGATGCGGAGGGCTTGAGGAAGACGGCTTCGTCGGAATCGTCGGGGTAGGCTTCGCGCACGGCGAGCAGGTCGTCGCGCAGGCTCATGAAGACCTCGACCAACTGCGGATCGAACATGCTGCCCTTGTGCTCGGCGAAGTAGTCCGTGATGCGGGACATGCTCCACGGTTCCTTGTACACGCGCTTGGAGAGCAGGGCGTCGAACACGTCGGCCATGGCGCCGATGCGTCCGTAGAGGTGGATGCCCTCGCCGACGAGGCCTTGCGGATAGCCGGAGCCGTTCCAGCGCTCGTGGTGCTGGTAGGCCATGATGGCTGCCGCGCGCATGATGCGCTTTGGCGAGACGCTCAAGATTGTGTAGCCGATGTTGGTGTGGGTCTTGATGACCTCATATTCCTCGGGCGTGAGGCGGCCGGGCTTGAGCAGGATGGAGTCCGGGATGCCGATCTTTCCCACGTCGTGCATGGGGGCGATCATGCGCACCATGCGCGCTTCCTCATCGTCCAGTCCGCATCCCTTGGCCAGCAGGTAGGTGAATTCCGCCATGCGGCGAACGTGGTTGGCCGTCTCCTTGGAGCGCGTTTCCACCACGCCGCCGAGCAGGAAGATGAATTCCTTCTGGGTTTCGAGGATTTCCTGTCGCTGCTGGGCCAGTTCCTTTTCCGCGCGGATGCGTTCGAGCATCTCGGTCTTGAGCTGTGCTGTGCGGCGCTGCACCTCGCGTTCGAGGTGCTCGTGGTAGAGACGGTTCTCCCTGCGCAGGCGGGCGCGTTCTAGCGCCTTGTCCATGGAGTGGGCCAGGACGGCCATGTCCTCGATGGGCTTGGTCACATAGTCCCATGCGCCGCGCCTGAGCGCCTCGATGGAGTCCTCCAGCACGCCCGTGCCCGATACGACGAGAATGGGAACCTCCGGCGCCTCCTTGGTGACATGGGAGAGCACTTCCAGCCCGTCCATCTCGGGCATGCGCAGGTCGACGAGGATGATGTCCGGCGGGTCGGCGCGGAAGACCTCGAGTCCGGTACGGCCGTTGTTGGCCTGAAGCACCCGGTACCCGCTGTCTTCGAGGTAGTCGCCGATGCTCTGGCGAATCATATCCTCGTCGTCGATGCACAAAACTGTGGGGGTCTCGTCGTTCATGTTCGGCTCGGATGTTCGCGTTCGGGACGTGGGTGTGCCGTGCGCCTTGGCGGACGTAATGCGCGTCGCGGTTCTGGATTCATACAACATATGTATCCGCTTTGCCGTGCCGGGGCAACTGTGGGGGGGCGCTTTCGGGCACGGACATCGCAATGGAAGGTGAAAATCGCACAAATGCGGGACGTTCGGACTTTACCCAGGCAGGTGGAGGGCGTATATCCCTTGGCCGTCATGAGTATTCTCGTCAAGCGCCACTGCCCGAACTGTGGCGAACATACCTACCAGCGTTTTCATTCCTGCCTGAAGGAGCGTTTCGTCAGCCGGTCGCACTGGGTGTGCGAGAAGTGCCGGGCCAGAGTCTTCGAGGACGGAACCTGTGAGCCGCCCCGGACCGAGGCCGTGTCGCCCTATTCCTGGTAGCGGCGCATTCGCGTTTTTCTTTTCCCCCGCCTGACGTATACTTTCGGCACGTCCCCCCTCATACCCATCGAGCATAAGGGAGAACGCATGCAGAGTTCTAGTGTCGTCCAACTGGCCGGAGGCCTCGGTCTGCTTCTGCTCGGCATGAAGCTCATGACCGATGGCTTGCGCCTCGCGGCGGGTGGCATGCTGCGCCGCATCCTTTCCGCTTCCACCAAAACCCCGCTGCGAGGGCTTGTGTCCGGCTTCGGCATGACCACTGCCGTGCAGTCGTCATCCGCCGTCACCGTGATGGCCATAGGCTTCGTCAACGCGGGCATCATGAGCCTCGCGCATACGGTGTGGGTGGTCTACGGCAGCAATGTCGGCTCCACCACCACGGCGTGGATCGTGGCGTGGCTCGGCTTCAAGGTGGACATCCAGTCCTTCGCGCTGCCCATGATCGCCGCCGGGTCCGCGCTGTGGATCGCCGGGCGCGCCTCGCGCCGCGCGGCCATGGGCGAGGCGCTGGCCGGATTCGGTCTCTTTTTCCTCGGCATCGAATTCCTGCAGGGTGCCTTCGGCGACATCGGCGGTGCCATTCGCCTCACCGACATCGCGCCGTCGGGAATTGGCGGCGACATTGTCTTCGTTGCGCTGGGCTTCGCGCTGACCTGCGTCATGCAGTCCTCCGGGGCGACCATGACCCTTGTGCTCACGGCCGTGTCCGGCGGCATGATTCCCCTCGATCAGGCGGCCGCTGCGGTGGTGGGGGCCAATGTCGGCACCACCAGCACTGCGGTGCTCGCGTCCATCGGCGCGACGCCCGCCGCGCGGCGGGTGGCCGCGCTACACGTCGCCTTCAATCTCATCACCGGCGCGGTGGCCGTGGCGCTGTTGCCCATTCTGGTGGCCACGCTGGTCGGCATGCGCGACTCGCTGGGGCACGGGGGCAGTCCGACCATGGTGCTGGCCATGTTCCACACCGTGTTCAACGTCCTCGGCATTCTTGTGATGTGGCCCGTGACGGGGATGCTGGTGCGCTTTCTGGAGCGCCGATTCCGCACGCCCATGGAGGACGAGAGCGTGCCGCGCTACCTTGACCGCAACGTGCTGGCCACGCCCGCCGTGGCTGTTGGCGCGCTGACCCGCGAGACCTGCCGTGTGGGCAGCATTGCGCGGCGGCTGGTGCATGTGGCGCTCACGTGCAGCGGTGGGGCCTGCCGCGAGGTGCACAGCGTGAAGGCGGTGCTTTCCAAGTTGCATTCCGTGGTGGCGGAGTACGCCACGCGGGTGTCCAAGGTCGGCCTGTCGCAGAACGCGGCGGAGATCGTGCCGGACATCCTGCGTGTGGCCCGCTACTATTCGCGGGCTGGCGAGCATGCGCAGGATGCCATGGATGTGCTGGCAGAGCTGGAGCCTTTGCCCGCCGGTGTGGTGAGCGAACTGCGCGACGCCGTCCTTAAGCGCGCGGCCTCTGCGACGCTGGCCGCCGATCCGTCCGACGACCGCTATGAGGCGGCGCGGCTGGGGCAGTTGGCCGAGGAATTCGAGACCGCCTATCAGGATTTCAAGCAGGCGCTGCTGGATGCCGGAGCGGGTGGAGAACTGCCCATTCCCGACATGGTGGCGCATCTGGATTTCATGACCCACGTGCACCGGATGATGGATCAGATCGAGAAGGCTGCGCACATGCTCGACGATGTGCTTGGGACCGTCGGCATCGCGCCCTCGGGTGGTGTGGCTGGCGCTTCGGCCTGATGACGGTGGCGCAGGCATGAAAAAGCCCCCGCAACGTGCGGGGGCTTTTGTGTCGGGGGTCGGGCGGACCGGGAAGTCGTCGCATCACTCGTTCCCGGTGTGGTCGCTCGGCCGTCTCCGGTTATCGCGATCAGCTTGGAATTCGCAGTTCCCGTCCGCGCATGCGCTTTCGCGCCGAGAGGCGGCCCGCGCCGGGCAGCGAGGGAGCGAATGGGTTGCGGTCCTTGTGGGCGGGGTTTTCGTCGAGGAACGTCATATGCCACCAGACGTCGTCCATGCTGATGTGCCTGCGCAGGTACTCCTCGGGCCCGTGGTGGCTGAAGTGGTGGACGATGGCGTCGGTGACCACCGCCGCCTGAAGATGGTTTGCGCGAAGCGCGGCGTTGATGTGGAATTCGTCCACGCGGGAGACGCCCTCCACCGGGCGCAGGGGCATGGGCAGGATCAGCTCGGAGAGGCGATGGTCGAAGATGATGCATTCCGTGCTCACGTAGGGCACGTAGGAGTACTTGGTCATCTCCAGTTCGAGGAACTTGCCTTCGAGATCGTCAAAAAGCACGCGTTCCCACATGAAGCGGTGGTAGACCGCGTTGGACTCCACGGGCGTGGCGGGCATGCGCGAGCGCTCGCGACGGTAGTGGGCGCGTAGCACGCGGTCCATGACCTGCCGCCCAGTGCGGCTGACAGGCGCGAGGGCCGAGGCGAGCGCCACTGTCGGGTGCCTGCGGTGCGTCTTGTAGGCGGAGATGAGCCGCTCCAGCCAGCGCGGGGTGACGAACACGTCCTCGTGCAGCTTGACGATGACGTCGTCGAAGTGGCGGGCCATGATGAAGTTTTCCATGGCGACCATGGCCGGAACGATGCTTCGCGGCGAGGTGTGCACGTCGATGACGCCGGGGTGGCGCTTCTGGAAGGCCTTGATGAGCAGGGCGTGCTCGTCGCTGACGGCGTTGGCGAGGATGTAGATTTTCTTGAAGCGCGTCAGGTCCGTGTACAGCTCAAGGCACTTCAGGCACAGGACGAAGCAGTCCATCCTGTGCGAGGTGATGAGCATCAGCACGGGTGTGATGTCTCGCGAATGCGGCGTGATGTCGATGATCTTGGCCATTTTCCCGCTCTCCTGCGGCGTCCGGTCCAGATGGAACACGCGATGGGTACACTACGCCTTTTTGCCGATTGTATGATCGGCTTTTATGCCTTTTCCCTTTAGGGGTATTTTGAAAGAAAAATTCAATTCATGACGTTTTTATGTGCAATGCGCGGGAAACGTTGGGAATATGCATCGGAAAAAAAGCGGCATGCCGTCGCGTCGTGCGGTTTCGCATGGTGGGGCATGCCGGGAGGGTGAGCAGTGCAGACGAATGATTCGACGCGGCGGATGTACATATTCCTCATGGTGCTGACCGTTGCTGCGGCGGTGGGCCTGCAGGGCTGGCGGACGCTGGTCAACAACTTCGCCGTGGAGGTGGCCGGGGTGGATGGCCTCGGCATGGGGCTTATCCAGTCCGTGCGTGAGGTTCCGGGTTTTCTCGCCGTGCTTGTGGTCTATCTGCTGCTGGTGGTGAGCGAGCATCGCCTCGCGGCGCTCTCCGTGGCCGTGGTGGGCATCGGCGTGTCGATTACGGGCCTGTTTCCGTCCACGTGGGGGCTGGCGCTGACTACGTTGATCATGTCCTTCGGCTTCCACTACTACGAGACGCTCAACCAGTCCCTGACGCTCCAGCATTTCGATCTCTCCACCGCGCCGCTGGTGGTGGGTAGACTGCGCGGGCTGACCTCGCTGGCCAACCTCGCCGTGGGCGGCACCCTGTTTTTGCTGGCCGGAGTGCTCGATTACGAGTGGCTGTTCGCGCTGCTTGGCGCGGTGGTCGCCGTTGCGGGCCTGTGCTGCCTGCGTTTTCGCCCCGATACGCAGGACGCCGTGCCCCAGCGCAAGGGCATGGTGCTGCGCTCGCGCTACTGGCTGTTCTATCTGCTGACCTTCTTCGCCGGGGCGAGGCGGCAGGTCTTCGTGGCCTTTTCCGTGTTCCTGCTCGTGCAGAAGTTCGACTACTCCGTGCGCGAGATCACGGCGCTGTTCGTGGTCAACAACCTCATCAACTGGTTCGCCTCGCCGCGCATCGGCCGGGCCATCAACCGCTTCGGCGAGCGCCGGGTGCTGACCCTCGAATACGCGAGCCTCGTGCTCATCTTCACGGCCTACGCCTTCGTGGAGAGCCGGGCGCTGGTGGCCGTGCTCTACATCCTCGACCACCTCTTCTTCAACTTCGCCATAGCCATACGCACCTACTTTCAGAAGATCGCGGACCCTCGCGACATCGCGCCGAGCATGGCCGCCGGGTTCACCATCAACCATATTGCGGCGGTGGTCATTCCCTTCTGCGGCGGCATGCTGTGGATGGTCCATCCGTCATGGGTGTTCCTCGGCGGTGCTGGGCTGGCCTGCGTGTCCCTTGTGCTTGTGCAATTCATCCGCACCGAGCGCGTCTAGGGTGATGGGAGTTGCACAAGGCGGGGCCAGATTTGCACATGTGAATCATGTTGCACAAAATGGGGCTTCGTGGTGTGATGCCATTTGCACAAGTCGGGCGGTCGGAAAATGCACAAATCCGACAATACGGCGTGATTCAATGTTTTTCGAGTTTGGCACGCCTCCTGCTTAACCGAGGGTGAAAGCGAACAAAGCCCCCTCATCCCAAGGAGCAAAGTCATGACCAGGAAAAACACCACCATCGCCGTCTTCGTAGCCGTCGCGGTTCTTGCCCTCTCCGCAATGGCCTACGCCGGACCGCATCGCGGTCAGGGCATGGGACGCGGATACTGCGGGCAGGGCTACCACGCCCTGACGCAGGAGCAGCAGGAGAAGGCCGATGCCCTCTCCCAGAAGTTCTTCGCGGATACCCAGCCCCTGCGGCAGCAGATGTACGCCAAGAATGCCGAGCTGGAAGCCCTGCTCGCCAACGGCGAAAAGGATCAGAAGCGCATCGACACCGTCATCGCCGAACTCAATGCCCTGCATTCGGACTTCTTCAAGAAGCGCGTGGAATTTCGCCAGAAGATAGCCGATGAGACCGGCATCCGCTACCCCATGGGCCGCGGAATGGGCATGATGGGCGGCGCAGGCTGCCCCGGTGGCGGACGCGGCGGTGACTGCCCCGGCTTCGGCGGCGGCAACTGCTACGGCCAAAGCGACAACTAGACTCTCGGATTCAAGCGATCCTCATCGCTAAAAGTACGACAAGCCCCTCCTCATAGTGTTTCCGGGGGCCGGCTCGGAGCCGGTCCCCCGGAACCGTTTTTTCGGGACAGCCGATGGAATTCGGACTCAGAAGCAGCAAAGACTCGAATCCCCTCCTCATTGCCGCCCTCGCCCTCGTGGTGCTGGGCCTCGGCATCAGCTATGTCACGTGGCACAACCTCCGCCAGCAGCGCGAGACCATAAACGAGCACATGTTCCTGTCCTCGCGGGTTATCCTGCGTGGCATCGAGACGAGCCTCATGCGCGAGATGCGCGGCATGGGCCGTCGCGGTCGGCCTATGGGGCCGATGGGCGGTCCTGGGCATCCTATCGGACCGGGAACGTCGCGCCAGCAGGTCGTCGAGATGCTCTCCGACCTCGTCGAGCAGAGCGAGGTGGAATTCCTGTCCCTTTATGCCCAGAACGGCACGCTCATTCTCACCGTGTCCGAGCAGGGCCTCGTGTATCCCGAAATTCCCGAGCAGGGCTGGGACGCCCTGCATGCCACCGGCGAGTGGCAGGCGCTGTACTCCAGCAACCGCAGCAACATCTTCGTGGCCGCCCTGCAATCGCGGCGCACGCTCGGCATGCTGTGCGAGCAGGATTCCGGTTTCGAGTGCGCCCCCGGCGGGGCCGGGATTCCCTACCTCGTTGTGGGGCTCGACGCCACCCGCCACCTCAAGCAGTTCGCAAAATTTCGTTCCACGGCCATGTACCAGACCCTGTACGTGCTGCTGGTGGCGCTGTTCCTGTGGGGCCTCGCGCTGGCCTACATGCGGCGGCGTGATCAGGGCCGCAGGCTGCACCGGCTGGAGCGCTTCCATTCCCGCCTGCTCGACACCATGCCCGAAGGTCTCGTCACCCTCGATGCGGACGGCATGATCCTGTCCACCAATCCGGCGGCGGAGATCATCCTTCAAGACGAGGGACATCCGCGCATCGTGGGCCGCCACTGGGCGGACCTGCCCCTGCGCAGCGCCACGGGGAGCGACATCCCCGCGCGCGACAGGTGCGGCAGCGCACGGACGTGGATTCAGTACGATTATGCCGGGCGCAGCCTCGAAGTGCTGTGCCTGCCCATCCCCGCCTCGGAGAAGGATGAGGGCGAACCGGGCGACCGCCTCGTGCTTGTGCGGGACCGCACCGAGATCAAGGCCCTTGAGGACGACCTCGCCGAGGTGCGGCAGCTTGCGGCCATCGGCCGCCTCGCCGCAGGTCTTGCCCACGAGATTCGCAATCCGCTCTCTGCGCTGCGCGGCTTCGCCCAGTTCTTTGCGGACAAGCTCAAGGGCAAGAGTCCCGAGGAGCAGTACGCCGAGACCATGGTCCGCGAGGCCGACCGCCTGAACAAGGTCGTCTCGGACCTGCTGTTCCTGTCGCGTCCGCGCATACCGGAGCGCCGGGAGGTGGACATGCCCATCCTCACCGCCGACATCGGCAACTTGCTGGCCCGAGACTTCGAGCTCAAGGGCGCCGTCTTCGGCAGCGACCTCTCCGACGTGGTCGTGCATGCCGATCCGGACATGCTCAAGCAGGCGCTGCTCAACCTCGTCATCAATAGCCTGAACGCCATCGACCGCTCCGCGGACGGCGAGGAGCCGGGCCGGGTGGAGGTGGCGACCTTCGAGGAGCAGGGCGCGGTGTGCGTGGCCGTGCGCGACAACGGGCACGGCATGGGCGAGGAGGAGCGCAGGCACGCGCTGGAACCGTTTTTCACATCCCGCCGCGAGGGGACGGGCCTTGGCCTTGCCATTGTGCACGGCATCATGCGCGCCCACGGCGGACAGGTTTCCATTGTTTCAAGCACCGAGGGACCGGGCCACGGCACGGAAGTGCGCCTGAGCTTCCCCGTGTGGGTGCAGGACGACAGCACAGACGGAGTCGACAGTGATGCGTGAATATGGTGAATCCCGGCGTGTGCTGGTGGTGGACGACGAACCCGCGCTGCGGCTGCTCGTTGGGGCCGTGCTGCACGATGCCGGGTGGCACGTCATGGAGGCGGAGAGCGCGGAGACCGCGCTGTCCATGCTGCCCGACGCCGGGCCGGACGTGGTCCTGCTGGACATGCGCATGCCCGGCATGGATGGGCTGGAGGCCCTTGGCGCGATACGCGCCGCCGTTCCCGGCGTGCCGGTGGTCATGCTGACCGCCTACGGCACCGTCGGTTCGGCGGTGGACGCCATGAAGAAGGGTGCCTTCGACTATCTGACCAAGCCCGCCGACAACGAGGAACTCAAGGCCGTGTTGGCCAAGGCGTGGGACTATTCGCGCCTCGTGGCCGAAAATCGGGAGCTTCGTCGCGAGACCGGCTCCGTGGACGGCTTCATCGGGCAGACCGCGCACATGGAGCGCGTGCGGGAGCTTGTGGCGCAGGCCGGCCCCACCGAGGCTACGGTCCTCGTGACCGGCGAGTCCGGCACCGGCAAGGAGCTTGTGGCCGCCGCCCTGCACCAGTCCAGCATGCGTGTGCGCGGACCGCTCATCAAGGTCAACTGTGCGGCCCTACCCGCCGATCTTTTGGAGAGCGAACTTTTCGGCTACGTGAAGGGCGCCTTCACTGGGGCCAATCGCGACAAGCCCGGCCGTTTCCAACTGGCGTCCGGCGGCACGCTGTTCCTCGACGAAATCGGCGAGTTGCCCATGGAGTTGCAGGCCAAGCTGCTGCGCGCGCTTCAGGAGCGCATGGTGGAGCCGCTTGGTGGCGTTGGTGCCGTGCCCGTGGATGTGCGCATCATCGCGGCCACCAACCGCGATCTCGCCGTCGAGGTGGCGGCGGGGCGTTTCCGCGAGGATCTCTATTTCCGCCTCAACGTGCTGGAGGTGCACATTCCGCCCCTGCGCGAGCGCATGGAGGACCTTCCGCTTCTGGTGGCACATCTTCTGGAAAAGCTCGGGCGCAAGAACCGCAAGCCCGTGCGCGAGGTGGGGCCGCGCTTCCTTGAGGCGCTGGCCGGATACTCGTGGCCGGGCAACGTGCGCGAGCTGGAGAATGCCCTTGAGCGGGCGCTGGTGCTTTCGCGTACGGATTCGCTGAGCGTGACGGATCTGCCGCCGCAGGTGCTGGCCGGACACGCCGCGCCGCGCATGGTTCCCGCTCCGGTGGGCGTGAGCGAGGAGGAGGCCATGGCCTCGTCCATGTCGCCCTTCGCGGAGCCGGAGCCGTACATCGCCTACCGTCCGGGACCGACGTCCCTTGATGATGCGGAACGTCAGGCGCTGATGGACGCGCTGGACGCCCACGGCGGGCACAGGCAGAAGACGGCGGATGCGCTTGGCATCAGCCGCCGTACCTTGCAGTACAAGCTGCGCAAGTACGGATTGGCGCGTCGCGGATGATGCGCCAGCTCATGTGTCATGGGAAGAATTCAGGGGCCGGTCTGGTGGATCGGCCCCTTTTCTTTGGGCTGTGGAGTGGGCTAGTCCCCGAGGGCGGCAAGGGCCTTTTCCGGGGGGCGGCGCTCGGGAACGGTCTCGCGCTTGGCCTCGGGCGTGGTCATCCACTCGCGGGAGACGTACAGCCCGCAGTAGCAGGCGCCGAATTCGGCCACGTCCGCCTCGCGGTAGGCGCAGGGGCAGACGATGTCGCGGTCCGCATCGAGGTCCCCGGCGGCGAGGCGGCAGGGGCAGGCCATGTAGCCGTAGCGGTCGCGGTTGACGAGCAGACTTTCGAGAAGGGCCATGGTCATCTTCTCATCGGGATTGAAGTGGTAGCCCTTGGATTCCTGAAGCGGCTTCAGCCGGTCGTGCAGGTCCTTGGCGTTCATCATGCGCCTCCCAGCAGTTCGCGCAGCCTGTCCTTGCGAAAGCCCACGACCACCGTGTCGCCGTCGATGACCACGGTGGGGAAGGAGACTGCGGGATTGTAGCGGCGGACTTCCTCAATGCAGGCCTTGCGTTCGTCGCCGGTAAGTTCGTCGACGTGGACGCAGTCGTAGCTCACGCCGCATTGGTCGAGGAATTCCTTGGTGTTGCGGCAGTGGATGCAGGTGGACAGGGCGAACACCTTGACGTGATGGGGCATCGGAACCTCCGTTCTGGTTGGTCCTTCGGCGCGCGGTGACCATGGCGCGACGCCTATGGGCATGATCATGGTGTTACGGACTCGCGGCCGTGGCGTCAACGCTCAGGACAGCCCCCGCCGAAAGCGCAGTTCCACGCGGCGGGCCGCCAGCGAGCAGGCCACCGTCAGCGCGAGGTACAAGAGCGCTACCGTGATCCATATCTCGAACGTCATGTAGGTCGCGGCCATGAGTTCCATGCCCTGGAAGGTCAGTTCCTGTATGGAGATGACGGAGACGATGGCCGAGTCCTTGATGGTTGAGATGAACTGCCCCGCCAGCGGCGGAACGATGCGCGGGAGCGCCTGCGGCATGACGACGTGGCGCATGCGCTGCCACGGGCTGAGCCCGAGGGCGTAGGCAGCCTCGAACTGCCCGCGCTCCACGGATTGGACGCCCGCGCGCACGTGCTCGGTGATGTATGCCCCCTCGTAGACCGCGAGGGTCATGAGGCCGGAGAGAAATCCGGGGAGCTCGTTCACCGGGGCCATAGTCAGGGCCAGCGCGTGCTGCGCCCAGAGCGGCGCGGCGCGTACCGCCGCGTCCACGTTTAGCGCGTTGAGCAGTTGGTCCGCGAGAAAGAAGTAGAAGATGAACATGAGGACCAGCGGCGGCGTGTTGCGCACGAGGCCCACGTAGCACTGCCCCGCCAGCCTGCGGAACAGGCTGGTGCTGGTGCGGGCGAGGCCCATGACCGTGCCGATGAGCGTGGCGGCGAGCATGGTCCACACGCTCAGGCGCACGGTGGTCAGAAGCCCCTGCGTCAGCACGCCGGGAACCAGCGCGCCCGACGCGTCGCGCCGCAGCAGGTATTGGCCGATCAGTTCCCAGCGCCAGTCGTAGTCGAGCCGGATTTCCACTCGCCAGCCCATGTACGCAGCAAGACCCGCCAGCGCGAGGATGACGGCGATGTCCAGCGGGCGGACGGCGGGGCGTTTGCGTGTGCGCATCATGGTCGATCGGGTGGCTACGGGCCGCCGGGTGGGCGGCCCTGTCCGCTACTGGATGCGGTCCTGCCAGTCCATGGTTTCGAACCAGTAGTGTTGGCGCTCCTGAATCCAGCCCTCGGCGCGAACCACGCGAATCCAGCTATCCACGAAGTTGAGGGTGTCGACGTCGCCCTTGCGCAGGGCAATGCCGTTCGGTTCCGTGGTGAAGGTGCCGCTGAACGGCAGGTAGAGCTTGTCCGCGTGCTTGATGGATTCCTGCGCGGGCAGCGGGGCCATGCTTACGAAGGCGTGGGCGCGTCCGTTGAGCAGCTCCTGCACGGCCTGCGGCTCCTTGTTGAAGAGCTTGAGCGTGGCGTTTGGCATGTGGCGGGCCGCTGCGCGCGCCGCGGTGGTGCCCTTGCGGGCCACGATGACCACGCCGCTGTGGTTGAAGTCTTCGAGCTTCGTGTAGCTGGGGGCGACCTCGCGGTGGGCGACGATGGCCATGCCGGTGTCGTAGTAGGGAATGGAGAAGTTGACCTTGGCTGCCCGGTCCGCGCGGATGCTCATGCCGCCGATGAGCATATCGAACTTGCCGGAGAGCAACGCGGGGATGATGCCGTCCCACGCCGTGGGCACGAACTCGACGCCCACCCCGAGATCCTCGGCCAGCCTGCGGGCCACGTCGATCTCGAAGCCGATGAACTCGCCGTTCTTGTCCTTCATGGCCCACGGCACGAAGGTGTCCATGCCCACGCGCAGTGATCCGCGCTTGAGAATGCTGGTCAGCGCGCTTTCCTCGGTGAGGGCGCGGGCCATGTCTCCCGCCGTGGCGGCGGTGGCCGCCATGAGGATGGAGAGGACCGCGAGGGCGGCGAGAATGGTCCGGACGGTCGTACGCATCTGGGTCTCCTTTGCTGCTGTGTGTTCGTTTTCGCGTCGTTGGCGGATGACTAGAGTATTTGGCCGAGGAAGAGCCTGGTCCGCTCCTCGCGCGGAGAATCGAAGAAGCGCCGCGTGGGGCCTTCCTCCACGATGCGCCCGTGTTCCATGAAGACGATTCTGTCGCCGGCCTCCCTCGCGAAGCCCATTTCGTGGGTGACCACGACCATGGTCATGCCGTCGGCGGCGAGGCCGCGCATCACCTCCAGCACTTCGCCGATCATTTCTGGGTCGAGGGCGCTGGTGGCCTCGTCGAAGAGCATGACCGTGGGCTGCATGGCCAGCGCGCGGGCGATGGCCACGCGCTGCTGCTGTCCGCCGGAGAGTTGGCTGGGGTAGCTGTCGGCCCGGTCGGCGAGGCCCACACGGGTGAGAAGCGCCATGCTCGCGGCGGTGGCCTCGCTGCGGGACTTTCCGCGCACGAGGGTCTGGGCGAGGTTCACGTTGCCGAGCACGGTGAGGTGCGGGAAGAGGTTGAAGGACTGGAAGACCATGCCCACCTCCTGCCGGATGGCGTCGCGGTGGCGGCGGGTGTCGTCGAGGGGGATGGAGTCGATGACGACGCGGCCCTCGTCCACGTCCTCCAGCCCGTTGAGGCAGCGTAGCAGGGTGGACTTGCCGGACCCGGATGGCCCGATGACCACCACGACCTCGCTGCGGGAGACGGACAGGCTGACGCCGTCGAGGGCCTTCACGCCGTTTTGAAAGGTCTTGGAGATGTTCTCCACGACGATGACTGGCGCGGCGTTCGTCGTGTCCGTGGGGAGGGATTTTGCGGAGGAAGGCGTGTCGATGAGCATGGTCAGTCTCCCGTGGCGAGGCGTCGTTCCATGGCCGAGGCCGCCCACGACAGGCTACCCGTGGCCGCCAGATACACGGCGGCAACCGTGAACCAGATTTCGAAGGTCAGGAAGGTGTCCGCGATGATGATCTGCCCCTGTTGGGTCAGTTCGTAGACGGCGATGGTGCTGGCCAGCGCGGAGTCCTTGACGAGGGACACCGCCACGCCCGTGAGCGGTGGCAGGATGCGTCGCAGGGCCTGCGGCAGGATGACGCGGGCATGGGTGGCGAAGGGCGACAGGCCGAGGCTGTGGGCCGCCTCCCACTGGCCGCGCGGAACGGATTCAATGCCCGTGCGGATGATCTCCGACGCGTAGGCTCCCTCGAAGAGCGAGAGGGCGATGATGGCCGAGGTCGTGGCGCTTATGTCCATGACTGGTGCGATGACGAAGTAGATGAAGAAGAGCTGGATCAGAAGCGGCGTGTTGCGGATGAGCTCCACGTACCCCCGCGCAGCGAGCCGCGCCACGAAGGAGTCCGACAGGCGCAGAAGCGCGGCGCACAGGCCGAAGGTCATGGACAGGACGAGACTTGCCGCCGTGATGCCGAAGGTGACCACCAGCCCCTCCAGCAGCGGACCGGCCGAGAGCGTTCCGCCGCGCGTGTCCACGAGGTACTGCGGCACGCGGTACCACTGCCACTGGTACCCAAGCCCCCGCTCGCCGAGGGCCAGCAGCCATAGCGCCAGCGCGCCGAGGGCGACAAGTCGCGCCATGTCGAACACGCGGCGGACATGGCCGGACTGCGGGGACGCAACGGTCGTCATGCGGTGCCTCCGGTTGCAGTCGTGCCGGTGCGCGGGTGGGCGGATGGGGCGAAGGGGTTTGTGGTCCGGGGCGTGTGGCGGCGGGGGACCATGCGCCGTGTCGGGCGGGAGCGGACGGGGCGGGATGCGGTGCGGCGGCGGGTGGCACGGGGCCGGGCCTGTTCAGGGCCGTCGCACGGGCGCGCGATTCCTCCGCCGGGGCCGTAGAAGACCACGGAGGTGAGGCGCAGGTGGTCGGGGTGTCTGGCTGGGCGGGATGCCATGCTGTGTCCTCCTCGCACGAAAGGACAAGCTTAGCAGAAAATGGGCGCTGTGCGCAAATGCGGGCCGCCCGCGCGTCGCGAACGGCCTGTCGGGGTCATTTTCGGGGAATGTCGGGGGTCGAGGTGCCCTCGTCGCACAGTTCCACGAGTTTCATGTACTTGTGGAAGGCGTAGACGAAGGCGTGCACGGCCAGCACCAGTCCGGCGCGGCCATCGCGGAATCCCTGCTTCAGCACGTACTGCTTGAGGAACTTGCCGAAGGCGTGGGCGAGGGCGGTGCCGACTCCGGCCCTGCGGCCGCGTGCCTTCATCTCGCGCGCGGCGAGCGAGGTGTAGCTGTTGATCTTGTCCAGATGCTCGGCGAGGTCGGCGTAGGGATAGTGGATGATGTCCCCGTCGAGGTCGCGCGTGGGACCGGTGGGGTGGAATTCCTCGTGCGGGAGCATGCCCCGGATTTCCACGCCGTCCAGCCGGAACACGCGCAGCAGCCGGTCCGGATACCACCCGCTGTGGCGGACGAAGCGGTCGAGGTACCACGAGCGGCGCGGGCACATGAAGCCCGCCGCGTCGCCGGGGGCGGCGAGGGCGGCGGTCACGGACGCGCGAAGCTCCGGCGAGAGAAATTCGTCCTGATCGAGGGTGATGATCCACGGGGTGTCCACGTGCTCGAAGGCGAAGCGGAACTGCGGGATGGTGCCCTCCCATGCGCGGTGCAGGACGTCCGCCCCTGCGGCGCGGGCGATCTCCAGCGTGGCGTCGGTGCTGCCGGAGTCCACCACAAGAATTCTGTCGCAGAAGCCGAGGCTCGCGAGGGTCTTCTCCAGCCATTTCTGGCCGTTGAAGGTCAGGATGACGGCGGTAACGCGTTCGCTCATGCCTGTTCGTCCGTGGCGGCGAGGCGCTCGTCGATGATGGCGAGGACGTCGGCGATGACGTTTTCGAGAGGCTGGGCGGCGTCCACGATGCGGTAGCGCTTGCGGTGCAGGGCGGCCAGCGTCAGGTAGCCCTCGCGCACCGTCTCGTGGAAGCTTAAGCTCTCGGCCTCGAAGCGTCCTTCGGTGTCGCACTTGTGCTCGCGCATGTTGCGGGTCACGGCGCGGCGTAGGCCCACCTCGGCGGGAAGGTCGAGCAGGATGGTCAGCTCGGGCCACAGTCCGGCCACGGCCACGTCGTTGAAGGCGTGGAGCTGTTTGGGGTCGAGCCCGCGGCCGTAGCCCTGATAGGCCACGGTGGAATCGGCGTAGCGGTCCGAGAGCACGGTCCGTCCGGCCTCCAGCGCGGGGCGGATGACCGTGGCCACGTGCTGGGCGCGGTCCGCGAGGTAGAGGAAAAGCTCGCTCTCGCCGGTGAGGTCCGTGCTTTCCATGCCGAGCAGGAGCTTGCGCAGTTCCTGGCCGATGCGGCTGCCGCCGGGTTCCCGCGTGCGCACGACCTCGCGGCCTTGCGCCTCCAGATGGGCCTGCACGGCGGTGAGCACGCTCGACTTGCCGGAGCCCTCTATCCCTTCAAAGGTAACAAACATAGCTGGTTGGATTCCTCTTTTTCGCCCTCGGGGCGCGGTTCGGGCGTGTGGCGGGGGCGGAAGACGAAGCGCGACAGGGAACGCAGATACTGCGTCCAGCCCGTCTCGCCCTCGGCAATGTCCTGCGTGGCAGTGGCCACGGTGTTCATCTTGGCATCCATGTTGTCGGCGAAGTGCAGCGCGAAGGCCTCGGCGGTCTTGGGCCGCTTGGGCGAGCCGAATTCCAGTTCGCCGTGGTGGCTCAGGATGAGATGCTTCAGGTGGACCTTCAGCTCGGGGTCGAGGCCGTCGGCCTTGGCGAGGAACGGTTCCAGAACTTCAAGGCCGAGCATGATGTGCCCGAGCAGGCGGCCTTCGTCCGTATGCTCGCGCGCGGGACCGGCGGTGTATTCCCACGCCTTGCCGAGGTCGTGGAAGATGGCCGCCGCCAGAAGGATCTGCCGGTCGAGCTGGGGGTACTGGTCGCAGAAGGCCATGCACAGTTCGCAGACGCCGAGCGTGTGCTCCAGCAGTCCGCCGGCGTAGGCGTGGTGGACGCTTATGGCACCGGGCGCGAGCGCGAGGCGGCCCTTGATGTCTGCGTCGGTGAGCACCCTGCGGCACAGGGTGCGCCACGGCTTGTGGACGAGGTGGCGTTTGCACAGCCGCTCGATGTCCGCGAGCATGTCCTCGGGATCGCGCTTGCTGGCGGGCACGAAGTCGCACAGGCGCAGTCCCTCGGCGTCGGGGTCGAGCACGGTCGCGCCGTCGACGATGATCTGCGGTTGGTCGCGGTAGGTTCCCACCTGTCCGCGAATGCGCACGACCATGCCCGAAGCGAGTTCGGGGCAGGTCTGGCTGTGGGGGGAAAATATCTTGGCGTCGACCTCGCCGGAACTGTCGCCCAGCGTCAGCGCCCAGAACGGGCCGTTCTTGGCCTGTCCCGCGCGGGCTTCCACCAGAACGAACACGTCGTCAACGTTCTGTCCGGGCGCGAGGTCGCGCACGAAGGTCTGCTTTCGGGTCATGGCTCCGTCTTGTGCTGTCGGGTTGTCATCGGTGGATGCGGGGGGCGTCGGTCGGCCCTCTCGACGGCCGTCGCGCGGTCGTCCCCACAGGCCCGAGGCATAGCAGAGTCGCGAACGTGGCGCAATTGCTCATCTCCCGCCGTGCTGGAGTCGATGATGGCCGCGAGGGCCTTGGCGAGAAGCTGCGCCTGCCGTGGGCCGACATGCCCGAAATACCGCACGGTCAAGGTTTCGTTTGGCGGATACAGCGAGGTCGTGTCCAGCACCGGGGCCGAGGAGTGCGCGGCGATGAAGGCCCGCGCTGTCGGCACGAAGGCGTCGTTGGCCCCACGGGGATGCAGCACGTGGACGAGGCGTACGCCGTTGGCGCGACACAGCGCATCCATTCGTTCGAGGAGCGCCGCGCTTTCGGGCGCTGGCTGTCGCGCGTCCGGAAAGGTCTGCGGCGGGCAGGGGCGCTCGTGGCGCATGAGGGCGAGGGTGGCCTCGCGGATGGGGGCCGTGATGTTCCACGGACGCCGAAGCTGCCAGTAGACGTGGTGCGCCAGCGGAAAACGCGCGGCCATGCGCTCCTTCCACGTGAGGTTGACGCGATCGGTGAGGCGCTTCAAATCCTGCGGTGTGTGGCGCGAGGGGCCGAGGTCCCCCGGCGTGAGCCAGTCCACGAAGACCCGTAGCCGCACGCCGCGCTCGCTTGCGAAGGCGATCAGCTCTTCGAGGGTGCGCAGGTTGTGCGTGAGGGCCTTGCCGGGGATGCCCGCGTTGAGCACGTCCACGCCGTCGCCGAGGCACTGCCCGACGAGGGCCGGGATGGTTTGCGCGTCGTCCAGTTCGAGGCCGAAGAGGGTAGAGTCGCCGGAGAGGACGACGAGGTCGTGGCCGGGGTACGGCTGCGGGCCGCGCAGGCCGAGGGCGTTGACGCTGTAGCGTTCGCTTCGCACGCCGTCGTAGGCGTTGGGGCGGAAGGTGCGCCCCCGGTAGCCGGGGGTGAGGCGCATGAAGGTGTAGAAGGGCGCGTCCGCCTCGCGGATGCCGTGAGGCAGGGTGTATAGGCGCGAGATCACCGTCCTGTTCAGCGCCACGAGCAGCAGCGGAACGAGGGCGATGATGGCGGCCATGGCGAGGCATTGGCGTTTGTTCGCGTCCATGCGTCAGAACCTGAAGTAGATGAACTCCGAGTAGCCGGAGAGGTTGACGAAGGCCACGGTCCACACCGTGGCGAAGATTGCCAGCGCGGCCGCCGTGGGGCGGTACGTCTCCGGGATGCGCGTGCTCGACGGCAGGAGCAGGCATCCGCCGAGCGCCGCCGCGATGGCCAGCCACACGAATTCCGCGCCCGTGTCCGTGCGGCAGACCGACGGCGCAAGCCCCGTCCACGGTCCGGAGAACATGGCCGTGACGATGCGCCATGCATCGGCGAGGCTGTGCGCGCGGAAGAGCACCCAGCACACGCAGACGAAGATGAAGGTCACGCCCCAGCCGAGCGCACGCGGCAGGCGCAGTCCGGCGCGCTCCCACATGCGGTGGGCGACGACGCCCAGCCCGTGCAGGCCGCCCCACGCCACGAAGGTCCAGCCCGCCCCGTGCCACAGCCCGCCGAGGAGGAAGGTGATCATCACGTTTCGCGCGGCGCGAACCTCGCCGCCCCGGCTGCCGCCGAGGGGGAAATAGAGGTACTCGCGCAGGAAGCGCGACAGCGTGATGTGCCAGCGCCGCCAGAAGTCGCGGATGTCTAGGGCGCGGTAGGGTGAGTCGAAGTTGGCGGGCAGGCGGATGTTGAGCATGAGCGCCGATCCGGTGGCCATGTCCGTGTAGCCGGAAAAGTCGAAATAGAGCTGGAAGGTGTAGGAGAGCGCGGCGGCCCACGCCTCGGCCATGGTCGGGCTTGGGGTGTGGTCGAAGCCGAGCGTCGCCCACGCGGCGAAGGTGTCCGCCACGGCGGCTTTCTTGAACAGGCCCACGGCGAAGAGCTGCGCTCCGGCGGCGACGTTGCGCCAGTTGGGCCGCGCGCCCGCCGGGTCCGCGAACTGGGGCATCATCTCGCGGTGGTCCACGATGGGTCCGGCGATGAGCTGGGGAAAGAAGGTCACGAACAGGCAGTATTCGGTGAAATCGTCCTCGCGCACGGTGCCGCGCGCGCATTCCGCCACGTAGCGCACCTGCTGGAAGGTGAAGAAGCTGATGGCCAGCGGCAGGACGATGCCCGGTTCGGGCAGGGTGAGCGAGAGCAGGCGGTTCAGGTTCTCGGTGGCGAAGTCCGCATACTTGAACACGCCGAGCAGCAGCAGGTTGAAGGCCACGGCGCAGGTTAGCGGCCAGCGGTTGTCGCGCGCGGCCAGCGCCCGGCGCGAAAGGGCGCGACCCGCCGTGTGGTTGACGATGACCGAGACCGCCAGCAGCGGGACGTAGGCGGGGTTCCACCAGCCGTAAAAGGCCACGGAGGACGCGGCCAGCCACGCCACGCCGAGGCGGTGCCCTACGCGGCACGCGAGGAAGTATCCGACCACGGCCAGCGGCAGGAAGCAGAAGATGTAGATGTAGGAATTGAACAGCATTCCGAGTGGGCCTCCTGCGTGCTCGCCTTCACGGGGATTCCCTGCGCAACTGGTGCGGTGCGCCGTGGCCGGGGAGGGCTCGTTTCGCGGGCGCAGCCTTCCATTGTGCCACAGCTTCCCCTGTGTCGCCAGATATTCCCGCCATTCGCAAGCGTCCTAGCCCTATGACGATTGCAGCGTTGCGGCCGCGCGAGGCATGGGATATTGTCGCATGATGCGGGAAAGCCGCACCCGCTGCGCCGCGAGCGCGGCGTCACCTTCAACCTCTCGAATCGACATGCATATTCTTCTGACCAACGACGACGGCATTCAGGCCCCCGGCCTGCGTGCCATGTACCGGGCGCTCATCGACGCCGGGCACGACGTTCACGTCGTGGCCCCCGTGTCGGAGCAGTCCGCCGTGGGGCACGCCATCACCATCGCCATGCCCCTCAAGGTGAAGACCTTCACCGAGAACGGCTTCCATGGCCTCGGCGTGCACGGCACGCCCGTGGACTGCGTGAAGCTCGGCCTGACCACGCTACTTCGTGGCGTGACGCCGGACCTCGTGGTTTCCGGCATCAACAGCGGCTGCAACGTGGGCGTGGACATCATCTACTCCGGCACTGTCAGCGCCGCCACCGAGGGGGCGCTCATGGGCATTCCCTCCCTCGCCGTCTCCTACGACGACTGGACGCCCACGGACCTCTCCGGCCAGGCCGCATGGGTGGCGGAATTCATCGCCCGCACCGACTGGACCGCGCTGTCTGGCGACACGCTGCTCAACCTGAACTTTCCCAAGGGGCCGGTGGAGCAGGCGCGCGAGCTGCGTCTGTGCCCGCAGACGCGGGCCTCGTACAACGACTGGTATCAGGAGCGCCGCGACCCGCGCGGCCACGCGTACTACTGGCTCGAAGGCGAAATCCCGCCGGACCGGGTGTCGCCGGGGACCGACAGGGCTTTGCTCAGTCAGGGGCACATCACGCTCACGCCGCTCAAGTTCAACTTCACCGACCAAAATGCTCTGGAACTGTTGCGCTCCATGGGCGTTCGTTGACAGCAAGCCTCTGTCGGGACTATAAAATATCGATTTCATGTTCAGTCCGCCCGGACCGGTGCCCCCGGCCCGGGCGGCCGCAGTGCGTCTGGCGGGACGGGGCTGCCTAACAGAGCTTCCGCGAGCGGGGGCTTTCGCCGGGGCGTCGTCCATGAGATAGATTTACTAAACAGGATAGCGAGGAGGACCTCATGCCACTTACCGGACCCAGGGAGATGTTCCAGAAGGCCTACAAGGGCGGCTACGCCGTCGGTGCCTTCAACGTGAACAACATGGAGATCATTCAGGGTATCATCGCCGCGGCCGAGGAGGAGCGCGCCCCGCTTATTCTCCAGGTCTCCGCAGGCGCCCGCAAGTACGCCAGCCAGGTTTACCTCATGAAGCTCGTGGAGGCGGCTCTCGTGGATGCCGACCTGCCCATCTGCGTGCACCTCGACCACGGCGCGGATTTCGACATCTGCAAGGCCTGCATCGACGGCGGTTTCACTTCCGTCATGATCGACGGTTCGCACCTGCCCTTTGACGAGAACATCGCGCTGACCAAGCGCGTGGTGGACTACGCCCACGACAAGGGCGTGTGGGTCGAGGCCGAACTCGGCCGTCTGGCTGGCATCGAAGAGCACGTCGTCTCCGAGGAGAACGTGTACACCGATCCCGATCAGGCCATGGAATTCGTCGAGCGCTCCGGCTGCGATTCCCTTGCCATCGCCATCGGCACCAGCCATGGCGCGTACAAGTTCAAGGGCGAGCCCCGCCTCGATTTCGAGCGGCTGGAGAAGATCACCAAGATGATGCCCGACTACCCGTTGGTGCTCCACGGTTCCTCTTCCGTTCCGCAGGAGTTCGTGGAAATGGCCAACCAGTTCGGCGGCCAGATTCCCGGCGCCAAGGGTGTGCCCGAAGACCTGCTGCGCAAGGCCGCGACCTACGGCGTGTGCAAGATCAACATCGACACGGATATCCGTCTCGCCATGACCGCCGTCATCCGTAAGACGCTCATGGAGAATCCGTCCGAGTTCGATCCGCGCAAGTACCTCGGCCCCGCGCGTACCGCTGTGAAGAACATGGTCCAGCACAAGATCAAGAACGTGCTCGGCTGCTCCAACGCCATCTAAACGAAGAGGGGAAACACCATGGCTGTCAAGGTTGGCATCAATGGCTTCGGCCGCATCGGTCGTTTTCTGACCCGTCTTCTCGCGCAGGAGAAGGACGTCGAACTGTCCATGATTAACGCCCGCGCGGACAACGCCTCGCTGGCGCACCTGCTCAAGTACGACTCCGTCCATGGCCGCTACAACGGCGAGATCGTCGCCAATGACGAGGGCTTCGTCATCGACGGCCATCAGGTCAAGGTGTCGCGCGATCCCCTCGGCGAATGGCACTGGGGCAACGGCCCCGCCGACATCGTCGTGGAGACCACCGGCAAGGTGAAGGACCGCGAAGGCCTCGCCAAGCACATCGACTGCGGCGCGAAGAAGGTCATCATCGGCGCACCCGGCAAGGACGTGGACCTGACCATCGTCCCCGGCGTCAACGATCACCTCTACGACCCGGCCAAGCACCACATTCTGTCCAACGCCTCCTGCACGACCAACTGCATGGCTCCGGCCACCAAGGTGATTAACGATACCTTCGGCATCCGCCACGGTCTCATGACCACCATCCATTCCTACACCATGAGCCAGCGCATCCTCGACGGTTCCCACAAGGACCTCCGCCGCGCCCGCGCAGCCGCCATGAGCATCATCCCGACCACCACCGGCGCGGCCAAGGCCGTCACCGCGGTCATTCCCGAGCTCAAGGGCAAGCTGGACGGCATGGCCATGCGCATCCCCACCCCCAACGTCTCCCTCGTGGACCTCGTTGTGGAGCTGGAACGCGACGTGACCGTGGAAGAGGTTAACGCCGTGCTCAAGGCCGCAGCCGAAGGCCCCATGAAGGGCAACATGGGCTACTCCGACGAGCCGCTCGTCTCCATCGACTACGTGTCCAGCCCCTACGGCGGCGTCGTCGATTCCCTGCTGACCAGCGTGATGGACAAGCGCATGCTCAAGCTCATCATCTGGTACGACAACGAAGGCGGCTACACCAACCAGCTCCTTCGCCTCATCAAGCGCGTCGCCAAGGGCATGTAGCCCGCACGCGCCACAAAACGCTTCCAAGAAAGGGGGGATTCCATATGGAATCCCCCCTTTTTCGTTGTGGGGTGTAGTGCTCAGCCGGTTGGTGCGGAGGGCGTGAGGGGATGGGCCGCTGCGTGGGGCTTGGCCTCCGGCGGCCGGGGCTTTGCCCCGGACCCCAGTCAAGGAAATGATTTCCTTGACAATCCTCACTAGGGCTTCGTTGTGCAAAGCCGCACGGCTCGCCAAGGGCAGATGGCCTGTCGCAAATCGGGGTTCCAAGGGGCCAGCGGCCCCTTGGCCGGCGGAGCCTACGTCTCGCACCCGTCAGTGAACGATACGGCCCGCCCACTGCGCCCCACCGACACGCTCGGCCACAGCGCTACGCCTCGTCGCGCAGCGTGGCGATGCGTGCCGTGGCGTCGGTGAGTTCGGTGACGCGTTCGCGCAGGGCGTCGGCGTTGCGCGCGGGGAGCATGAGGGTGAAGGTCGCGTCCTGCGCGAAGGCTTCGGATTCGATGGTGGCCTCGTACTCGGGCAGCAGGCGCTTGAGGAGGGTGATGTGGCGGTAGTCGATGCCGACGCGCAGCCGCGCGGCCTCGAAGGTCCGGCGTGTTGGGAGGCTGTCGAGCCCCAGCTGGACCATGCCGGAGTAGGCGCGCACGAGGCCGCCGGTGCCGAGCTTCACGCCGCCGAAGTAGCGGGTGACGACCACGGCGATCTCGCCCACGTCGCAGTGCTGCAACACGTTGAGCATGGGGCGTCCGGCAGTGCCGGAGGGTTCGCCGTCGTCGGAACAACCGATGCGGGCCGTATCGCCCGCCGGTCCGGCGTTGAAGGCCCAGCAGTAGTGGGTGGCGTCGGGGTGCTCGTGGCGGATGGTGTCGATGAAGGCGCGGGCGGCTTCGATGCTGTCCGCACGGGCAATGGTGGTGATGAATCGGCTGCGCTTGATCGTTTCCTCGACGCAATGCCGGTCCACGGCGGGGATGAGATATTCCTGACCCATGGCCGCAGGCATACCCGCCCCGCGCGCCGAAGGCAACGCCACGGCGGTCAACCGCTGCGCGGGCAGGGCCTTCGGCGACCGGGGCTTTGCCCCGGACCCCAGTCAAGGAAATGATTTCCTTGACAATCCTCACTAGGGCTTCGTCGCTCAAAGCCGCACGGCTTGCCAAGGGCACCCACGGTTATCGCATGTCGGGGTTCCAAGGGGCCAGCGGCCCCTTGGCCGGCGGAGCCTACGTCTTGCACCTGTCAGTGAACGATACGCCCCGCCACTGCGCCCACGAACGATACGCCCCAGCCACGCCCCGCCACTGCGCCCACGGCGCGGCGATGGCGCGAGGCTTTACGGAGGGCACCGCGATGGGCTATCCCATTGCAATGAAGAACGAAAAACGCATCACGGCATGCACTCTCGACTGTCCGGACACCTGTTCCCTTGCGGTTTCCTGCCGCGAGGACGGGAGTCTGTCGTTCACGGGCAATCCGGATCATCCCTTCACGCGGGGCTTCATCTGCCCGAAGACGGCCCGCTTCTGCGAGCGCCTAACGCATCCGGACCGCATCACGCAGCCGCTGGTGCGCGAGGGGGCGAACTACTGGCCGGTAAGCTGGGACGATGCGTTTCGGCTCATCGCCAAGCGCATCGACCGATTGCGTTCGCGTCCGGAATCCATCCTGCATGTCCGGGGCTACGGCTACCGGGGCGTGCTGGCCGACGCCTCGAAGTGGTTCTTCGGCAAGCTCGGGGCGTCCACGACGTGCGGTTCGCCGTGCGACTCGGCGGGCATGGCCGCTTTCGAGGAGGACTTCGGCGCGCTGGCGCAGAACGATATCCACGATCTGGGGAATGCCGCGCGCATCGTGAACTGGGGCCGCGACCTGTCGCGAAGCTCGGTGCATCTGGCGGCCATCGTGCGCAATGCCCGCAAGGGCGGGGCGAAGGTGCTCAGCATCTCCCCCGGCGGCGACGGCAACGCCGATTTTTCGGACCACATGGTGCGCATCCGTCCGGGGACGGACCGCTTTCTCGCCGCGGCGCTGTGCATGGGCCTCGCGGATGCGGGTGTGGCCGACGAGGTGGCGGACCGCTGTGCGAATTTCGAGGAATTCCGGGGGCTTCTGGCGGGGCTGGACCTTGGGGAACTGCTCGGCGCGTGCGATGTCGCGCCTGAGGACTACGCGCGGCTCCTGCGTTGGTACGCGGCGGACGGTCCCACGGCCACGCTGGTGGGCTGGGGACTCCAGCGCTACCTGAACGGCGGCGAGAACGTGCGCTTCATCGACGCGGTGGCGACGCTGTCGGGGAACATGGGCATTTCCGGCGGGGGGAGCTACTACGGGCATTCGTCCGGACGCAATTTCATCAAATGGGCCGCGCGGGACGTCGCCCCGGCTCCGCGCGCGCTGCCCGTGCACGACATTGGCCGGGCCATTATCGAGGCCGATCCGCCGATCGAGATGATCTGGGTGGACGGTGTGAACCTCATCAACCAGCTTCCTGCGGGCGACGTGACGGCGGAGGCCTTCGGCAGATGCGGATTCGTGGTCGCGGTGGAGGCGTTCTTTACGGACACGGCCCTTCGCGCGGACCTCATCCTGCCCTGCGCCCTCATGGCCGAGCGTGAGGACGTGGTGGGGTCGAGCTTGCATGACTGGGTGAACTGGTCCGCAAAGGTTCTGGACCCCCCGGGCGAGGCGCGCTGCGACTGGGATATCCTCGCGGAACTGGGGAGCAGGCTGGCCGAGCCCATCATCATGCCCGATAGGGAGGAGGCGCTGCGTACGGCGCTGGATTCGCCTGCCTTGCATGCCACGCCGGAGGAACTGCGCGCGGCGGGATTCCTGAAGGCCTCGTGGCCGCAGGTGGCCTTTGAGGGTATGTGTTTCGCGCATCCTGACGGGCTGTGCCGCCTGCCGGACGTCCTGTCTCCAGAGCCGGACGCCCACGCCAAGTACCCCTGCCGTCTGCTGACCCTTGTCAGCCGCAGGGCCATCCACTCGCAGATTCCGGTTGATGAGGACCCGGAAGCTCTGGAGGCGTTTGTTTCGCCAGCCAATCCGTGCGTTGTGGGGCTGGATACGTCCGTCCCTGTCTATGCGGCCACCCCGCGCGGACGGGTGGCGGTGCGGGTGCGCTTCGACGAAACCATTCACCCCTCGGCGGTTATCGTCCGTCGCGGCGGGTGGATGCGCCATGGCCGTAGCCTCAATCCGATCATCGCCCCAATGGAAACGGACCGTGGCGGCGGAACGGCCTACTACAGCCAATGCGTGCGGCTGGAGAATTGACGGGAATGTTGGCGATGGCGGGTTAGACGCGAAGCGACGGGTCGCCCTCGCCGGTCTGCCGTGCGCCAAGTGGGAGGCGGATGATGAAGGTGGCACCCTGCCCCGGCTCCGAGCGGACATGGAACTCGCCGCCGTGGTTCTGGGTGATGATGAAGTAGGAGACGGAAAGCCCGAGCCCCGTGCCAACGCCGGGAGGCTTGGTGGTGTAGAACGGCTCGAAGATGCGTTTCTGGAGTGCCGCGTCCATGCCGGGACCGTTGTCCTGCACCTCGATGACGGCGTGTCCGTTCTCAAGGTAGGTCCGCAGGACAAGGTGGGGCTCGGCTTCGCCGGTGCCGTGCATGGCCATGGCCTGCGTGGCGTTGCGCAGGATGTTCAGCAGCACCTGTTCGATCTCCGTGCGGATGCAGACTACCGACGGCATGTCCTGCGCCATCTCTCGTTCGATGATGATCTTTCGGAAATCGTACTTCTTCTTGAGATCGTAATCGTTGGCGGCGAGTTCGAGCGTATCGTCCACGATGGTCGCGAGGTCGTGCGGGCCCATGCGCGACTCGCTCTTGCGGCTGAAGTCGAGCATGTTGGAGACGATGCGCGCGGCGCGTTTGCCTGCGTCGCGCATGCCGGAAAGCATGCGCAGTATCTTTCGTTTATCGAGGTACTCGCGGACCTTGTCGAGGGAACAGCCCACCTCCTGCGCGGCGACGACATTGGCCGGGATGTCCGGCAGAAGCCGTCGTTCGATATTCTGCACGCCCTGAAGGATGACGCCGAGGGGGTTGTTGATCTCGTGGGCCATGCCTGCGGCCAGTCCGCCGACGGAGAGCATCTTTTCGGTCTGGATCATCATCTCCTCAATGCGCACCCGCTCCGTCACGTCGTCCATCCGTATCACCGCGCCGGACACGCCTTCCGCCATGAGCGGATAGACCGTGACGTCCTCGAAGCGGGTTTCACCATCCTTCTGGTGCGACAGGCGCTGCGTGACGAAGGGCGTTTTCTCGCGGATGGCGCGGGCCACATTGTCCATCTCGCGTCCGAGGCGTGGAAAGACCTCGGTGAGATGTCGGCCCTGCGCGTCGTGCGAGTTCAATCCCGTGGACGCTTGCGCGCGGAGATTCCATTGGCTGACCGTTCCATCGGGATTCACGCTCACGAGAATCGAGGGCATGGAGTCGAACACGTCGGCCAGGAGCCGCTGGAGGCGCAGGGCCTCCTCCTCGGCGCGCCGTCGCTCGGTTATCTCGTTTCGCAGGGCGGCGTTGCGCTCGCGCAGTTCACCGTTCTTGGCGTCGACCTCTCGATAGGTTGCCGAAAGTTCGGCGGACATCTCGTTGAAGGCCTTGCCCAGTTCCCCCACCTCGTCGCTACTTTTCGTCTTGACCCGCAGGTCGAGGTTGCCGCTGCGCATTTCGTTGAGCACGTCGCGAAGCGCGCGGATGGGGTCGATGATCATCCGTGACAGGCTCGCATTGAGCACGACGAGCATGGTGAGCAAAATGGCGAGGAACAGCCCGATGAAGACCTGTCGGGTGCGCAATTCCGCAAGTTCCACGGGGCCGAGGGCGTAGCGGATGGAGATGAATCCGAGCTGCGTGCCGATGATTCGTATCTCGCGCGCGAAGACGAGGGTGCTCTGTCCGCCCCATGTCTCGTTACTGATGACGGCCTTTCCCTCCAGCCCATGCATTTCGTCCGGCGAGAGTGGTGCAATCTGATCGAGGTTGGCTGTGGTGGTGCTGACGAGGGGTGAGCCTTGCGCGTCATGCACCTCGACCTCCAGTACGCCGCGCACGTCGAGCATCCGATGGATGCGCAGTTCCAGCGCCCGAATGCGCCCCTCGAAGAGTTCATTGGATAGCGGCTCCAGATCACGCTGGACGATGGTTTCAAGGAGCAGACGGATGTCGTCGATGGCCTTGGTCATGCGCGTGCGCTGCAAATCAGACAGCACAACCACGGCCACCGCGGCGATGAGCAGGAACGTGGCGATGATGGCCACGTTGAGCTTGTGCTTGAGCGTCCACTGTCCGTTTGCCATGTTACTCCGTTCCTGCCTCGTAAGGCTGGACGATCCGGACGAATTCTGGCCGATTGCCGTTCTGCCGGATAATCACGGCCTGCTTCGATGGATTCCCCTTGTCGTCGAAGGTGATGCGCCCGGTTACGCCGGGGTAGTCTCGCGTGGCGGCCAGAGCGTCGCGGATGGCCGAAGGCTCGCAACTGTTGGCCCTGCGCACCGCATCAGCAAAGAGTCCCACGGCGTCATAGCTGACCATGCTCGCCGGTGTGGCGTCTCCTTCCGTGTCCCCACTTTTTGCAGCATATCGTGCCAGAAAGGCGTGGCTTTCCGGTACGGGGCTGTCCCGGTGCCAGTGGGAGACGAAGTAACCGCGTCCCTTGAAACCCGCTTTGAAGACGGGGTAGTCGTTCAGCGATGACCACCCGTCGCCGCCCACGAAGACCGTATCCAAGCCGAGATTCTGCGCCTGCATGAGGATGAGGGCCGTATCACGCGAGTATCCCGGGAGAAATGCGATATCGGGGCGCAACTCCCGCATCGACAGGAGAAACCCACTGAAGTCAGTTGTGTCGAGAAGATATTCGCCACGCTGCACAACGTGCCCGCCTCCGGACTCGAAGCGTTTGATGAACGCAGCGGCGAGCCCGGGGCTGTAGGTGGTGCTGATATTGGTCAGTACGGATACGGAGCGCGCCTTCAGATCTTCCAGCGCGAAGGCGGCGATGACGCGTCCCTGGAAGGAATCGACGTATCCGGCGCGAAATATGTAGTCGCCGGCCTCGGTTACCGCGTCTGCCGTTGAGGCGGCAGCGATCATCGGCACGCGTGCCCGCTGCAACACCTTTCCCATGGCTTGCGCGTGGGCGCTCCAGAACGGTCCCACCACGCAGCACACGCCATCGGCCACGGCCTGCGCCGCAGCCGCGCTGGAACCAAGGGATGAGCTTGCGTTGTCGTATTCGAGCAACACAACATTGCGCCCAAGCAATCCGCCACGTTCGTTGATCTCGTTAACGGCGTAACGGACCATTCGATAGTTGTGAATGTTCGCCTTGGCAGCCAACCCGGTCTTGGCGAAAACGGCACCGAGGAGAATCGGCTCTGCGCAGAAGGCCGTGCCGGAATGCGCCAGAAGTAGCGCCATGGTGAGGATAAGGAGCGCGCGGATCATGTCGTTCATCCCCTTGCCCAATGATTCCCGGTTCACGGACCGCCCTGACGGGCTACGTTGGTGCGTTCCGTTCATCCATCATTCACGATGGCAACTCGGATGCCGAAAGCACGACGCATTCGAAGGTCATTTTCCCTCCGAATGCACCGTCTTCACGAACACCGTATCCTCGCCGACGATTTGCAGGATGAAGGCATCCTTGCGCGGATTGCGTTGCTCATCGAAACTGAACGTCCCCGTCGCTCCGCGAAAGCCATTCGTTGCGGCCAGCGCGTCGCGAATGCGCCTTGGCTCCGCACTGCCCGCCGCGCGCACGGCGGCGGCGAAAAGCTGTAAGGCATCATAGGCCAGCACATTCCCAGGAGATAATTCGGCCAGAACATCCGCCCCCGCCGCGCGCGAGAATTCTTCGACGAATGCGCGGCTCTCTGGGGTGGGTGCGTCCCTGTGCCAGTGCGTGACGTAATAGATGCTCGTCGAATTGCTCCATCCCAGAGGCATCCTGTTCATTGGCGACCACGAGTCCCCACCGAGGAAGGTCACCGCCAGATTCATGGAGCGGGCCTGCGTGATAGCCTGCCCCGTATCGTGCGGATACCCGGGAATGAAAACCACCTCCGCCTCGCGACGCACGACGTTTGCGAAAATTTCCTCGAAATTGCGTTCATCCGTCAGATACTCGGCCTGATAGACCACGTCCCCACCGAGACCTGTGAAGGCTCGCTCGAATTCGGACGCGAGGCTCACGCTGTAGGCATTGCTGACGTTTACCAGCACTGCGGCGCGCTTGAAATGCAGATCCCGCCACGCGAATTCCGCCGCGCACACGCCTTGGAAGTCATCCAGGAAGCACGCCCGAAAGATGAAGTCGCCCACCTTGGTCACCTCCGGAGCCGTGGCGGTGGTGGCCATCATGGGAATGCCCGCTTTCTGCAACACCTGCGCAGCGGCAAGAGCATGTGAACTCCACGACGGTCCGATAACGAACGTCGCCCCCTGCGCCACGGCCGCCTCGGCAGCGGTTTTGGATGCGACGGTAATGCTCTTGTTGTCGAATTCCAGCAGTTCGACGGGCCTGCCAAGCAGCCCCCCATCGGCGTTGATTCGCTCCACCCCGAAACGCAGTACGTCGAAGCTCAAGGCGTTGCTGAGCGATGCCTCGCCGGTGGCCGCGAATATGGCCGCCACACGTATAGGCTCACTCGCATGGGCGACGCCCATGGAGAGGCATAGCAGTACTGCGGCAAGCCGGACCATCATGCGCATGCGACTTCTCCCTGCATTGCCGGAACGTCCGTGGCATGCCCGAAACGACACGCCGGAACCTCGGCAGGAAAAGGACTCTCCGTCTATTCTCACATTGGCAGAGGATGCCCGCCGAGGCAAGCGCGCGAGATGGCCCTCGACAAAAAGGCCCCCGCCGCCGACCTTGCGGGCCGACGGCGGGGCGGTTGGATGGGATGGACAGAGGTGTCTAGAACGGTTTGGTAATGGTGAGCACGCCCATGTCGCCCTTGGTGCAGTCCACGGCTTCGAATTCGTGGAGATAGCGCAGGCTCGCCTGCACGCCGAGGGTTTCGAACATGTAGCTGATTTCCGGGCCGACGGCGTAGGCCCTGTCGTGCACGTCGCGGTCCCACGTGGCACCGCTGCCGGAATCGTCCGTGACCTGCCAGTGGCAGTATCCGGCCAGCCCGACCTCAAGTGGGCCGAACTGCTTGCCGAGGCCCCATTCGAAGTGGAAGTCGTTGCCGTAGGTCACGTCCGTGGAGGTGTTCTCCGTGTGTACCTCGTAGCGCGGCAGGATGGAGAAGGACCACGTGCGCGCCTCGTCGAGGTACGCCGTGACGCCAAGCGAGAACATGTGCGTCCAGAAGTTCTTGCCCGGCGAGGCCGGATGCGAGCTGGACCAGTCGCCCGTGGGCAGGAACAGCTCGTAGCTGAAGGCCACGTCGAAGCGGTCCGTGTGCCACGCCAGCAGAACCGGCGTGAGGTCGATATCGCCGAGGCCGGAGCGCGTGTCGGCGTCGATGACGCTGTTGTCGAGGTGGGTGTACTTGAACGGAATGACGGCCTGCACGCCGTAGTCCGCGCCGAGCACCTTGTACCCGGTGATCCAGATGGGGCGCAGCGCCAGCGCGATGACGTCCACGTCAGGGTTGATGTCCACGCGGTTTCCGTCACGGTCGTTGACGCGGTCGGCGTTGTAGGCTGCCACATAGGTGCGCAGATAGTAGCCCGGCGGCGGCACGCTGGCGCATTTGATGCCTTCGAGTCCGTTGACGTAGTGCCCGTCGGCGGCAAATGCCGGTCCGACGGCGGCGAGAAGCAGGGCCAGCCCGAGAAGCAGTCGTTTCATGGCATACTCCGGATGCTGCGCGGAAAGTTCCGCGGAAGAGGGCCGACGCGGGCAGCGCCGCGTCGGCCCGTTGTTCGCTAGACGACCTTCAGCGCCGCGCCCATCTTGTCGGCCACGAATCCGAGGCCGAGCTTCTTCAGATGGCTTTTCTTGGGAATGCCGGTCTCGCGCTCCCAGCCGCGTTCGTCGTAGTAGGCGTCGAGAATTTTATTGAACTTCTCGGCGTCGATGGGCGGCAGCGGGATGGGGCCGACGGGATGCTGACCCGGGCAGGCCTCGTTCAGGCACTTCCAGTTGGGCTGGTCATCCTCGCGGCGGCAGCCGCGCATGACGATGGTTGCCCGCTCGATCTGGTTGGAACGCTCGAAGATGGTGAACAGCTCGTCCACCGTGTACTTGATGCCGGTGGCGTAGTAGATGGCCTTGCACAACTGGTCGTACATGTAGTCCAGCGCCTCGCCGCTGTCGTGCCAGAAGGCGAGGTGCCCGAAGTTGAACTTGCAGATGCCGAGGCTGTCCGACAGGAAGAACATGTTCTCGTAGTAGCGCACCAGCCGGGCCTTGGCCTGCGGATGGTAGGAGCGCACGTCGCCAGCTTCCGCGTATCCGGCCACCTTGACCGCCACCGGGGGGATGTTGACCCATTCCGCCGTGGGCAGACCGTTGAGATGGTGCGAACCGCGCGGAGACACCGCGAACTGGAGCATGGAGCCGATGGTGGAGCGCGTTTCCACGCCCGTGGCGCACATGCCCTTCTGGTGGTAGCAGGACTTCAGCGCCTCGGGTCCGATGCGCTTGCACACGCGCCACGGCCCGTCCGCCAGCTGATCGCCCACGCCCTTTCTGAAGACCACCATCGGCATCATCTCGACCATGGCGTCCGCATTGCCGAACTGCATGTCGATGCCGTCGAGGTACTCCTTGTCGATGATTCGGCGCTCCATCAGCTCCATCAGCGTGGAGAACAGCGCGCCGCATTCCACGGTGTCCAGACCATAGTCGTTGCACATGGAATTGAGCTTGAGCACGGCCTTGTCGTCGCCGACGTCGCACTTGTGGCCAAGCGCCGTGGTGGTTTCGTACTCGGGACCACCGCCGCGCGTGGGGTACTTGCCGTCCTTCACGGCGTAGGCCGCGTGGCAGTGCACGGGACAGGTGAAGCAGGCTTCACGCCGGGTGCCGTGCTCGGTGCTCCACGCGCGCACCAGTCTGTCGAACTTCGGGTCGATGCCGCAGCGCTGCCAGTTGCGGATGGGCACCATGCCGGTGGTGCCGATGAGGTTGGTGATGCCCGGCGTGCCCCACTTGGACATGATCTGATACGTGGCGCTGTGGGCCTTGCCGAACTCGGGATTCATGAGGTCGTCGCGAAGCTGCTTGGTGACCTCGTAGAATTCCTTGGGCTTGAACAGCTTGACCGGCTTGGTGCCCTTGGCCACCACGGCCTTGAGGTTCTTGGAGCCGAACACCGCGCCCAGACCGCAGCGGCCCATGGAGTTGGTGGTCTCTGTGCGCACGTTGGCGAAGCGCACGAGGTTTTCGCCGCCCTGACCGATGCACAGGAGCTTGGTCGGCTCGCCATGGCGGGCGATCAGTTCGGCCTGCGTGTCGATGGTGCCCTTGCCCCACAGATCATCGGCGGGGAGGATGCTCACGGTGTCGTTCTCGACGTAGAGATACACGGGGCGCTTCGCACGGCCCGAGATGACCACCATGTCGAAGCCGCAGCGCTTGAGCGCGGGACCGAAATGCCCGCCGCAGTTGGAGTCGCCCCAGCCGGAGTAGTTCATGGGCGACAGGAAGCACGCATGGGTGCGCCCGGAGCTGGGAAAGGTCGTCCCGCTCAAGGGACCGGTGCCGATGTAGATGCGATTTTCGGGCGACAGCGGCTCCGTGCGGGCCACGTCCACTTCGCTGAACAGCAGGTAGTGCGCGAGGCACCGCCCGCCAAGCCAATCCTTATAATATTTCCGCGCGTCCTCGTAGGCGACGGATTCGTCCGTCAGGTCGATGCGCAGGATCGTCCCCATGTTTCCGTACACGTCCTTGTTCATGTCCGAGTCTCCCTGCGTTGGCGGTTAGAGCTTGTGGAAGGTGATGGCCTGCGTGGGGCACCAGGCGACACACTGGGGATCACCGCCGCACAGGTCGCACTTGATGGCCGTGCCGGTGGCTTCGCTCACGTGGATCATGCCGTACTGGCAGGCCTCGGCGCAGGTTCCGCAGCCCACGCACTTCTTCTCGTCCACCACGCGCGCGCCGGTCTTCGGGTCCACGAAGATGGCGTTCTCGGGGCAGGCGTCGAGACATTCGGGCGATTCGCACTGCCGACAGAATTCGTTTTCGGAAAATTCGGCGAAGGTGGCCCGCGCCAGCGGCTGCGGCCAGCCCGGCGCGTTGGCGGACAGCGCGCTCACGCCGATGAAGTCCAGCACGGGCTTCATGGTGAAGCTGTTGCGGTGCGAGGTCGGGTCCGCGTGGCCCTCGTGGAACTGCGCGCAGGCGATTTCGCAGTAGGCGCAGCCCGCACACTTGGCCGTATCGAACCGCAGTTCGTACATTGGGCCGGGAAGCTGGGCCTCATCGCCACCCGGACGTGCGGCAAAGGCCAGTGAACCGGTACTCTTCAGATAGACGAGTCCGGCCGCGAAACCACCGGCCGCCCGGCCGGCGGTCAGCAGGAATCCACGGCGCGACAGGCCTTTTTCGCCAGTTTTCGGTGTCTCGTTGCGGGAGTTCTTCATCCGTTCCTCCTTGGCGGGTCTCTTGCGTTTTCGGGCAGATACATCTCCGCGCGACACTTTACTTATTGGAAGAACCATGCCAGCCCCACCATGTGCCACTCCACCCCCGTCAGTAGCCAATTTTCTGGAGCCTTCGGCATACGGTCGCCAACGCGCGACTATGCCATTCGGAATGGCCGAACGCCGCGAGAATCGCAGAACGCTCGGTGTGGCGGGGCGATTGGGGAGTATTCCAAAGGGAATGGCATGCCTGCGGTTATGGCTGGGTGGGCGGGGTGCTGTGGAACTGTGTGCGGGGCGTGTCGCGGTGGTGCGGTGTGCGGGGCGTATCGTTCATGGACGCATGCAAGACGTAGGCTCTGCCGGCCAAGGGGCCGCTGGCCCCCTGGACCCCCGACATGCGACAGGCCGTCTGCCCTTGGCGGGCCGTACGGCTTTTAGCGACGAAGCCCTATTGAGGATTGTCAAGGAAATCATTTCCTTGACTGGGGTCCGGGGCAAAGCCCCGGCCGCCGGAGGCCATATCTCCGCGCCGCAGGCCTAGTCGTGGGTGGCGGTTCGGCGTTTGAGGCGCTTGCTGAGTGCCGGTTGCGAGATGCCGAGCAGGGTGCAGGCGAGGGTCTGCTTGCCGCCTGCGCGGCGCATGGCTTCGTCGATGAGTTGGTCCGCTGCTTCGGAGAGGGTGGGCAGGCGTTCGGGGAAGGCGATGGTCGGCGGCTGGCCGGAATTGTCCGCAGCGGAGCACTGGGGCATGGGGCTTGGGGCGATGCGGCGGCGAAACGGCAGCATGGGGAGCTGGGGGCCGGTGGTGTTGCTGACGGCATCGACGATCATGGATTCCAGCTCGCGGACGTTGCCGGGGAAGTCGTGCGAGGCGAGCAGGGCGTGGAGCTGTGGGGGGACGCGCGGCACATCGTGCCCGAGGGCGCGTGCGGCCTTGCGCAGAAAGTGCTCGGCCAGCGTGGGGAGGTCGTCCTTGCGCTCGCGAAGCGGGGGCAGGTGGATGGTGTGGATGCACAGGCGGTAGAAGAGGTCGTCGCGGAAGCGCCCCGAGTCGCGCAGGGATTCGAGGTCGCGGTGCGTGGCGGCGACGACGCGGGCCTCGGCGGGCTTGGGCATGTCCGCGCCGAGGGGCGTGAACTCGCGCTCCTGAATGAGGCGCAACAGCTTGACCTGCGAGGCGGGGGAGAGGTCGCCGATTTCGTCGAGGAAGAGGGTGCCGCCCGCCGCGTTCTCGACGAGGCCGCGCCGTGCGTTCTGCGCGCCGGTGAAGGCTCCGCGCACGTGGCCGAAGAGTGTGTCGCTGAAGACGGTGTCGTCCAGCCCAGCCACGTTGATCGGGACGAATGGGCCGCTGGCGGCGCTGGCGGCGTGCACGGCGCGGGCGACGAGTTCCTTGCCGGTGCCGGACTCGCCGGTGATGAGCACGGGCTGGCGGGAGTCCGCGATGGCCTCGATGTATTTGAAGATGCGCAGCATGCGCGGGTTGTCTGTGATGATGTGCCCGAAGAGGTCGGGCCGCGCGGGGGTGTCGCGCAGGAAGCCGCTACGCAGGGAGGAGTTCTCGCGCCGCAGGCGGTGCATCTCCAGCGCCCGCGCCACGGTGGCGAAAAGGCGGTTTCCGTCCACGGGCTTGACCAGATAGTCGAAGGCTCCGGCCTGCATGCAGGTGACGGCGCTGTCTACGGTGTCGATGCCGGTGATGACGACGACTTCGGTCTCCGGGTGGGCGGCGCGGATGCGTTCGAGGAGTTCCTCGCCGGTGACGAAGGGCATGACGAGGTCGAGGAGCACCACGTCCGCCGGAGCCTTGGCCAGCAGGTCCATGACAGCGCGACTGTCCTCGCAGCGGTCGATGCCCTGCATGCCCTGCGAGGCGAGGGAGAGTTCGAAGCTGTCGATGGTGGACGGCTCGTCGTCCACGATGAGGATGGCGCGGTGGTCGCTTGGCATGGGCTACTCCTCGGGGGGCATGAGGGGCAGGGTGAGGGCGGCCACGGTTCCCCTGCCGGGTTCGGAGGTGAATTCCAGCGTTCCGTCGTGTTCCTGCACGATCTTCTGCGAGACGGAGAGGCCGAGCCCCGTGCCGCCGATGTCGCGCTTGGTGGTGAAGAAGGGGTCCATGATGTGCTGCATGTCCTGCTGCGTTATGCCCGTGCCCTCGTCGCGCACGAGGACGGTGACCCTCGCTGGATCGGCGAGGGTGATTGCCTCCACAGCCACGGAGTGGGACTTGTCCGGCAGGGCCTCGCAGGCGTTCTGCACGAGGTTGATGATGACCTGCTCGATTTTCTGGTAGTTGCCGCGCACGCGGGGTCGCGTCTTTTCGAAGGCGATGGAGAAGTGGTCTGTGGATTTGCGAATCTGGTTACCGAGCAGGTTCAGCGAGTGCTTGATGACCGAATTGACGTGCACGGTCTGGCTCATGTCCGTTGAGTCGTGGCGGGCGTAGTCCTTGAGGTCCTGCACGATGCGTTTGATGCGTGCGGAGCCTTCGAGGACGCTGTCGAAGAGTCCGGGGATGCGGGTGCGGGCGTGGGAGTAGCGCAGGCCGCCGATGAGGAAGTCTCCGTGTTCCTCGTGGTAGCGCTCCAGTACGGGGGCGGCGTCGTGCCACATGCGCGAGAGGAGCTGCGTGTTGAGCATGATGTAGTTGTTGGGATTGTTCACCTCGTGCGCCACGCCGGAGACGAGGATGCCAAGCGAAACCATCTTGCCCGCGTGGATGAGCTGCTCGTGCTTGAGCCGCGCCTCGCGTTCGGCGAGGGATTTCTCGGTGATGTCGCGGCAGGTGATGAGTACTGTGCCGTTCTGAATGTTCACGCGCTTCACGTTGACCATGAGCTCGTGCGGGCCGCCCTGCCTGTCGGTGAGGGACAGCTCGATGTTGCGGATTTCGCCGCGCGCCTCCAGCTCTGCGAGGTCGAAGAAGCCGCGCCCCAGAAGCTCGTGGATGTTGCCGAGCCACCACACCTCCTCCTCGGTGAGGCAGAACACGCCTTCCACGCTGGGGCTGACGTAGTGAAAGTTGCCGTCGTCGTCGGTGATGAACACGGCGTCGGAGATGCTGGCCAGCGTGATGCGGTGGAGTTCCTCGGAGTATTGCAGGGCCTGCACCCACTGCCGATAGTCCGTGATGTTCTTGTAGCTTATGACCATGCCCACCTGTGTGCCGCTCGATTCCTTGAGCTTGGTGGCGGTGACGGCGCAGGCCACGCGTTCGCCGGTGGCGGAGATGCACTCCGTCTCGTAGTCCACGCGGTTGCGGCCCTTGAGGCGGGTGGCGGCTCGGCAGCGCTTGCGGTCGCAGTTCTCGCAGGGAAATATCTCGAAGCACTTACGCGCGTGGACCTCTTCGGCGCGGTAGCCGGAGAGTTCCAGAAAGGCCCGGTTGATCTTGAGGATGTTCTTGTGTGAGTCGGTGACGATGAGCCCGTCGGTGGAGGTTTCAAAGACCTGATTGAGTTCGAGGTCCGCCCGTTCGAGGTCAGCCTCTACCTGCGCCCGGTAGGAGCGCTCGTCCTTGAGCAGGTCGTGGGAGCTGTGCAGTTCGCGGGTGCGCGCTTCGAGGATGTGCTCCATGCGGTCGAAGAGGATGGTCCGCTCGCGTTCTTTGCGTAGCTCGTCGGTGATGTCGCGCACGGTGGCGACGACGTAGTCCGTGTCGTTGATGGACACGGCCTTGAGGAAGACCTCGGTGTCGGTGAGGGTGCCGTCGCCGCGCAGGTCCTTCCAGTAGAAGCGCTGGGGCGCACCCTTTAGGGCCGCCTGTATCTTCTCGTGGGCCATGCCGACGGATTCGCGGCCGTTTGGCTGAAAGGGCGGGGCGAACTTCTCCGGGGAATAGCCGATGATGTCGCCTTTTTCGCATTTCCAGATGCGGCAGGCGCTCTGGTTGCATTTCGTGAAGGTTTCCTGCATGAGCAGGATGCCGTCGGCCATGCCTTCAAGCACGGCGCGGTAGATGACGAGTTCGCGCTCAAGGTCTTCGCCCGTGTCGCGCAGGGCGGCATTTTCCTGTTCGAGCCGGGCAATCCTGTCTGTGAGTGCCCGGATTTCGCCTGCGGGGTCCATCGCGGTGCCTCCGGTAGCGGTTGGGAAACATGATTCCCATACATCCTGAATGGATGTAAGCGCAAGCAGGCTGACACTTTTCATGCTTTGACACCGGGGAGACTGTGGTGTGGGGATGAGGCTGGCGTGCCGCGTGCCGCGCCCCCCGTGCGGTCGGTCCGGGAAATTTTCGAAGGAATGCGGCCGTGTGCGCGTGGGGAATTTCCGCAACACACCGGCATGACGGCACTCCCCCCCCGACGGCCCAGCCGGGAACCTCTGGCGCTTGGCGTTTGTTGCCGACGGCGTTTTCTGGTACCCCCTACGCGTACACCAACCCGAACGACCCCAACCCGTCAGGGATACGCATACCCATGTCCGATTTCGTCCATTTGCATTGCCATACCGAATACAGTCTGCTTGACGGCGCCATCCGCCTCGGCGACCTGTGCTCCAAGGCCATCGAGTACGGCATGCCTTCCGTCGCGGTCACCGATCACGGCAACATGTTCGCGGCGGCCAAATTCTACCTTGAAGCCAAGAAGCAGGGCGTGAAGCCTATCATCGGCTCCGAGGTCTATGTCTCGCGTGGCCCGCACACTAACTTCGAGGGCGAGGACGCCAAGAAGCGCTTCCATCTGGTGCTTCTGGCCCAGAACCTTGTGGGCTACCACAATCTCGCCAAGATCGTGTCCGAAGGCTACCTGCGCGGTTTCTACTACAAGCCGCGCGTCAGCCGCGAAATCCTCAAGCGCTACAGCGAGGGCATCGTCGCCCTGTCCGCCTGCCTTCAGGGCGAGGTGGTGCAGGACGTGCTGAACGAGGGCATGGACAAGGCCATTGTCACCGCCCGCGAGTACGAGGCCATTTTCCCCGGACGCTTCTACATCGAATTGCAGGCCAACGGCCTGAAGGAGCAGGATCAGGCCAACGTCCTGCTGCGCGAGCTTGCCGCACACACCAATCTGCCGCTGGTGGCCACCAACGACTGCCACTACCTCACCGCGGCGGACCACGAGGCCCACGACATCCTCCTGTGCGTGCAGACCAACGCCTGCGTGGACGACGCCAAGCGTTTCCGCATCGGCACGGATAAGCTGTACTTCCGGCCGCCGTCGGAGATGGAGGCCGCCTTCGCCGATTGCCCCGAGGCCATCGAGAACACGGCCCGCATCGCCGAGCAGTGCAACGTCGAAATCCGCATGGGCAAGTACTTCTTCCCGGTCTATGACGTGCCGCCGGGCAAGAGCCTTGACGACCAGATGTGCGACATGGCCCGCGACGGCCTGCGCGAACGCCTGAAGAACATGCCCTACAAGGTGGACGAGAAGGTCTACTGGGACCGCCTCGAAATGGAGCTTGGCGTCATCACCGAGATGGGCTTTCCGGGCTATTTTCTCATCGTGCAGGACTTCATCAACTGGGCCAAGCGCAACAGGATTCCCGTGGGGCCGGGCCGCGGATCGGCGGCAGGCTCCATCGTGGCCTACTCCCTGCGCATCACCAACCTCGATCCGCTGCCGTACAATCTGCTGTTCGAACGCTTCCTGAACATCGAACGCGTGTCCATGCCCGATATCGACGTGGACTTCTGCGAACGCAGGCGCACGGAAGTCATCAAGTACGTTGGCGAGAAGTACGGCGCGAACGCCGTGGCGCAGATCACCACCTTCGGCACCATGAAGGCCAAGGCCGTGGTGCGCGACGTGGGCCGCGCGCTGGGCATCGCCTTCCCCGAGGTCAACGAGATAGCCAAGCTTATCCCCGAAGACCTCAAGATGACCATCGACAAGGCCTTGGAGATGGAGCCGGAGCTGCGCGAGCGCATGAAGGCCGATCCGCGTATCGCCAAGCTCATCGACATTTCGCGCCGTCTGGAGGGCCTGCATCGGCATGCGTCCACCCACGCGGCGGGCGTGGTCATCTCCGACGGGCCCATGTGGGACTACCTGCCCCTGTATACCGGGAAGAAGGGCGAAACAGTCGCCCAGTACGACATGAAGCACGTGGAGAAGGTCGGCCTCGTCAAGTTCGACTTCCTCGGCCTGCGGACCATGACCGTGATCCAGGATACGGTGGACATCATCGCCGAGCGCGGCAAGGAACCGCCGAACCTCGACACGCTGGCCCTCGACGATCCCGAGACTTTCGACCTCTACTCCCGTGGCGACACGGATGGCATCTTCCAGGTGGAATCCGACGGCATGCGCAAGTACCTGCGCATGCTCAAGCCGAGCTGCTTCGAGGACATCATCGCCATGCTCGCCCTCTACCGGCCGGGACCGCTCAGCTCTGGCATGGTCGAGGAATTCATTAAGCGCAAGCACGGCGAGGTGCCCGTGGTGTACCCGCTGCCGCAGCTGGAGCCGGTACTCAAGGATACCTACGGCGTCATCGTGTACCAGGAACAGGTCATGAAGATCGCGCAGGTGGTGGCGGGCTACTCCCTTGGTAGCGCAGACCTGCTGCGTCGCGCCATGGGCAAGAAGAACGCCGAGGCCATGGCCGAGCAGCGCGCATTCTTCAACGAGGGCGCGGCCAAACTCGGCGTGGACGCCGCCAAGGCAACGGAAATCTTCGACTTGATGGAGATGTTCGCCGCGTACGGCTTCAACAAGTCGCACTCGGCGGCCTACGCGCTCATCTCGTACCATACCGCCTACCTCAAGGTGCACTATCCCACGGAATTCATGGCCGCCATGATCACGTCGGAAGTGAGCAACACCGACAAGGTGCTCAAGTACATCGCCGCCTGCCGCGATCTCGAGATCGAGGTGCTGCCGCCGGACGTGAACAGTTCGCACCGCCACTTCACCGTGCCTGCCGACGGCCAGATTCGCTACGGTCTGGCGGGCGTGAAGAACGTCGGCGACGAGGCCATCCGCGAGATCGTGGACGCCCGCGCCGAGAAGGGGCCGTTCAAGAGCATGCTCGACCTGTGCGAGCGCGTGAACCTGCGCAAGGTCACCAAGCGCGTGCTGGAGCATCTCATCAAGGCCGGTGCCATGGACGGTTTCGGCGTGGTCCGCGCCGCGATGTTCGACGCGCTGGACCGCGTGGTGGCGCTGGCCCAGAAGAAGGCCAAGGACAAGAATTCCGGCCAGATGTCGCTTATGGCCGCGGCGGGCATGAGCATGCCGAGCCTGCCCGGAACCGGCATCGGTACGGACGGCCCGCCCATCGAGGAGTGGCCGGACGACGAGAAGCTGCGCTTCGAGAAGGAGTCCCTCGGCTTCTACCTGTCGAGCCATCCGCTGTTGTCCTTCCGTCACGAGCTGGCGCGCATGCGCCTGCCGAGCCTCGTGCAGGTGGCGGACTACGCTGCAGGCGCGGAGGTACGCACGGCCATTCTCGTCACCGCCCGTAAGGAGATTATCACCCAGAAGGGCGGCAAGATGGCCTTCTGCGAGGTGGAGGACCTCACCGGCTCGGGCGAGGCGGTCATGTTCCCCGAGGCCTACGCCAAGTATCGCGAGATTCTGGACATGGACCAGCCGCTGTTGTTCATCGGCAAGGTCAGCGATCGCGACGGCGGCCCGCAGGAAGAGGAGGGCGTGCCCAAGCGGGCCAAGCTCATCACCGAGGAACTCAAGATTCTGGCCGACGCACTGGCGGGCAATCAGGAACCGGTGCTGCTGGTGATGGAGGCCGATACGCTCGACGAGGGCGGCCGCGCACGGCTCAAGGACGTTCTGGCACGGCATACGGGCAAGATCCCCGTGCAGATGTTGGTGCGTGTGGACGACTGCGAGTGCAAGCTCCAGCTCGGGCCCCGCTACAGCGTGACGCCGACCCGCGAATTCTGGAAGGACGTGGAATCGCTCTAGCCGGGCAGCCTGTGCGGCCGGGGTGGATGGTTTCGCATAACACGATACGTTGAGGTTTTTTCGAGAGATGACGATGCAGAAGAAGGGCAAGTGGCGGCTGACGGTACGCCGCGATTTCGCCGCGGCGCACCAGCTGCGGCACTACGAGGGCAAATGCGAACGCATGCACGGCCACAATTTCAATGTCGAGGCGCAGGTGGAGGGCGACACCCTCACTCCGGATACGGAACTGCTCATCGACTTCAAGGTGCTCAAGACCATGCTCGGCGAGATTCTCGGCGGTCTGGACCACTGTCACCTGAACGAACTGCCCCAGTTCGCCGAGCATAATCCGTCCTCGGAGAATCTGGCCCGCTACATCTATCATGAACTCGCGGCGCGGCTGGCGGACACGGGAGTGTCCGTGCACAGCGTGACCGTGAGCGAGAAGCCCGCCCAGTCGGCCACCTACTTCGAGGAGTAGCCGTGCGTCTGCATCTTCAGCGCGTGCGAGGCGCGCGGGTGGACGTGGACGGGCGCACCGTTGGCGAGATCGGCCCGGGGCTTCTGGTTCTGGCCGGTTTCGGGCGTGACGATGCGCCGGAGCTTCCTACCACGCGCACGTGGGAGACCATGCTCGGCAAGATGCTCGATCTGCGGGTGTTTCCCGACGCGGACGACCGCCTGAATCTGTCGCTTCGCGACTTCGGCGGGGAGGTGCTGGTGGTCTCGCAGTTCACGCTCTACGCCGATTGTCGCAAGGGCCGCAGACCGTCGTTCCACCTTGCCGCCGACGGGAAAAATGCCATAGAATTGTACGAGCGGCTGGTGTCCGATCTGGAGGCCATGCTCCCCGGACGTGTGCGCCAAGGCGAGTTCGGCGCGATGATGGACGTGTCGCTCACGAACTGGGGACCGGTTACGGTGTTGCTCGATAGCGTGGATTTTTGAGGCAAGGCGGCGCATCGCGGGGCGAACCACGATGCAAGATGCTGGAACTTCACGAGGAAAGGCGGTATGTCAGGGACT